>JBNKGM010000001.1:0-62165 GCA_050289825.1 Robiginitalea sp.
AGGCCATTATATGATTTTGCCTATACCCAGAATGAGCCGGTTTCCGGTATCAGGGTATTTGAGCTTACAAAAGGCTCGGAATACGTACTACTCGGATCCCAGGAAGGACAGCGATTGGAATTTGCACAGCCTTATCGGTAATCCGTTGAGAACATTATTTCCAGTCTCAATAATAACATTCTGACCTCGTTTTTACTTGGAACAAAATGATGTGCATTTTTAAAGTCAGGATTAATTACTAAAGCGTCAGAAGATTAAAGATTGACACAAACAAAATATCCTACCAATTAGAATAAATTTGAGTTATCAAACAAATCGGCAAAACAATTCTCCTGAATCTTAAATTACATACACTAAAATCAATTTCGGATTAAAAGCTTTGCTCTCACCATTGTAAACTTTCAGAAATAGGGAAAAGAAAAGCAAAAATGGAAGTGTGAAGTTTATAGTAATTATGCACTATGCTAAAGGAACAATTTTTGTCGCTAATTAAATAGAAGTTAGCATTCTTATTCAGGATATCAACGAAAGTCTTTGGCAAATTTCCCCGACGCTTCAATATTATTAGTAGCTGGGATACTTATAAATTGAGCTAATTTTAATCAATACGAGTGCGGCATTAAGAGAAATAAAACCGGAAGTATTTGGCATGAGAAAAAGAATTACAAAAATCACCCTTCGAATAAGGTTGAATAGTATCGTTTCTTACTTATTTGACACCAATTTCATGTTCTTTATCCGGTGATAGAACTCCATCATTGCTTTATACCATTGATCTACACCCATGATTTTCAATTGCATTTTAATTAATTGCATCTGATGCAGGAAATAAGCACGGCACTTTGCCGATATATTGGATGCATCATATAGCACCCAGGTATGGAATTTATAAACCCTATTACACCAATCCCTTTTATAGCGCAAATCACCTCTCATCATATCGAATAGCTTGTAATTATTCCGGAGACACCATTCCAATTGCTTGGAAATCAACACATGACCTAATCCATATTTGGAGTAATCGGGGTCGAAAGCCGGAATAAATAGGCAAAACACAGGATCCATATGATAGTTCACTGACGCAGCGATGGGTTTACCTGAATCTCTTACCACAAATATGGAAGCCTGCTTATTAAGGATCAGGGGATAAATAATGGGTAATAGTCGTGCCCATTCGGAAATCCGCTCATTGGTTTTATCAAGTTCAGTGAAGCGTGAAAGCAACATTACCCGAATTTCCTCCATAAGGGTATCATATGTGCTTTTCTGGATATCTCCATAATACCATTGGTAGGAGATCACATAATCCTTTTCCAACTTCCCGGGATTATTTCGGACCGAGGTGCGAAGACGTGGCTTTAAATGACCGGCTATATATTCCTCCAGGCTCTGATGTCCCTCTAATTCGATTGCAAACCCCTCTACATGATAGGATTTAAATACTTGATACGGCGCCTTGATCTCCGGAATTAGGTAATCCGGAACAAAATGAACCCTCAGAGTCGACGGGACTTTCGACGTTTTTATCAGGGGTTCAATATACTCTGCCGATCCATATTTCAAGCCTGTGTACTGAATATTTTTAAAAACGCCTTGCACCGTTCGCTTCTCAAATAAACCAGAATAGAAATCGTTCCTTAACACAGACATATTGGTTTATTATGTAATGATGCCAATAAATATTCAAATATCAACTAAAAACCCTCTATAGGCTAAGCAAAGAATAAATGCCTGAATTGACAATATTTTAAAATAAAAAGCTGACTGGCTTTCTCAAAGTGATATTGCTCACCTGCCAGTAGTAACTCAATTGTTTCGGGTTTACTGGTATTTAGCTTATTACATATTCTTAAGGATACTGAAAAAACCTAAATCACTACAAATACCTAAATTGAACTTATAGGTATCTAACAAGTGCTATTCTCCCAAACTGACCTTGTCTCTGAGACATGAAAAATTTTAGAACCGCGTAATCTCCATCTCACACCTCCTGTTCACCGCATGTTCTGCGGCTGTGCAATTCACCCCATCAGCGCAGTGATTGAGTAACTCGGTCTCCCCGTGGCCGATGGCCCTGAGACGGCCGGCATCGACTCCCTGGGCTAGCAGGTAGTCGAACACCCGCTGGGCACGACGCTCGGAAAGCCATTGGTTGTATTCGGCCCGTCCACGGGAATCGGCATGGGCGTGCAGTTCAAATTGCAGGGAAGGGTTTTCCTTCATGAACGCGGCCACGCGCCCCAATACTTCCTTGTTTTCGGTAGTCAGGTAAGAGGAATTGTAGGCGTAGTGCACCTCCCCTATAGCCTTCAGGGCCTGTTTCAGGGAATCCTGGCGGCGCAGTTCGGCCTCGCGGGCAGCTGCCTCGCGCTCGGCGGCAAGCTGGGCCGCACGTTCGCGTTCTTGTTGCTGCCTCAGGCGTTCAGCAGCTTCTTCGGCCTGGCGGATGGAATCTTGCCGCTGCTGCTCGGCGGCCAGCATCTGCTCGCGCAAGGCTGCTTTTTCGAGGCCCTTCTTACTCAGTTCCTTTTCGATGCCGAAGCGGTAAACCACCCCTGCGGCATGCTGGATATGGTTGCTGGCCGGGTCGGTCATGCGCCATTTCCCGCTGGAGTTGAGGTCTACCCCCCATTGCTCTGAAAGCCAGAGTCGGAAGCCCACAACCGCATTGTAGGTGCCTCGCGTTTCGTTATTCGCATCGGAGATGCCCAGCCCAACCCCCAGGTAGGGGTCAAAAAAACCGGTTTCCCCTACCAGTTTGTTCAGATCGTAGCTCAGGCGGGAATCGACGGCCCAATAGGGAATATCTTCTGAAATTACCACCCCGTCTATAATATTGCCTGCTTTATAACGGTTTACAGAGCCGATGAGCTCCACCCCCAGCCCGCTGCGAAAATAGCGGCCGATGCTCAGGCGGCTCGGGTACGGCACCATATTCCACTGGTCCTTAACCGTGGTGAAATCATTGAAGGCATCGCCGGAATCGTCGATGATGTTGATGCCCAGCCCGACAATCCAGGCTTTACTGACAATACTGTCTTTGGAGGTGAGTTCCGGGAGGGGTTCCTGGGCGCTGAGCCCTTGCATAAACAGGCCCCCTATGAGGGCAAAAATGGAAGCACGCACTTTCATGGCGAATAAGTTTGGGTAGGGCAAAGGTAAGGCCCTCTCCAAAACTAGTAAAGCATATGCCTTTGAAATACCCGGAAACTTCGTTCTATCACCCGAAAGTCGGCATCAACGGTTCACCGCCGCCTGCGGCAGTCGACAAAATACAAATGTGTTCGCCCTGATGCGGCGATCAGAGGCAAATTACACCACCATACCGGCGGCTACCGTTTCATTGGTGGCATCGTCAATCAGGATCAGACTGCCCGTGCTGCGGTTTTCCCGGTACGGATCTATCATCAGGGGCTGGGTGGTGCGCAGCTTCACCTTGCAGATATCGTTCATATTGAGCTGGACATCATCGGGATTCCGGTTCAGGGTGTGGATGTCGATCTTGTGCACCACCTCTTTGATCATGGCCTTTTGCTCGTTGGTGGTATGCATGACCGTGTACTTCGCCCTGGGTCTGGCCGGTTTGTTGTTCAGCCAGCAGAGCATCACCTCCAGATCTTGGGTTACAGTGGGCTGGTTGTTTGAACGCACCAGCATGTCGCCACGGCTCACATCGATATCGTCTTCCAGGGTGATGGATACCGACATGGGCGCAAAGGCTTCCCCAAGGGGGCCATTCGGGCCGTCTATACCCTTGATGCGCGAAACGAAGCCCGACGGCAGTACGGTTATCTCATCCCCTACCCGGAATACACCGCCCGCCACGCGGCCGGCATAGCCCCGGTAATCGATATACTCCTTGCTTTGCGGCCGCAGGACGGTCTGTACCGGGAACCGGGCATCGACTTTGTTGATATCGCTGCTGATGTGGAGGGTTTCCAGGGTGTGCAGCAGCGGGGCGCCCTGGTACCAGGGCATATCTTCTGACCGGTTCACCACGTTGTCGCCCAAAAGTGCGCTAATGGGGATATAGCGGATATCCGGGATAAGCATCTTGGAGGCAAAATCTTCAAATTCGAGGGTGATCTGTTGGAATACCGACTCCTTATAATCGACCAGGTCCATTTTATTGACGCACACCAACACATGGGGAATGTTGAGCAGGGATGCGATAAAGGTATGCCGCTTTGTCTGTTCGATAACACCGTGCCGGGCATCGACCAGGATAATGGCGGCATTTGCGGTGGATGCTCCCGTGACCATATTCCGGGTATACTGGATGTGCCCCGGGGTGTCGGCTATGATGAATTTACGCTTAGGGGTGGTAAAATAACGATAGGCCACATCGATGGTGATGCCCTGTTCCCGTTCGTCGCGCAAGCCGTCTGTGAAGAGGGCCAGGTCTACCCCCTCGAGCCCCTTTTGCCGGCTGGTGTTGCTAACAGCCTCCAGCTGGTCTTCAAAAATGGATTTGGAATCGTACAGGAGTCGCCCGATCAGCGTGCTCTTTCCGTCGTCTACGCTCCCGGCGGTAGTAAACCTGAGGAGTTGGTTGTTGTCTAATTGCATGGGTTTGGGCTGAAATGATTAAAAGTAACCCTGTTTTTTCCGGTCTTCCATGGCGGTCTCCGAACGCTTGTCATCGGCCCGGTTCCCGCGCTCGGTCTGGCGCATGGCCGACACTTCCTGAACAATTTTTTCCAGAGTGTCGGCATCGGATTCGATACCTCCGGTAATGGTGATGTCTCCCAGGGTGCGGAACCGGATTTTTTTGGTGACGATTACCTCCCGCTCATCCAGGATCAGGAATTCCGATTTGGGGATCCAGGAGTTGTTCCGCCAGATAACCTCGCGCTCATGGGCATAATACAGGGATGGGATCTGAATCTGTTCCCGGAGTATGTAGTTCCAGACGTCCATCTCGGTCCAGTTGCTGATCGGGAAAACCCGGAAATGTTCCCCCTCGAAATACTTGCCGTTAAAGATATTCCAGAGCTCCGGGCGCTGGTTTTTGGGGTCCCATTGGCCAAAGTCGTCGCGGTGTGAAAAAAAGCGCTCCTTGGCGCGGGCTTTTTCCTCGTCGCGTCGACCGCCCCCGATTGCGCAGTCTACCTTATTAAACTCAATCGCATCTAGCAGGGTGGTAATTTGCAAAGCATTCCGGGTCGCGTTCTTGCCCCGTTCTTCGGCCACGCGGCCCTGGTCGATGGATTCCTGAACGGAGCCGACAATAAGGCGCGCCCCGAGCTCTTCGATGAGGCTGTCTCGAAACTGCATGGTTTCAGGAAAGTTATGGCCGGTATCGACATGCATCAGGGCAAAGGGGATCCGGGCCGGGTAAAAAGCCTTCCGGGCCAGGTGGGTTACCACAATGGAATCCTTCCCGCCTGAAAAGAGGATGACCGGGTTCTGGAACTGGGCCCAGACTTCCCGCAGGACGAATATGGCTTCGGCCTCCAACTCGTCGAGATAGTTCAGATAGTATTTGCTCATGTTTTGTGCCTTAATTTTTGTTCAACAAGCCTCATAACCCGGTCGACTGATTCTTTGACGGTTTGCTCGGCAGATACGACGAGATCGGGGTTTACAGGAACCTCGTACGGGGCCGATATTCCCGTCATATTTTTGATTTCACCCTTCCGCGCCTTGGCATATAAGCCTTTGACATCGCGCCCTTCACAAATTTCCAGGCTGGTGTTCACATACACCTCTATAAAGTTCTCGGGTCCGACCAAATCGCGTATAATGGCCCGGTCTACCCGGTAAGGGGCCACAAAAGCAGCCAAAACCACAAGGCCGGCATCCACGAACAAACGGCAAAGTTCCCCGATTCGACGGATATTCTCCGAACGGTCTTCGGGGCTGAAGCTCAAATTCTTGTTGATGCCTGAGCGCACATTGTCCCCATCGAGCACATAAGTACTGATCCCCCGTCGAAACAAAACCTGTTCGACGGCGTTCGCCAGGGTCGATTTCCCGGAACCGGAGAGGCCTGTGAATAGAACCAGAAAGGATTCGTGACCATTGGCCTTGCTGCGGTCTTGGCGGGTAATGCGATAGGAATGCGGGACAATGTGTTCTGCCATGGCTACTCTCTTTTGGTGCGGATTCCAAGCCCGTAATTAATATTGTACCAAACACGTTCGTGCAGGTAGTAAAAGATCATTTTGGTCACCACTTCCACCATGCCGATTTTAAAACCTGTCAGGGGGTTTCCCGAAATAATCCAGGCGAGCAACATGGTGTCTAACGTGCCTATCACCCGCCAGGAAACCGTTTTGAGCAAATGTCGTTTGCGGCTTTCCGGGATCTTACTCCGAAACCAGAACCGCTCGTGCAGGTAGTACAGCAGCATTTTGGTTACGATCTCAGTCCCTCCGATTTTCAAACCCATAAACGGGTTACCCGTCACGATCCAGGATATGAGGATCGTATCGAGCGTACCCACCATACGCCAGGTAATGGTTTTGGCAAGGTGCCTTTTATAGGTTTGGTCCTTCATCAGGCGCGCACAAGGAAATAGGGGTTCAGCAAATTTTCCTTGTTGTAACGCAGCGGTTGGTCGGTTTCGCGTGAAATAACCTGCAGGCCCACCGCCTCCACAATGGCGCTCCCCGCCGCCGTATCCCATTCCATGGTCGGGGCATACCGGGGATATACGTCTGCTTTCCCCTCGGCCACCAGGCAGAACTTCAGCGAACTACCTTTTGAAACAATTTCAATCTTTTCAAAGGAGCCCTTCAACGACTCGATGTACTGTTCTGTTTCCGGATTCATATGCGAACGGCTGCCCACCACGCGAATCTGGGTTGTATCGTCAGAACCGGGATGTATTTCATAGGCGTTCCCAAATAGGGCGATTTCCAGGTCGTGGCTGTCGTTCAAGGTATGTTTGTATGACCTGCCCCGCTCTACATCCCCGTAATAGAGTTCGCGGGTTACGGGTACGTAGATAACCCCGAACACCGGTGCCCCCTGTTGGCACAGGGCTATGTTTACGGTAAATTCCCCGTTGCGCTTGATGAATTCCTTGGTGCCGTCGAGCGGGTCCACAATCCAGCACGAATCCCAGGTTTTGCGCATCCCGTATTCGATCTGCCGGTTCTCTTCACTGATAATGGGAATGCCGGTTTGGCGCAGGTAAGTATTGATAATGGCGTTGGATGCCTCGTCGGCTTTGGTCAGAGGTGACTGATCTTCTTTGGTCTGAACCTCAATTTCGCCCTCCTCGTTATAAATCATTAAGATAGCCTTGCCGGCATCCACGGCCGCCTTAATGGCCAGGTTGGTCAGGTTGTCCATAGTATGCTCCCCAATAAATACCGGAGATGCGCAAACGTCCAAATGACAGCACAGCCTACCCGGTTAAGTTGATTGTTGGACTAAAAGGTACTAAAATTTCTCGTCCAGTGATCAGAATACGGGACAATTGGGCAATCGCCCGATTCGGTCGCGGCAAAGATACAAGGAAATGAGAATTATCCTAGCTAATCGATAGGATTAAACATTTTTAAAACGGGAATCGTAGGCTTTTTTATAAACCGCCTCGTAGAGTGGCAAAATATGCTGGATATCGAACCGGCAGGCCACCTCGTAGGCGTTCGCCTTGAAGCGTTCCAGGGTTTGGTCATCTTTCAGGATGGCCAGGGCGTTTTGCACCATGTCGTCGATATCGCCCACATTGCTTAAGAAGCCGGTTACCCCGTGCTGGTTCAGTTCTGGGATACCGCCTGTATTACTGGATATAACGGGGGTTTTGGTAATCATGGCCTCCAGGGCTGCCAGGCCGAAACTCTCCTGTTCAGAAGGCAGCAGGAACAGGTCAGAAAAGCAAAGGATGTGTTCCACCTCGTTGCTGTTTCCTAAAAAAACCACTTTATCCATGATGCCCAATTCTTCTACCTGGCGCTCTACCCCCTCCTTCTCGGGGCCTTCACCCACCAAAATGAGCTTGGACGGGATTTGCTTTTGAACCTGGTAGAAAACCGATACCACGTCGGGCACCCGCTTTACCTTCCGGAAATTGCTCACGTGGGTGATAATGCGCTCTTCGTCACGCGCCATCAGGGCACGGTGGCAGTTATCTTTGGTGCGGGCGTATTTCTTCTTGTCGACAAAGTTCGGGATGACATGGATGTCATTCTTGATATCAAAGAAGGCCAGGGTGTCTTGCTTCAGGCTTTCGGAAACCGAGGTAACCACGTCTGATTTGTTGATGCTGAAATTCACAGCCGGCTTGTAGAACGGGTGATTGCCCACCAGGGTAATGTCGGTGCCGTGCAGGGTGGTGATCATAGGCAGCATAATACCCTCTTCCTCCAGGATTTTTTTCGCCATATAGCCCGCGTAGGCGTGCGGGATGGCATAGTGCACATGCAACAATTCGATGCCGAACATTTTGACCGTATCGACCAGTTTGCTGGAAAGGGCCAGTTCGTAAGGCTGGTAATGAAAGAGGGGGTATTCGGGTACGTGCACTTCGTGGAAGTGGATGTTGCTGCTCAGCAATTCGAGGCGCACGGGCTGACGGTAGGTAACGAAGTGGATTTCATGCCCGCGCTGGGCCAGGGAAATCCCCAATTCGGTGGCTACAACACCGCTCCCGCCAAAGGTTGGGTAACAGACAATGGCAATTTTCATACCAGCAAAACTACGTTTTAAATGCGTCCCTAGTTAATAAGGGAATCATAAATCGCCTGCTGGATGCGGGTTCTGAGGCCGGTGCGGTTCAACAGGTTATTCGAGGAAGAGGGATAGGTGCGGTTGGAAAGGAAGACGTATACGATGTCGGTTTCCGGGTCGGCCCAGGTATAGGTGCCGGTAAAGCCGCTATGGCCAAAGCTCCGGCGCGAAACACATCCGCAGGTAGGCCCTTTCTCATTCAGGTCAGGTTTGTCGAACCCCACCCCGCGTCGTACGTGGTTGTTGCAGAAATAACACTTGTTGAACTTCTCGATGGTTCGTTCTTCCAGAAAACGCGTTCCGCCGTATACCCCGCCCTGCAGGTACATTTGCATGATTTTGGCTACCCCGTTGGCGTTGCTGAATAGCCCGGCATGCCCTCCTACCCCGCCCAGCATGGCGGCCCCCATATCGTGGACATAGCCCTGCACGGTCTGGTAGCGGTAATAGTTGTCTATTTCAGTGGGGATTATGTCCGCCATTGGAAAGCGGTCAAGGGGGTTGTACGTGGTGCGGGTGGCCCCCATCGGCTCGTAGAGGAATTCCCGGACCTGGGCGTCAAGCGGCTCGCCGCGTTTGCTCTCAATGTACTTTTTAAAGACGTAGTAGGCGATGTCGCTGTACCGGTACCGGTTCGATTTGAGCTCCTGCCGTCCGATACGGCTGTAGATGGAATCGGTATAGGCCGTGGTCAGGTACATGCTTTCGGCTACCTTGATCGAGAAACCCTCCGAGGGGCTGTGCCGGTAAAAATTGGGCGAGGGCCTGCGGTCTTTCCCGAGCGTATCGAGGTAAAAGGCGATCCAGGAGGGTAAACGCCCGTAATGGCTCAGGGCCTTAAGTACGGTTACCCCCTTCAGGTCTGTATTGGCATAGGCCGGGTTCAGGTCGGCGAAGGTGTCGTTGAGCCTGATTTCGCCCTTTTCTTCCATAGACATGAGCATTGGCAGGGTGGCCAGTATCTTGGTCAGGGAAGCCAGGTCGTACAGGTCGGTCAGGGTGGTGGGTTGATTGCCGTCGTAGGTGTGTTTCCCAAAGGCTTTGTGGTAGACCACCTGCCCCTGTCGGGCCACCAGCACCTGGGCACCCGGAAACATCAGGGAATCTATCCCGTCCTGTACCAGGGTGTCGATTCGTGACAGCCGCTTTCGGTCGAACCCCACGCGTTCGGGCAGGGTGTATCCGAGCCTGAGCAGGGCCGGAAGGTCCAAACCGCTGCCGGCTGGAAATTCGGGATGGGCCGAAACCGGCAACCTGCCTTTGGCAGGAAAAACCCCGAATAACAGCTCAGCTGCCGTTTCCTGTGCAATTTGGCTGTTTTGATAGGCCATTACCACCCCGTCAAGGGCATCGAAAGATGGGATATCGCCTAAAATATACGGGCGGGCAAATACCGTCAGGATAGTATTGGCAGTGCGCATGCCGGCCAGTTGCTGCAGCCACTCGCGCTGTTCGGGCGTGAAAGCGTGCTTTTTCCAGGGCGAGTCGTTCGGCTGGTGCATGCCGATGAGCACGAGGTTATAGGGTTCCAAGCGGGCTTTCAGCGTGTTGATATCCGTTGCCGAAACCTCATCTACATCGGCGTAGAGGCGCAGCCGGTCCAGGAACCATTGATGGGCGTCGTCGCCCATCTTTACGTAGGCGATTTTCTTGTTTTCGAGCCGGCGTATCCCCAGGATGGAGACCTTATTCTTCAAGACCGTTATTGCCGCTTCCATGGCCCGCTCGTAGAGCAGGTCATTCTCGGGGGCATTCAGCTCTTCGGTAAGCCCCTCCAGGTCTATTGGGGCAAGCTTGTGCAGGCCCGCTTTGTACTTGGCCTGCAATATCTTCTTTACAGAAGCCGACAGGCGCTCTTCCGTGATAAGCCCGGTACGGTACGCCTCCAGGAAAGCAGCCCGGTCTGCGCCGAGGTTCTCGGGCATCAGCAAGATGTCGTTACCGGCCAGGAAGGCGGTCAGGGAAGTATTTATTCCTTCCCCATAGGAGGTGACGCCCTTCATATTCAGGGCATCTGTGAAGACCAGTCCCTGAAAACCGAGTTCTTCGCGTAAAACACTTTGTATCAAGCCTTCAGACAGGGAGGTGGGCATATCGGGCGATCCCGTGAGGCCGGGTACGTTCAGGTGGGCGATCATAACCGACGGCAGCCCCGCGCCGATGAGCTCGCGATAAGGGGCCAGCTCCACCGAATCGAGCCGCCCGCGGTCGAAGGGGATCTGCGGCAGTGCCTTGTGCGAATCGACGGAGNTGTCGCCGTGGCCCGGGAAATGCTTCCCGCTGGTGAGGATTCCCGCCTGGTGCATGCCCTGCATGAGCAGGCGTGCCTGTCGGGATACGATTTGGGGCCTTTCGCCGAAGGAGCGGTTGCCGATAATGGGGTTGGCCGGGTTTGTATTGATGTCGGCCACCGGGGCGAAATTGATCTGTACCCCCAGGCGTTTGGCATGTTTGCCGATTTGCTGCCCTATTTCAACCAGCAGGGCGCTATCGCGAATGGCGCCAAGGGTACTGTTCCAGGGAAAGGCATAGGTGGAATCGAGACGCATCGCCAGGCCCCATTCGGCGTCCATGGCAATGAGCAGGGGGGTCTTGGCGGCCTGTTGGAAAGCATTGGTCATGCGTGCCTGGCGCACGGGCCCTCCGGTACTGAAGACCACCCCTCCGATGCCGTAATCGCGGATCCAACCCGTAACCTGCTCCTGGGTAGCCTTGCCTTGTGCGGAGGAGACCAGCACCATAAACAACTGGCCAATCCGGTCTTCGAGCGACATGCCTTTGTAGGCAGACTCCACCCAGGCAGCCTGGGCTGCACTGTCGGGCGTGATCAGCGGATCGGTCTGGGAGGCCCCCATAACCGGCAGCAAGCCTGTAAGTAGTAAAAGCCATTTCCGCTTCATAGCATGCATTTTGCCCTTTAGCGGGCAACGCCCGATCCAAAACGGGGAACGTTCAAAAAAACCGGTTGTGCCAGCTCTCAGAGGCCGGTACTTCCCAGTCGCGCTCAAATTCGTACTTATTGTTTACCAGGTTGTTAAAGACGATGGTGTTTCCGGAGACCGCCTTCGAACGCGCCATCTTCCGGAAATCTTGCAGGGGCTTGTAGGCAATGTGGTCTCCCTGCCTGAAAGTCACATTCATCCGATCGAGCAAAACCAGTCCGAAACGGGTTTCCAGTTGTTGGATGAAGTGCACCGAAGCGTCGATGGAACAGCCTGAAGCTGAATGGGGCCCCTGGTCAAGCCCGATAACAATAAAACGGTCATACGGCATCAGAAAGCCCGCATGCAGATCGGCCCCGTGGGCCGTCCACTGGCTCAGGAATGCTTGCAGAGCCGCTTTGGCTTCGCGTACTTCTTCAGAGGTAAGTGCCCTGTCGGCCTGGTAGATCCAGACACGGGCGGTTTCGGGCAATTCTTCAAATGGGACGAGCATGGGCCTACTATGCTTATTCGTTACAAATCTGCAGCACCGGCCAGCAACTCGGCTACATCCAGTACCCGCACTGAACCTTCCCGGGCCTTTCCTTTAACCCCATCGGTGAGCATGGTGTTGCAGAAAGGACATGAAGCTGCGATGATTCCGGAATCGGTTTCCAGGGCCTGCTCGGTGCGCTCTATATTGATGTCTTTATCTCCCTTTTCAGGCTCTTTGAACATTTGTGCCCCCCCGGCCCCACAGCACAGGGCCCGCTGGCGGCAGCTCTTCATTTCGGCCAGTTCGGCGTCGAGCTTGCGGATGAGCTCGCGCGGGGCCTCATAAATGCCATTGGCACGCCCCAGGTAACAGGGGTCGTGGTAGGTGATGCGTTTGCCCCGGAAGGTGCCTCCCTCCAGTTTCAGGCGCCCGTCATCGAGCAAACTTTTCAGGAAGGAGGTATGATGCACAACCTCGTACTGCCCCCCCAGTTGCGGATATTCGTTCTTAAGGGTGTTGAAGCAGTGCGGGCAGGTAGTTACAATTTTGCGTACCCCATAGCCGTTGAGAACCTGTATGTTCACTGCCGCCTGCATCTGGAAGAGGAACTCGTTCCCGGCCCGTTTGGCAGGGTCGCCCGTACAGCTTTCTTCAGTGCCGAGCACCGCGAAGGAAACCCCTGCTTTCTGCAAGAGTTTCACAAAGGCCTTGGTAATTTTCTTTGCCCGGTCGTCAAAACTCCCGGCACAGCCCACCCAAAAGAGCACTTCGGGTTGCTCTCCGCGAGCGCTCAACTCGGCCAGGGTCGGTATTCCTTGGGTTGTATCCATCGCTTAAGACTCCTTAAGTTCCTGTGCCCAGTTCAGGCGATCCATCTGGTTGAAGGGCCAGGGGGCTCCGTTGTTTTCAATATTGGTCATCATCCCGTTCAACTCGGCAGAGGCCGCCGATTGCTCCATAACCAGGTACCGGCGCATCTCCAGGATGATGGAGAGCGGGTCGATGCTGACCGGGCAGGCCTCCACACAGGCGTTGCAGGTGGTACAGGCCCAGAGCTCCTCCCGGCTGATGTAATCGTCCAGCAGTTGCTTGCCATCGGGCTCCCAGGCGCCTTTAGAGGCGTCTAGTTTCCGGCCCACTTCCTCCAACCGGTCGCGGGTAGCCATCATAATGGCCCGGGGCGACAATTTCTTCCCGGTCTGGTTGGCCGGGCACTCGCTGGTGCAACGGCCGCACTCCGTGCAGGTATAGGCATTCAGCAGTTGGATGCGGCTCAGGTCCATGACATCAGAAGCCCCGAATTTTGAAGGGGGGGGAGCGTCGGCTGCAGGAGCTGCATAGGGGTCGGCAGCAGGGTCCATCATCAGGGCCACTTCCTGCCTGACTGACTCCAGGTTGTTTATTTGTCCCTTAGGCCCGAGTTTTCCCCAATACGTATTCGGGAAAGCCAGCAAAATATGGAGGTGCTTGGAATAATAGAGGTAGTTTAAAAAGAAGAAGATCCCCAGGATGTGGGCCCACCAGGCAGCCCGCTCGAGTCCTATGAGGGTACTTTCCGAAAGGCCCAAAAACCAGCCTGAAATATAGGAACTCACCGGGAAGGAACCGGCCCGCACATAGTGTTCAACCCCAGCCTGTTGCAGCGTATAGTCTGCCGCATTCATGGTCAGGAAAAGGCACATCAGAATGCATTCGATGTAGAGGATCCAGTCGGCGTCGCGTTTGGGCCAGCCTTTCATCTCAGGCTTCCGGAAGCGCTGCAAACGCAACACGTTGCGTCGGATCCAGAAAACCACCACGGCCACAATTACAAGTAGGGCCAGGATTTCAAAGGAGCCGATAAGTAGGTCGTAAACAGGCCCCAGGAAGGCAAAAAGCCGGTGGGTGCCCAACAAGCCGTCGAGGAGAATCTCGAGGACTTCGATGTTGATGATAATAAACCCCACATAAACAATAATGTGAAGCAGGCCAGCCACGGGGCGGACCACCATTTTTTGCTGCCCCAGGGCTATGAGGGCCATATTCCGGAATCGAGCCGATTTGCTCCCTCCGGGCCGTTCATCGCGGCCAAGCCGGATGTTGCGCAGCAGCCTTCGCACATTCCGGGTAAAAAATCCGACGCCGGCAATCAGGGCGAGTGCAAACAGGATGTTGGGCAGGAAGGCCATCAATCGGGGTTATTTTGTGCGGGGTCGTTTTCAGGCAGGGCGTAATCTTTCTGCTTTTTGCCAAAAACAGACACGTTAACATAGCGTTTGGGGTTCAGCCGGAAATCTTGCAAGAGCAGTTCGAGCTGACGGGAAGACTCGGTCAGGTTCGTATACAGGGACTCATCGTGCATTAACTTGCCCATGGTGCCCTCCCCTTTTTCAATGCGGGCCAGCACCGTATTGAGGTGGGCCAGGGTACCTTCCAACTGGGCGATTGCCTCGCCTAAGCCGGCCTCGGCCAGCGTGTCTGAGAGCCTGGCGAAGTTGGCGGAAACCTGCCCGATATGCTCGAAGGTGCTGTCGATCTGGCTTTTGTTGTCGGCCAGGAGCTGGTTCAGGCTATTGGAGGTTTGCTGGAAACTGGCCACGAGTTCTTTGAGCCCGCGTATGCTCTCCCGCAAATTCTTCTTGGTGGCTTCGTCGAGTACCTGGTTGAAATTGGCCAGGAGGGAATCGGCATTGCTCACTGCCCCTTCTACCTTTTGCTGCAGGGGGGTCAGTTTTTGCTGCACCAGTTCAGTCAGGCCCGGGCGGGTGCTGCTGGGAAGCGTGTCTCCGTCTTTGGCCGGGGGGGCCCCGTCAAACACGGGCTGGATCTGTATGCCCTTCCCGCCGATAATACCCGTGTCGAAAAGCTCGGCCGGGCTGTTTTTGGAAAACTGGAAGGCATTGTCGACCGAAAAGGTCACCAGCAATTTCCCGGATGTATCTTTGAATCGGATCTCGTTTACCTTGCCAACGCTGTAGCCATTGATACTTACCTGGGTACCGGGCTGAAGCCCCCCTACGTGGTCGTATACCACATAAAACGTTTTGCTGTCGTCAAAAAGGGGAGTCGATTTGAGGTACGAAAAGCCGAGTATGAACAACAGGATGCCGCCAATGACGATAATACCTGTTTTAATTTCCCTGGAGAGTTTCAATCGGATTGATTTTCGTTTACCTACAAAATTAGGAATAATTTTTTGATGCCGGCCCCTTATTGCGAGAGGGCCGAAATGGCCTCTGGCAGGGGGATGCGCTCCCCGTCGCGATAAGCCACTATATAGGAGGAAGGATAACCCCTAAGGGCCGCGAACGACTGCAATCGCTGGGCTTCTGCATACGAGCTGGTATTCCCGTAAAGCACTCTGTACACCTTCTGGAAATGCTCGACCGACAGGTTTGGGAGGCCGTTGAAGTCGTCTGGTTTCAGGCTGGGCTCCTTGCTCACCGCCATTAGTTGCACTTTGAAGGTGATGCCCGGGGCCGAATCTTTGGCCGGCCCGGTTACCTCCGCACCAACCTTTGGTACCTCGCCTCCCTGTCCGTTTTGACCTGCGGCTTCATCCGCGGTTTTGACGGCAACCCCCGCTGATTGCCCGGCCGGTTTTTCGACCACCTTTTCGGGCTCGATCCGGGGGCTTTCCACCGGGGCTTCCGGTTCGGGCTCCGGGCTTTCGGCCGGCCTGACCGCCAGGTCGTCACCCGAGCGCACCGATTGGCGGTACTCCCGGATGGCGTCCGCGATGGCCCGCCCCATTTCCTGCTGCCCCTTGCGGGAATTCAAATAACTGCCTTCTTCTTTGTTGGTAAGAAAGCCGGTCTCTATCAAAACGCTGGGCATAAATGTCTGGTGCAGTACGATAAAGCCCGCCTGCTTAACCTTACGGTCTGTACGGCCCAGTTTGCCCGTAAAGCGATCTTGCATGAGCTTGCCCAGATGAATGCTCTGGTCTAGGAACTCTTCCTGCATAATGGTAAGCCCGATTACCGATTCGGGCGAATTGATATCGTAGGCGGCGTACCGGGTTTCGTAATCGTCTTCGAGATAGATAACCGAGTTCTCTTTCTTGGCGATCTCAAAATTCTGTTTGTTGGCGTGCAGTCCCAGTACAAAAGTCCCGGCCCCGTGGGCGTCTGAATTGTGGGAATCGCAGTGCACCGAGACAAAGAGGTCGGCTTTCGACTTGTTGGCAATTTCTCCCCGCTTGAACAGGTCTACAAAGGTGTCGTCGTTGCGGGTGTATATAACTTTGGTATTCGGATCGGCCGAGAGGTTCTTGCCGACTTCCAATACGATTTTCAGGGCGATGTCCTTTTCGAGAAAGCCGTTTCCGAGGTTGCCCGGGTCGTGCCCCCCGTGCCCGGCATCCAGCACCACGGCAAAGTCGGCATTGGCCCCATTGCCCGTCCCGGCATTCTGCGCGAACAGGGCGGTGGCCGATAACGTGGTGAGCGTCAGGATGAGTTTGGCGATCATCCCTTTATTTCTCGGTGATACCATCGATTTTAAGCGGGTTAAATTTATTGTAATGTAGGCGTTTCCGCGGGAAAAATATGTAAGTTTGACCCCTGAGTCCGTAGCCGACGCATACAAAAATAGGATTTATCGCCTTGCTAGCCAATAGACGCCTGACTCTTTTCCTATGCCTGCTTTTCCTGACCGCGGGGCTGTTACAGGCCCAGGAGGACATTGCCAGGCCGCTCCCGATAAAACCTCTGGGAGACAGCCTCACGGCCCCTCAGCTCCCGGCTATGCTGGCGGAACTGGGCATGACGCCCGATACCACTGCCCGTGATACGGTTAAACCGGCCCAGGGCGCTCTGCTTGACCAGGTTCGCTACAAAGCCAAGGATTATGTGCGCATAAGCCAGCCCGAACAGAAAATCTACCTCTACAACGAAGCGGAAATATATTACCAGGACACCGAACTGAAAGCTGGAATTATCGTGCTCGACTACGCCCACAACGAGGTGTATGCCGGGCGGCTCCGCGATTCCACCGGCACCTACTCGCAGCTGCCATTTTTCAAACAGGGGGACAATGAGGTAATCCCCGACTCCATCCGGTTTAATTTCGACACCGAAAAAGCCATCATCTGGAATTCGCGCACCGAGCAGCGGGCTATGGCCGGAAGCCTGGGGAGCGATGCCATGAAGGTATACGCCGAACGCACCAAGAAGGAGAACGACTCAGTGTACTTCCTGAATGAAGGGAAGCTCACCACCTCAAAAGATACGCTCGACCCCGATTATTACATACGGATTCGCAAGGCCAAATTCGTACCCGGCAAAAAGGTGATCGCGGGATTCAGCAACCTGTACATTGTGGACGTGCCCACCCCCATCGCCCTGCCTTTTGCCTATTTTCCGCTTACCACCGGCCGTACCGCAGGGATTATGATGCCGACCTTCGGGAATGATCCGCGCCGGGGGTATTTCCTGCAAAACGGGGGCTACTACCTGCCCCTGAGCGATTATGTGGACCTGACTTTCACGGGAGACCTGTATACGAACGGCAGCTACGGCTTCCGTGCGCAATCGGTCTATGCGAAACGCTACCGATTCAGAGGGAATGTCAACTTCCGCTATGAGAACCTGGTGACGAGCCAGAAGGGATTTGATGACTATTCCCGGACCACCATCTACAACATTCAGATGAGTCACAGCCAGGATGCCAAGGCAAATCCGAATGCCCGGTTCTCGGCCTCGGTAAACCTGGGGAGCAGTTCGTATTACCGGAATTCGCTGGTGCAACAGAACCTTCCCAACACCCAGGTGAACAACCTTTCGTCGTCCATTTCCTATTCCAAGACTTTTCCGGCCTACCCCTCTGTGAACATGAGCGTTACGGCCACCCACAACCAGAACACGAATACCGATGTGGTAGACGTGACGCTGCCCACCTTCCAGGGTAGCATGGAGCGGATTTTCCCCTTCGCTAAACGGGAAGGGATTAAGAAAGGGGCCTTACAGAACATCAACTTCCAGTATGATGTGAATGCCCGCAACAGCATCCGCACCACTTCTGAAGATTTCCTTACCGGCCGGATGTTCGACGAATCACGGCTGGGGGCCCGGCACCGTATTCCGATCGCCACCAACTTCAAGGTGGCTAAGTATTTCAGCTTCAGCCTTGGGGGCACATACGAAGATGTCTGGACCTGGGATACCTACGAGAAGCGCTATGACGAAGCTGGCAATATTGTTACCGATACCATACAGGGCTTCGACCGTTTTAACCAGTACAGCCTTAACGCCAGCATCGGTACCACCCTGTATGGTACCTTTGACCGGGGTACAGACCGAAAGTTACAGGCCATCAGGCACGTAATGCGACCCAGCATGAGTTACGGATGGGCACCTTCATTCGACCAGTATTACGAAGAACTGGTGAACCAGAACACGGGGGAGAGCATCTACTTCACCCGCTTCCAGAATACACTTTACGGCACCCCGCGCCAGGGAAAATCAAGTTCCATGTCGTTTAGCCTGGCCAACACCCTGGAGGCTAAGGTACGCGACCGCGATTCAACCAAGACCGAGCCCAAAAAGATTTTCCTGCTCAACAGCTTTAACCTGAGCACGAGTTACAACTTCGAGGCCGATTCCCTGAAGCTCAGCCCGGTAAGCCTGACCGGGGGCACCAACCTGTTCGAAAATAAAATGGCCATTAACTTCGGGGCCAGCCTGGACCCGTACGCCATCGACAACAACGGCCGGCGCATCAACACCCTGAACATCCAGAACGGCGGGGGCCTGCTGCGGCTCACCAATGCCCGGTTGAACCTGAGTTACAGCATTAGCAGCACGGATTTTGAACGCGACAGGAAAGAAGAGGAGCCCGATGGCGAAGACCCCTACGCGGGCGATACCTATGTAGCTGCCAGTGGGGGGCGAACCGACGACCTGTTCGGCCGGGCCGACAACCTGAACCGGGGCACCTTCGACAACCGCGACCCGGACGACGTGGAAAACCCGGCCTGGGGTTCCAAAATCCCGTGGAACCTGCGCCTGCAGTATGCCATGAACTATTCGAATATGAACCGGGACGGGAGGCTTACCAACCACGTAATCATGTTTTCGGGAAATATTGAACTATCGCCCCGGTGGGAAGTTGGCGTCTCCTCTTCCTATGACTTCGTGCGAAACGGCTTTGGTATTACGCAGCTGCGGTTTGCCCGCGACCTGAAGAGCTTTAAGCTGAATTTCGACTGGACCCCCTTCGGGCAATACGAGCGCTGGTATTTCTTTATCGGCATAAAGGCCAGCATCCTCAGAGACCTGAAATGGGAAAGCCGGAGCCAACGCTCCAATTTCAATTAACCACAGGAACATCTTTATGAAAAAAATCATCCAAACCGAAGCGGCACCTGCCCCGATAGGCCCTTACAACCAGGCCGTACTGGCAGGCAACACCCTCTACCTCTCCGGGCAGATCGCCCTGAACCCGGCTACCGGGGAACTGATTTCCGGTTCGATCGAAGACGAGACAGAACAGGTCATGAAGAACCTGCAAGCCGTGCTGGAGTCAGCAGGGCTGGGGTTTGGCCATGTGGTAAAAACGAGCATTTTCGTAAAGGACATGCACCAGTTTAGCCAGATAAACGGTATTTACGGCAAATACTTTGACCCGCAGACCGCCCCGGCCCGGGAAACCGTGGAGGTAGCAAACCTGCCCAAGTTTGTAAACGTCGAGATTTCGATGATTGCCGTAAAGGACTAGCAACAGGAAAGGGGAAAATTCCCCGCCCCCCGCAAAATAAGTTACCCTGAATCCCTGCACCTTCCTATCAGCGGAAAAATGCGGTTTATAAGGTCAAGGGAATGAGTAAGCCTGATTGTAATTGGGCAATGATAGGCCTTACAGACAGCTGGCCCTTGTAAGGCCTTTTTTAAATTGTTCCCTTGTGAAACTCCATGAGACCATCAATAGGGCGCTGGCGGATATGCCCTAATACCAGATCGTTGCGCTCTATAACCGCCTTCAATTCGTCCTGAAGGTAAAAGGCGATACTACCCACAAAGTGGATTGGCACCTTGGTGGCCAGCTCGAACTGCATGATGTGGTTGTTCACAAACTGCTGGAAGCCCTTGTCGATTACCCCTTTGCAATACGGGTGGTCTTTGTGCTCAATGATGAAGCGGGCAAAGGTGGCCAGATACGTATTGGGGTTCGGTTTTTTATAGAGGTTTTCCTTGATGACATCGGCCTCCAGGTTGTATTCCTTTTCGAAGAGGATACCCAGGTCTTGTGGCATCTTGTGGTAGTAGAAATCGCGTACCAACTTGCGCCCGAAAAAGTTCCCGCTCCCGTCGTCCATTAAAATATAGCCCAGGGAGGTGACTTTCTGGAAAAGCTGGTACCCGTCGTAATAGCTGCAGTTGGAGCCGGTTCCCAGAATGCACACGATTCCCTGCTGGCCGATTTTGGTGGTGGCATAAATGGCCGCGTAGGTATCTTCCTTAACCTCGATTTTGGCATTTGGGAAGAAGTTTCCGAATATCTCCTTGAGCCACCGGCGCATCCGGTCGGTGCCACAGCCGGCCCCGTAGAAATGGAGGCGTTTAATCTTGGCGGCATTGCGGGCCAGTTCAAAGTTGTTGGCCAGCCGTTCTTCGATTACTTCCCGAGACAAAACCTCAGGGCTCAGCCCAAGGGTCTGGGTCATAAAAAGCTGCTCCCCTTTTTCATTGAGGGCAATCCAGTCGGCTTTTGTGGCGCCGCTGTCGGTAATTAAAATCATAGGAAAGATCTTTAACTAAAGTCGGGAGGACCTTTCTGCCGGCGGGACAGGCCCACGGGGAAAAATCCTCCCGAATTTACCAGGTCATCAGAGGCTGTTGATGTGCAGGGCCAGGTCTATGAGTTTGTTGGAATAACCGGCCTCGTTGTCGTACCAGGAAACTACCTTGAAGAATTTGCTGTTGAGCTCTATACCGGCATCGGCGTCGAAGATGCTGGTACGGGCATCACCCACAAAATCCTGAGATACGACCAGTTCTTCGGTATAGCCCAGTATGCCTTTCAGCGGGCCTTCAGAAGCGGTTTTCATGGCTTTTTTAATGCCCTCGTACGAGGTTTCCTTTTGCAGGCGCACGGTGAGGTCGACCACAGACACATCGGCGGTAGGCACCCGGAATGCCATCCCGGTAAGCTTGCCCTTCAGGGAAGGGATTACCTTGGTAACCGCCTTGGCTGCCCCGGTGGAAGCCGGGATGATGTTGAGCAGGGCGCTGCGTCCGCCGCGATAATCTTTGCGTGAAGGACCGTCTACGGTGAGCTGTGTGGCCGTAGTGGCATGCACGGTGGTCATCAGGGCCTCCTCGATACCGAAAGCATCGTCGAGTACCTTGGCGATGGGCGCCAGACAGTTTGTGGTACAACTGGCATTAGAAACAATGGTATCTGAAGGCTTGGCCGATTTGTGGTTTACGCCCATCACAAACATGGGGGCATCTGCCGAGGGGGCAGAAATAACCACTTTTTTGGCACCTCCCGCAATGTGCTTCTGCGCCATGTCGAGAGTGGTAAAAATACCGGTGCACTCTGCCACGATATCTACCCCAACTTCATTCCATTTCAGGGCGGTCGGGTCTTTCTCGGCGGTTACCCTCACGGTTTTACCGTTTACAACCAGGTGACCGTCTTTGACGGCCACGGTTCCCTTAAAGTTGCCGTGAACGGAGTCGTACTTGAGCAGGTAAGCCAGATGCTCAACATCGAGCAGGTCGTTTATCGCCACAACCTCAACGTTGTCGCGCTCTACGGTCGCCCTGAATACCAGTCGACCAATTCTTCCGAAGCCATTAATTCCAATTCGCAATGCTGCCATTTTAAGCTGTTTTTATGTTATACAGTCATGATGTCGGAAACCCGTATGAGCTCCCGGTCTATTTTCGTATGTCCTTTGATCGCTTCTTCGATCGGGGTAAGCACAATCTTGTTGTCGATTATGCCCACCATGAGGTTGGTTTTCCCTTCCAGGAGCGATTCCACGGCCTTTACACCCATGCGGCTCGCCAGCACCCGGTCGAATGCCGTTGGGGCACCGCCCCGCTGCATGTGGCCCAGCACCGACACCCTTACGTCGTATATTGGGAGGTGCTTTTCTACGTATTCCTTGAGTTCAAATACGTTCTTGCCAGTTTTGTCGCCCTCGGCAACCACCACAATACTCGACGACTTACCTGATTTTTTGCTGCGCTTCAGGGAATCGAGAAGGCGCTCAAGGCCCAGGTTTTCTTCCGGGATCAGGATTTCCTCGGCACCGGCTGCAACGCCGGCGTTCAGGGCGATATGCCCCACGTCGCGGCCCATTACCTCCACGAAGAACAGGCGGTTGTGCGAGCTGGCCGTATCGCGGATCTTATCGATGGCCTCCACCACCGTATTTAGGGCCGTATCAAAACCCAGGGTGTAGCGGGTTCCGAAAATATCGTTGTCGATGGTGCCGGGAATGCCGATTACCGGGAAATTGTATTCCTTGTTGAAGATGGTGGCCCCTCGAAAACTGCCGTCGCCCCCGATGACCACAAAGCCATGTATGCCAGCCTGGATTAACTGGTCGTGGGCCTTTTTTCGCCCCTCCGGGGTGCGGAACTCGTCGCATCGGGCCGATTTCAGGATGGTTCCGCCCTTGTTGATGATGTTGTTAACGCTTCGGGCGTTCATCGGCACCAGATCACCTTCGATCATGCCCTGGTATCCGCGATAGACCGCCATGCATTCTACATCGAGGTAGGCGCAGGTGCGGACTACAGAACGGATGGCGGCGTTCATGCCCGGGGAATCTCCTCCGGAGGTGAGTACCGCAATCTTTTTGATCGGTTTGTCCATGAAGAAAAATCGAATGGCAAAATTAACAAACTTCTGCCAAATAAAGAATGGCTACTCCCCTTATTTGGGCCGGGGTTACCCCGAAAACGTTTTCGTAACGATTTTATCCAAATCGTGCGAAAAATTCAATGAGCGAGTAAGAAGTCAAAACGATTTCTGCTTTTTGGCGTAAAATCGTATTAAACTATCAGAACCCATAACCTCTGTGTTTACAGGTCTCACCAGGGTGCTGTCGGCCTCCTTCTGAGCGGGTTTCGGGGCCGGTTGCTGGTCTTTGCCGAAGAGGTGTCTCAACAATTCCCTGAAGCTTTTGAAATCGACTTCATACGACAGTCCGATTCCCTGGGTATAGCCCTGCCGGTCGGCCAGGTATTGCTGCACGTCGTTCTGACGGTTGAAGATGCGCATGCTCAGGGTCCCCTGCTCGTTAAGCAGCAGCTGCACCTCGGCATCGCCGGCTACTGCCGATTCGCTCACGCCTCCAACCGGTACCCCGAAGCGGCCGTTGAACAAGATCCGGTCGCTGATCTGGGTCGAGACGGTTACCCCGATCCGATTCTGGGCATCCACCGCCGCATTGGGGTTCTGATACCCGGCCTCGTACGATACGCCCAGGCTGAGCTTCTCGTTATCGCTGCCCAGCATCTGGTTAAAAAGCCCGGTAGTGGCCGACTGCAACAGACTGCCCGCCACAGCCTGCTGGCTCAGGCCGCTGTTGTCGCTCACAAAAGTACCCTGCGCCAACAGGAATATGGCATTGCGCTCTTCGACCGTGGGGTCTTGCAGGCGGTATTCCAGTTCTGACCGGGCTATGGAGCTGCTCCCCGGGAATTCGATGTTAAAATCGATGGTGGGCTGTTCAAGCTCGCCCGTTAAACGCACAATGACCTGAGTGGGGATACTGCGCGAAAAGCCTGCGTTGTCGAGCAGGGGCGCCGGGTTGGCATTGAGGGTGTAAACAGCCTCCATATCGAGTTGGGCGGCCAGGGGCTCCCCATCCCAGTTGATGGTGCCCCCGGGATTCACCTTAAAGGTCTTGTCGATTACCCCGCCGTATTTGTAGTGGTACTGCCCGGTTACCACCACGAAATCGCCCCACATGTTGAATTTGCCGTTCGTGTTGATCTCCATAAAAATAAGGCCCGCCCCGGTGCCCTTGAGCGAACTGCCCGTTTGCTGGTCTATGACGATTTCCACCTCGGCATCTGGGGTTACATCAAGGTCGAATGCCAGCTCGAGGCCGCCTTCGTATTCATGTAGAGTTCGCCCGGCTTCCACCGTTCGCCTCTGGTCTTTCTCGACAAAGTTGATAAAGCTGTAATCGCCCACAGAAGCCACGTCGCTTATCGGGATTTTCAGGGTGGTACCCTTGCCGGTAGCACCATCGAATTCGATGTTCAGCGCTGTGGTGAGGCCGTAGATGCTTCCCGTGCCTACGGCGAATGCCGTACCGTAATACAGCTCTTCCTCGTCGTATTCGGTATTCAGGATCAGGAATCGTTCGCCCTGGGTATCTATGTCAAGATCTAACCGCCAGTCTGAAAAAAACTGGTGGCTGATACTGCCCTCGAGGACGGCTGTTGTGCCCTCGGCTGTGTCTTTCAGGCGCACATTCTGAAATTCAAAAGACTGGTTGGCCAGGCGCACCAGCGAACTGGGGCCGAAGTCGTAGTTCACGTTCAGGTAGGGTATGCCCAAGCCGGCGTCGTTTAGGGTGAGCAGCCCGTTCATCTGCGGGTTGCGGATATCTCCCGTTATATGGGCGGTTCCGTTCAGATCTCCCCTGATGCGGTCGATCACTCCCTCACCCAGCGGGCTGAAAGGGTCGAGCTGGAAGTGGGTAAAGCTGGCCGTCAGGTTGGCCGTGGGGATTTCGCCCTGGTTCAGCACGGTGCCGATCACCGAGAATTTTTCGCGCCCGTTTTCGGTGATCTGGGTATTTACCGAAAATTCGCTCAGGTCTCTGTTTCCGACAATGCCGATATCCAATTGGCCCAAGGTGATGTCGTTCACCCCAAAATCGGAAATGCTAAGGTTCCCAATGGGCAGGTATACCTCGTCTTCTTGGCGCACGTTAAGCACCCCATTGATTTCACCGCTCAGTTTGAGACTGTCGATGGCCGGCGCAATTTTGTTCAGGGAAACGATTTTGAAGCGCAGTTCCAGGTCTTTATAGGTGGAGTCGGCCAGCTCGCCCCTCAGCATGATCTCTTCCTGGGCATCGTTGTTCATTACGATCTCCTCGATACGAAGGCTGTCGAGGCCGCGGTTTACGATTACCTTGTTGCGGTCGTTCCCGTCTCGGTTCAGCACCCAGGTATTCCCCTTGAAGCTTACATCGGAGCGTTTGAGCCCGATTACCGACTTGTTGTTCTTGTCGAAGGTGTGGTAAAAGTTCAGGTTGTAGATATCGTTGTACTGACTGCCTCCCTTAAATTCGGTGCGGAAGAACAAGGTATCGTTCAGGGTTGTGTTAATGAGCTCGAAATCTTTGACGTCGTAATAAACCGTGGAGACATCAGCCACCGATACATAGGTGTTAAAGAGCGGGTTTTTATTGTCGATCTTCACATCTATGTCATGCAGGGTATTCCCAAAGGCGCTGATGCTGGGTGAACGGAAATTCAGTTTGAAATCTTGCTCGTCGGCCTGGATATCGCCCCTGATAAAGGTGTTCGGGCCAAAGGACACCTCGGGGAAGAACACGTCCACGATCTTGTTGTAGATCTTGAAATTGAAGGTGAGCTCCTGCCCGCCAGAAATTTCGTAGGGCTTGTAGTTGGTATAGATGCTACCTATGGAATTCTGGAGCAGGCGCCCGAGTTCGCGGGTTTTGAACTTGCCACGCATATACCCGGTAATGATATCGGGCGAATTGATCTCAACACTGCGCACCGAATCAGCCCCGAAACTGGAAACCACCTGGAAATCGTCGAAGTAATAGGTGTTGTTGAGGTTGGTAAACTGGGTTTTGCTAAAACGGATGTCGCCCCGGAAGGTATCGGGGTCGTCTCCCGTAATGTCGATATCGATATCGCCCTTAAAGACCGAGATCGAATCGCGAATAAAGTTCAGTCTGTGCAAGTCGGCATGGTCTACCGAGGCGACGAAATTAAAGGTGCTGGGGGTGCTCCCGAAATCGGCCAGCCCCTTAAAGTTGAAGATGAAATTGGGGTCCTTGCTGTTCAGCGACCCGTCGAAGAGCTGGTCTTTGATGATCCCTGAGACCGAAATGTCGGAATAGGCGTATTTGTTGTACGTAAGCGTATACACTTCCCCGATGATCTCAGTATTCAGCTTTTGGGCCGTAAATCCCTGCCCTTCCACGTTCAGGTCAAAGGTGGTGAGACCCAGGGTGGGGTCGCCGGTAAATGCCCCCAGGTTAAAATCGATGAGCGAGATAAAACCGTCGTATGAGGCGTTCTCCAGATCGCCAAACTCGGTTAGGCGCAGGTCGGCATAACTGCTGCCGATGCGGGTGTTGATGTTTACCTGGGCATCGATGGACGAGGTGGTGAGTACGGTATTCCCGCGAACGGTAAACTGGCCGAGCTTCTGAATGGCGGTAGGGAGGGAATTGCCCAGCAGCTCGGGCATAAGCCCCCTGAGCTGGTAGTAACTGGTGGTCACATCGCGAATGTCGGCTTCCATCCGGAACGGAGATTCCCCCCCGACCAGGTTGTCGAAATGGAAATTGCCCCTCACCCCCGTATTATCGGTCACCAGGAGCAAATCCCGCACATCCAGGGCATTCAGCGTACCGCTGAAGCCGGCATTGAAAGTGGCCGTTTTGCCGCTGCCGAAAAGCTCGTAAAAAACATTTACCTCATCGAGAGCCACTTCCGAGTCCTGAAACCGGGCCGATAGCTGCACTTTGTTGGTAAAATCGGCCAGGTCTTCCCTGTCGTACTGGAACTGCAGTTCCCCCTTCAGGTCAGAACCCGGGGTACGGATGCGCAGCGAATCGAACCGCATCTGCTCGCGTGTATAGGTAAAGTCGGTGCGCAGGGTATCTATGTTCAGGCGCCGGCCGCTCTGCAGGGCCAGCTGGTCGATGGAGGTGCGCACCTCTGGGCCCAGGATGGTAAAATCGCTGGCTTCGATATGCAGGTCGCGGAAATTGAGGATCTGGGGCTCCGGGTCGTTTTCGTCGCGAAGAGAAAAACGGCTCCCATCCACTTCGATGCCCGAAGCGTGAAAATAAAAGGGGGGCGTGCCCGGGTCACGGGGCTTGCCGTCGTCGAGCTTGTCAATAAAGATCCCCAAGTTTGTATCGGGGGCATCGGGGTAGGTGGTCATATTCAGGTACAACTGCTCGACTTCGATATCGCCGAATTCGAGCACCCCATTGGCCATATCGCGCAAGCTCAGGATGGAGGTGTTGAGGTTCTGAATGTAGATGAGGGTGTCGCCCTGGTAATCTTGCACGTAGATGTCTTCCAGGGCCGTATCCCAGCTTATCAGGGAAATGCGCAGGCGGTCGATGCGGATGTCAGTGCCGAACTCCTCGTTGATGCGATCGGTAACCAGCTGCGCCAGGCGGGTTTGTACAGCGGGTAGCGACAATACCACCGTCCCCAGCACGCATAGCACCAGCAGCACCAAAATTATTCGGACGACTATTTTGCGGAGTTTCCTGATAGGGGCTATTGTTTTACCTTTGCCAAACCAAATTTTGTTCCAAAAACGCGAAGTGAACCCGTCGGATACCTATATTCTGGCTATAGAATCTTCCTGCGACGATACGTCTGCAGCCGTATTGCACGGCCCCAGGCCCCTGAGCAACGTGGTGGCGACCCAACGCATTCACGAAGAATACGGCGGCATCGTTCCCGAGTTGGCCTCCAGGGCCCATCAGCAGCATATCGTTCCGCTGGTTCACCGGGCACTGGCCAAGGCAAATATCGACAAAAAACTCCTTTCCGCCATAGCTTTTACGCGGGGTCCGGGCCTGCTCGGCTCCCTGCTCGTTGGAACCTCATTCGCCAAATCCCTCTCCCTCGGATTGGGCATTCCGTTAATTGAGGTAAACCACATGGAAGCGCACATCCTGGCCCATTTTATTGAAGGGCCCGACCAGCAGCCCCCGCCCTTCCCTTTCCTGGCCATGACCATTAGCGGCGGGCATACGCAAATCGTATTGGTGCGGGGCTATTTCGATATGGAAGTGCTGGGCGAAACACTCGACGACGCTGTGGGGGAAGCTTTTGACAAGAGCGCCAAACTGCTCGGCCTGCCCTACCCGGGAGGGCCGTTGATCGACCGGCACGCCCAGGACGGGGACCCGCTCAAATACCCATTCCCGATTCCCAGGGTGGGCGGGCTTGATTTCAGCTTCAGCGGGCTCAAAACGAGCATCCTGTACTTCCTTGAGCGGGAGCGGGCCCGGGATGCGGCCTTTGCCGACCGGGAACTGCCCCATATTTGCGCCTCCATACAGCACACCATCGTGAACATCCTCATGCAGAAATTGCAGTTGGCCTCCGAACAGACAGGCATTACGCATATCGCCATCGGGGGGGGCGTGGCCGCCAATTCAGGCATTCGAAAGGCCCTGAAGCAGGCCGAGACCGACCTGGGATGGACTACCTACATCCCCCCTTTCCAATATTGCACCGACAATGCCGGGATGATAGGTATTGTGGGATATTTGAAATATCTTGAAGGTCGTTTTACCAACCTGGGCGTATCGGCCCGGGCCCGGTACCACATCGGCGGCTGAGCGCCGCCTCCAATGCACGAATCATGGCACACAGCACCGAACTCGAACAACGCATCAACCTGCTGCTGCTTAAAAAGCCGATGGCTGTCCATGACCAAATCGAAGTGAAAAAAATGTTTGGCGGCCTGGCCTACCTGTTGGGCGGTAAGATGAGCGTAGGCATAATCGGTGAATCGCTGGTAGCGCGCATCCCGGCGGCTTTTATGGAGGAAGCCCTGCTGCGGCATGGCGCCCGGCCGATGGATTTTACCGGGAAGGTGATGAAAGAATTTGTACTGGTAGACCCCGAGGGCTTCCAGACCGACACCGAGTTGGATCACTGGCTCGGATGGGGCCTGCAACACGCCCGGGAAGCGCTGGAGCGTCAAAACCCAACCGGTAAGCCATGAATTATTTCTACGACCCTTCGCTTGATAACAGCGTGACCCAGTTTTCTTTGGGTCCCGAAGAAAGCAGGCACATCGTAAAAGTGCTGCGCAAACAACCCGGCGACCAGCTGGCCATTACAAACGGGAAGGGGTTCCTCTTCACCGCAGAAATATTGGAAGCAAGCCCGAAACGCTGTACGGCCCGGGTTCTGGAATCGCACAAAACACTCCCGCCCCGTTTTGAACTCACCCTGGCCGTGGCCCCGACCAAACGGGTCGAACGGTTTCAATGGTTCCTGGAAAAGGCTACTGAAATCGGGGTAACCCGTATCGTTCCACTGCTCTGTGACCGCTCGGAGCGCCAAAACCTGCCCCTGGACCGGTTGCAACGGGTGGTACAGGAAGCGATGAAACAAAGTCTGCAGACCTTTCTGCCGGTACTCGAAGAACCGGTGAGCCTCGGGGAATTCCTCAGGCAGGAACAGCCGCTGTTGCGGTTTATTGCCCATTGCGAAGACGATGAAAAAATAGACTTGAGCCGCAGGGTGGCACCCGATAAGGACGCGGTGGTGCTCATCGGGCCCGAAGGGGATTTTACCCCGGACGAAATACAGGCCGCCTACGACAACGGCTTTATGCCCGTCTCACTGGGGAATAACCGGCTGCGCACCGAAACCGCTGCCCTGGTGGCCTGTGCAGCCATTAATATGATCAATAACGGATAAGCCCCTTTGGAGCCGCCTGGGCCAAAGCATGCCCCCGCACAGCGGTTTAATTACTACATTTGAAGGTTGCCAACTGACTTGCACGATGCGGTACTTCCTATTGCTGATATTCATTCTGGCTGCAGGCAACACCCAAGGCCAGCAAATTGCCCTGCTGAAATACCGGGGCGGGGGTGACTGGTATGCCAACCCCACCTCCTTGCCCAACCTGATCCGCTTCTGCAATGCCAATATCGGCACAGAACTGGAGCCCTTGCCGGCCACGGTGTCTGCAGAAAGCCAGGAAATCTTCCAGTACCCTTTCCTGCATATGACTGGGCACGGGAATGTGCTGCTGAGCCCGGAAGAGGCTGAAAACCTGCGCACCTACCTGCTTGGGGGTGGGTTTTTGCACATAGACGACAATTACGGGATGGCCCCTTACCTCGAAAAGGAGCTCCCGAAGATCTTCCCCGATAAAGAAATGCTGGAGCTTGGGTCTGACCACCCCTTGTTCAAGGGGCCATTCCCTTTTGCCCAGGGCCTGCCGAAAATCCACGAGCACGACGGCAAACGCCCCCAGGCGTTCGGGTATTTCCACCAGGGGCGCCTGGTACTGCTGTTTACCTTTGAGACCGACCTGGGCGATGGGTGGGAAGACCCCGAAGTGCACAACGACCCCGAAGACATCCGTCGGAAAGCTTTGCAGATGGGTGCCAACATTGTGAACTACGCCTTTAAAAACTGAGAACATGAATCCACAAACCCTCGCCAACGGTATCGTAAGGGCCGTGCTGATACTGGCGGCCCTGGCCCTCGGGCTTTATTTCCTGTATATGATCCGCTCGGTTATTGCCTATGTGTTGCTCGCAGCGGTGCTTGCCCTGGTCGGCCGGCCGGTGATCTTCTTTTTGCGCAGGCGGCTGAAATTCCCGAATACGCTGGCCGTGGTGGTTGTGATCTTGTTGGTGATCGGCATATTGGGCGGCATTGTCTCCCTGTTTGTGCCCCTGCTTACCGAACAGGGAAAGAACCTGTCCCTACTCGATATCGACTCCCTGCGAAAAAACCTCAATTCCCTCTATGTGGAAATCGTCACCTTCCTGGGCGCCAGTCCTGTTGAGGCCCAGAACCTGATGCAACAGGCCGAGGTCGAAAAAAGCGTGCTGAGCGGCCTGAATATTGGCTTTATCCCCAATCTGCTCAACTCTTTTGTGAGCGTGCTGAGTTCCATGAGCGTCGGTCTGTTCTCGGTACTCTTTATTTCCTTCTTCTTCCTGAAAGACAGCACCCTCTTCCAGAATGCCTTATTGACACTTTTTCCCGAACACCGGGAGGCCAAACTGCTCAGCTCCATGGAGAAAATAAAAAGCCTGCTCTCCCGGTATTTTGTTGGCATCCTGTTGCAGATCCTGGTCTTGTTTACCATTTACACCGTCGTGTTGTTGTTGGTGGGCATACAAGATGCCCTGGTTATTGCCTTCCTCTGCGCCCTGTTTAACATCATCCCTTTTATCGGCCCCATCATAGGCGCGGTACTCATGGTACTGCTTACCATGACCAGCAATTTGGGGGCAGATTTCAGCACGGTAATCTTGCCCGATGTGGGCTGGGTACTCCTCGGATTCGCCATCGGGCAACTGGTCGACAACCTCTTTTCTCAGCCGGTCATTTTCTCAAATTCGGTGCGTTCGCACCCCCTCGAAATTTTCCTGGTGATCATCATGGCCGGGTTGCTTTTCGGAGTGGTCGGAATGATTGTCGCCGTACCCGGATATACCGCCCTGAAGGTGATTTTGAAGGAATTTCTGGCCGAAAACCGCATTGTGAAACGCCTCACCCAGAATTTATAGAAATACTTTGAATAAAAGCGTTTTAAATACTGGTGTACAAGATTATATAAAAAATAATTTAACTACTGACATTGTGTCAGTAGCCCTAAAGAAGAGTCCTTTTGCGGGGGTTTCGCCTGCCGAACTTGCCCAACAACTGGCGGGCTATCAAAAGGCGCAAAAAAAGCTGCCCGCCTGGTTTGCCTGCCCTGGCATTTACTACCCTCCTACCCTGAACCTCGAACAGAGTTCGTCTGAAATTACCGGTCTGTATAAAGCCTCCCTTGTCGGGGGCAAAACGCTCGTAGACCTCACGGGCGGGTTTGGGGTAGACAGCTACTTTTTCGCCCGGCAATTCGAGCGGGTCCACTACTGCGAACTCAACCCCGACCTGGCCGGAATCGCCGCCCATAATTTCAAAAAACTGGGAGCAGGCAACATTACCGTACATCCGGTTAGCGGCCTCGAGATTCTGTCCGGATTGCACAAAAGAGGCGAGCGCCCCGACTGGGTTTATGCAGATCCTTCGCGCCGCGATGTCTCGGGCGGCCGGGTGATCAAACTCGAAGACTACCTGCCCGATATCCCGGCTTGCCTCGACACCCTGCTGGCAGCAACCGACAACCTGCTGGTAAAAACCTCGCCCATGCTCGATCTTGCAGCGGGCAGCCGCTCTTTGCACAGCCTCCGCGAAATACATGTGGTAGCCGTGGCGAACGAGGTGCGCGAGCTGCTCTGGTTGATGCAGCCCGGTTACAAGGGGCCCTGTACCCGGGTAGCACTCGATCTGGAAGGCGGGGAGGCGTTGCGCTTCACGCCCGAAGAAGAAGCCCGGGCCGAATGCAGCTACAGCCTGCCCCTTTCTTACCTGTACGAGCCGAACGCCGCCCTGATGAAGGCCGCCCCCTACAAGTTGCTGGGGCAGCGCTACGGGCTTGGGAAATTGCACCAGCATACCCACCTGTACACCGCAGACCGGCTGGTCCCCTTCCCGGGCCGGCGCTTCCGAATTATCGAAGCACTGCCCTACAAGGCAGGCAAACTGCCCTTCGGCAAAGCGAATATTGCCACCCGCAACTTTCCGGAAAGCGTGGAGTTAATCCGTCGCCGCACGCGCATAAAACCGGGGGGCAACACTTACCTGTTCTTTGTTAAAATTGCGGATGAAACCCTTAAAGCGCTGGTAACCCAGGCAGTGTAAGCTGGTTTTTTTATCTTTAGGAGGAAGACACCAACCCGACCTCCCATGGAAAACCCGCATTTCAACATCAACCGCCGGCGCTTTATGAAGGGCGCCACCGCCCTGACCCTCCTCTCTTCGTTCGGCACTTACGGCATGGACCTCATCTACCGCGACAAGCCCTGGAAAGTGGCCCTGATAGGCACTGGCTGGTACGGCACCATGGATCTCTGGCGGCTCATTCAGGTTGCCCCGGTAGAAGTAATAGCCCTCTGCGATGTGGACCGCCTCATGCTGGAGGCCGCCGCGACAGAACTGGCCCGGCGTCAACCCTCCGCAAAGCCGGCCAGGCTTTACAAAGATTACCGGAAATTATTGGCCGAGAACGAACTCGACATCGTGCTCATTGCCACACCCGACCACTGGCATGCCCTTACGGCCATTGAAGCCATTAAAAGCGGCTGCCATGTCTACCTTCAGAAACCCATAAGCGTGGATGTCCTCGAAGGGGAAGCCATCCTGGCCACAGCCCGCAAGTACGGGAAAACCGTGCAGATCGGCACCCAGAGGCGCAGCACGCCCCACCTGCAGAACGCCAAGAAAAAAATCGTTGATGCCGGCCTACTGGGGAAGGTAGGTCATGTGGAGCTCTGCTGTTACTTCCACATGCGGGCCAATGGCAACCCACCCCTGCAGGAAGTGCCCGAATTCCTGGACTACGAGCTGTGGACGGGCCCGGCACCCCTGCGCCCCTACGACGGCCTGCCCCACAAGCGCTGGTGGCGCACCTTCATGGAATACGGTAACGGCATCATGGGCGATATGTGTGTGCACATGCTCGACACCGTGCGCTGGCTGCTCGATTTGGAATGGCCCAACCGCATCAGCTCCGAAGGCGGTATTTACGTACAGAAGGAGGGAAAATCGACTATTTCTGATACCCAGTCGGCCGTCTTTGAATACGACGATTTCAATTGCGTGTGGCAGCACCGCAGCTGGGGCACGCCGGCTGACCCGGAATACCCCTGGTCGTTCAAGATTTACGGGGAAAAGGGAACCCTTGCGGGCAGCACCATGCAATGGGATTTCTACCCGCAAGGCGACGGACCCAGGCTGCATGAAGACGTGATCTACGAGCGCGAACAATACCCGGAAGATGTAAACGAGCCCGACATCGAGCTGAACGCTGTTCCGGCCACCCGCCGGCACATGCTTAATTTCCTGGCCTCTATCGAGGCAGGCACACTTCCCTTTGCCGATATCAAACAGGGACATATCTCGTCGGCCAGCTGCATCCTGGCCAACCTCTCCATGCAGTTGGGTGGCCGGGCGCTCACCTACGACACCGCTTCGCGCAGCATCGCCGGAGACCCGGAGGCAACGGCCCTGCTAAAGCGGGCCTACCGCGAAGGATGGCAGCACCCCTACGAAACCCTGTAGTCGAAGGGTTATTGAGCCTGTATCCAGGTCACCAGCAGGTCAGTCCAGCGCCTCAGATAGGCGTCATCGCGACCTAATGCGAAGCCGTGCCCGCCTTTGGGGAATACGTGCAGGCTCGCCGGCACCCCGTTGGCCCGCAGCGCCTCAAAATACAGCTGGCTGTTTTCCAGGGGAACGGCCGTATCGTCTTCGGCATGTACCAGAAATGCCGGGGGGGTATGCGCATTGACTTGCAGTTCGGGCGAGAAAAAGGTCACCAAGGAATCGACCGGGGCCTTGCCCAGCAGGGCCTCCCGCGACCCGCTGTGCATGCTGGGCCTGCTAAAGGTTATTACCGGGTAGATCAGAGCCGAAAAGGCAGGCCGGGCACTTTCACGGTCGGTGGCGTCTTGCCCGGGATACAACTCTGATTTGTATTGGGTGCTCAGTGATGCCGCCAGGTGCCCTCCGGCCGAAAAGCCCATAACCCCTATTTTTTCCGGGTCGATGCCCCATGACACTGCCCGGGTACGGCACAGGCGCAGGGCGCGCTGGGCATCGGATAGCGGTATCCGGGCCGGGGTGCCGGCTGAGCGCGATACGGGCAACCGGTATTTGACCACGATGCCCGCAATGCCGTTTTCCTGCAACAACCTGGCGAAGTCTGTCCCCTCCCAGTGGTAGGCCAGGATGTGGTAGCCACCGCCCGGGAAGATCAGGACAGCTTTACCGGTATTTTTCTCAGGCTTGGGGAGATATACCTCCAGGCCGGGCACCTGTACCCGGCTGATACGGAGGATGCCGTCGGTTTCGTGCAGCTCCTGCTCGTCGGTTTCGACCCGGTACGGGATGTGCCCTTCGGGCCAAATCGGCAGCTGCAGGTCTTGCGCACTCCCATTAAAAATGCTGAATAACAAGAAGTTAATCAAATATATTTTTTTCATGTCAGCGGTTTTAATCGGCCGGGCAGGGCCACTGGAAATTGGCCACAGGGTCGTTGGAGCCGGCACTCAGGTTGTAGTGCCACCATTCGGTGCGCACCGACCAGAAGCCGTGGGCCTCCATGGTTTCTTTCAGCAGGCGGCGGTTGGCCAATACCTCTGCTGGCAAATCGGTATTGTCGTGGTAGGCGCGACGTCCGAAAAAATCGAACTCCGTACCCATATCCAGGGGCTTTCCATCGTGGGTTTCCAGGGTAATATCCACGGCCCCTCCCTTGTTGTGGATAGAACCCTTTACTGGGTTGGCAACATACTGCGGGTTGGGCACGATGGCCCACATTTTATACTGTACCGAATTCGGGCGGTAGCAATCAAAAAAGCGAATGCGGTAGCCCTGTTGCAGCAACTCGGAATTGGCCGCCAGCAGGGCCCTGGCCGTTTTTACGCGGGTATAGCACTCCCCGCAGGGGTAAACCGCCTCTTTGAGGAAGTTATTTTCAGTGGCATAGCGCAGATCGTAGGCAAAATCGCCGCTGTAATCGGCCAGCCGGATAAACGTGGTATCGGGCAGGCTTTCCAGGTCAGGAGGCGGCTCAGGCCGCTGAGGCTCAACGGGCATAACCGTATCTGTCAATACGGTGTCTGCCTGAACGGGGTCTCCTGCTGCGTCGGGGCGGCTACCTAGCGATTCACGGCAGGCGGCCAGGGTCAGCAGGCAGGCCACAGCCCACAGGCAAACGAATCGTAGGGGCAGGGTGCGCATGGGAGGTCTCACAAGGGTTGGTTTGCCGTTAAAGATAGCCAAACCGACCGAGACAATGGGGCATGGCTCCGGGGCTATTTGTGCGTATCTTTCGGACTCAAACCAAGCTGCCAAACTATGAAAAAAGCCCAACTCGTTGGGGCCATTTGCCTGCTCCTAAGCTGCCTGAGCCCCGGATTCGCCCAGGAACCCTGGCTGGTTGGTTTTGAAAAGCCGGCCGAAAACCCGGTTTTGCAGGCCGACCCTTCCCCCAGGTTTTTGTGTCCGATCCGGGAAAAGGAAGTGCAATGGCAACTGGCCGATGTCTTCAACCCGGCGGCTGTGGTCCGCAACGACACCGTGTTCCTGTTGTTCCGGGCCGAAGATAATCCGGTGGCCGGTATCGGGGGCCGTACCTCGCGCATAGGCCTGGCCTGGAGCACCGATGGGCTGCATTTCACAAAATACCCGGAACCGGTACTCTACCCAGACCGGGATGCCTTCCGCAAATGGGAAGACCCTGGAGGCGTGGAAGACCCGAGGGTGGCAGAACTGGAAGACGGCACCTACCTGATGCTCTACACGGCCTGGAACCAGGAAACGGCCCGCCTGAGCGCCGCCACTTCGCCCGACCTTAGGCATTGGACAAAGCACGGCCCCGTTTTTGAAACCGCCCACAATGGCGCCTTTTTGAACACCTGGAGCAAATCGGGCTCCGTGCTCACCGAACTGAAAGACGGGCGCCTGGTCGCCAGGAAAATCGATGGCAGGTATGTCATGTACTGGGGGGAGTTGTTCGTCAATGTGGCCTATTCCGCAAATGGTACCGACTGGACGCCCACCCTCGACGGGAAAGGCGAACTGCTTCGGAGCTTCCGACCCACCCCGAATGATTTCGACAGCCACCTGACCGAGCCAGGTCCTCCGGCCTTGTTTACCGAAAACGGCATCATACTGCTGTACAACGGGAAGAACCTCAGTGGCGAAGGGGCCGGCAGCCAGACCCCTGAAGGAAGTTATTGCGGCGGACAGGTCCTTTTTGACCAGGCAAATCCCGAAATCCTGCTCGGGCGGCTCGAAGTGCCCTTTATCTGCCCCAGCCTGCCCCACGAGCGAAGAGGGCAGTACCAGGCCGGCACCACCTTTATAGAAGGGTTGGTTTATTACAGGAATACCTGGTTCCTCTACTACGGAACGGCCGATTCGATGGTGGGGGTGGCCGTCAGAAGGCCCTGACCCCTCCCGGAATTACCGTATTTACAGGGAGCGCAGGAATTTCAGGCTCTGGGGCACCTGCTCCACCACCCGGCTTGATTCGTCTTCGATGAACATGTAGCGGATGCCCAGTTCGGCTCCCCGCTTCACCAGGCCGGCGATGTCGATCTGCCCGGTGCCCAGCACCACGTTGGTCTCGACGTCTTCGTGCCCGGTTTGGTTGCCCTGTACGCCCTTCTGCAGGTCTTTCAGGTGAAAGAGTGCAAACTTGTCGGGGTACTTGTTCAGCAGCGCCAGCGGGTCGGCCCCGCCGTGCTGCACCCAGTACACGTCCATTTCGAACTTGTAATCCGTGGCCTCCCGGGCCATCAGGTCGAACAGCGTGCCCCCCTCGAAGGGCCGGAATTCATACCCGTGGGCGTGGTAGGCCAGGGTAATGCCGGCCTCTGAGAGCACCTTGCCGGCCGCATTGAATACGGCTATGGCCTTGCGGGTCTCGGCCTCGCCGAACTGATCCCCGCTATGGGGCACCCAGGCACACATCACATAGGTGGCACCAAAGGCTTTCGCCTTTTCGATCAGGGCGGCAGGGTCTTTCTCCAGCTCTTCGAAGCCTGCCCCTATACTGGCCGTTTTCAGGCCGTATTTGCCGAGCAACTTCAAAAAATCGTCTTGCGAATAACCATAGGTTCCGCCCCCTTCAATATAGGTAATTCCCCAATCGCGGATCTGGGCCAGGGACCCCTCCACATCAGTCTTGAACTGGTCGCGCAGGCTGTAGAGCTGCAGCCCGAATTCCTGGGCGCCTGCCCGCCAGGCACTTGCCAGGCTCAACAGGGCTACCCCCCATACTAGAATCACTTGCTTTTTCATATTGGTATCGGTCAGGTTAACAAATTGCCTTCTTCGTCCCACTCGGCGGTATCATTCCGTTTGGACTGGTCAACGCATTTGGCCAGCCACTCCTCTTCGTAGGCCATGCCGTGTTTGTCGAGCACTTCCTGGGGCACGCCGTCCCAGACGTTGGGCGAATTCCCCTTGTAGCCCAGTTCAGCTATACCCACCTTGGAGGTGTAATATCCGCAAACGGTCAGGTTCCGCATCAGGCTGAAGAACTGGATCTCAAGGGGCCGTTCTTGGGCCGGCACCTCGGGGTCGTAAAAAGCAATGGTATCCATCAGGGCCTTTTGCTGGGCTTCTGTGGCACCCTTGAATTCAATACCGTATTGGGTATTGCTCTGGTGGTCAAGCCACATGAGCCCGCCTCGCAGGGTGGTCTGCAGTTCGGGGATGTCCTTGGCCATGAATTCGATGAATTCGGGTACTTCGGCCTCTACCGGCCCCCCGAATTCCGGGTGGGGCGGCAGAATGCGCGTAGCCAGTACGGTAACGGTCTCCAATTCGTGTTCGTTTAAAAACTGTTCGGCCTGGAGTTTTGCAATCTGCTCCTTTTCTTCGGGGGTGCGCCCGAAAAGGCGTTCTTCTGCCTGTGTTCCCAGGGCATCGGCGATTTCGTTATCGGCCGGCTTGCAGCCGTGCAGGGCCAGGCCACCGGCAACCGACCCCAACAGAATGGATCTTAAACTGTCTCTGCGGTCCATATCAGATGTTTTGTTGTTTCAATTGGTCTACGATATACTCAGAAGCCCGCATAGACAGGGCCAGGATGGTCCAGGTACAGTTCTTGTCGCCCTGCGACACAAAAGGCCCTGCGTCGGTAATAAAGACGTTGTCTACCTCGTGCAGTTGCTGGTAACGGTTGGTAACCGAAGTCTTGGGGTCGTCGCCCATACGGGTGGTGCCAACCTCGTGTATAATCCGGCCAGGGGCCGCCAGGCCGTAATCCTGCTCGGCCGTGGGCGTTTCGCCCAGCACCTCTCCACCCATGTTATGGATGAGCTCCTCGAAGGTATGCTGCATGTGGCGGGCCTGCTTGCGCTCGTAGTCTGACCATTTGTAATGGAACCGTAAAACGGGGATGCCGAACTGGTCGACGGTAGTCGGGTCGATCTCGCAATAGTTGTCTTTCCGGGCAATGGGTTCGCCCCGTCCGCCGAATCCGACCACGGCCCCGTAGTATTTCTTTACGTCGGCCCGGAGCTGATCTCCGTAACCCCCGGTGGGCAAGCCAAAGAATTTGTTGAATTCGTTAACGTCGAAGCCAAAACCGTAATTGGGCATCCCCATGCCGCCCCACACCTCGATATGGTAGCCGCGCGGGAAATCGAGCTTGCGGTTGTCAAGCCACCAGGGCGAATAAACGTGCATGCCCCCCACCCCGTCTTCGTTGTAGATGTCGCGGTTCATCAGGTCGGGGATAAAGCCGGCCCGGCTGCTGCCCGTGGAATCGTGCAGGTACTTGCCAACCACGTCGCTGCCGTTGCCCAGGCCGTTCGGGTGTTGCTTGCTTTTGGAGTTGAGCAGGATGCGCGCCGAGCTGCAGGCCGAGGCAGCCAACACCACCACCCGTCCTTTCAGGGTATATTCCTTGCGGTCTTCCTTATTTATATATGAGACGCCCGTGGCCCGGCCTTCTTCGTTGGTGGTAACCTCGCGCACCACGCAATTTACGAAAAGGTCTACCTGGCCCCGGCTCTTCTGGGCCGGGAAGATCAGGCATGTGCCGGCCGAGAAGTCGGCGTGCACCGAGCAGGCCCGGCTGCACTGGCCGCAGTAAAAGCAAACCCCCCGGTCAGCATTGATGCGCTTGGTGAGCATAGACAGGCGCGATGGAATAACGGTAATACCCGACTTCCGGGCAGCCTTTATATAATAAAGTTCATGCAGCCTCGGTTTGGGCGCCGGCAGGAAAAAGCCGTCCGGTTCGTTGGGCAGGTTCTCCTTGGAGCCAAAAACACCGATGAGTTTGTCAACTTTATCGTAATAGGGTTTTACGTCTTCATAGCTAATAGGCCAGTTGTCGCCCAGGCCGTCTACGTCTTTGTGTTTGAAATCGAGCGGTCCGAAACGCAGGGAGATGCGGCCCCAGTGATTGGTGCGCCCGCCCAGCATGTGGGAGCGGAACCAGTCGAACTGGGTGCCGTCTTTGCGGGTATAGGGCTCGCCTTCGATTTCCCACCCCCCATAGGCCGAATCGAATTCGCCGAAATCCCGCACCGTGCCGGCGCCTCGCCTCGGGGATTCATAAGGCCATTTTAACTGGGTTTGCTGTTCGGGGTTTTTCGGGTCGAAAAAAGGGCCTGCCTCCACGACCGCCACTTTCAGCCCGGCATCTGCCAGCACCTTGGTGGCCATACCGCCTCCGGCACCGGAACCGACGATAATCGCGTCGTAGACGGTTGGGTTTTCTTTGATCTGCATGTATTGGTGTTGGTAAGTTAAATACGAATATCGGCTAATTTAGGTATTGCTAGTTTTGGGAGGAAATATTTAACAAGTAAACCGTTTTTTGAGAAAATTATCAACAACCCTGCACTATGTTCGGTTGATTTTTAGTAATATTAACACTGTTTTTGGGTTTTTTTAACGTATTATCCGAAAACGATTTCGACCCTAGTTTGAATTAAACAAGTGTAAATCAAACATTTAACTAACTTAACAACTTAACATTATGATTCGAAACGCTGATTGGAATCTGAAGAAAATGAAACAGTTCGCGCGACTTTTCTTTGGATTCGTAATGATGTTGTCATGTTTCGGAATGCAGGCGCTCCATGCAAATTCCGATACATCGACGAAATTTGCGGGAGAAACGCCAATTCAAAATGTCGTTTCCGGAACCGTGGTCGATTCCTATGGCGTGCCGCTGCCCGGAGCCAACGTTCTGGTGCAGGGAACCACCCGTGGTACCCAGACCGATTTTGACGGAAACTTCTCCATCGAAGCGGCATCTGATGCCGTGCTGGTGGTGAGCTACCTTGGGTACGTTACCCAAGCCGTGTCTGTAAACGGACGTTCTTCTATTAATGTAACCATGGTAGAAGACTCCCAGGCACTGGACGAGGTGATCGTAACCGGATACACCACGGAGACCAAACGCGAGACCACCGCTGCGGTTTCTATTGTGAAGGCTGAAGAACTTGCAGCCATCCCTTCCGGTAACGTTGAACAACAGCTCGCCGGTCGGGTCGCCGGGGTTACCGTGGTAACCAACGGTCAGCCAGGTACTGCCAGCCAGATCCGTGTTCGCGGTTTCGGGGCTTTCGGCGGAAACCAGCCGCTGTACGTTGTTGACGGGGTGCCGATCAACGACATCTCCTTTCTGAACCCGGACGATATTGAGACCACTACCGTTCTTAAGGATGCTGCTGCAGCTTCCATTTACGGTGCCCGTGCTGCCAACGGGGTGATCGTTTACACCACCAAGCAGGGACGCCGCAACCGGAAGACCAATATCTCCATTAATATTCAAAGCGGGGTTACCGACCCGAACGTTGCAGGTTCACCGAAAATGCTGAATCCGCAACAGATGGCCGATTACACCCACCTGGCTTATGAAAACAACGCCGCTGCCAACGGGACTACGCCTCAGTACACCCACCCGCAGTACGGCTCCAATGCCACTCCGACCTTCCCGGATTACCTGCATGCCGACGGACAGAACGGAGTTAGCGCCAGCGATATTAACCTGGATCAGATCCGGGCCAACTATGAGGCCAATCCGGAAAACGTTTTCCTGATTCGTCCGAACCTGCGCGGAACAAACTGGTACAAGGAAATCACCCGCCTGGCCCCGGCCACCCGTGTGAGCCTTGGCTTTGACGGCGGTACAGAAAACGGTCGTTTCTACGCCGGTCTGTCTATGCAGAACCTCGACGGTATCTTGCTGGAGAACTCCCAAGATCGTTACACGGCCCGTTTCAACTCTGAGTTTGACCTGCTCCCCTGGCTATCAGTCGGTGAGAATTTCCAGGCCACTTACAACTCGGTTCGCGGTCAATCAGGAGGTAATGGAGGACAGGGTATCGCCCAGGACGAAAGCGAGGTACTTTCTGCCTACCGTATGCCCACCATCATTCCTGTATTTGATGAGTTCGGCAGCTACGCCTCTACCCGGGCCGCCGGTTTCAACAACCCGCGTAACCCCGTGCGCCGTCTGGCTCAAGACCGCGGCAACGACCAGAACTGGTCGGCCAGCGCCTTCGGCAACCTGTACGCTTTGGTTAAGCCTATCGAGGGCCTGACCCTGCGCACCAGCATCGGCGGAGCTTACTACAATGCCTACAACCTCGATTACAACTACCGCTACCTCGGGGATTCTGAGCCCCAGGCCAGCTTTAGCTTCAACGAAGGTTCTGAGTACGGCTTCCAGTGGATCTGGACCAATTCCTTTACTTATGAGAAGGTATTTGGAAAACACGGAGTTAAACTCTTCGGTGGTCTTGAGGCCATCAAAGGCGCCAGCACACCCACCAGTGCGGCTCGCGGCCGTCGTATCCAGGGATCGGGTATCAACCCCTTCTCTACCGACCTGACCTTTGTGAACCTGCAAACGGTTAAGAGCCCGGTTGTTCAAAGCTTTATCCGGCAAGGGGTAAACTTCAGCTCCATGTTCGGAAAACTCGACTACAACTTCGATGAGAAGTACTATGTAACCGGGGTTATTCGCCGCGACGGTTCATCCGTATTCGGTGAAAACAACCGCTACGGGGTATTCCCTGCGGTATCCGGCGCCTGGCGGATCATCGCCGAGGACTTCATGCAAGACCAGAGCATCTTCAACGACCTGAAAATCCGCGGAGGCTGGGGTCAAATGGGTAACTCCAACAACGTTGACCCGGCCAACCAGTATTCTCTGGCTGGTATCGACATCGGCAACACCATTTACCCGATCGAAGGCCAGAACAGCGGCGCCAACGAAGGATTTGCCACTACCCGTATCGGCAACCCCGACGCGAAATGGGAAACCTCTACTACCCTGAACATTGGGTTTGACGCTACCATCCTTGACAACCACGTCGACATTATCCTCGACTGGTGGAAAAAGGATACCGAAGACCTGTTGTTCCAGGTACCGCTGCCGGCTGTTACCGGCGCCTATGCCGCCGCTCCTTCCCGGAACGTGGGGGCTATGCTGAACCAGGGGGTTGACCTCCAGATCATCGGTCGCGGAAGCATCACCGAAGACCTGTCGTTCACCGTTACCCTGAACAACTCCTTCCTGAAAAACGAAGTTGTGCGCTTTGCAGACGGTATCGATTACCTCGATGGTCCTTCGTACCGGGGTATTAACCCGATCCGCAACCAGGTCGGCAAACCGCTCTCTTCCTTCTTCGGATACCAGATGATCGGCTATTTCGCCGATGCTGCTGATGTAGCAAACTCCCCCACCCAAGATGGTGCCGGAGTGGGCCGCTTCAAATATGCCGATATCAACGGCGACGGGGTAATTTCTCCTGACGACCGTACTTACATGGGCGACCCTGTACCGAACTACAGCGGTGGAGCCGTACTCAACCTGCGTTACAAGCAACTGAGCCTGGAGACTTACTGGAACTGGGTTACCGGTGTTGATATCTTCAACCAGAGCAAATGGTTCCGTGATTTCTTCGGTACCTTCGAAGGTTCTGCCAAGGGTGTAGCCGCTCTGAATTCCTGGACCCCCGAGCGCGGCAACAGCGCTGCTGCTCCGATCTGGGAAAGCGCCACCAACCTTTCTACCTCAGGAGCTTCCAACAGCTGGTATGTAGAGAAAGGCGATTACGTGCGCCTGCAGCGCATCGCCCTGTTCTACAACTTCGGAAGCGATTTCCTGGAAAGCGTTGGCCTGAAGCGGTTTGAAGTTGGGCTCTCTGCCAACAACGTCTGGACCATGACCAAGTACAGCGGTCTGGACCCGGTTGTTGGGGGTGACGCCGACACTACTTTCGGGGTGGACGTAGGTAACTATCCGGTTACTCCTTCTTACCTGTTCAACATCAACATCGGTTTGTAAATCTGTAAGAATGAGTGAGATGAAATCAAGTTTTTTGAATATATTTGAAAAAAAAGTTATGAAAACAAACAGATTGATTGCCCTTTTACTGGCCTCGGGTCTGCTGACCGTGGGGGCATGTAAAGATGACTTCCTGGATGTGCCACCCGCCAACTCGTTGGGGGATGCACAATTGCAGACTAAGGCTGGGGTTGAAGGTCTTCTTGTGGGTACCTATGCAGCCCTGAACGGGGTTTTCGGCAACCGCTTTGAAGGGCCCAACCACTGGGTTACCGGATCTATCCTGGGCGGAGACGCCAACAAGGGAACCGATGCGGGTGACTATTCTTCCATCAACCCGGTACAGCGTTTCGAGCACGATGCTACCCAGGGCGACCTGAACTCGCTTTGGCGCGGACGGTTCGAGGGTGTGGCCCGTGCCAACAAGGTACTGGCTACCGCCGCTGCCATTCAGGACCAACTCACCGCTGCTGATTACGCGAACATTACGGGCCAGGCCCGCCTGCTTCGCGGTCACTTCTACTTTGACCTGAAAAAGCACTTCAACAGCGTGCCCCTCTTTGACGAGACCGTTGCTGCTGTCGATGTGCCGCTGGTACCCAACACGCCCGACCTGTGGGCCTTTATCGAGGCCGACTTCCAGTATGCCTACGACGTCCTCGAAGGTACCACCGGAGCTGGTCGCGTGAACAAGTGGGCCGCCTTGGCCTACCTGGGCAAAGCACAACTGTATCAGGGCAAGTGGGCTGCCGCCAAGGCTTCTTTCGACGGCGTGATCGCCAACGGTACAACTTCCAACGGGCTGCCATACGCCCTGTTGGAAGACTACGCCCAGATCTTCAACGCTGAAAACGACAACCACGCCGAGGCTGTAATGGACGTCGAATCTGCCAACAATACCGGTAGCACTCAGAACGCCAACTACTTTGACGACCTGAACTACCCGTACAACACCGGCCCTGACGGACCCGGTAACTGTTGCGGATTCTTCCAGCCTAGTATTGACCTGGCCAACCACTTCCGGACCAACAACGCCGGTCTGCCGCTGCTGGATGGCTCGTTCAACGATCCGGCCAACGTGGTTGCCAACAACTGGTTCCACGTATTCGTTGATGGTCAGGACGAAAGCACTTTCGTAGAAGATGCAGGCCCCCTGGATCCCCGTATCGACTGGTCTATGGGCCGGATGGGCATCCCCTACCTGGATTGGATTGAAATGCCCGGTTCTGCATGGATCCGGAGCTTCCCCTACGCTGGTCCGTATTCGCCCAAGAAATACGTGTACTACCGCAGCCAGGAAAACAGCTTCACCGACGGAAGCTCCTGGACCCGTGGCTATGCCCTGATGAACTACACCATCATCCGGTATGCCGACGTGCTGCTTATGGCTGCTGAAGCCGAAGTGGAACTCGGAAACCTGACTGCCGCCCTGGATCTGGTTAACCAGGTTCGTGCCCGGGCTGCGAATGCACAATACTGGGTGAAAGAGTACGACGATTCGGGGAATGCGGCCAACTATGTGATCAGCGAGTATGTTGCTGCTGATTTCGCAGATCAGGCCACTGCCCGCAACGCCGTACGTTTCGAGCGTAAGCTGGAGCTTTCAGGCGAAGGTCACCGTTTCTTTGACCTGGTTCGCTGGGGCATCGCCGGAACTGAGTTGAACCGCTACCTCGATTACGAAGGACAGTACCTGGTTACCAAATTCGGAGGCGCTAACTTTACTGCTGGCAAGCACGAGTACCAACCCATTCCGCAGGCTCAGATCGACCTGCAGGGCTCTGACATACTCACCCAGAACCCCGGCTGGTAATAAGCGATTAATAAGCATTAATAAAAGATTAAAGGCCGCTAAACAGCGGCCTTTTTTCTTGTGCCTTCCCCTGAATTCCCGCATTTTTGTTTCAATCGACAAACACCTGACCCATGAGATGGAAACTAGCCTCCGGATGCGCCGTACTGGCTGCCCTGCTTTGTTCCTGCAACGGCACTGACAAGACGGCTACCCTCTTTGAAAACATCCCCCCCGACCAATCTGGCCTGCAATTCGAGAACCGGCTGCACGAAAATGATTCGATCAACATCCTCGACAACGAATTTGTGTACAACGGGAGCGGGGTAGCCCTGGGCGACCTCGACGGAGATGGCCTGGACGATATTTTCCTGGCTGGCAACCAGGTAAACAACGCCCTGTACCTGAACCGCGGGAAATTGCAATTCGAAGACGTCACCCGGACATCGGGCATCGGCAAGCCCGATTCCCTGCTTTGGTCGTCTGGGGTTAGCCTGGTAGACCTGAACCTGGACGGGCGGCTCGATGTATACGTGTGCAATACCTTTTATCGCGATTCCCTGCACCGCCGCAACCTGCTCTATATCAATAAGGGGAACGGCGAGGATGGGATTCCGCATTTTGAAGAAGAGGCTGCCGCCTATGGCATTGCCGACGACAGCTATTCGTCTCACGCCCAGTTTTTCGATTACGACAACGACGGCGACCTCGACCTGTTTATCGGGGTGAACCGCATCGAGGGTATTAACCCCTCCCAGTTTCGCCCGCTGGAAGACGACGGTTCCTCCCAGAGCCGCGACCGCCTGTTCCGCAGCGACTGGAACGATTCCCTGGGTCATCCCCAATTCACAAACGTTTCTGAAGAGGCCGGCATAGTTCACCACGGATACAGCCACAGTACCCTGATCCACGATTTCAACAAAGACGGGTGGATGGACATCTACGTGGCCAACGACTTTTTCAGCAACGACCTGGTCTACATCAACAACCAAAACGGCACCTTTACCAACCGGGCCGGCGAAATCTTCAAGCACTTCAGCCTATCCTCCATGGGAAGCGACCTGGCCGATATCAACAACGATGGCGAACTCGACCTGTTTACCACCGAGATGCAGCCGTACTACAACAAGCGCAAGAAGCTCTTCCAGGGCCCCAGCAGCTACGATAAAGAGATATTTACACGCCGGTACGACTACGAGTACCAATACGCCCGAAACACGCTGCAAATAGCCAACGGGACCGATCCGCAGACCGGCCTGCCGGTCTTCTCGGAAACCGGTATGTTTGCCGGCCTGCAGGAAACGGATTGGAGCTGGGCGCCCCTTTTTGCCGATTACGACAACGACGGCTGGCAAGACCTGATTATCACCAATGGCTTCCCGAAAGACGTAACCGACCGCGATTTCGGCGATTTCCGGGTTACGGCCAACCGCCTGGTGAGCAAAGAGCAGTTGATCGCGGCCATCCCGGAGATCAAAATCCCAAATTTCGCCTTCAAGAACAAAGGCGATTTGTCTTTTGAAGACGTTACGGTGCCCTGGGGGCTGAATTTCGGCACGTTTTCAAACGGGGCGGCTTACGGCGACCTCGACCAGGACGGCGACCTCGACCTGGTGATCAACAACCTGAACGACAAGGTAACCCTGCTCGAGAACCACGAGCGTGAGCAGCACCCCGAGGGGCACTACCTGCGCATTCGCCTGAAGGGTCCGCAGCTAAACCCGGCCGGCTACGGCAGCCTAGTTTCGGTATACCAGGGCGGGCATGTACAAAAACTCCGGTTGCTTTCTGGCCGTGGGTACCTTTCAAAGCCTGAGTCGGTATTGCATTTCGGACTGGGATCTGCCACTCAGGCCGATTCGGTACGGGTCGAATGGCCCGACGGGCTGGTGCAACAACTGGCTGCCACGGCGGCCAACCAGGTGCTGGAGGTAAACCATGCCCAGGCGAAAAGCAAATCCTTCTCTAATCCGGGTCTGATACCTACGCCTTTCCAGGAGGTGGCGGCAGCCCGGGGCCTTGATATTCTGGTGCGCGATATCGACTTTATCGATTTTAACTTCCAGCGGACCCTCCCGCACAAATTCTCCCAATACGGCCCTTCGCTGGCCGCCGGAGACGTGAACGGAGACGGCCTTACCGACCTGTTGGTAGCCGGCAGCCGGAGCTTTGATGAAAAATGGCTGTTGCAAAACACCGACGGCACTTTTACTGAACAAGATGCCAATTACAAAAACGAGGCCGGGAAAGAAGAGGAAGACACAGCTACCCTCTTGTTTGACGCCGACGGGGATGGAGACCTTGACCTCTACATCGCCCGTGGCTCGGGCCAATACGACCCAGGACATCCCTGGTACCAGGATGTACTCCTGCTCAACGACGGAAAGGGCCGATTTACCCCCGATACAGATGCGCTCCCCACCCTAACAGCCAACAGTTCGGTAGTAAAGGCAGCAGACTTCGATCAGGACGGCGACCTCGACTTGTTCGTCGGCAGTCGGGTGCTGCCCTTTGCCTACCCATCGGCCGACCGGTCGTACGTGTTGCGCAACGACAGCGCCGGCGGGCAGGTGAAGTTCAGCGACGTTACCCGGGAGGTTGGCGCGTCCCTTGAATTTGCAGGACTTATATGCGATGCCCTTTGGACCGATTTCAACGGCGATTCTACCCCCGACCTCATTCTGGCGGCCGAATGGAGCCCCTTGCGCTTCTTTGAAAACCGGGGCGGGCAGTTGACCGAAGTAACCGAGGCCACCGGCCTGGCCAATGACAAGGGCTGGTGGAACAGCCTTACCGCGGCCGACATAGACAACGACGGCGACATGGACTACGTGGCCGGGAATTCGGGCACGAATATCAATTTCAAAGGCACCAAAGACCAGCCGGTGCGCATCTACGCCAAAGACCTGGACGACAACGGCATGATTGACCCGCTGATCTCCTACTACCTGCGCGACAGCCTCGGGGTTAAGCACGAATACCTCTACCACCCCTGGCAAGATGTGGTGAAACAATTTGCGGCTATTCGCAAGCGCTTTAACTCCTTCGGGGAATTCGGGTCTTCTACCCTGCCCGAAATGTTCAAAGACGGCCTGCTCGACGACGCCGTTGTGTATGAATTCAATACCATGGAAACCTCCTGGGTTGAAAACCTGGGCGGCAATAAGTTCAAGCGGCATGCCCTGCCCATGGCGGCACAAATCGCCCCGGTTTACGGCATGGTTCCGGCAGACGTGGATGGGGACGGGTTAACCGACCTGCTGGTAGTCGGCAACGACTACGGCATGGAAGTGCAGCAGGGGCGCGCAGACGCCCTGATGGGACTGCTCCTTAAGAACCGTGGCGACGGGTCATTTGAGCCCCTGAATGCCAACCAGAGCGGCTTTTATGTGCCGGGCGACGCCAAGGCCCTGGTACGGGTACGCACGGCCGATGGCAAGGACCTCTGGGTGGCCTCCCAGAACAACAACAACCTGAAGGCTTTCGAAGCGGGGCCTGCCGGAAAAATTATAGCCGTACACCCCGGGGAAACGGCTGCGCTGGTTACTTTACCGGACGGCAGCAAACAACGCTGCGAATTCTACTGGGGAAGCGGTTTCCTGTCGCAATCGGAACGGATGCTGGAAGTGCCGAAAGGCGCACAGCGGGTCGAATTCTTTGACGGCCGGGGCAAAGCCACCCGCACCCTAGATGCCGGGGCGCTTTAGGGTTCTTCCCGCCGGTGGCGGGTGAACCATTCGAACAAACCGTCGGTATGGTAGGCGCGTTCCCAGGCATTGTGGCCAACCCCTTCGTAGGGCGTAAAGGTGATGTCATACCCCAACTCCCGGAGCCGGGCCACCATGGCTGCCGATTCCGAAAAAGGGATTACCGGGTCGTCTGTGCCGTGAAAGGCCCAGATAGCCAGGTTTTTATCGATCCAGGTAGCGTAGGGCAACGGCGCCATGCCGCATACCACGGCCATGGCCGCAAAGGTATCCGGGTACTGTACCGCCATTTCCCAGCATGCCGAACCGCCCCGGCTCAGGCCTGTAAGGTACAGGCGTGACGGGTCTACCCGGTTGGCCTGCACCACCGAATCGAGCAACTGTTTTACGGCCCGCACATTCCACCACTGCTTCTCATGCGGGTTTTGGGGGGCTAATATCAGGAAGGGGAATTCGTGCCCCTCGGCCAGCATCTTGGGCGGGCCCCCGGCCCGCAGGGCCTCCAGGTTTTGGCCGGACTCCCCTCCCCCGTGCAAAAACAACAAAAGCGGGAATTGTTCGGTATCTGAGTCGTCATAGCCGGGCGGGTAGTACAGGTAGTAGTTCAGGGTTTCCTGTACCGCTGTTTGCTGGGAACCGGTAACCAGGCGCGATTGGGCCGTACAGGCCTGCAGGAACAGCAGTGCTCCTGCCAGGAGAGTTCTGAAAATACGGCCAAACCTTTTCATCGGGAGGTTTTACTGTTTGGTGTAATAGGAATCGTGGAAAGTGAAACGGCCATCTTCGGTGGCAGGGGCGCTTTTGCTCTTCACATCGAGTACCATTACCGGGGGTGCCGCCTCTGTGGCCTTGGCAGCCGGCCAGTTGGGCAAATCCAGGCTGTTCGGGTCTCCTTTTTTGATGAAATTGGCAAAGAAGGCCTGCATGGTTTCAGAAACGGCGTAATCGTCGGCCGTCCAGGCGTACTCTTCGACCAGGTGCAGGTTACCCATGCAGTATTCGATTTCGCAGGCGTGCGGGGCGCCTATCGGTTGGGGCCTGGCAGGGGCGCCGTCGGTAGCCCGAACCGTACCCCCGGCCAGGCCGGGCATCAGGTCCTGGTCTTTCAGGGGCGGACGCAGCTTGCTGTACAGGTACCGGTAAACCGGCTGGTCGCTGTTTTTGCGGTGCAGGTCGAACCACTTCCAGGTGCTGTAAACGATAAACCGGTCTGAGGAGAGGGCTGTAGCCGAAACTTCGACCTGTTTGGCATCGGCGTGGGGGTAGGCATCCAGTACCTGCTGAAAACCTTCCGGATAAGCTTCCTTTACCTTGGCCTGAAAATTCTCGGGCGTGTACGGCTGTCCTTGCATAAAGGCCATCCCGGGGATTTCGGCGCTGTTCCAACCCACCAGCAGCGGTATCTGGGCCTGCTGTTTCTTTTCAAAAATCTCGGGCAGGCTGGCGGGCAGAAAGTGGCCGTCGATAACCATCGGAAAACCGAAGCGGCCGCTCTCGTTGTACATTTCATAGATATTGCGGGTCGGCAAATTGCGCAGGTCCTTTACGGAGGCTACCCCTGCCTTCTGCAGGAAGTCGGCCCCCTGCTTCTCAGCTTCTGCCAGGGGCACCGGGGCCATGGTCGGGAAAATGGCGGCCCCGCTCTCGCCAATGGCACCGGCGAGCATGTTTTTAGACAAGGGGGAAGCCATGAGGGTACTCACCCCAATGGAGCCGGCCGATTCCCCGGCAATGGTGATCTTATTGGGGTCGCCCCCGAAGGCGGCAATATTGTTCTTAACCCACTGCAGGGCGGCTACCTGATCGAGGGCCCCGTAATTGCCTGAGGCCCTATAGGGCGCCTCGGCACTCAGTTCGGGGTGGGCCAGGTACCCGAATATGTTCAGGCGGTAGTTTGTGGTTACCACCACCATGCCTTTTTTCGCCATGCTCTCCCCGTCGTAGCGGTATTCGGAGGCGTCCCCGGCCACGTTGCCGCCCCCGTAGTAATAGACGAGCACCGGCAATTTTTCGGTATTGCGTTTGGCGGGCGTCCACACGTTCAGGTACAGGCAATCTTCGCTAACCCCTGCCGAACGCGATTTCATATCGCCGAAAACATTGGTCTGCATAGGCCGGGGGCCAAAGGCCTTGGTCATTTTTACGCCTTCCCAGGCCTCCATGGGCTGGGGCGCCTTCCAGCGCAGGGGGCCCACCGGGGGCTTGGCAAAGGGGACCCCGAAATAGGTCTGGATACCCGTATTGGTGTTGTAATTCCCTTCAATGGTGCCCTTGTCGGTGCGGGCCTGCACCGGGAAGGCGTTGTTGCCCTGGGCCGATAGACCGAAAGCGGCGGTCAGCAACATGGCAACGACAAGGCGTTTGGTAAAAGATTGCATGTTTTTTCTGGTTTCGGTTTCAAGTGTACAATATACATTTTTTAAAGGAGAATGGCAGGCCTGTCAGGCGCCTTCCCGCTCTGTACTCCGCACCCCGAACACCGGGCCGCCCCGGTGCCCCACATGGGGTGAAATACGCACCGATAGCCGCTTTTTGCCCCGGCTCAGTTCGTCCGGCACCGGGTAACGCCGGGTTAAAAAGGCCCCGTCTTTGATGCCGCTGATGTTCTGGGTGGCGATGGTTTGGCCGTCGACCACGATGTCGAAGGTCTTGCTGCCGGTATACCCGCCCCAGTACTCGAATACCAGGTCTACCGGGCCGGTTTCCGGGATGTTGATTTCAAAGGAAAACCAACCGCCCCGCTCGGCCTGGCGGGCGGTTCGGCCCTTCATTTCCACGATGTAGGCGGCTTCGCCCTGATAGGCGTGGTCGCGTTCGGGCTGCATCTGCCCGGGCTGGAAGAAATCAAAGGTTTCCTGAACCAGCTTTCGGTAGGCCTGTTGTTCGCGCTGGATTTCCTCCCGGTGGGCCTCCCATTGGGCGGGGCTGTAAAAATCCCAGTAAACTGTGTAGCGGCGGTCGTATAGGCCGTAGAGCGGGCGCAGGCGTATATCGCCTTTACCGACCCCTTCCTTCATACGGAAGGTATTCGGCTCCCCGGCGGGCTCGAGCCAGGTTTCGGGAGTCGTATTTTCCCGGATGAGGGTGGGCACGGTTTCTGTTCGTTCGGCGTTGCCGTCTTCCAACACGCCCAGGTCGCCGGCCAGTACCAGGGGGCCGTAGAGTACGGCCAGCCGGTTCGGGTTGTCGGGCATGGCCTCGGTGCGCAGGCTAAAAGGCATGGCGATTTCCAGCCGGTCGCCGGCTTCCCAGGTACGAGAAATGCTCAGGAACCCCGGGGTGTCGGTCTCGGCTTCCAGGGCTTTCCCGTTGAGTTTAAGGGACACGCCTTGCATCGCCCAATAGGGCTTGCGCACTTTCAGGGTGAAGTCGGTGGGCTGCGCCATGGAAAAGACCAGGGTGCTGCCCTGCTCCTGCGGGAAGTTGGTCTGCTGGCGTACCTGCACCCCTTTGGCTGCCCAGTCGAGCTCCGAGGCGATAAACTGGGCCACCCAAAGGGCGTTGTCTTGCTGGTAGTAGATGCCGTGGGTATAGCTGGCGTGGTTTTCCATACCCGAGCCCACGCAACAGGTAAAAGAAAAAGGATCCTGGAATTCTTTAAACCCGCCCATGGCCAGCGACAGGAAATAGGTAACCTTACCGTCTTGCGGGTTCTGGGAAGCCAGGATGTGGTTCAGCAGGCCCCGTTCGTAATAGTCCATGGCATCTGAAGAGGGAGCCAGCTGCACGAGCAGGTCGGTGAGCTTTAGCATGTTGTACACATTGCAGGTCTCGGTGGTTTCGGGGCTCAGCCGCATGCTCAGCTGGTCGGGACGGCCGAAATATTCGTGGTTGGTGTTCCCCCCGGTTACGTAGGAGTGGTGGTGCACCACCCGGTCCCAGAAAAAGGAGGCGGCCCTGTAATCGGCGCTGTCGCCCGTTACCTGAAAGCGCTTGGTGAGCCCGATCAGCTTCGGGAACTGGGTGTTCCCGTGCAACCCGGCCAGGGAATCGGCCCCGGCCACAAGTGGCTGCAGCACCGCTTCGTGGTAAAACCGACCGGCAAGTTCGAGGTAACGGGCCTCGCCTGAATCATTATAGAGATCGACAAGCACCTCGTTCATGCCCCCGTGTTCGCAGTTGAGCACCTGTTGCATCTGCTCGTGGTTTAACCCAGCCAGCACGCCGCCGATCCAGTCGGCGAAGGCGCGGGCCACCCTCAGGGCCTGGGTGTTCCCTCCCAGGCGGTAGGCATCGCGCAGCCCGGCCAGTACCTTGTGGTGGGTGTAAAAGGGCGCCCAGATGCCATTCAGGTCAAAGCCCTGGGAGCGGATATCCCCTTTGGCCACTTCGGTTTCAAAAATGGGCTTGCCGTTGTCAAAGGCTCCCAGATAGCCGTCGCCGTCGGCCTGTTGGATGGTATCGAGCTCGGCAACGATATAGTCAGAACGCCTTTTGTATTCGACATTGCCAGTCCCCTTGTACAGCAGGTTCAGGGCCGAGAGGTAGTGCCCCAGGGTGTGCCCGGCCAGGGATTCCCCTTCCCAGCCCCCATACGCCTCGGCTTTGGGCTCCAAACCGGCCTGGGTACGGAAACGCGCCAGCAGGCGGTCGGGTTCGTAGGCGAGCACCGTTTTTTCGTCCAGGTCGCGGGCATGCCTGAAGGGGCCGTCCAGGAGGGTGACTGCCTCGGTCGGAAAGGCGGTTACACCGGCTAACGGCCCAGGGGCGGGTGCCTTTTCGGTACATCCCTGTGCCAGAAACAGGGCTATCAAAAGCCCGAAAGGAGCAAAAACCAATTTTGGGGACGAGATTTTCATGGTTGGACGTGTTTTAGGTACAACTGCTCCTAAAACTACGCAAAACCCAAACACTTCTCTCGGCTGCCCACCTGAAAAGAGGAGTTTTCGTACCTTGAGGGGGTAAAACCCAGACATGCGAAGCCGATCCCAAATACTGGCCCTGTTACCGGCACTGCTCCTGGCCCTGGCCGCAATTCCGGTGCAGGGCCAGGGCACTTCCCCAAAAAAACTCACCCTGGCCTGGGACACCTCCCTTTCCATGGAAAACAACAAGCCAGTATACGCCCTGCGCTATCTGGAAACCGTGTTTGCGGCCAACCCCGATTGCCAGGTACGCATGCTGGCCTTCAGTTCGGAAGTACAGGAACAGGCTTTTCAGGTTCGCGGAGGCGATTGGAGCGCCCTGAAGGCATACCTGGAAAAGCTCACCTACGACGGGGCGGCCGTGTACGGCATCCTGGCCGCATCCCTCGACGGGGGCGAAACCTACCTCTATACCGACGGGAAGCAGGTTTTGCCCGCCGAGCGGCTGCCGGTGGAGAAAGGGTACACCGTTTTGAGCCGGGCCACCGGGCCCCAGCAGCAGTTTTTGGAGCGCTCCTCCCTGCTTTACCGGGGCCATTACGTACAACTTACTCCTTACACAGCCGCGGAAGAAGGGCCTCAACCCCAACCGTCGGCAGCGGCCGACGCACGCCAGGGGCGCATTTACATCGATAACCAGCCCGCCCCCGGGCTGTTTGTGCAACGCCTGGGCGATTCAGAGGCCTGGATTACCGATGCGGAAGGACGGTTTTCCCTGACCACCAAACCGGGCGACACCCTGCTGATCAGCGGGGGTTCCTTTGCCATGCCCCAGAGCCGGGTGGTACCAGCCGATGCAACGTTTGACCTCTTCCTCGACAGCCGGGTAATCGCACTGGATGAGGTGGAAGTGAGCAAGGTGAGAGCAAACAATAATTCGGGGGAAGCTGAAAATATCGGCTATGGGGAAACAGACAAAAACCGGCTTGGTGTGGCGGTACAATCCATCGATGATGATCAAATAACCGATGTAAACACCGATGTTTCCAAAGCCATGCAAGGGCGGTTTTCAGGGGTGAATATGGGGCAGGAAGCCGATCTGAGCAAGGTAACCATGCGAACCATGAATTCGATGTTGCTGAACAATTTCGGGTTGATCGTCATCGACGGAATCCCTATGGAACAGGCAGATTCCTCCAAATTCAACAATTCGCCCCAGAACCCCGTTTTTAACTTTGTAGATCCTCAAAACATCGCCAAAATTACGGTACTGAAAGGCCTGGCAGCCACCAATAAGTACGGAACGCTTGGCGCCAACGGTGTGGTTATGATTACCACCAAAAACGCTGCAGCCAATACGGATCAGGCTGGGGAAGGTATGGTAGACCGGGCCCGCCTGCGGAACAACACCTATACGGGCGAAGGCCTCTCGACAGGCACCGCCTCGGCCATACAAGCCGCACTTAAAGGAGCCCCGGCCGGTTCGGCCTACCAGAAATACCTGGAGCTCCGGGGTGCCAACGGCAACCGTCCGGCTTTTTTCCTGGAAGCCTACGAATTCTTCAAAACCGCCAACCCGGCCCTGGCAGCCCGTATTGCCACAAACTTGCTGGAAGGGGCGCCCGAGAACCCGTTGGCCCTGGAAACAGTCCTCCATTTTCTGGCTGAACTCGAGCAGCCCGAGCTTATCGGCCCCGTTTCTGAATCCCTGGCTTCCCTGCAGCCCGACCGGGCCACACCCCTGCTCTACCAGGCGGCGATAACCCCCGACAAGCGCATCTTAAATGAACTGCTGCGGAAGCTCATTTTGCTCAAAAACGGTCTGGACACCTCCACCCCTTTTAAACAGGCCTATGCCGACTATTTGGAAAAGGAAATCAGGCACCTGGTGTTTGCGCGACGCTTCGAACTCGACAAAAACCTGTACCCCGACAAATACCATACCTGCCCGACCTACAAAGCGCGACTGGTCTTTGAATGGAACCTGCCGGGAGCCGAATTCGTTTTGCAATCGGTGAACCCCCAAAAGAAATTCTACGCCTGGGAACACTCCAATGCGGCCGACCCGGGCCTGATACGGGAAGAATTGCAGACCGGTGTAAAGTTCAAAGACTTTGACCTGTACGGCCCTGACAGCCCGGGTGAATGGCTCTTCAATGTGGAATTCCTGGACGGAGGGCCCGACGGGGATCAGTTGCCCTTCACCATCGGGTGCCGCATCTATGAAAATTTCGGAACCGCCCACGAAACCAGCCGATACGTGACCTTGCACCTCTCTGAGCCCGGCCAGAAGCAAAACCTGGTTACCCTGCACGTGAATTGACCGCTGTTCGGAATGCAACAACGGGGGGCTTTTTCTGTGAAATTTGGCAGGCAGGGCAGGTAGGGAAGGAATTAAGTGTTATTTTAACACACCTTAGCAAGCAGGCCAAACCTGCCCGAGCACACTCAATGCAACTTGTTATGACCCACCCGAATGCAACCCGGATGCCCCTTTCTATAACCCTGATGCTCTGTGCGGCAGCCTTCCTGATGGCACTGCCCGCCGAGGCCCAGCAAAAAGCGAAACGGCCGCCCATTATCGACGTGCATGTGCACGCCATGAAGATGAACCCGAATTTTGCGGCCCCCATGTGTCCCTGGTTTTTGAGCAGCATGCCCGGCAGCGGGCCCAACCAGCCCGCCCCTTCCTTCATCAACCTCGACTGCGTCGATCCTTTGCTGCCCGCTGTTTCCGATGCCGATATGCAGGAAAAACTGCTGGCCACGGCCGAACGGCTGAATATGGTTTTGGTAGCCAGCGGCGACGCCGAGGTGTTGCACAAATGGCACGCCCAGGCGCCCGACCGCATTATCCCCTCTTTGGGCATTAGCAATGCCGGGCAAATGAGCGTGGAGGCCTTCAGAGACTCCCTGGAAATTGGTTTTTACAAGGTAATGGGCGAGGTGGCCCCGCAGTACCAGGGAATGTCGCCCAGCGACCTGTCGCTTGACGCCTATTTTGGGGTGGCCGAAGAACTGGGCATCCCGGTGGGCATCCATATGGGTACGGGCGGGAACGGCATGATCAATATCAGCAACCCAAAGTACCGGGCCTCGCTGGGGCAGCCCTTTTTACTGGAAGACGTGCTGGCCCGCCACCCCAAACTCAAGATCTGGGTCATGCACGCCGGCTACCCCATGATCGACCAGATGATTGCCCTGATGGGGGCCAATGCCTATGTGTACGTAGACCTGGCCGGGTTTATCTGGAGCTATCCCCTGGAGGAAATCCACGCCTACCTGAAGCGGCTGGTACAGGCCGGGTTCGGAAAGCGCATCCTCTACGGTACCGATTTTATGGTCTGGCCCAAGCTGCTTGAGACATCCATTGGGGTTATCGAGAACGCCAACTACCTGTCGCAGGAACAGAAGCGCGATATCTTTTTCAACAACGCGGTGCGCTTCTTCAACCTCGACCCCACCAAGTACGAATAAGCACCAACGCCGAAGCATCAAACCCTCCCTGATATGAACCCGAAGCGGATCTTCCTCAAAATCGCCCCTGCCGCAGCCCTGTTGCTGGGGTTGGTTTCCTGCCAGCCGGGCGGCCCTGCCCCGGAAAACCCCGAAGCGGCCGACCTTTCACACAGGCCCCGCACGGTAGTGACCACCGACGGGGAAATTGACGATGTGGATTCCTTCATCAGGATGCTGCTCTACGCGAACGAATTTCAGCTTGAAGGCCTGGTGTACAGCAGTTCGCAATGGCACTACAAGGGAGACGGGGCAGGTACGCCTTTCGTGTCGGAAATGGAGATGACCCGGAATATCTACGGGGAGCGCACCGACCTGCGGTGGCCCGGCACCGGGTGGATGCAGGGGCTTATCGCCTCCTATGCCGAGGTGTATCCGAACCTGCAGCAGCACGCCGGGGGCTATCCGCACCCCGATTCCTTGATGGCCCTGATACGGGTGGGTAATATTGACTTCGAAGGGGAAATGGAACGCGATACCGAGGGTTCTGATTTTATAAAGGCCCTGCTGCTCGACGATGACCCTACTCCCCTGTACCTGCAGGTGTGGGGCGGTACCAATACCATCGCCCGTGCCCTGAAATCGATAGACGATACCTACCGGGGCACCGACCAGTGGGACGCCATGTACCGAAAGGTTTGCGAAAAAGCCGTGATCTATGCCATCCTCGACCAGGACGCCACCTACCGGAAGTACATCGCCCCGCAATGGCCCGACCTGAAAATCTATTACAATTCGAACCAGTTCTGGTGCTTTGCCTATATGTGGAAGCACGCGGTGCCCCAAACCTGGCAACATTACCTGGAAGGCGATTTCATGCGCAACGAGATCGTGGATAACCACGGCCCCCTGCTCAAAAAATACTATGCCTATGGCGACGGTCAGAAACAGGAAGGTGACCCGGAGCACCTCCACGGTATAGCCCTGGATTCGTTTAACCAGAGCCGTATGGGGCAGGCCTGGGGGCCTTTTAAACCTTACGATTTTATTTCTGAAGGCGATTCGCCCGCTTACCTGCACCTGGTCGAGGTGGGCCTTGGAAACCTGAAACACCCCGAATACGGAGGCTGGGGAGGCCGGCTCCTGCATTCCGATTCCCTGCCCAACCGGTGGGAAGACGGGCCCCAGGCCAGCGATTATAATCCGTTTCGCGACAGCGTTGACACCACCTTTCCCCAGACGCGTTGGATCCCTGCCATTCAGGAAGATTTTGCCGGACGGGCCGACTGGTGCGTACTGCCCTACGAACAGGCCAACCACCCTCCCCGGGTTTGGGTGGCCGGCGAAAAAGCGCGCAGCGTGTCCCCGGGAGAGGCTATTACCCTGGTCGCAAAGGCCGAAGACCCCGACGGGGATGCCCTGGAATACAACTGGTGGGTGTACCGAGAGGCCGGCACCTACCCCGTAAGCCCTCCCCTGAGCGGGGCAGACAGCCCGGAGGTTTCACTGACCATCCCCCAAAATCTGGAACCCGGGCAAACCCTGCACCTGATTTTGGAAGTGCGCGATAGGGCCGAACACCCCATGACCCGGTACCAGCGGGTGATCCTGACCGGGCACTAGGCCATCGCCCTGCCGAATGACCTCCATCATTCCGGCATCGGCAACAAAGGAGTATCTTCTCTGTGTATCACCCATTAAAGTTCACGATCATGGATGCATGGAGAACGAGGCCCAAGGGGCCCTTTATCGAAGAGGCAGACTGGAAGGAATTGTACGCGCTTACCCAGCACTGGGGCTCTGACCTGGCCTTTTACGGAGATGACCTAAGGTTTTTGCACCACCTGCTGCGAAGCTACTACATGTGGCTGTTCCTGGAAGAACGGGCCGACCAGGGCACACAGGTGGCCAAGCGCCTGGCGATGCTCGAAACGCGCCGTGAGTCGCTTGCCCGGCAAACCCAGGAGCACCTGGGCCACCTGGCAGACCTGCTGGAAGACCCCTTTAAATACGATTCCCGAAAATTCCGAGGCGACCACGCCGTGCTCGAAGAGGAAATCGCCCATTTCGCAAAAGACTTCCGGGCCTGCAAAAAAGAAGCTTTCACCCTGAGCAAGCCCCTGGTGGGCAGTGAAGAATTCCTCAGGCAGGTGAATTCGTAACGTCCGAATCTTGTTGGGAGCGACGTGTGGAAAAACGTACTAACCTTAAAAAACAAGTCATGGGAGAAATTGCCACCTCGAAGCGTATGATTACGCTGTTCTACAGCTCGGCCTCGGAGCGGGCCAAGAAGACCCTGGCCTACGCCCGGGCTGAAGGCCTGCCCATAAAAGAAGTAGACCTGCTGAAAACTCCACTGACAGGGACACAGATCGCCGAACTGGCTGACCGGCTTGGGCTTAAAATTAACCAGCTGGTTAACCAGCAGCACCCCTCGTACCGGAAACTGTTCGGCCCGCACAGCCTGTCGGAAGCAGACTGGATTACCGTGATAAGGAAAAACCCCGAAATTCTGAAACAGCCTATTGCCCTGAGGGGAGATCTCACCATTCTGGTCGAGACACCCTCCGACATTATTAAAATCTGAGGGCCGTCAGAAATCCAGGGACAGGTTTAGCTCGGTTTCCCCCCCGGGACTGAGCCGGATTTCCTGCGTTCCGGCGTTAAAGGGCAACCCGGGCAGTACAAGATTACGGTTGGTGCGCAGGTAGGCGTTTGGGGTATGTGCATCGGCCGCCCCTAGGTAGAGGCGCAGCAGTTTGCGGTCGGGAAGGTAAACGGCCCGCGTAATGCGCCCGGCATCGAGGCGAACCCAAAGTTTTTCGGGCCCCAGGTACAACTGCCTGCCCGAGGCCGTGGTCAGGACGAATTCCACCCCTTCTTCCCGGGCCGCGCGGTTGGCACCAAACCCGAGCCAGCCCAGGTCGGGGTGCTTGACCAGGTACGCCGCATCATTCACGGCATACCCAAAAAAGCCCGGGCCGTAATCGCCCGAAATCCCGTCGATAGCCAGGGTAGACGGGAAAGAATGGAAGGCTGCAGGGGCGAATCCTTCTTCCGTAATGTTGGCAATGGCACCCAGGCGGCCCCCGTAGCCGATGCGCAACAAGTGGAAGCGGTCGGGCTCCTTGCGAAACGCGGCCAGCACCGGAATGGCGTTGAGGCCCGACCCGTAATGGTGTATCTGACGTTCAATCCGGCTCAATTTACCCCCGTAGAGAAAATCCCAATAGCGACGCGCATTCCCGTTATAGGCCCAGTGCGGGATAGCCGGCATGTAAGCCAGGATGGCCCTAAGGGTTACCGCTGCTTTCTGGTCAAAACCAAAGTAATCCGACCACATATACACCTCTTCCTGTCCGGTGGAATCCCAGGGCATTTCGCTGCCGAACGGGTAATTCAGGGTGCGCCAGTGACGGGCACGTGCTTCCATCAGCTTCTCGAGCGTTTCGGCCTGGGCGCTCCAGCCTTCCCGTTTCAGGTCTTCCAGGATGAGCAAAAAAATGGTGCCTTCCATCTGTCCGAATTGGGCGTAATAGGGTGCGAGCTCGGTCATGGCCACGGCTGTTTGGTAGGCCCTTTCGAGATAGACGCGCCACTGCTCCTGCTGCAGGTAACCGGTGTGGTAGCGCCCCAGCCTGTAAAACACCCAGTGGGCGGCCGCCACGTGGGGGTAATTGTACGAACGCCCCACCGAATAGGCGTGTTCCTTGTTCCAGGCAGCCCATGTGGTATAATCGATCGAGGCATCGTATGTGCCTGCCGGCATAGCCTCGGGTTCGTAATAGAAAAGGCTTTTTTTAACCCCGTACTTCAGGCTGTCGCGGTCGTATTGCAGCCCGCCCCAGAGGGTTTGCTCCATAAAAGATTCCAGTTTCCGTACTTCAGTGGCATTGGGCTGCACCCACTGTTTCAGGATGGCACCCAGCCAGGAACCCGACCCGCCCTCGTCGCCTAGCCCGGCAATCCATGCCCGGTGATCCTGGGCAACCTGTTTCCTGGATTCTATATCGTAAGTAATAACCGAAGGGGCCCGCCCAAACGGATCATCGGCATTGTCGAACCACTGGCGCGTAGTGAGGAAACGCCCGTAATCGGCAACCACCCCGCCCTCGGGTTTGATTACCCGGTAGTGCACCGTTTGCAGGCGGCCATCGGTATACCGGATCTCCAGTCGGGCCTGCCCCCACTGCAGGCCCCTAATGTGGTATTCACGGTATCCGCCAGGGGTTGTGGGTTCGGGGCGCTCCGTGACAGCCAGGGCTCCTTCAGGCACCACGGCGAGCGAGGAGACCGGGGCGGAATGCTTCACAAAGAGGCGGGCATCCACATCCATGGGTAACACATAGCCCGGCGCGCCCAGGGCCACCGGCAGGCCCAGGTCTGTGAGGCGCTGGTCGGTGTTTTCTATTCCGGGGTTTAGAGCCAGGCGCAGGGCCATGCGCCTAGCCTCCCCGGGCTGCAGCGTAAAACCCC
>JBNKGM010000001.1:62175-169293 GCA_050289825.1 Robiginitalea sp.
CCTTCCCAATCGGTTTCGGCATAGGCGAGGCTGTAACCCATCCACTCGTGGAAGCCTTCGAACACCACGGAACGCCGCCCCGGGTCGTCAAGCAGGGGGCGGTAATTCTCAAAGGGGAAATGGGCTTCGGGCAACACCAACAGCCCCGGCGATCCGCCGTGCAGGCGCTTCACCTCCAGGTAACCTGCATCCATGCCCATATAGGGGTCAAAAAAGACATTGGCGGCATGGGCCTGGTCGAGCGATTTCCCCTCCAGGATGTTGTTAAACACCATGGGTACACCCACGGCCCCTACCTCTACGGGGCCCTTTGAAATGTTGGTCATGACAAAGGCCAGGAGCAGGTCTTCCCCTGCCGCTTTGTAAAAGCGTTCCACACGCAGCGGGATGCCGGGCGGAAGGGTTGGGGCCAGGTCGGCCCCCGCCAGAACCGGAGGGTTCACAGGCAAGGGCGTCACCCGGGCGCGGTGGTACGCAGTGCTCACGCCAACCCAGGCCTGCCCGGGCTGCCGGTACCGGAAATTGAGGTCGCCCAGGTGGTAGAGGCTGTCTTTATCGCGCAGGGCCAGGTGGTCGGCAGGGGTGAAATCGAACCCGGGCTCCTGCCGGGGCGAAAGGCCGGCCACGGTCTGGGCGTCGCGCACCAAGCGCAGGGTAAACCCTCCGGCCTGCAGGGTGTCAATACCGCCTTCCAAACCCAGGGTTGAGGGCCTGGTGCCGATATTGTCCCAATAGTCTTGCGAGCAGGTGGTGTGCATGTTGCCCAAACACGCCAGTATCATACAAAGCAAGAAAACCGGCCCGGCTTGCCGCCGGCGGGGTTTAAAAAAGAGGCATGGAATCATCTGAACGTCTTTCTGTACTTATGTATTAGGGGTTAACCCTCCCCCACCCGCTTCCAAGATACGGCATTCCCCCGCAACAAATAAGCAGTCTGGCCGGCAACATAAACCTGGAAAATTCGCTATCTTTTTAGTCAGTATTACATGACACTTGTCATAAACCTGAAATCAGATAAGGCCTAACTTAGGCAGTGGCCAATAGAGGGATTGCCAACCCGGACACCTTCCGGCAAGGCATGAAAACTTCCGGCTTACCTGCAAGGAATGTGAACCTAAATTTCAATCCAATGTTTAAGACTGTTATATACAATGCGGATTTGCACCTGGAACACCGCAGCTGGTACAGCGAACTCAAATTCTGGGAAGACGAATTGAAAACCTTCGAACATCGCCTCGAAGAATTGGTTCTGGGCAATACCGACAAGGAATTTCTGGTAAAACTGGAACACTTTCAGAACGAATTTATGCTCCACAGCAAACGCGTGATGGAAATGCAGGAAGCCATCAAACGGCATGAAATGCGCCTGGCCGGACAGAGCCTGATGGGCGAAGACAATGCCCTGGATGTGGCCATGGTAAAAAGCCACATGACTTTTCGCGACAGCATGGAAACCCAGCGTGAAATCTATGCCGACCTTAAAAAGGAATTCTTCCGCTACCTGACGGAATACATGTAAGCCAGCCCCGAAAGCTGTTCAGTGGCGCTCTCCTTTGGGGGGCGCCGCTTGTTTTTAGGGCAACACCTGATTCAAGCCGGGCGTCTGATCAGGGGGTTTCTGTATCGAGTTCCACCTCGTCCGAGAGGTCGAGCCGGCGGAAGCGGGGAGAAAAATAGGCTGTGGCCCCAACAGTAAGCAGGGTCATACAGCCCCCGAATACCACGGCCGTAACCGTACCCATCAGGCGGGCCGTTACCCCGCTTTCAAAAGCCCCCAACTCGTTCGAAGAACCGACAAAGATGGAATTCACCGAGGCCACCCGCCCGCGCATGTTGTCGGGGGTCTTAAGCTGCAAAATGGTTTGGCGGATCACCATGGAAACGCCATCTACCGCCCCGCTTATAAACAGGGCCAGTACGGAGAGCCAGAACCAGGTTGACAAGCCGAAAACGATGATGCAGAGGCCAAAGGCGAAGACGGCCCAAAGCAGTTTTTTCCCGGCATTGCGGTGCAGGGGGAAACGCGTCGACACCACCATGGTTATGGCAGCCCCCACAGCCGGGGCAGCCCGTAGAATGCCAAAGCCTTCAGAGCCCACGTGCAGGATGTCCTGGGCAAAAACCGGGAGCAGGGCTACAGCGCCACCAAACAGCACCGCCACCATATCGAGGGTGAGTGCCCCCAGGATGGCTTTGCTCCTGAAGACAAATTGCAACCCATCCCTGAGGCTCTGAAAAACAGGCTCCCCGATTTTCGGGTTCAGGATAGGCTTGCGGGGTATTTGTAAGAGCAGCACCAGGGCAATCAGGGAAAAGCCGAGGATGACCGAGAGCGACCAGTGAACCCCTATCCAGCCAATCGAAAAGCCAGCCAGGGCAGGGCCCAAAACAGCAGCCAACTGCCAGGTACTGCTGCTCCAGGTAGCCGCGTTCGGGTATACTTTCTTGGGGACGATCAGGGCCACAAGCGAAAAAATGGTCGGCCCCAGGAAAGAGCGCACCAGGCCGCCGAGGAAAACCAGGGCGTAGATGGCCGAGAGCTGATGCGCCTGGTCCAGGGCCGCTTCCACCACCGGCAGGCTGAAAATAAAGAGCCCCAGGCTAATTGCGGTGTATCCGAGAATGCAATAAACAAGCAGGTTGCGTTTCTCGCGCTGGTCGACAATGTGGCCGGCAAACAGGGCCATGCCTACCGAAGGTATTACCTCCATAAGCCCGATAATACCCAGCGATAATGGATCTTTGGTAAGGGAGTACACCAACCATTCAATGAGGATGAACTGCATGGTCCAGGCCAAAACCATGGCCAGACGCACACCGAGAAAGATGTTGAACTCGCGGTAACGGAGGGCTGCGTAGGGGTCGGTGGTTCGGTGCATGGGTGCGGTTGGCTGCTACAGATCACGCAAGTAGCTCGCACAAAGTTAGGAAGGAAAGCCAATCTACCCCGAGGCTGTTGCAAAAATTTTCAAAGTGCCTCCCGGCTTATTCCGGGCTTGTGACATAAAGCCCGACTGACGCAGGTCATTCCCCAATGCAGGGTTCCTAACCCAGGTCATTTTCGGGCTGCCAGGCCCTTTGTAGCTTCCGGCCTAAAAGCAAACATCATGAAAGGAATCGACAAGAATGACCTGCTGTGGATGTACCGGAAGATGATAACCTCCCGGTATTTCGAACAGCGGATGGAAAAAGCCTATCTGGAGGGAAAACAGCCTGTCTTCAATATCGGGGCCGGCCCGGTTCCCGGAGAAATGCACCTGTCTAACGGGCAGGAACCGGCCGCAGCCGGCATGCTGGTACACCTCACCAAAGACGACACGGTTACCGCCACGCACCGGCCGCACCACCAGGCTATTGCCAAAGGGGTAGACCTCAAGAAAATGACCGCGGAAATCTTCGGTAAAAAAACCGGCCTCGGGAAAGGCAAAGGCGGGCACATGCACCTGTTTGACCCTGACGTGAAATTCTCATGCGGGGGCATTGTTGGCGCAGGCATGCCCCATGCCGTGGGGGCCGCCCTGGCCAACCAGAAAATGGAAACAGACCGGGTGGCCGTTTCCTTTATAGGGGAAGGCGCCGCCAATTCGGGCGCTTTTCACGAATCGCTGAACCTGGCAGCCCTTTGGAAGCTGCCCTTCATTGTCGTGGTTGAAGACAATGCCTGGGGTATTTCGGTGCCAAAAAAGGCTTCTACCAGCGTAGCAACCAATGACGTAAGGGCCAAAGCCTACGGTATCAAGGGGTACCTGGTTAAAGACAACGACCCCCTGGACATGTACCGGGTAAGCCGGGAAGCCGTAAATCGCGCCCGCAACGGGGAGGGCCCCTCGATTATCGAAATTGAAACCTATCGGTACCTGGGTCACTTCCAGGGCGACCCGGAGCTCTACCGCGACAAGGCAGAGGTGCCAAAATTACGGGAGAAAGACCCGATTGAACGCCTCAAAAAGTTTATCCTGACTGAAAAAGAGGCAACTCCCGAGGCGCTGGAAGCTATCGAAGAAGCAGTGGAACTGGAAGTAGATACCGCCTTTGAATTTGCGATCCATAGCGAATACCCCGAACCGGAGGAAGCCCTGGAAGATGTATTCGCCTGAGGCCAACAGTAACCTGATAAAGCAAATGTGATGCAAACAACACAAGAAAAAATAAAAAAACTGACCGGAAGCAAGGCCATGAACCAGGCCCTGAAACAGGAAATGGAGCGCGACCCACGCGTATTCATTATGGGGGAAGACGTGGGCAAATACGGCGGCATTTTCGGTTCCACCACCGGCCTCTATGAGCAATTCGGGCCCGGAAGGGTTATGGATACCCCCATCTCCGAAACCGGGTTTATCGGCGCCGCCATAGGTGCGGCTGCAGAAGGGCTGCGCCCTGTTGCGGAACTCATGTTCGTCGATTTTCACGGGGTGGTTATGGACCAGATCTTCAACCATATGGCTAAAATCCACTACATGAGCGGCGGCCACGTTAAACTCCCCATGGTACTAATGACGGCGGTGGGCGGCGGGTACAGCGATGCGGCCCAGCACTCCCAGACCCTCTATGCGAGTTTCGGGCACCTGCCAGGTATGAAGGTAGTGGCCCCCACCTTTCCCCGGGACATTAAGGGCATGCTTATCTCGGCCATACGTGACGACAACCCTGTGGTGTTCATGTTCCATAAAACCCTGCAGGGGCTGGGCTGGATGGACCAGCTCGACGCCTCCCTCGGACCGGTACCCGAAGAAGCCTATACCCTGCCGCTGAACAAAGCGCAGGTGGTGCGTGAAGGGCGCGACGTTACCATCGTCGGGGCCCAGATGATGACCGTTGAGGCCCTGAAAGCGGCCAAAAAACTGGCCGAAAGGGGCATTGAAGCCGAAGTGATCGACCTGAGGAGCATCAAACCCATCGATTCGCAAACTATCCTGAATTCGCTGGCCAAAACCCACCGGCTGGTGGTGGCCGACGAAGATTACTTCTCGTACGGCATCACGGCTGAAATAGGGGCCCTGGCAGCCTCTGACGGCTTCAGGTACCTCAAGGCCCCCGTGGTTCGCCTGGCCACCCCAGACGTACCCATACCCTACAGCAGGGTGCTGGAAAAATTCGTGATTCCCGATGCCAAAGACATCGTGAATGCGGTGGAAAACCTGATAAACGACTGACCCCTTGGACCGGTTAACAGACATACCTCTACCTCCCGAATTGGGCCCCGAAGCGGAGTGCGTAATCGTGCTCTGGTACAAGGAGCCCGGGGAGGCCTTCGAGGAAGGCGAAACCCTGGTGGAGGTGCAGACGGGCAAGGTGGCCTATGAAGTAACCGCCCCCTTCTCCGGCACCCTTTCCGAGATTCGTGTCGGGAGGGGCGAAACAGCTGTTACCGGGCAAACCATCGCCACGGCGGTGGCCGAGCCGGCCGTTGTTTAGGCATTTATCCACCTTCTTACCCGCTTCCCCGAGGTTCTTTCGAGCCTTGGGGATTCGGGATTTTTTATGTGCGTTTTCCTTTAAAAAGTCATACATTTTGACTTGTCCAAAAAGGGATGTAATCCTACGCACCGCCATGAACTTTCGCTTTTTTGTATTGCTGTTGCTGCTAACTGCCACCTTGAACCTGCAAGCCCAGGAAAAAACAGCCCTGCTCTGCGGCCGGCTCATTACGGGCAAAGACGAAGCCCCCCTGCGCAACCAGGTTATCTTGGTAGAGGGCGAAACCATCGTTGCCGTAACCGGGCAGGGCCAGGTGCCCAAAGGGTATCGGCTAATAGACCTGTCGGGCTACACGGTTTTGCCGGGCCTGATCGACGCCCACGTACACCCCCTTATTTACGGAGACGACTACCAGACCAACCACCTTAAAGGCTCCTCGGCCTTTAATGCGCTGCGCGGCCTGAAAACCGTGCAAAACTGGCTGCAGGAGGGCTGGACAACCCTCCGCATTGCGGGAGACGCCGATGTGCACTACGCACATCTCGAAATTCGGGATGCCATCAATACTGGTTTGTTTGTCGGTCCCCGCATCTTCGGGGCAGGGCATTACCTCTCGGTAACCGGGGGCGGGGGCGACATCAACTTCCTGTCGCCCGAGCAGAGGGTTAACCCCGATGGGCTGGTGGTCAACGGGGCTGACGAAGTGCGGAAGGCCATTCGCGAAGAGATCAAATACGGCAGCGACTGGATCAAGCTGCTGGTCACAGGGGCCTTTATGTCGGCGGGCGACAACCCCCAGAGCGTGCATTTCAGTGATGCCGAACTGGCAGCCGCCCTCGACGAGGCATCCCTCAGGGGCGTGCCCGTTATGGCCCATGCCCATTCCACCGAGGGGATAAAAAAAGCGATTCGGGCAGGGGTGCTGTCTATTGAACACGGCACCTTTTTGGACGAGGAATGCATCGACCTGCTCCTGGAGCACGGCACCTACCTCATCCCTACCTTATCCGTAGGTGGTTATTTCCTTGAGGAGGCCTCTGAGAGCCAGGCCCTTTCGAAAGCCTACCAGCTGCACGTGAAATACAAGGAGCCTACCGAAAAAATGTTGCAAAAAGCCATCGCCAGGGGCGTTAAGATCGGCGTGGGTTCAGACAATGTCGGCTTCCCCCCCTACTTCGCCGCCAGGGAGTTCCGCTCCCTCACCGAGCTAGGCATGACACCCCTGCAGGCCATTCAGGCCGGGACGCGCGTCAATGCCGAGCTGCTTGGCCAGCAGGAGCATCTCGGCACCCTTGAAGCCGGGAAATACGCCGATATTATCGCCACCCCGGGAAACCCCCTCGACGATATTACCGAACTGGCCCGGGTGCGCTTCGTAATGAAGGGCGGGGAGGTGGTAAAACCCCTTGCCGAATAAAGGAAGCCTGACCTCAGCGCTGCCCCAGGGCGAACAGGGCAAAGGTGCCCAACCAGTGGCCGCCCTCGTAATTGTCGCCCACCAGGTTCGGGAACGAATAGGCCATGTGCGTATGTGCCAGGGGGAGCAGGTGCCCGAACTGGTCGGGGTATTGGTTGGCGAGGCCGTAAAACACCCAGGCCCGGCTGAAATTCAGCCCGTCGAGGTGCACCAGTTGGCCGTCGGTGCGGTCGCCCACGCGGGCGGGTTCCCATGTAAAATCAGCTTTGTGCAATTCCGGTAAAAAGGCATCCATCCAGGCCAGGAAGGCCGTTTTGTCAAGCAGGCGGCGCATCAGGTCGATCTCCTCCAGGCAGGGAGACAGAAAATCGGCTCCGCTGGGCTCCCACCCCAGGGGGCAGCCGGCATCCTGGCCGTAGAAGGCCAGGGCCCGCTCCCGTATGGTCTGTTGCAAAGGCTGGTCGCCGAAAGTCTGGGCATAATCCCAGGCGAAAGCCAGGCCAAAGGCCGTATTGGTGTGGGTGCCCACCCGCACGGGGTATTGCAGCTTGGGCAGGTAATCGACATATTTCTGAGAGATAAGCGCCGCCAGCGGCTGCAGGTTGGCCTCCAATTCACGGGCCAGGGGGTCGTTCCAGGTATGGAGCTCTTCTGCCAGCTTCAGCAGCCAAGCCCAGCCGTAGGTGCGCTCATACCCCTTCTCGTGCTCGCCCTGGAAATAGGCCACCTCGGCTGCCATGTTTTCGGGGGTAAGGTGGCTCTTCAACACTTCCCGGAGCTGGTCGGCCTGCTCCAGGTCTGGAAATTCCTTCAGCAACATGACCATGGACCAATGCCCGTGCACGGCCGAATGCCAGTCGAAGCAACCGTAGAAGGCCGGGTGCAGGGCAGTTGGAACGCCCAGGTCGGCTGCGCTGCCCAGGGTCTGCCCCAGCTTGTTGGGGTACTCCTGCTGCACGCAGGTGAGCGGCAGGGCCGCCAGCTTATTGGCCTGTGCCAGGGTAAGCTCGATGGGTTCTGCGGTGGGGAGTATGTCAGCCGCTCCGGTTGGGCCTTCAGGAATTGGGGGATTTTCTTTCTTCAAGTTACAGCTTGACAGCAGCAGGAAAAGCGAAAAAAGGGCAATCGAAACGAGTCTGTTTGGCATCGGTCGGGTTATGGTCGGTTCAGGCTAATGTACACATTTCACAGAAATGGCAGGGCCATTAGTACATCTGGAATACCTGTCTCGGGCCTTACTTCCCGTACGACCATCATACCATTTTCTTCATGTTCCGCGCAGAGGACCGAGATAGTCAAATTTAACAACCGTGCGCCGATCGGCCAACGGTATGTTAATATTAACATCTGGCTTGCCATCCCGGGCTAAAAGGACAGGAAATTTCATACCACCGGAGTATTCACTGGTTTTTTTTCGCAGGTTTTACCTTGAAATCAAAAACATCAGGTCTTGAATAGTGTCCGACGACATCAAACATACGCTTGGCTTTGATAATGTCCTGAAGATTAATGTCTGCGTACAGGATGCCCTCTTCGGCCTCCAAAGGCCCGGCAATGATTTTCCCGTTCGGCGCAATTATAGCACTGTTCCCGACATTAATCCACTCCCTTCCCTCAGGATACAGTTTTTTGAACGCATACCGATCGGGAATATCTTCCATTTTTAAAACCATGCAAGTACTTATTACAAACAATCCGCCTTCCCTGGCAACATGCTGCATGGTCTGAATCCAGTTCGGGCTTTTATCCCAGGTTGGCGAAACCAATATTTGAGTGCCTGATTCGTAGATGGCATTTCTGGCCAGGGGCATGAAGTTTTCCCAGCAAATTAACCCTGCTATCTTTCCGGCGGATGTATCATAGGAAACTAGCGTGCTGCCATCCCCGCCGGACCAGATAAGTCGTTCTCCCCCTGTTGGTATTAATTTTCGGTGTTTGCCCAGGATAATACCTTTTTCGTCAATGAATAATAAGCTATTAAACAAACTCGCATTGCTGGTTTCCGAATTGCGCTCATGCACACCGATTACGACATTGATTTTGGCTGTTTTTGCGGCTTTGCAAAGTTTTCTTGTGGCATCATCAGGAATCGCAATGGCATTTGCTACCAGTTCTGCATACAATTCATTTAAATCTGCCCCTTTACTATTGGGTATAAGCCACACCCAATCTGGGTAACCTGATATAAAGGCTTCCGGAAAGACAATGAGGTCAGCGCCCTTTTTACCGGCCTCCAAAATTGCCTCACAGGCTTTTTTAACCGTTCTTTCCTTGTCCAGAAACAAGGGGGCAAGTTGTGCAGCAGCTACTTTTATGTTATTTGTCATCTTGGGAATTCTTTAATGTGCCAAAACCATTGGTATAAAATGTGGTTTAGGGCATTTTTGCGCCAGGTCGGGGCCATTCTTCCCATTTAGATTGCAATTCACAATAAGCAACAGTATTGCAAAAAGAAACTACTGAAGGTGTCAGGCTGGCTCTGGCTGGATTCTTGTTGGTTCTGTCTAATTTAACCATTTCTCAAGAAATGAATTATCGTTATCTTTTCATAGCCCAATCAGTCCTTCCGGTTCGGAAGATACCCGGCCGGCTATATGAGATACCGCCGAGGCTTCGGGCTTACCTGTGAATCCCACATCTTAAGGTACCGTTACGTCATGCATGTACTCTGGATTTATATGGGATTGTTCCTGGGCGTATTCCTGGAAGGCGAACTCGTCTTGCTTTCGGCGGTAATTGCCGCACATCACGGCCATTTGGATTTCTCGATCGTAATTGCCGTCGCCATTCTGTCAACCCTGAGCTCCGACCTTTTTTACTTCGTGCTGGGCAGGGAAAAGGCCCAGAAAAGCAAGCTGCTTAAAAAATGGGATCCCAAGCTGCAATCGGTCCGGGAAAAATTTGAAAACAACAAGGTCAAAGTGGTTTTAAGCTATCGTTTCCTGTATGGCTTTCGGGCCGTAACACCCATCTTCCTGGGTATGCAATCCCTGTCTTATATAGAATTTATCGGCTACAGTCTGGCGGGTATCCTGCTGTGGACCGCGACCAAAACCACGCTCGGATGGCTGTTTGGAGAGCTGCTGATGAACTATCTGAGGCATATCGAGAAGATTGAGTTCTATGTAATCGGAGGATTACTCATACTAGGCCTCGTTTTTTTACTCAATCGGCTGAGACAACACAGGAAATCGGTTTAACAGAAATTGTTGGGCTCGCCCATGCCGATACAGGGCAAGCCGCATTACACCAAAGCACCGGCATGAAAACCTTTATAAGCACTATTTCCAAGAAGGAATTTCCCAAGAACGAGGAAGTGTACGGAAAGTCGATCCGCAAGTCCATTTACGACCTGATAGTTCAGGACAGCCCCGATTTTGGCAAGGAGAGCTCTATTGCGCTTTCAGAACTCAACACTTACCGGCAGCGGTATCTCTCTGAATACCTGAAAAAGGAACTGGGCGATTTAACCGCTCTGGAAGATGATGTGTTGCAGACCCTGAACGAGCACGAGATCATTTCCGAAAATGCCCTGCTCGATTCCGCTATGGATGCCTCCTTCGGGCAACGCCTGGCCGACCGGGTGGCCGCTTTCGGGGGGAGTTGGAGATTCATCATCTTGTTTTCCGTTATTATTTTGATTTGGATAGGCACCAATGTGGTGTTTCTGGCCAACAAAGGCTTTGATCCCTACCCCTTCATCCTCCTGAACCTGATCCTTTCCTGCCTGGCCGCCCTGCAGGCCCCGGTAATCATGATGAGCCAGAACCGGCAGGAGGAAAAAGACCGGGAACGCGCCAAACAGGACTACCGGGTTAACCTGAAGGCCGAAATTGAAATCAGGACGCTGCACGAGAAGCTAGACCACCTCATCATCCACCAGCAGCAGGAACTGTTGAATATCCAGCAAATTCAGATCGAAATGCTGGAAGATATCATGGAGCAGATTAATTTGAAGGAGTAGGCCCAGTCGGCCTGTTCAATTATTCTCTAATTTAGAAGCCGGCACCGCAGTTCATTGCCCCATCCGCATTGAACTACCGTCACCGACAACCTCACCATTAATGTACATACAATGAGCCTACAACACTTACTGGATGCAATGCCGATCGGCCTGGTTTTACTGACCTTTGCAATTTTCGCGGTAATTGGATATGAGCTTGGGTACCGACTCGGGTACTGGTGGCAAGAACGCACCCCCGATGAAAAGGAGGGCCCGACGGGTATGATTGTCAGTTCAATCCTGGCGTTGATGGCCTTCCTGCTGGCCATTGCCATGGGGATGGCATCCGACCGCTTTAACACGCGTCGCGGGCTGGTATTGGCCGAGTCGAATTCCATTGGCACCACCTACCTCCGCGCCGGGTACCTCCCTGAGCCCGAAGCCAGCCAGATCAGGGAATTGCTACGTGAATATGTGCCCTTGCGCATTGCTGGCAACAACGCGGCTGAACTGGCTGCAAAGTTGCAACGATCGGTGGAACTCCAAACAAAACTTTGGTCGATTACCGAGGAACTCGCGCGCGCCACTCCGGGATCGGAAGTTCTGGCCCTGTTCATCGAATCGTTGAACGAGACCATCGACCTGCATGAAACACGGGTAACGGCGGGTATTTATGCCCGCGTACCCGAGACCATCCTCCTGCTCCTGTTCGCCGGCTCCATAATGACCCTGGGCATGATGGGTTACAACGCGGGCCTTACCCGCAGGCGCAGCTCAATTACCGCCGTAACACTAATAGTTGCCCTGGGGGCGGTAATTACCCTGGTGGTCGACCTAGACCGGCCCCGGGGCGGATTACTGGAGGTTAACCAGCAGCCGTTGATTGATTTGCAGGAGCAGGTCGGAGCCCCTCTACAGGCACAACGGGCAGATAAATGAGGGATTACGCCCTTCGCGCGTACTCCTGAGAACAATCCCCCTTGCCAATACCAAGCTTGCAAAGCGCTGCAGCGCTCTGCGGCTTTTTATTCGCCTCCAAGCACTCAGGCAAACCTGGCGCTTGGAATTTGGGATTTGCAGGAAGCGTCCCTCCGCGAGGGATTACGCGCTGCGCGCGTGGGCCCTACTGCGGTCCCGCCTGAAAATGCATGGCCCCCAAGGCCTGTCGGCCTTGGGGCTTTTGCTTTCCCTACGATTCGCTCAAGCGAGCTTGACGGCTCTGCAGGAAAGCAAAAGCCCCGCAACTTTGGTTGCGGGGCTATGCGCTTTAAGTGATCGCGGAGGGACTCGAACCCCCGACCGTCTGCTTAGAAGGCAGATGCTCTATCCAGCTGAGCTACGCGACCGGAAAACCATTTGGGCGGGGCAAATATACGAACCTGCCCCCTTTTGCGCCAATTTTTATCGGGAAAGGGGCGCGGGGCCGGAAGGTCCTATTTTCTTACCTTTAAGGGAAACCTCAGGGCATGCGACCAGATTTATCGGACGGGTACCAGCTGCAGCTGGCGGCGCATTCTGAAAACCCCCTTTGCTGCGGGCCGGAACTCGCATTGCAGGAGGCTGCCCGCCTAATGCAGGAGCGCGGGGCGGGATCTGTCGTGGTGTGCCGTGAGGGGAAACCCGAGGGCATCCTCACCGATAAAGACCTGAGGCGGGCCGTAGCGGGAGGGGCCGATGCCTTATCGACCAAGGTTGGCAGGTATATGTCTGCTCCGGTAATAACCGTGCATGAAGACATTCCGGTTGCCCAGGCCCTGACCACCATGCTGCGCTACGGCATTTCACATCTGGTCATAACCGAAGACGGCAGTGCCCAAACCCGGGCCGTGGGGGTGGTATCCCAGCGCGACCTGCTGGTTACCAGGGGGCAAAACCCGGCCGGACTCATGCAGGAAATACAGGAGGCAGAAACCTTGGCAGACCTCCGGGAACTGCGTCGTAAGGCGACCGAACTGGGGCAGGAATACCTGGAGCACGGCCTGCCCTTTTTGCATGTTGCCGGCCTGCTTACCGCCCTGCACGATGCCCTGACCGAACGGCTGATCGACCGCGCTTTGCCAGAACTGGAGTTGCCGGAAGGAATACCCTTCGCCTGGCTGGCCCTGGGCAGCCAGGGCCGGGGCGAACAGCTGGTGCCCACCGACCAGGACAATGCCTTGATTTTTGGGGATGTTTCCAACGGGGAGTTGGAACAGATACGGGAGGCATTTCTGCTACTGGCCCAACGCGTGAATGAAGGCCTGGAGGCCCTGGGTTTTGAGAAATGCCCGGCCGGGATGATGGCGGGCAACCCGAAGTGGTGCCTATCGATACGGGAATGGCAGGAGCTCTTCGGCAACTGGATTGACGCGCCCGACCAATCGGGCCTGTTGCACAGCACCATCTTTTTTGATTACCGAAGCCTTTATGGCCCACCCGAACTCCAGCAAGCCCTGACCGCTGCCATTCGCGAGCACCTGGTACCCAAGCCCATCTTCCTGAACTACCTGGGGATGGATGCCCTGAAAAACCCCGAACCCCTGGGCTTGCTGGGTAGGTTTCGAAGGGAGAGGGGCCCGGAAAACCGGGGCCTTTTTGACCTGAAAGCCCGCATGCTGATGCCCCTGGCCGATATAGCCCGCCTGCTGATCTTGCCCTCGGGCCTGACTGACCCTAAAAATACAGCCGGGCGCTTTGCAGCCCTGGCAACAAGTGAACCACAGAATACGGAACTTTTCAACACCGCTGGTACGGTGTACGCCTTCCTGGCAGGGCTGCGTGCCCGCGCCGCCTCGGAACAGGGCAGTTCAGGCCGATACCTCGACCTAAAAAGCCTGACCCGCTGGGAGCGGGGCGAATTGAAACGTTGTGTGCGGGTTACACGGGAATTGCAACAGCTGGTGCTGGTGCGCTACCAACTGGCGCAGCTGCTTTAATTCTGGACGTTGTCGATAATCTCCTGCACCACCTCGGGGTTCAGCAGGGTGCTGATGTCGCCCAGGTCGCGCGTATCGCCGCAGGCGATCTTGCGTAAAATACGCCTCATGATCTTGCCGCTGCGCGTCTTGGGCAGGCCTGAAACAAACTGGATCTTGTCGAGTTTCGCAATGGGGCCGATGTGTTCGGTGATCTGCTGGTTGATTTCCTTGAAGAGGTTCTCCCGGTTACGGTCTTCGCCTGTCTCCTTTAGGATTACAAATCCGTACAGGGCATTCCCTTTTACATCGTGCGGGAAACCGACGATGGCCGATTCAGCCACGGCCGGGTGCTCGTTGATGGAATCCTCGATGGGGGCCGTACCCAGGTTGTGGCCCGATACGATAATAACGTCGTCTACCCGGCCGGTAATGCGGTAATACCCCACCGCATCGCGCAGGGCGCCGTCGCCTGTAAAGTACTTGTCTTCAAAAGTCGAGAAATAGGTGTCGCGGTAGCGTTCGTGGTCGCCCCAGATGGTTCGTGCCATAGAGGGCCAGGGAAATTTGATGCAGAGGCGGCCACTTACCTGGTTGCCCCGGATTTCCTGCCCGGTATCGTCCATCAGGGCCGGCTGGATGCCGATGAAGGGCAATGTCGCAAAGGTGGGGGTTGTGGGGGTCACAAAGGGGATGGGGCTGATCATGATGCCCCCGGTTTCGGTCTGCCACCAGGTGTCGACAATCGGGCAGTGGTTCTTGCCTACGTTATTGTTATACCAGTGCCAGGCCTCCTCGTTGATGGGCTCCCCCACCGAACCCAGCACCTTCAGGGAAGAGAGGTCGTATTTCTCTACGTACTCCAGGTTCTCCTTTGCCAGGGCCCGGATAGCCGTGGGAGCTGTATAGAACTGCGTTACCTTGTGTTTTTCGACCACCTCCCAGAAACGGCCGAAGTCGGGATACGACGGCACCCCCTCGAACATGAGGGTGGTGGCCCCGTTGGCCAGCGGCCCATATACAATGTAAGAATGCCCGGTAATCCAGCCGATGTCGGCCGTGCACCAGTAGATATCGTTTTCGCGGTACTGGAAGATGTTCTTGAAGGTATAAGCCGTGTAGACCATATAACCGGCACAGGTATGCACCATGCCCTTGGGGCGTCCGGTGGATCCGGAAGTATACAGGATAAATAGGGGGTCTTCGGCATCCATGATTTCGGCGGCGCAATCGGTCCCTGCCTCATCGAGCAGGGACTGCATCCAGTGGTCGCGGCCTTTGAGCATGGTAATTTGCTCACCGGTACGCCTGACGACCAACACGGTCTCCACCCCCGGACAGCCCTGCAGAGCCGTATCGACAATGCCTTTCAGGCCCAGGGTTTTGCCGCCCCTGTACGAACCGTCTGAGGTGATTACCAGTTTGCAGTCGCAGTCGTTGATGCGGGTGGCAAGGGCGGTGGATGAAAACCCGGCGAAAACCACCGAGTGGATGGCGCCGATGCGGGCGCAGGCCAAAACGGCTACAGCCAATTCAGGAATCATGGGCAGGTAAATGCACACCCGGTCTCCTTTGGATACCCCTTTATCGCGCAACACGTTCGCCATCCGGCACACCCGCTGGTGCAATTGGCGGTAGCTGATGTGCTGCGCTTTTTCGCCCGGGTCGTTCGGCTCAAAGATGATGGCGGTTTTATCGCCCCGGGTGGGCAGGTGCCTGTCGAGGCAGTTTTCGGTAATATTCAGGCGTGCCCCTTCGAACCAGGCCAGCTCGGGTTTTTTAAAGTCCCAGCGGAGTACCCGGTCCCATTTGTTCCTCCAGATAAAATGTTCTTCGGCGATCTCCTCCCAAAAGGCTTCGGGGTCGCGTACAGACTTTCGGTACACCTGAAAATATTCCTCCAGGTGTTTGATGTGGTAGTTGCTCATTGTTCGGTGTTCGGTTCGTGCTGAAGCTACCCCTGAAGGGGCCTCGTGCAGTCCCTAAAGTTAATAAAAGATATGAAATGCAAAGGGCCGGTTGCCATCAGTGCCGGGCTGCCTGAGGGGCCCCGGCCGGCAGCCGGATGTCTTCTACCAGCTGTTGCACCGATTCGGGCGGGGGCGCCGTAAAACGGTTTACCAGCAGGGCTACAGCAAAATTCACCGCCATGGCAACAGTGCCGAAACCTTCGGGTGAAATGCCGAACCACCAGTCTTTCTGAAGCCCGCCAACCGCTTCTTTCCCGCCGTCGAAAAGCCCGAATTTGAACTTGAGCATGTAGAATAACATCAGGGAAATGCCAACCACCATACCGCTCACGGCCCCCTTGCTGTTCATGCGCTTGTAGAAGATCCCCAGCAAAATGGCCGGGAAAAAGGAGGCTGCCGCCAGGCCGAAAGCCAGGGCCACCACCGCCGCGACAAAACCGGGTGGGTGGATGCCGAAATAGCCGGCGATGATCACGGCTGCGGTTGCGGCGCCCCGGGCCGCCCACAGTTCTTGTTTTTCGGTGATGTCTGGCCTGAAAACGCTCTTGATAAGGTCATGTGAAATGGAGGCCGAGATCACCAGCAACAGGCCGGCAGCGGTTGAGAGGGCTGCGGCCAGCCCCCCGGCAGCCACCAGGGCGATGACCCAGGGCGGCAGGTTGGCGATTTCGGGGTTGGCCAGCACCATGATGTCGTTGTCGACCCGCACCTCGTTACGAGCCGGGTCGGCCACGTACTGCACCAGGCCATCGTTGTTCTTATCGTCGTAAGTAAGCAACCCTGTCCGTTCCCAGTTTTTGAACCAGGCCGGCAGGTCTGCATAGGGTTGACCGCTCACGGTCTCGATCAGGTTGGTTTTGGCAAAAACGGCCACAGCGGGGGCTGTGGTGTAGAGGATGGCGATGAACAAAAGGGCCAGGCCGGCCGATTTGCGCGCGTCGCGCACCCGCTTAACCGTAAAAAAACGCACGATGACGTGCGGCAATCCCGCCGTGCCGACCATCAGGGCAAGGGTAATGGCGAAGATATCTATCCGGCTTTTGGACCCGTCGGTGAACTCGACAAAGCCCAGCTCGCGCGACAGGCCGTCGAGCTTGTCGAGCAGGTAGGTACCCGAGCCATCGGCCAGGGTGGAACCCATCCCAAGCTGGGGCACGGGGTTGCCGGTCATCTGCAGGGAGATAAAAATGGCCGGCACCATAAAAGCAAAGATCAATACGCAGTACTGGGCCACCTGGGTATAGGTGATGCCCTTCATCCCGCCCAGTACGGCGTAGAAAAGTACGATAATCATCCCTATGATCACCCCCGTGTCAATATCCACCTCCAGGAATCGGGAGAACACCACCCCTACCCCGCGCATCTGCCCGGCCACATAGGTGAACGAAACCAGGATGGCGCAAAGCACGGCCACAATGCGCGCGGTACGCGAATAGTAGCGTTCGCCAATGAAGTCGGGTACGGTAAACTTGCCGAACTTGCGCAGGTAGGGGGCCAGCAGCAGGGCCAGGAGCACGTAGCCGCCTGTCCACCCCATTAAGTATACCGAACCGTCATAGCCGGCAAAGGCAATAATACCCGCCATCGACAAAAAGGAGGCCGCCGACATCCAGTCGGCTGCCGTGGCCATGCCGTTTGCCAGGGGGGAAACCCCGCCCCCGGCTACATAGAATTCCTTGGTGGAGCCCGCTTTCGACCAGATGGCGATGCCGATATACAGGGCGAATGAAATCCCTACCAGCAGGTACGTCCAGACTTGTACACTCATGAAGGTTGGTTTGGAAGGTTATTCCCGGTAGCCGTATTTGCGGTCCAGGCGGTTCATCAGGTAGACATAGACAAAAATCAGGATCACGAACACATAGATCGAGCCCTGCTGGGCAAACCAGAAGCCGAGCTGAAACCCGCCCAGGCGAAATTCGTTAAGCCAGTCCACAAAAAGGATCCCGGCCCCGTACGATACCACAAACCAGATGCTCAGCAATATGAAAAGATACCTCAGGTTTATTTTCCAATAGGCCGTTGCCCGTTGTTGTTTCTCGTCCATAACCATGTGATTTCCCCTCCTAATATAAGGGTTTGCCGGCAGGTTACGGGAAAAATGAGGGCAAGGGCAGCGATTTAAGGATTGGAACTTCGGCCCATTTAAACAGAGGGGATACCCCCAATCCCCCGGGTATAAGATACCTCCCTCCCCCGCAACAGCCTTGCACTGACTCACTCAGTAGCCCTCCATACGGCATGAACACGCCCGATCAGCCATGGGAATTTAGCCCAAATGGAATTGGCGTGGAATTTGGGATTTGGAATTTACCCCAGGTTCTGTTCCCGATTTTGCATGACCAGGAAGGGAATGGTTACGTGCAGGCCCAGATAGTCGAGGGTGAATTGCACCAGAAACCGGTCTATCAGGCCATGGCCGGTGTTGACCATGACCAGGAGCTGGGCGGCCTGACGGCTCAGGTAGTCTAAGATGGTTTCGGCCCGTTCCCGGCCGGGTACGGCGGCAAATGCAATATGAGCTTTGTGCAGCGCCTGCTCCAGGAACTGTTTGTTGTCTTGCTGCAGCGGGTCAAGAACCTCTGTGTCGGAGACATAGAGCAACTCGATTTGCGAGCGATACGAACCGGCCACTTCGCAGAGCAGCTTGAGCTCCCGGCGTTTAAAGGGCACCCTGAAATCGGTGGCGAACACAATACGCCTCGGGGGCTGATAGGCATAGTGAAAGGGTAGGGCCAGCACCGGGCAATCGAGGCTCTTTAAGGCCCGCAAAGTACGGCTGCCGAAGGAGCGTTCGGCCCGGGCCTTGCATCCCTGGGTCCCCATCACCACAATATCGGCTTCCAATTCGCGTACCAAAGGGTTCAGGCCTTCCTTTAGCGAAGTTTGCATCAACCGCTTCTCGAAGGTATGACGGGGGTTGTAGAGTTTTTCAGAAAGGGAAGTGAAATCACGGTCCAGGGCCTCTTCAAGGGACTTGAGTTGTGCGTTTTCCCGCCCCGGTAAATAGGCTTCCTCGGGCGAGTCTGCTGCAACGGGCAATCGCGCTTCGGCGGCGTGTATTAGGTAAAACCGGGCCCGGCGGTATTTGAAGAGCTGGGAGGCGAAATAGGCAGCATTCCGCGCATTTTCGGAGAAATCGGTGGGTAGCAAAACGACGAGCATGGCAACAGGCATTTAGTCGCCTTAAAAATAGGCCTTGCCCCCCTGTCTGGTTATGACCTGGGTCAGCCACTCCTGACCGAGATCAGTGTGTCTGTGGAAGTACCGGGCTACCTTGATGGGATGCAACAGACGGCTAACAGCCCCTCGAAAGGCGATCGTATGGCTCAAATGCTGGAACATACCACCGATGTGGCCGTACAGGTAACGGGCAAAACCCTGGCCGGGGTATTCACCTCGGGCCTGGAGGCCATGAACCGGATTTTGGCGCCTGGGTTATGCCACAGCCCAAGTACGGCAGACTGCTGTATGGAGCTGGCGCTCAAAGCCCCCGACCCGACTGCCCTTTTGGTTGACTTCCTGTCTGAGTGCCTGGCGCTGACCTATATCCACAAAGTCCTTTTCTGTTATGTCCATTTTGAGCAGTTGGAACCAACCAAGCTTCGGGCAAGGTTGCACGGAAACCGCTTTAGATCGCTCGAAAACGAGATCAAGGCGGTTACCTTCCACGGGGCCGAGTTGCGGCAAGACCAGGAAGGGATGTGGGGAACACCCCTCCTATTCGACCTGTAAATGAAAAAGATCCCCAAAGAAGCCATCTTGCAACGGGAACCCTTCCTCTGGGAAATCCCTGCCAGCTTTCGGCCCGACATGCAGGTGCCGGCCCGCATCATCGCCTCCGAACCCCTGCTCGACGACATACTCGACGACCGCTCCCTCCAGCAACTGGTCAATGTAACAACCCTGCCGGGCATCCGAAAAGCGGCCTTTGTTATGCCTGATGTGCACGAAGGGTATGGTTTCCCCATAGGCGGAGTGGCCGCCACCGCCTTTCCGCATGGCGCCATTTCACCTGGGGGCATCGGGTACGACATCAATTGCGGGGTACGATTGCTGGTGAGCCCCCTGAATAAGAAAGAGATTCGCCCTTACCTGCCCGATTTGATACAGGCCCTGAATGAGCAGATCCCCTCGGGCATGGGTACACCGGGACACCTGGTGCTCACCGATCAAGAGCTCGAGCAGGTGCTGGCCACCGGTGCTGAATGGGCGGTTGGCCAGGGCTACGGCACTGCCCGCGACCTGGCCTTTACCGAGAGTAACGGCCGCCTGCCTGGGGCAGACCCGGCCGGGGTTTCTGAACGTGCGCGCCAACGGGGCCGGGACCAGCTTGGTACCATAGGTTCAGGGAACCATTTTGTTGAGGTGGGTTATGTTGAAGACATCCTGGAACCTCGTTTTTCTGAGGGCTACGGGCTGCGGGAAGGGCAGGTTACCGTGATGATCCATACCGGTTCGCGGGGCCTGGGCCATCAAATCGCCACGGATTACATCCGTATCCTCATGGGGGCCATGCCAGCCTATGGCATAAAGCTTCCCGACCGCGAATTGGCCTGCGTGCCCCTCGATTCGCCCGAAGGCCAGGCTTATTTCGGCGCCATGTGCGCCGGGGCCAACTTCGCCTGGTGCAACCGCCAGTTGGTCTGCTGGGAGGTGCGCAAGGCCTGGTCGCTGGTTTTTGGGGAAAGTGCCGTGCTGCCCGAACTGCTTTACGACGTGGCACACAACATTGCCAAAATCGAGACCCATATGGTCAATGGAAATACCGAAAAGCTCATTGTGCACCGGAAAGGGGCCACCCGGGCATTCGGCCCGGGCCACCCCGATATCCCGGAAGCCTACCGGCCTTTCGGCCAACCCGTTTTGATCCCCGGAAGCATGGGCACCTCTTCCTATGTGCTTGCAGGTACCGCCGCCAGTTCCGGGCTCAGCTTCGGTTCGTGCTGCCACGGGGCAGGGCGCAGGCTTTCGCGCACGGCAGCCAAAAAACAGGTGAATGCCCCGGTGCTGAAGTCGGCACTGCAGGAAGCCGGCATTTACCTCGAAGCCCCTTTCAGGCGCATTGCTGAAGAAGCCCCCCTTGCCTACAAGGACGTAAACGAGGTGGTGCGTTCGGTGCAGGAGGCAGGCATCGTGGTGCCGGTGGCCCGGCTCAAACCATTGGCCGTTATCAAAGGCTGAACCGATTCGAAAAATGATACGTAATTTCAACAGTGACAAACCGCGTAACAGCATGACAAACAAAAATTCCCACCCAACGCAACCGTACGAGCCAGGCACGAGTCTCATCGCCGAAAAGAAATACCTCGAAGGGCCCAAGAACCGCTTCAAGGAACTCTGGTTTACCCTTAAGGTGGCTTATCACTTCATACGGGGTTTTCGTAAACTGCACTTTATAGGCCCCTGCGTTACCGTATTCGGTTCTGCGCGTTTCCTGCCCGACAACCCCTTTTACAAGCAAGCCGAAGAAGTGGGGAAAACGCTGGCAGAAATGGGCTTTACGGTGATGACAGGGGGTGGGCCCGGCATCATGGAAGCCGCCAACAAGGGCGCCTACCTCAATCATGGGTATTCCATCGGCTGCAATATCGTGTTGCCCAAGGAACAAAAGCCGAACCCCTACCTGCACAAATGGGTGAACATCCCCTATTTCTTCGTCCGCAAATTCTTGTTGCTCAAATATTCCTATGCCTTTATAGTAATGCCTGGCGGCATCGGCACCCTAGATGAGCTCTTTGAATCGCTTACCCTGATCCAAACAGGCATGATCAAACACTTCCCGGTAGTACTTTTTGGCCGGGAATACCACCAGGAACTCTATCACCATATCCAGGTAATGGCTCGCAACGAGAGTATTGCACAGGAAGATATGGACCTGCTTTTCCTGACCGATTCAGTGGCCGAGATGCGCACCCACCTGGAAGTGCACGCCGTTAAAAAGTTCGGGCTGGTCAAAGAACCCATCAAGTCGCGTTGGTGGCTGGGCGAAACCAACCGCCATCCCCAGCGGGCCTGAGGGTCTGCTGCCGTTGAGCACGGCTGGTTCTAAACTTTTTTTACAAACTGACCCAGGTCATTTCGTATTTGCCTATACCGGTATACATTCGTTTCATTCCTTTCAGGAATTCGTTCTGTGAAATCAAGAAATGGATACTCCCTAGAGATAGGGTTTATCCTGAGAATGTGTCGAAGATGTACTTTAATCCGGAAGCCATTTCGGACTAACTGGCAACAGGGTGTTTGAAAAAGTTTCATTCGTGTTTATCGCACAAAATCAACACCTTCTCCGAAGCCGGTCCGCCTCGGTGGATCGGCTTCTTTGAGGATTTATACGGCAAGGCCCTTATTCCCCAAGGGGAGTGGAGGCCGTGTGAAAGTTCTCAAAATGTAACTTTGGATGACTTTGAAACGTGGAGTTTTAGCGATAAGGCTGCACAACGCAAAGGGGACATATCGTTACTGATTGACAATTTTCACAGGAAACAGGAGGCGAAAGCCTCCTGTTTTCGTTTGGGGCATCGCTATACGTGCATCAGGCCTGAAGATGCAGGGAGATGGGGCAATGGTCTGAGCCGGCGATGGGCGTATGGATGTCTGCGGCCCGAACAGCCCCGGCAAGCTCGGGGCTTATCAGGAAGTAGTCAATTCTCCAGCCTATGTTGCGCTGCCTGGCCTGGAAGCGGTAACTCCAGTAGGTATAGATCTCTTGTTCCGGGTTGCGCTCGCGGTAAATATCCAGTAATCCGCTTTGCAGCAGGTTGTCCATCCCGTCGATTTCGACCTGGGTATAACCGGCCGTTTTGTTGTAGTTGGCCTTGTCGTTTTTCAGGTCGAGGGGGCGGTGTGCCACATTGAGGTCGCCGCACACGACCAGGGGCTTTTTTTTGCGCAGGGCCGAGAGGTAATCGAGAAAAGCGCGGTCCCATTGCTTTCGGAAATCGAGTCGCTTGAGCCCCTGCCCCGAATTGGGCACATAGACGTTAACCAGGTAAAAAGTCCCGAAATCGGCGCACTGTATACGGCCCTCCCCGCCCAACGGTTCAGGCTCCGGGCCGTTTTCTACGGAAAGGGGTTTCACCTTGCTGATAATAGCGGTACCCGAGTACCCCTTTTTCTCGCCCACATGGGCATATACCTCATAATCCGGGAATTTCAAGCAGATTTCGGTTACGGTTTCGGGGTCGGCCTTGGTCTCCTGCAGGCAAAGCACATCGGGGTTCAGCTCATGAAAGGCCGCTTCAAAGTTTTTATCGGCAATGGCCCTCAGGCCGTTTACGTTCCAGGATACAAGCTTCATGGGTATGCAGGGTTTGCCCAAAAATACAACACCCCGGCAAAAAGATGTGCCGGGGCGTTTAAAACCTTTCTATCTCGCCCTATGCTTCGGCGGCTACCGGGTAGTAACGCACCTTGATTTCATTGATGACTTTGCGCACACCGGGTGCCCTGAAAGCGGCATGTTCTACAGCCTCTTTCTCAATGACCGAGCGCACCGACCCTTTTAAAAAAACAGTGTCGCCGTGCACATCGACCTCTACGGAGGTAGCATCGACGTCGGCCAGGCGTTCAAGGGCCTTTTCGATTTTATGACGTACGTCGACCACGCGGATTTTAGGCTCCACCACCAGGTCTTCGGCATGGACCTCGCGCACCCCCTGCAGGTGTCTTACCACATTCATGGCAGCGTATTTCTGATAACCCCACTCCAGTTTACCCGATAGGTAAATATGGCCGTCTTCCACTTTAAAAGTCAGGCGCCTTTCCGGGACGGTCGCATTCCATTTGAGGGCATCGGCAGCGGCACGGGCGATTTCGGGGTCGGTTCTTTTCAGGGCCTCCCCGAAAAGCACCTGAACATCCATGGCCAGGCCACGTACACCGGCCACTTTCTTTACTGCCCGTTCAGCGGCCAGCTTTTTGGCAAAGCTGTCGAGGGTTCCCGTAAGGGTAACTATCCCTTCTTCCACAATAACACCGATTTGGGTTTCGTCTATATCGGGCTGCCATTTCAGCTCTTCCAACACGTCTTTTTTAATCGCCACATCTGTTTTCATAATGCCTGTTTTTAATTCGGTCCTGGGCCCGCCTGGGGTTTGGTGTCAGACCAGGGCCTCCGTATTCCGGACTATCAGATTATTCTTTACCTCATACACGCCCGGGGCGTTGAATGCCACGCGTTCGGCATCTTCTTTCTCTTTAAGGGAATGCACGGTGCCTTCCAGGATTACCATATGGCCGGCTGTGAGCACGCTTATGCCCTTGGCTTCGAGGTCTGCCGACCGTTCAAAGGCTTCCTTGATGCGTTTTTTGACTTCCAGGGGTTCTATCCCCTGGCTGATGGTTATACTGTTGATCACCCCTTTTACCCCGGCCAGGTCCCGAACGGCATTTTTGGCCGATTCTTTCTGGTAGCCCCATCGCACTTGTCCGGTCAGGTATACCCAGCCATTCTCAACCTTTGGCACAATAGTATCTTCGGGTACAGAGGCATGCCAGGTAAGGGCATTAACAACGGCCTTGGCAATTTCGGTATCGGTTTTTTCATCTTCCAGGCCATAACTCACCACGATATCTTCCGCAACGGCCCGCACGCCTTTTACCCGCTTGGCAGCCTTTTCTGCTGCAATTTTTTTGGCATAACTGTCTACCTCCCCGCTCAGGGTTACCACGCCGTCTTCGACAGAAACCCCGATTTTGGTCTCATCAATGCTGGGTTCCCAGATTAGTTCATCCTGCACATCCCGTTTGATTTGAGCATCTGTTTTCATGATTTTGCGTATTACTAGTTGTGGAATATCCTTCGTGAAGCTACGCCAATTGGCCCGGCTGCTAAATGATGTTTATCAGCCTGCAAATTCTTCCACCCTCCCTGCAACGTAACGCAGGTTACACCTCTTTAGGTCAAATCCGCGTACCTTGGCCCGTATATTGCAAGGTTTTGAAAATCCCGATTAAAAAAAGTTGGTGGCCATACCTGTTTTTCGCCCTGGCTTACCTGGTCATGTACCTGACCGGGACCCGGGCCGAGGTGTTCGGTTTCCTGCAGCGCGGATTGCTCGCGACCGGCCTCATGCGCGCCCAGACTGTGGAAGCCCCGGTGTCTGAAGCCGAATACCTCAACGCTCAAGCCTACTCCCTGGTATTGGCCGACGCCGGCGGGCAACTGCACAACCTGTCTGAATTCCGCGGGCAGGTGGTGCTGGTAAACCTGTGGGCGACCTGGTGCCCACCCTGTATAGCCGAAATGCCCGGCCTTGAGAAGCTGTACAAGAAAACACGGGGAGAAGTCGCCTTTGTGATGATAGCCCGCGACCGCGATTTTGAGCTCTCCAAGGCTTTCGTGAAGCGCAAAGGCTACGAAGTGCCCATTTACTATGCACTAGGGCCCCTGCCCGATCAGCTTTCCAGCAACGGCATTCCGGCCACCTTTGTAATCGCCCCCGACGGCAGGCTGGCCTTTTCACATACGGGCATGGCCGACTACGACCATCCGGATATCGAAAAATTCCTGCGCAACCTGAAAGATTAATCCGGGGTGCGAAGGTGCAAGCAAAACCCGCTACCTTTGTAATACAGAAGCCAAGACTATGAAAATAACCCGCAGCACGATATGGAAACTGCTCCTCGCCGGGGGGGTGCTTTGCGCCGGGCTTGTGGCTACCGGGATGCATAAAAAAATCATTCGATCTGTTCATTTTCGATTACTCAACGCGGGTGTGATTACCCCCGGCGAAATCGAACTTTCTGAATTCGAAAAGCTGGAGCTTCTCCCTGCTTCTGCCAATGCCCTGCAACTGATTGATGAAAACGGTGTAATTCACCGTTTGTCAGACTGGAATTCGGACGTTTTGTTTATGAACAAATGGGCCACCTGGTGCGCCCCTTGCATTGCGGAAATGCCTGGCATTCAAAAACTTTATGAAAGCGATGGTCAGCAAGCCCGCTTTGTGATGGTTACCTTCGACACCGACTTTGAAAAAGCCAGGCAATTCAAATTAAAAAAAGGATTCACCTTCCCCATTTATCAGGTTTATGGGTTTGAACCTGAAGCCTTTAAAACCCCTTCCCTTCCAGCTACATTCCTTTTTCCCCAGGGTCAGGCGGTTATGTACCGGTATGAGGGCATGCGCGACTACGACACACCCGAATTCAAAGCTTTCCTGAAGTCGCTAAGCACCCCCTGACCCGTTTGCCGACCGCTCTTAGCCTTTTCGGTATTTACCCGTCCAGTCGGCGATCCTGACCCGAAACACCAGGGGCATTCCCAGGGTCTGGGAAGCGCTTGAAAAATCTTCAATAAAGGTTCGGGTCCGGGTGTCTTTCGGGTTTATTTTTTTGCGGATGCCTTCCGTAAACCGATGCAGGTATGCCTTGGCGTCGGTCTGGCGCAGTTCCTCAAAACGGCCATGCACCAGGACTGACTTCCACTTCATGGGGGATTCCATTTCATACAGCCCCAGTGACACGGCCGGATTTTCACGCATGGCCTCGATCTTATGGCCTTCGGTGCTGTAACTTATCAGGCTGTTGGATGCCTCGTCGTAATAAAAGGTAATGGGCAGCACATACGGTTGATGGCGCCAGATAAAAGCCAGGGAGCCGATATACGTGTTTCGCAGCATCTCGCGAATCTGTTCCGAATCGAGTTCTCCCAATGTATTTGGTCCAAAATGGCCCCGGGTTTTCATACTACTTTAGGTTGGAAGAATTATCGTTTGAAAGGTAGGCGGCGGCCCAAGTATTAAAAATGACTTTCATCATTACCGGCGGGGGCCCAAGGGCGTACATTACAGGAGTATTAAATAGGGATGCTGAACCCAAAATACTTATCTTTAATCGGTTTTCGCGGTGCCTGCCATAAGGGCAGCCCTGAGGAGACTTTTGATCAACCTTGTAACCCCATTCGAAATGTCCCGTATTTATTCTCTCGCCTTGTTCGCCATCTTTTTGCTCACCGGATGCAAAGCCGAATCACAAATGCCATCGCCTGGCGCCACCCTTTACACGGTTCGCAACCTGATGGACCAGGACCCCAAAGGCGTACTCAAACAAATCGCCGAGATGGGCTACGTGAACATTGAGGCAACCAACTACCAGGACGGTAAATTCTACGGAATGGCACCCGCCGAATTCAAAGCCTACCTGGAAAGCCTGGGCCTGGTACCCCTGAGCGTGCACCAGGGCGGGGTTACCCTTGAAAACGCCGACCAGTATATCGCTGACACCAAGGCAGCCGGCTTCAAGTATTTTGTAATTCCGGTACCTCCTATGGGCATGTTTAAATACGATAGCGAATCGCGCACCATGTCGATGGAGGGCACACCGGAAGAGATTACCTCCATCCTGAACACCCTGGCACCCAAATGCAAGGCCGCCGGCCTCGAACTGCTCTACCACAACCACAATTTTGAATTTGTGCCCGATGCCAATGGCGTGGTGCTGCTCGACTATATGCTGGAACACACAGACCCGGCTCTGGTCAACTTCCAGATGGACCTGTATTGGGTCACCAGGGCAGGGGCCGACCCGCTGGCCTATTTTGAAAAATACCCGGGACGGTTTAAAGTCTGGCACGTAAAAGATATGGACGAGCAGGGGCGTTTCGCGCCAGCTGGAACGGGTTCCATTGATTTCAAGCGCATCCTGGCCGAGAAAGCGAAGTCGGGCATGGAATACTACATCGTGGAACAAGATATGACCTTTGACGGGATGCAACCCATGGAGGCCATCCAAATCAGCTACGACAACCTGAAAACGCTTGGATTCAGGAAATAGACTTCATTTTTGGGGGCAGGGAGCCGGTGCGTTTCCCCCCTGCATAAAACCAGGTTTGTTATGAAAGGTTCCTGGGTTTTGGGCAAGGTGGCCGGGATCAAGATCCAGGTGCACTGGACCTTTACCCTGCTCTTGCTCTGGGTCTTGTTCTCGAATTACCGGGAAGGGGGCAACGGGGCTTCGGCCCTGTTTAGCCTGGTGCTGGTGTTGGTGCTGTTCCTATGCGTGGTGCTGCATGAGCTGGGCCATGCCCTGATGGCCCGCAAATACCAGATTACCACCCGCTCAATTACACTCCTCCCCATTGGCGGGGTGGCTGCCCTCGAAAAGATCCCCGAAAAACCGAAGGAAGAGTTGGCCGTTGCCCTGGCCGGGCCGGCCGTTAACGCCGGTATCGCCTTCCTCTTGGCATTTATACTGCCCCTGCAGCATTACGCCGGTTTCGAACCCGAACAATGGGAAGCCTTTTTCAGCCAGCCTTCCCTGGCCAGCTTTCTGGTTTACCTGTTTATAGCCAATACCATGCTGGTGGCCTTTAACCTGATACCGGCCTTCCCTATGGACGGGGGGCGGGTGTTGCGTGCCTTGCTGGGCTTTTATTACTCCCGTGCCCGGGCCACCGAAATCGCCTCCCGCCTGGGGCAGGCCGTCGCCTTCTTCTTCCTATTCCTCGGCTTATTCCTGAACCCCTTTCTGGTCATCATAGCTATTTTCGTCTATTTCGGGGCCTTCGCCGAAAACCAGATGGTGCAGCAGGAAGACCGGCTTAAGGGACACACGGTTCGGGAAGCCCTGCTCACCCAGATTAGCCTGCTGCCCTGCGATGCCACCCTCCAGCAGGCCATTGACCTGATCTTAAAAGGGACCGAAAAAGACTTCCTGGTCGTTCGGGAAGGGGTTGTTTGCGGCATTTTAAACAACGCAGCCATAACCCGAACGGCAACCCGGCCCGAAACCCCGGTATCGGAGATTATGCAATCGGAATTTCCATCGATAGGGCCCGATGCCGGCCTTACGGAAACCATTCAGCTGATGAGCCGCGTAAAGCAGAAATTCCTGCCGGTACTGGAAGACGGCCGCCTGCTGGGGGCCATCAGCAGCGAAAACATCAGCGAGTTTATTTTGTTGCGCACCACTGCGGGCCATCCGTACCAGGCCTGACCGGCCACTTCCTCCTTTACCGACTGTAATTTGCATTGACACAGATCATTTCCGGACTCTGAGAATGCCAGTACCTTGCCTGAAACAGGCTGGGTGGGCCGGGGTACCTGCCTGGCCGCACACCTAAAAACCAAAGTCATGAAACGCGAGGAAATGGCTCCCGGTTTAATCGACATTCCCCTCCCCGGTTTGGAGTTGCCCGGCTTGCTTTACCTGCCTGCCGAAGCCCACGGATTGGTGTTGTTTTCCCACGGAAGCGGCAGCAGCCGTTATAGCACCCGAAACAATTACGTGGCCCGGGTTCTGTACCAACAGGGCCTGGCGGCCTTATTGTTCGACCTGCTGACCGAAGCGGAAGACCAGACCTATGAAAACCGATTCGATATTGAGCTGCTAACCAGGCGCCTGATCGCCGTAACCCACTGGGCCCTGAAGAACCCGCTGCTGAAACACCTGCCCATGGGGTATTTCGGCGCAAGCACCGGGGCCGCCTCGGCCCTGAGTGCTGCCGCTCATTTCAAACAGCACCTTGCCGCCGTTGTCTCCAGGGGTGGCCGGCCCGACCTGGCAGGCAGCGCCCTGCCACTTGTAAAAGCCCCTACCCTGCTGCTAGTTGGCGGGCTTGATGGCGTGGTGATTGAACTCAACCGCCAGGCGGCACAGCGACTGCGGTGTCCCTATGAACTCGTGATTATTCCCGGCGCCTCCCACCTCTTCGAGGAAACCGGCACCCTTGAACAGGTTGCAGAACGGTCGGCCGACTGGTTCCTGCAAAAAATGGCTAAAAAACAAGATTATGTTCAGGGATAGAACCGAAGCAGGCAACCTGCTTGCCGCCCGACTGGGGCACCTGAAGGGGGTATCGTCGGTGGTAGTGGCCATTCCCCGGGGCGGGCTGCCCATCGGGGCCATTCTGGCAAAAGCCCTGGGGTCACCGCTCGACATTGCCCTGACCAAAAAAATCGGCCATCCCCTTAATAAAGAATACGCCATCGGGGCCGTAAGCCTCGACCAGATCGTCGTTAGTAAACCAGAGGGAGTGAGCCAAAAGTACCTCGATGCCGAAACCCGGCGCCTGCGCGCTGCGCTCCGAGAACGTTTCGACCAGTTTTACCGGAAAACGGCCCCGGCCGACTGGAAAGGGAAGACGGTTATCGTCACCGACGATGGTATCGCCACGGGCAACACGCTGCGCGTAACAATAGCCTTGATTGCAGCATCAGCGCCAAAGGCCATTGTAGTGGCCATACCGGTAGCCCCGAGGGGGTCAATTGAAAAACTGGAAACGATGCCCGAAGTACAGGAGGTCATTTGCCTGGAAACACCATTCGATTTCTACGCCGTCGGCCAGTTTTACGAAGACTTCCGGCCCGTTAGCGACCAGGAGGCCATTGCGATATTCGAAAGCGGCGACTTGCAACCGGGCCTTGCCGCCAACCCCGCCGACTAGGGCTTCAGGGCACTAACCACCACAAACGAGCCGCGATCGTGCCCGGTTTCCGGCACTTGCATTTCGTGAATAGCCTCCAGTTCCCCGAAAAGGGTTTGGTTGTATTCTTGTTTTTTGAAGCCGGTTTCCGTCAGCAGGTCGGCAACCCGATCTACCGTATAAAACCGGGCCTTGCCGTAAAATTCAGACCAGGGCCGCCGATCGGCATACGAGCGGGCAATGGGCCGGTCTTCGGGCAGAAAGGCGGCTATGAGGATGCCACCGGGCTTCAAAACCCGATAAGCTTCCTGTAAGGCCCGTTTCGGGCTGTCGAGGAAACACAGGGTTACAAAGAGCACAAAATCGAACTGCATGGCTGCATAGGGCAACTTCTCTGCCCTGGCCTCCATGACCTCAATTCCCCGCTTGCGCGCCTTTTCGCCCATGGGCACAGAAGGCTCAACGCCTTCTTTTATTCCGAGCGGAGCGGCAAAACGGCCAGTGCCGAGACCCACTTCAATACCGTGCAACTCTTCGGGCAACCTGTTGAAATGCGCCCTGATCGCTTCCAGCTCTGAGGCGTAAACCTCCGGATATTTTTCATACCAGGCTTCATAGGCATCGACCTGTTGGTCGAAAACATCTTTCTTGCTAATCGTTTTCATGGCACAAAGGGTTTTGGCCCGCTCCCAAAGCGGGCCCCTATTACATATTTAACAGCAGTGCACCCGGGGGTTGCCCGGGTGTAACCAACTAATGCTTGATGCCAAAAGTTACCTTGGCATTGACCCGGTACTGGGCAATTTTGTTGTCTTTTACGGTAACCTGCATGTCCTGGAGGTATACCGATTTGATATCCTTCACGGTTTTGGACGCCTCGTCGATAATATTCTGAACGGCATCTTCGAAACTCACCGAGGAGTTCCCCAGAATTTCAATAACTTTTAAAACACTCATTTCGCTTCTGATTTAAGGTTAATCAATGATTTATTGGGTTTTAGGGTTGAGGATTCAGGCATATCTGTACAAGGCGGCACAACTGGCCCCGGCCGGTAATTCTTCAGGGGTCAGATATACCCGCCCGCCGTGCTGCAGGGCCTGAGACACAGCCCAGTCAAGCAGGGATGGAGTAAAGGGGGTGGGGTTGTCTTCCATATGGATCTGTGCCGTTTCAGGTTCATACCGACCCCGCACATCGGCTTCGGTGGTCACAAACAGGCTGTCGACCCTGCCTTCGTACAATGCGGGAAGGATAGCTGCCAGGTCTGCAGAGGCCTTGCCACTGCCGTGGTACTGGAGGAATTTCTTCCACTTCCTGGCCCCTTCTTTCTCGAAGATAGGTTTCATGCGATTCCAGGCCAGGCGGTGTAAATCGGAATCAGGGCATTCAGAAAGGTTGCACACAATGGGCTCCTCTTCTATCAGGCCATAGGCACTGACGTCCCGATAAATGGCTGCCAGGAATTCCTGGGAAGCAATAAGCAGCGGCCTGGGCTTTTTGTTGAAAATGGTGATCAGGCCCTGATCGACCCCGCGAAAATAACGGGCGATCTCGTCGTGACGGTCGCGGTCGGCGCCGTCATGCCCGTGGTAGCCGGCCCCGGCGTAAGCCTGATGGTGGCTTCGGTATTGCAGTCCTTTTTGTTCGAAATCGTATCCCACGCGCTCTTCGAGCCGTTCGGGAATCAGCTCCCGGGTATCCAGTTCTTTAAGGCCTTCGCGATTTCCCTCAAACAAGCGAATGCATTCCAGCTCAAGGGCCAGCAGATAAAAGGCCCCCGACCCGGTGAGCATCGGTATCAGCGGCAACAGGTGAAAGGTTGGCGACAGTCGGTGCTCCTGTTTTACGGCATAGGGCAATCGGTAAGTGAGCAGTTTCCCTGCCTTGGCAAAAAGGGCCAGTCCCTGTGTCTGATGCCTCCAGAAATGGCTGTCTTCCGTCAATTCAAACAGGGGTGCCAGGCGTTGTTCCAGAACTGTAGCGGGCAGGCCAGCAGCGGTTAGTTCGTCGCGGATGAGTCTCAATTCAGCATCGAGAGAACGGGCGTCGCGGCGGTGCTGCACCTCTTCCCCTTTGGCGTGGGTGGGCAGGAATATGGATATGCAATGTGTATTTTTTGTGGCAATCAGTTCCAGCACATCTGACTGATCGAGATTGTCTTTGTCAATGCGTTCCGCGGTGGTCATGGTATTCGGTTTTAAGGTTACGGGGAAAGTACATGAAGTGGCCTACCCCCGAAATGATTTGGGTCAGGGTCGTGCGAATGGCCCGTTGAACGAATTTGCCAATCCCCGGGCGGAGAGCTTCAGAGCTGACTTACATCATTCCTTGCCAGGGCTGCTCCGAGTAGCTTTGAAGCTATGAAACTGTTTTTAAGCCTGTTCATTTCACTCGTTTTGGGAATCGCTTATTGCTTCCCTCAGCCAAAATTTTCCACACAGGAACCCGCAGCCATCGAGGTGGTAAGGCGGGCCGAACAGCAAATGCGAGGAAAAACCTCCCGGGCTTCCCTCTCCATAGTTATTAACCGGCCTTCCTGGTCTAGGGAAATGAAGCTGAAGGCATGGACCAAAGGCGAACGGTACAGTATGATTCTGGTCACAGCCCCGGCCAAAGAAATGGGCATATCCTTTTTGAAACGCGAACGGGAGGTTTGGAACTGGATTCCTGCCATTGAGCGGAACATAAAACTGCCCCCTTCCATGATGTCGCAAAGCTGGATGGGTACCGACTTTACAAATGACGACCTGGTTAAGGAAGCTTCAGCGGTGACCGATTACCAGCACAAGCACCTGGGCCGGGAAACGCTTGAAGGGCGGGTATGTTACCGGATTGAGATGGTTCCCAAACCTGAAGCTGCCATTGTTTGGGAAAAAGTAATTGTCTGGATCGATACGTCCGATTTCCTGCAGTTGAAAACGGAATTCTACGACGAAGATGGAGAACTGGTCAATACCATGTATGGCAGTGAGGTAAAAGAACTGGGGGGACGCCTGGTCACCTCGAAAATCGAAATGGTGCCTGCCGAAAAGGAAAGGCAAAGTACCGTGATCCGCTACGAAGAAATCCTGTTCGACCAGGAAATCCCGGATGACTTTTTTACCCCCAGGAATATGACACGACTACAATGATGCTGCTTAAGCTGGCATGGCTCAATATTTGGCGAAACAAACGGAGGACGCTCATCACCATGGCATCCGTATTCTTTGCCGTATTCCTGGCAATAGCCTTTCGCTCAATGGCCGACGGGGTGTACGAAAACATGGTGCACGGGGTGGTGAGCTATTCTTCCGGGTATATCCAGATCCACAGCAAGGGGTTTTGGGAAGAACAATCTATAGACAATAGCTTTTCCGAAGATGACGCCTTGGAACGCGCCCTGACGGCCAACGCGTCGGTAACCCAATTCATGCCGCGCCTGGAGTCGTTCGGGCTGGCCTCCCTTGGCGAGCAGACTAAGGGGGTAATGCTCCTGGGGATCGACCCCGAAAAGGAGGCCCTTGTGAACCAGCTCAATACCAAAATAACTATGGGCAGGTATGTGGGTTCTCGCAATGAGCGCGCCGTGATGATTGGCGAGGGTTTGGCCTCACGCATGGGAGCGGGAATAGCAGATACCCTTTCCCTGATCGGACAGGGGTACCACGGTTCCTTCGCGGCCGGCAAATTTCCTATAGCCGGAATTTTGAAACTTGGAGCCCCTGAATTAAACAATAATGTGGTTTACCTGCCTCTTACCCAGGCACAACAGCTCCATGGCGCCGAAAACCGGCTTACCGCCCTATCGGTAATGCTTACGCGTTGGGCTAATCTCGACGATACCCGAAACGCAATAGCATCCAGCCTCGACCGGCAGTCGTACGAGGTGATGAGCTGGAAGGAGATGATGCCTGATCTGGACCAATTCATCGAAGTAGACAGCGCCGGGCATTACATCTTTATCGGAATCCTCTATTTCATTATTTCGTTCGGCCTGTTCAGCACCCTGCTGATGATGACTTTTGAACGGACGCGCGAATTCGGAATCCTCATTGCAATCGGGATGAAGAAACGGCTTTTAACCATGATGCTGCTACTCGAATCCCTGATGATTTCGTTAATGGGCTGCCTGATCGGTGTCGCCGCAGGGATACTCGGGGTTTCTTGGTTTATCAGGCACCCCGTCAAATTTACAGGCTCCCTAAAGGAGGCGTACGAGCAATACGGGATCGAACCCGTGATTTACTTTTCGGCCCACGAAAAGATTTTCGTGGTACAAACACTGGTTGTCTTAAGCCTGACGCTGTTCGTTACACTATATCCTGGATGGAAGGTAATGCGGATTCAGCCGGTAGATGCCCTAAACAGATAGGAATGTTACTTCAAATAGCATGGCGGAATATCTGGCGCAACAAGATTCGAAGCCTGGTGGTCATATTATCCATCGTAATAGGGCTTTGGGCGGGGATTTTTATCCTATCCTTTGCCTGGGGCATGTACCAGAATAACATCTACGAATCGGTACACAGGCAGCTTTCTCACCTGCAGGTGCACCAGGCCGCCTTTGTGGACGAACAGGAGGCCCGGTACGCCCTGGACCTGCACGATTCGCTGATACCCTTTCTTATGGACGACCCTCGCGTGGCCTCCGTGGCCACACGGGTCATTACCAGCGGTATGATTGCCTCTCCCACTACAGTAAGCGGGGTTAGCATTTTTGGAATCGATCCGCAGGCAGAGACGCATCAGATAGGATTGGATCAGAACCTGCGAGAAGGAAGCTACTTCGGAGATGGTTCCGAACAGGAAATTTACATCGGGGAGAAGCTGGCGCGGAAACTGAAGGTCAAACTACGCAGCAAGGTTGTACTGACCTTTACCAGTGTGGAATCGGAACTCATATCAGCTGCTTACCGCATTAGCGGTATCTATCGCTCTGGAAACACAGCGCTTGATGAGCGCATAGTCTACATCCGACGTTCCCCTTTCCAGGTCATATTGGGCATTTCGCCCTCCCAGATCAATGAGCTGGCCATCCTGCTTCAGGACGACCACAACCTGGATGTCTTCAAGGCGAGCCTTGATGCCTTGTTCCCAGATGCCAAAGTGGAAGATTGGAAAGACCTGGCTCCGGAGTTGGAACTGATCATCAACTCCTTTCACTGGTATACCTACATCATGGTGGGCCTCATCCTCCTTGCCCTGACCTTCGGAATCGTGAACACCATGCTCATGTCGGTCCTGGAAAGGGTGCGGGAACTCGGCATGCTAATGGCCATCGGTATGAACCGGGGGAAAGTATTCAGGATGATCTTGCTGGAAACCTGGCTGCTCACCCTGATCGGCTGTCCGATTGGCCTGGTGCTGGGCCGGCTGACCGTGGGATATGCCGGAAAACATGGCATTGACCTTTCCATGTTTTCTGAGGGTCTGGAGTCGTATGGGTTTAGCTCGGAGGTATACACCGACCTGGAAAGCAACTATTATTGGATCGTAGCCGGTATGACTCTGATCACAGCCCTGCTCTCTTCTGTTTATCCGGCATATCGGGCGCTGAAGCTCAACCCTGCCGAATCCATCCGTAAAACCTGATGCCATGGCAAAAACCATTATCGACGCTCATAACGTAAGCAAGACATACGATTCCGGCGGAGTACCGGTCCAGGCCCTGAATGATGTCCACCTGCACATTGAAGCAGGTGAATTCACGGCCCTGGTTGGGCCTTCCGGCTCCGGCAAGTCTACCTTGCTAAATATTATAGGCGGCCTGGACCATCCCACAGAAGGGACTGTGGTGCTCGATGGTGTTGACCTTACAACACTTTCTGAAAGCAGACTTGTCGATTTCCGGCTCAGGAACATAGGATTTGTATTTCAGTCTTTCAACCTGATACCGGTTCTCACGGCCAGGGAAAATGTCGGTTTTGTGATGCAACTGCAACGGGTTCCCCACAAGGTCCGTGAAAAGCGCGTGCTCGACCTTTTACATCAAGTCGGGTTGGACGACAAGGTCAATCGCAGACCCGGGGAGCTTTCAGGGGGCCAGCAGCAACGGGTAGCCGTTGCCCGGGCCCTTGCGTCAAAGCCTAAAATAATCCTGGCCGACGAGCCTACGGCCAATCTCGATTCCAATTCGGCCGGCCGTCTTATGGACATTATGTCTCAATTAAACCGGGAGGAGAAAATTACGTTCCTGTTCTCGACACACGACCCCAGGGTCATTCGCAAGGCCCGGAGGGTAATTACCCTGGTAGACGGAAGAGTAGCTTCCGATGAGGCCCAGGATACGGAAAAATCGAATGAGGTTTGAATCGAAAATAAGGCTGCTGGCTGCGGTAATCGCTATCGCCGGTGTATCTGCCCAGGACCGGCCTTCGCCGGTATTGGTTGGGGGTTATGTAAAAAACTTACAGCAGGCGGGGTTTACAGAAGCTCCCGGTAATACGCAATGGAGCACGCTTATTCACAACCGGATAAATTTCAAGTATCTTATAAATGAGCAATGGCTTGCCCGCCTCGAATTCAGAAACCGGGTACTGTACGGGGACCTGGTCCGGGCCAATCCGAATCTTCCCGATTTCATTTCCCGCGACAGGGGGTGGGCAGACTTCTCCTGGAACCTCCTCGCGAGCGGAAACACGCTTATAAACATACATATCGACCGTGCACTGGTCAGCTATACAGGGGCGAAATGGGAAGTTACCCTGGGCAGGCAACGCATCAATTGGGGCAGGAACCTGATCTGGAACCCGAACGACCTCTTCAATTCCTACAACTTCCTCGATTTCGACTACGAAGAACGCCCGGGAAGCGATGCAGTCCGGATACAGTATTTTCTGGATGCTTTCAGTCGCATCGAACTTGCGGCCAAACAAGGTGATACACCTGACGATCAGATCGTAGCCGCGCTCTACGGGTTTCACTTGGGAACCTACGACCTTCAGCTCATAACAGGGATGTATCAGCGCGACTGGGTCTTCGGGGGCGGATGGTCGGGCAACCTGAAAAACGCGGGCTTCAAAGGGGAGGTTTCCTGCTTCCTGCCACTAGGGTCTGCGCAAGAGTCCGAGAAAATTCTTTCGGCATCCGTTTCGGCAGATTACTCCTTTCCGAATGGCTGGTATCTCCATGGCTCCTACCTCTACCTCAGCCAGGTATCCGGATTTTCAGAAGGTCTGGTGTCGCTTGTCTATCTGGGTGTTACCCCTAAGAACCTAATGCCCTTCCGGCATACGGCTTTCCTGCAACTTTCCCGAGAATTAAACCCCGTCTTTCGCGTTGGGCTAAGTGGGGTATATTCTCCTACCGACCACTCCCTGATCCTGATTCCTTATAGCGCTTATGCCCTGGCCGAAAACTGGGACATCGATATTACCGGGCAGGGGTTCTTTCCACTCGGGACAGGTACAAATCCGGCTGGAAGCCTTTTCCTTAGAATCAGATGGAGCTATTGATTGAAACCTGAAAGCCGGAAATTCCTAAAGAAAAGGGCCTATAGGAGTTGCTTTATTGAATAATGTGCTCCTTATCGAGTTGTTCAATGAGCCTATCGACATATTCGTCAACAGTCTTACGGAGGTCAATGGGGTCGGTTATGTCGAAGGAGCCCACCCAGACCAGGTGGTTCTGTTCTGCTTCCTCAAGCTTGTAAACCGCCGTCTCCACATGGTACACCTGGTATTCCCTTACAGCCTGCGGCTGGTAGTAAATATCCTGGTACCGGTAATAATAGCGCCCAAACCGACCGTAGTAATCATACGTATAACCTGTGCCGGTCATATGCTGGTGGTGCTGTTCAACGCCCTTAACCGAGGTAATCATAACCGCGTCAAAACCACGGGTAGCGAGGTCTTCGGCCATCCGGTCCAGTTCCGTTTCGCTCTGGGGACCGCTCGTAATCCCTGTATCAAGGGCATTATAAGCCTGCAGGGCCTGTACGGATCGCCCCTGAAGGGCTCGACTGAGTTCATCCTCAAAAACCTGGCGGGCCGTCAGGTTTTCGGTCATGGCGAGCACCAGCATTTTCTCAGACCGGAAACCAGGTGCCAGGACCTCGTTGCGCCAGCTGTCTACAAAGCGGGTTGAGGAACAGGAAAGCAGGGGAAGGGCAAGCAAAAGGGCAAGCAACTTTTTCATCAGACCAGGTTTTGGCCCAAAGCTACCCGGCACCTTGCAATGGCCCAATGATCTGTGTCATTCCCGATCGGTTCGAACAGACCGTGCTGCCGGTCGCTTTACCAGGAAGCCTTGCCCAGCAGTTTTTCACCCAGGGGCGAAAGGTGGGCTGTTTCGTAGCGCGTTTGTTCCCACTTCCTCGGATCGCCCGGAAAGGCATAGCCTTCAGGGGCGATGCGCTCCCGCCAGGAGCGGATGCGCCATTGGCGCAGGGCTTCATTTTCTTCCTGGGCCGGCATCATGGAAACGTACTGGGCAATGCGCACCTTATTGCCCGAGCGGTTGGGCCGTATGCCGTGCGGTTGCAAGCTATTGAATATAAGCAGGTCTCCCGCCTCCATGGGCACTTTTACGATCTGGTCTTCCAGGCCGCGTATATCGGGCTGGAAGGGGTTGCGGTCGGCCGGCTGGCTCTGCTTCCAGGTATCGTAGTTGCGGAACAACCAGGGAATACACTGGAACCCGCCCATGTTCTCGTCGGTCTGGTCGGCCAGGGCGAGTACCCCTTGTACGTTCTGGGGTCGGGTCTCCGGGTCGTAGTCCCAGTGGATGAACCCCTTGTACTCAAAACCCGGGCGCATCGGGAAATTCAGGTTGGCCCGGTCAATGGTCACCCATAATTTTTCGGTCCCCCAAATATCCACAAAAGCATCATATATCCTTGGGGTTTGGCGGTTGTCCCACAGGCGCTGGTGGTTGTACACCTCCACCATCCCCGTCCCGGCCAGCTCCTTCATCTGGATCTCGGCCCGGGGAGCCGTATACCAGGTCTCCGGGTCGTCGGGCTGCTTTTCCTCGAACGCCCAGAGGAAATCAGCCGTTGCAGCGGCCTGCTCGCGTGAAATTGCATTTTTAACCACCACGTACCCGTTTTGTTTCCAGTGCTGCCACTGCTGGGGGCTCAATACCCGCAACGTTTCGGGGGTGGCGTGTTCCCGTAGTTTTACCTGGCTGCTTTTGGCCGTACTCGGGTTACCCGGGATATCGGTGTGCTGGTTTTCGGGGATCATCGTTTTCGCGGGCTTTTTCATATCGCTGCGGTTTAAATGGCAACCCATTGGTTGCCAAAAGTGGATAGGTTTTTTAAAGACCCTGGGCACAGGCCGGTTGGGCCCGCAACCTGCCTTAAATATACAAGGGATTCCCGAATTATGAAGCCCGGTAGCCCGTTAAGCTTAAACCGGGCCTAAACCGTAAAGGTCGTGCCAAAAACGTATCTTTAAAGGGTAAATCAATAGCAAAACGATGAAAGCATTCAAAATACTTCTGACCGCAGTGATGATCGGGATAGCCGTCACGGGCTGGTCCCAAACCAATAAAGACCGCAAAATCATGGACGATGCGGAAAAGGCTCGCGAAGCCCTGTTAAAGGCAGATGCCGGACTCCAGTCCTTTTTTGACACCGCAGCCGGTTATGTGATTTTTCCGAATGTGGGCAAGGGCGGCTTTATCGTGGGAGGCGCCTCAGGCAACGGGGTGGTCTACCAAGGGGGCTCCGCGGTGGGGATGGCCGATTTGAAAAAACTGAACATCGGCTTGCAGGCCGGCGGGCAGGCCATTATCGAGGTCATCTTCTTTGAGACAGCGGTCGACCTGGAGCGCTTTAAAACCACCGACTACCAGTTTGCCGCCGAAGCCTCGGCCGTGGCTGTGAAATCGGGCATCGCCTTCAACGCCAAATACAAAGAGGGGGTGGCTGTCTTTGCCCTGCCGAAAGCCGGCCTCATGGCCGACGCCTCGGTGGGAGGCCAACGGTTCTCTTACAAGCCGTTCTGAGTGTAATTTAGGATTTCCTGAATTTCAGATTTGGGTCTGTCTCTTGGCTAGACCCTCAGGAATATCTTTTTCCGGTACAGGAAGTAGAGGAAAGCCCACTCTACGGCCAGCAGGCATAGCACCATCACCACCGGGCTATAGGGTTCGCCCACCAGTTGGCCCACCCAGCCCAGGATGGCTTGGGTGGAATAGCCCCAGCTGATGAAATGGCCTGCCATATAAATCAAGATGGAGTTCATACCAATGACCTTGAAAAAGAAGGCCCACTTCTTATAACCCAGAATGTCGATCACATAGTAGAACAGGGCCATGAGCAGCAGGCTGATGCCCCCGCATTGCAGCACGAAAGAGCTGGTCCAGAGGTTTTTGTTGATCGGGAATACCAGGTTCCAGGCCTGGGCCAGTACCAAAAGAACCACGCCGATGGCCACCAGTCTGAGGGCCGTGACCTTTTTCCGGTCGGACGGGGTATGACGCAACAGCTCCCCGGTAAAGATGCCCAACAAGGCCGTGCCTATGGCAGGCAGTGTGGCAAAGAGGCCTTCGGGGTCGTGGATCTCACGGTAAAAGTGGCCGGGCAGTACCAACCGGTCGAGGTATGAAACCACGTTCCCCTCAATGCTCAGGTCGCCCCTCGGGAAACCCGGGGCCGAAAAGAAGGAGAGCAGGGCCCAATACCCCAGCAGCAAACCGGCAAACCAGTAGTAACGTGCTTTTGGGGTGCTATACAGGTAAATGATATTTGCGAACATATAAGCCAGGCCGATACGCCCGAGCACGCTGGCGTAACGGATCTCATCCAGGGGCATGATACGCAGGCCGTTGTTGTACACGATACCCAGCAAAACCAGAATGAGCCCGCGCTTCACGACCCGGATCAGGAGTTCCTGCCGGCTTTGCCCTTTCTCGAGCTGTTTGCCCACCGAGTAGGGTGTGGCTACGCCCGCCAGGAAAAGAAAGAGGGGAAAAATAAGGTCGTATGAAGTGAAGCCGTTCCAGAGCGGGTGCTGGAACTGGCCCGAGAGGAAGACCCAGAAAGGCGAGCCATTAATTTCGGCCATGCGGTGGAAGAGTTCTTCGGCCCCCATGATCCAGAACATGTCAAAGCCCCTGAGGGCGTCGAGCGAGTAGAGCCGCTCGGAGGTAACGGTCAGTTTCATCGCAGTTAGGTTGGTTTAACCCAGACAATTTACAGACTCTTGCCGATTTATTTGAAAAAAAAATGAAGACTTATTACCACGGCAAGCGCCACCCCTCCTACAGGTCTTGCACGCAGCGGAACCCTACCGTGGCATTCCGCTCGAACCCCTGTGAAACCCGCAGCAATTGCTGGCTGTAGTGTAATTCCCGAGGCCCGCCCTGCACGTACCACCAGCTCGAAGAGGGGTTGTAATACGATCCTCCTTTAAGGATGATATAATCGTAGGAACCACTCTTGTACAGGTCGTTGGTCATTTGCCAGACCGAGCCCACCAGGTCTTGCAGGCCATAGGGATTGGCCCCTTTGGGGTGGGCCCCCACCGGGTCGGGCGTGCCGTTGCCCGGGTTGCAGAAGGCCGGGTCGAGGCCTTTTATGGTAAAGCGGGTCAGTGTTTCCGTTACTTTTTCCTCTTCCCGGTAAATTGCCCCGGGTTTGCCGCCCCAGGGCCAGTCGCGCAGGTCAGGCGTTTGGGCGGCGTACTGCCATTCCACTTCAGTGGGCAGCCTTTTCTGCGCCCATTTTGCATAGGCCCGGGCATCTTCGTAGCTCACATAGACCACGGGAAAGTCGGCCTGCCCGGCGGGATAGGTGCCCCCTTGCCAATGTTTGAGGAAGTTTACCGTATCGGCGGGCACGTAACGGGTCTGCACCAGGAATTCCTTAAAACGGGCATTGGTAACTGGGTGGCGGTCTATCAGGAAGGCTTCCATGCGGAATTCCCGCCCCTGCCGGTATCTGGGATAGGGAATAAAAGCGTCCCCATTGGTGGTGCGGAAGGTGAAAGCACCCGGAGGAATGCGAATCATCCCGTCCTGCTGTTTGCCGGGGGGCGTACGGGTAACCCGGCTGGCCAGGCGGGGTGTGCCCGGCACGATTTCCACCACCCGCTCGTCGAGCAAGAGCCCCTTTTCCATCAATTGCACCACAAACTTACCTTCATACCGGCCAAATCGTTCAAGCAGTCGCAGGGTGTGTTCACCCGGCGGCACTATCAGGGGCTGCCTGCCGTATTCAGGTTCCCCTGCCCATATTTTGAGGGTATCGCCCCGGGCGGCCTCCAGGTACAGTTCGTCCCCGTCGAGGGCAACCTGCAGCACCTTCGGCAGGCGCGCCAGGCAGGCTACGGCACCCTCGTTGTTGGTGCCGAGGGCCGAGCGCGGGAAGGCCTCGGTTTCGGCCTCTACCCAAAGCCTCTCCCCTTGCCTGAACGGGGTCAGTTCCCGGTGGTGCCAGAGGTCGACGAAGTGGAACCCCGGGTCTGGGTCCACCTCAATTAAAGGGCCTTTATACCCCTCAGGTATCAGGCTGAAAACGGTAAAGAGGGTCTTTTCCCCGTCGGGCCAGGCGTTCACATAAATACTGTCTCGGGAGGTGGGCAGCAAAGGGGTAAACCCCCGGGCGTTAAAATTCGGGGAATGCTCGCGAAGTATACGAGTGGTTCTGCCCAGATAGCGGTATTGGGCTTCGGCCCAGGCGGGCTGGCCGGGGGCAAAAATGTTCAGCTCGGTGCCGTACCCGTTGAAAAAGGCCAGGGCAAACTCGCGCCTTATGGGCTCTTTGTACAGTTCGGCCACCCTGAAAATCGCGAATTCGGGCTTGATGAATTTATTCAGGTTCAGCAGGGGCGGGTAATACAGGGCGTTGTGTACGCGCCCGGCTACGATGCCCTGCATGTCTTTGGGCACGGCCATGCCCTCGCTGTACATGACCACCCCCGGCTTTACCGCGTCGGCCGCATCCTGGAATTCACGGCTCGAATCGCCCCGGGTATCGAGGATCAGCCCCTGTGCATCGCTGTCGCGCAACAGCCCGGCCATACCCGAGAGGTGGTCTTCGGGCCGGGTGCTGGCATCCCAGGGGTTGTAGGCCATAAACAAGGTGGCGCCTTTTTTGCGGGCCTCCAGGCCCAGGTTGCGGATGGCCTCCAGGCCGCCGGGCAGGTCGCGGAACAGGTCGAACTGGTTGCGGGCATCCAGGCCCAGGGTGGGCCAGGTGGGCCAGAGGCCGATTACGTCGTCGCCCCCGTACAGGGGCTTGCCCCGGTCGAGGAAGGCCCCCAGCTGGTAGCCCCCCTTGTCAGGGTCGTAGAAGGCCTTGTCCCACGACATCATCAGGTGCATTACGTAGGCCCGGCGAATCCAGTGCAGGTCGGGTCGCTCAAAGAGCGTATTGTCAAAAGTATCTACATCGTACAGGTACCGCTCCTGGAATATTTTTCGCAACCCCTCCTGCCAGGGCCCCCTATACAAGTCTGCGTACAGCGTATACGTAACGCTCCCGCCCGGGGCCAGCAGGGTTTCGAACCGCCGCTTCACGGCCTGTTCCCAGGCTGTGCGGCGGGCCAGGGCACATACCTTTTGCCCGTTGGTCAGGGGAATATCGGCATACCCCAGCTCCCAGGCGTTGTCGGGAACGATCACGTTTACCGGGGCCCGCCCGGGTCGGAACAGGTAAGTGCGAGAAAGGCGGTGGTCGCCCAGCCCGGTTATATATAGGTGTGAAGCATCTTCCCCGAAGGGCACCACGTTGCTGATTGTGAGGGTATCGTTGCCTGTATTGGCAAAAACCACCTGGCCCCGGAGGCCTTTGGCGCCCCATTCCACCTCCTGCCAGGTAAGCTTTAGAGATGGGGCGCTTCCCTCCTGTCCGCTCCGGTACGGAGATCCGTTTACGAGGGCCGAAACCAGCGGGAGGGGCTGCTTTGGGCGGAGGTCCCCATTAAACGCCAAGACCGCCATTGCATCGGCGTCAAACTCTGCGGACTTCAATTGCTGGCCCCGGAACGGGAGGCAGACAATCACCAAAATGGCGCTAAGCAGGGTGGTGCGCATATAGCTGTCGGTTAGGTCATGCCCTGCTCTACAGGCAAAGCGTTTTGGCTCGAAAGCAGGGCCTTTTAAAACTAGGAAATTAAATCCAAATTGACCTTACCGGGGCAATCTGACCTGTCCGATACGCGATTCCATCCTATTTTCAGGATGAGTTTATTTAGACTCATTAAATTTAATACCTTTACCAAGACAATCAACACCAAGCCATGACCCGGGTGCTCTTTCTCTTGTTGATGCTGCCACTCCTGCTTCACGCCCAGGAAGGTTACCGGGTGGGCGGCACGGTGCGCGATGCAGAAGGGCCCCTCCCATTGGTCAACATTTATCTGAAGGGTACCCAATTCGGGGCGGCCAGCGATGGGAACGGGAATTTTATGATCTCGGGCGTGCCGCCGGGAAATTACACCCTGTCGGCTTCGTATACCGGATACAGGACTTTTCAACAAGCCATTTCCGTGCAGGGAGAAGACCTTGCCCTTTCCATTAGGCTAGAAGAAGCCGACGGGCTTGATGAGGTGGTGGTTACCGGCACCATGAAGGCGGTTAGCCGGCTCGAAAGCCCCGTGCCGGTAGAGGTTTATTCAGCCTCCTTCTTTCGCCAGAACCCGACCCCAAACGTCTTCGAGGCTCTGCAAACCGTTAACGGGGTGCGCCCCCAGATTAACTGCAGCGTCTGCAACACAGGCGACATCCACATCAACGGCCTGGAAGGCCCCTATACCCTGGTTTTGATAGACGGCATGCCCATCGTAAGCGGGCTGGCCAGCGTATATGGGCTATCGGGAATCCCGGCCTCCCTGATCGAACAGGTCGAAATCGTAAAGGGGCCCGCATCTTCCCTGTACGGGAGCGAGGCGGTTGGCGGCCTGATCAACGTGATAACGAAACACCCCGACAATGCCCCCGTCCTGTTTGCCGACAGCTACCTGACCGACTGGGAAGAGCTCAATGTCGATTTCGGATTCAAGACCGGGGTGGGCCAGGCTGCCCGCCTGCTTTTCGGGGCCAACTATTACAACTATTCAAACCCGATAGACAATAACGGAGACAACTTCACCGATGTAACCCTGCAAAACCGGATCTCCCTCTTCCAGAAATGGGATTTCAGCCGGCCAAGTCAAAAACCGTTTTCCCTGGCGGGCCGCTTTTTTTACGAAGACCGCTGGGGAGGCGAAATGCAATGGACGCCCGAATACCGGGGCGGTTCTGAGGTGTACGGTGAGAGCATCTACACCACGCGGTACGAGCTCATCGGCCGCTACCAGTTGCCTGTTGACGAAAGCCTCCTCTTCCAGTTCTCCTATTCCGACCACGACCAGAATTCCGTTTACGGGGATACAGAGTACCTGGCGCGGCAGCGCATCGGCTTCGGGCAGCTGACCTGGGACCTGACCACCCCCGCTAATGACTGGCTTTTCGGAATAACCGGCCGGTACAACCATTACGACGACAATACCCCCGTTACCGAACAGGCCGACCAGGTTTTTATCCCCTCGGCCTTTGCGCAGAACGAATTCAAACTGGGCCTGAAGCACAAGCTCCTGCTGGGGGCCCGTTTCGATTACGACCGGCGCCACGGCACCATTTTCACCCCGCGCCTGGCCTACAAGTACCAGGCAACTGCCGGCGACATCCTTCGTCTGAATGCCGGTACCGGTTTTCGCGTGGTGAACCTGTTTACCGAAGAGCACGCGGCACTGACCGGGTCGCGGGAAGTGGTGGTCGAAGAAGATTTGCAGCCCGAGCGTTCGTACAACGTTAACCTGAACTACCTGCGGAAATTTTATATGCGGTCGGGCCTCCTGTTCGGTCTGGAAGCCTCGGCCTGGTATACCCATTTCACGAATGCCATATTGCCCGATTACGACAGCAATCCGAACCAGGTAATTTACAGGAATTTGCGGGGAACATCTGAGAGCCGGGGCATCAGCGTGAATGCAGACCTGCTTTTTGGCAACTTCAAAGCCCTGCTCGGCGCAACCCTGCAAGAGGTATCCCAGAAAGACGAAGGCGAGCGCCTGTTGCGGCCCTTCACCGAAACCTGGTCGGGCACCTGGTCCCTGGGGTACAAAAATTACAGATACCGCTTCGCCCTAGACTATACCGGGAACATCTACGGCCCCATGCGCCTGCCCCTGCTGGGCCCACTCGACCCCAGGCGCCCCGAGTCACCCGTTTGGAGCATCCAGAACATCCAGTTCACCTACACCGGTGTGACCGGGTTTGAGTTTTATACCGGCATCAAAAACCTGCTCAACTGGACGCCCAACCGGGGGAACCCCTTTATCATTGCCCGGGCCGAAGACCCCTTTGACCGGAATGTGGTGTTTGACGCCGACGGGAATGCGGTACCGACTCCCGATAACCCGTATGCCCTCACCTTCGACCCCACCTATGTCTATGCCCCCAACCAGGGCAGGCGGCTGTTTTTTGGGATCCGCTATAAAGTGGATTAAATAGCTATTTCGTAATAAGCTGAAATAGAATACCTAAAAGGGCTTTCTGACAATAAGCCGAAAAATACACGTTTATTGTTGTAGGGTATAGCCCCGCTAAGTTGTTATTGTTGCGTAACCCAAATTTTATAACATGAAAACAATGCTTATGATGAAGCGAATGATTACCGTACTGAGTTGTTCCTTATTCCTGATCTTCTTGAGCGGCTGCTCCAAAGACGGGAACACTAACGGTCTCGGCACATTGAGCGTCAGTGCCAAGGGCACTTTCGGCAGCACTTCCGCCAAAAGCCCCACCGGCAAAATGATAGGCACCGACATCGATGTTACCGATTTCCGGATGAACTTGAAGGAGTTTAAACTGGAACTCGATACCGAAGAACCCGGGGACGATTATTCAGATGATGAAAACGACCACTGGGACGACGATGGGTTGTACGATTTCGAAGACGATATCAAGCTGGCCGGGCCCTTTGAACTGAATTTGATGGCCGGGCAGGTAAGCTTTCTGAACGCCTCCCTCCCGATGGGAAATTTTGAAGAGCTCAAATTCAAATTCGATGCCGGCACCGATGCCACCAGCGACCTGTTTGGAAAATCGGTATTGATCCAGGGCACCATTCAGGGTACCCCCTTCCTGTTTTGGCACGATTTTGAAGATGAAGTGGAAGTCGACTTCGAAGACCCCACATTCGACATCGCCGTTTCCCAAACGCCCGAGGGCATTGTGATCGACTTTGACCTGAGCCAGATTTTCGACAGTATAGCCGGGGTAGACCTTACCCAGGCCACCGACGGAAACCAGGACGGCACCATTGAGATCAGCCCCACAGACGAAGACGGCAACAACGACCTGGCCCAAAGCATCCGTCAGGCGCTTAAAATGCACATCGACCTTTTGGACGACTAGGAATTGATCCGATTCTCAGGAATCTGAAAAATAATGCCTACATGTAACAGAAGAGCCGGCCCTAAGCCGGCTCTTTTTTTTGCTCCCTGATCGGCCTGGTATTACCAGAAATGCCATTTGACTTACTGGATTAGTCCCGGATACTCGAGGTGCGACCGATTGGGTTTCATCAGGGGGTCCGTTTCCTAAGGCCGCTCTTCGGCCTGAAGGGGCTGCCCAAACCCGGCAGGAAAGAAAGCCTGCAACCGGCATCTGCCCGGAACTCGTATTAAGCGCTACCGGTGCGAGGCCTGGCTGTTCTTTTATGGATCAGGAACCGCCGGCTTTCCCGGCCCCGGGCAACTCCAACCGGTCTACGGTGGCATTCAGGTCGTTCAGGGCCCAGGTGCGGAATACAACGGCCCGGTTGAGGAAGAGGAAAAAAAAGGCCATGGCAACCACGGCCATAATCAGGAATACGCCCGCCTGAGATTCCATGGCTATAATCCGGTAGAGGCAGGCCCCGATCAGCAGCAGGGCCGAAAAGGCCAGGTTATGGGCCAGGTTGCAGAACATGTTCCACGTTTCGATGTATTTGAAATTGTTGGAACTGAACTGCCGCACCAGAACGAATTTCTCAGAGACGGTGAGGTCTGACCGGCCCTGATCGGCCCGGAGGGGCCAAATTCGGTACCCCAGTTTTGTATACAGAAATTTTCCGATAGGGGTAATGGCAAAACCGATCACATACGAAATAAAGACCAGGAAGGCCGCGCTGCCGAATTCGATCTGGTTGAGCCTGGCGAGCAGGTCGTCAAGGGTTTGGAGGCTTGCGTCGAATATAACGAGCACGGCGATAACGCATGAGCCGGGGACCACATTGGTAAGGGCATCGAAGGTGGAATTGAAGAATTTGTCCATAGGAGCTGGGAATGGGTTAGGCGATACCCGGGTGCGGGATGCCTAAATATAAAGAAAACCCGGAAGCGAGCGCTGCTCGACATCCGGGTTTCATAAACGCATGGGTACATTACCTCATGGTGCGACTAGTCTTTAATTACTTTCTTCGCAGCACTCTTCACCTTGCTGAATAGCGACTTTTTAGATTTAGCTGTGGATACAAGACTGTCGGCCGTGTCGCCCGATTCTGCCTCCTGGTTTTCGACCGCTCCGGTAGCAGCCGGGCTTTGGGTACCGGCAGTGGCGGTGGCGCTACCGGATTCCTTCCTGGGCTGTGCGGGCTGGTCGGCAGCCATCCGGGTTTTGGTCGCTGAAAGGATATCGCCCTTCAGCCACTCTTCCACAAAGGCCTTTACAGCATCGTTCACCTCTTTCCCGGCACGGTAGCAACTCTTCCATTGGGCCGATTTGCTTTCGTATTCCGGGTTGGCAAATTTGCGGATGCCGTAGTTGTCGGGGGCGGTGAGTTTCGCGTTGAAGTCAACGGTTTTCAAAAGTTTCAGGTAGTCTTCCAGTTTCCGTTTTACCAGAACGGCAGGGTCGGCCGGATAGTTGCGCTCCCATTTGGTTTTGTTGGGGGTCGGGTCTTCATACTCTGCAAGAGCGGCCTTCTGGCCGGCGAGTATGGGCTCGTACATTTCAATGGTCTTGGCGTTTTCCTTGGGCTTTTTCTTAAGGTCGGCCAGGGTTGTTTCCATTTCCGCCACGCTCTGGCGCATATTGTCGAGCATGGCTTCATCGGCCTGAGGAGGTTCCGAACCCGGTTTGGCGTTGGCCCTTTTCTCCTGGTACCGGGTCATGAATTCTTCGCTGTTAACGTATTTTTTGATGTATTCGCACAGCTCTTTGGCCGCCCCCACCTTGTCGCCCTGCACTATGCTGGCCAGCGCCTTTAACCTCGGGGTGTTGATGAAGTCGTCCTCTACGTCATAGTCGGCAGAAAAGCTGCCCGTAAAGTTGGCCATGATATAGTTCTGGGCGTTGGCACTGTCCATGCCCAGCTTCTCCAGAATGGGCTCAACCCATTTCATTGACATTGTTCCCAGCAATGCCACAAGCGCAAATAGCAAAAAGATCCGTGATTTCATGTTCTCGTGATTTTAGATAAATGTCCACCATATTCCCCCGTGCCGCAATCCCTTAAAAACAGGATTTTGCTGTATCTCATTAAAAATCATGGAAAAAGGGGAGTCGATTATCTGGGGCGATCGCGTTACTTTGTAGCTGTTCACTGAAATACCTTTCCTATGTGGAGATCGGTACTCATGGCAAGCCTCCTGGTAGCGTTGTGTATTGTCTCTGCCCGCCAGGACAAACGGGAAATCCGCTATGTGCCCCAGGGGGTGGTAGCCGGGGATACAGCTTTGATTCACGACCACCTGGCCCGCATGCGATCCCAATTGGCAGCCGATCCCGCCCAGGCCATTGCAGCCGGCAGGCTGGCCTTTTCGCTGAGTGAGAAGGCCAATTACTACCGGGGCAGGATAGATTCCTCCAGGGGCCTGGGCAGGGCCTTTGTGAACCAGGGCAGCCTCGACTCGGCCCTCTTTTACCACCAATATGCCCTGCGGCAGGCCGAAGCCCAGAATGATTCCCTGGAAATCGGCATTTCCCTTTTAAAGATCGGCTCGATCTACAGGCGGCTGTCAGACCTCAACCAGGCGGTAGCCTATTCCACGAAAGCCTCACGGATCATCGAACGTTTTGGGGAAAAAACCGACCTGGCCGAACTGAACGATGCCCTGCAGCTCATTTACTTTTCCCTGCCCAATTACAAGCTGGCCATCGGGTATGGTGAGAAGGCCGTGGCTCAGGCCCGGGAATTGAAGAACCAAAGCCTGCTGGTACAGGCCCTGAGCAACCTGTCGATGAATTACATCGAAAACCAGCAGTACGAGCGGGCCGAAAAAACCCTGGTAGAAGCACAGGAGCTGGCCGCCAGCCTGCACGACGTGAATGCCGAATCGGCCGTGCTGCTGAACCTGGCCGGGGTCTTTCTAAGCCAGGAGAACTACGGGGCGCTTCGCGAATATGCCGACCGTGCCCTGCTCGTGAATCGCCAGCTCGGCTCCCGGGAAGGTGAGTGTATTTCACTGCGGGCACTGGCCATTGCCAACCTGCACGAAAGGGAGTATGAAAAAGCCCGGGAATTGGCCTTGCAGGCCCTCCAAATCGCCGAGGCCAACGGGTATAAGATCGAACAAGCGTCTTGTCTGAAAGTATTGTCGAACGTGGCTTTTGCCCAGCAAGACCCCCAAGAGGGGGAGCGTTACTTCAACCGGAGCAACGCCATAGTGGAGGCGGTATATAACGAAGCTTACCTGCAGAGTGCGGCCGAATATGAGAAAAAATACGAGGCCGGGGCCAAGGACGCCAAGATCAAACTTCAGGAACTGCAGCTGGGCCGAAAAAACATGCTGAATTACCTCTTTCTGGGGGCCAGCCTGGTATTGGTTATTTTGATTTTCCTGTTGTACCGCAACTACAACCACAAGCAGAAAATCCAGCGCCACCGCATCAGCGAACTGGAGAAGGAAAAACAGCTCACGGCCACTGAGGCCGTCCTGAAAGGGGAGGAAAAAGAACGCATCCGCCTGGCCAAGGATTTGCACGACGGCCTGGGTGGCATGCTTTCGGGCATCAAGTACTCGTTCCAATCGATGAAGACCAACCTGGTGCTGACCCCGGATAACCAGCGGGCTTTTGAACGAAGCCTTGACATGCTCGACAGCTCCATCTTGGAAATGCGCCGGGTTGCCCACAACATGATGCCTGAATCGCTCGTCAAATTTGGCCTGGAGACGGCCGTTAAGGATTTCTGCAGCGAAATAAACGCCAGCGGGGCCCTGCAGATCAACTTTCAGACTATGGGCATGGAGGGACTGGAGGTCGACCAGACCCGGGCCATCCACTTTTACCGCATCGTACAGGAATTGATCAACAATGTGATCAGGCATGCCCAGGCCCATGCGACCCTGGTGCAACTGACGGTAACCGATACGGTGCTCACCCTCACCGTTGAAGATGACGGGACGGGATTCCGCACCGACCAACTTTACCAGACAAAGGGCATGGGCTGGGCCAACATCCGCAACCGGGTCGATTTCCTGGGAGGTACCATTAACCTCGATTCCAAACCCGGTAAAGGCACCTCGGTACATATTGAAGTAAACCTCTGAATGGCTGTAAAAATCTTCATCACCGATGATCATTACATGATCGTGGAAGGCATCAGGTCCTTGCTCCAGAACGAGAAAAACATCGAATGGCTCGGGCATGCCATGACCGGGGATTCGTGCCTGGCCTTTTTGAAGGAACAGCAGCCCGATGTGTTGCTGCTCGACGTAAACCTGCCCGACATCAGCGGCATTGACCTGTGTAAGCAGATCAAAACCAGTTACCCGAAAATTCAGATCATCGCCTTGAGTTCCTTTAACCAACAGAGCTTTATCCAGAAAATGCTGGAGCACGGCGCCTCGGGCTACGTGTTGAAAAACGCCTCACGTGAAGAGTTGGTCAAGGCCATTTCCACGGTAATGGATGGGGATATGTTCTTGAGCCGCGAAGCGGCCCTCGCTATGGATCAGCACACTCCGGCACCCAAAATTCCGATGCTCACCCGACGTGAAAAGGAAGTACTGCTCTGGATCGCCCGGGGGCTGACCAACCTTGAAATTGCCGACAAGTTGTTTATCAGTTCCACCACGGTAGATACGCACCGGAAAAACCTGCTGACCAAGTTCGAGGCCAAAAACACGGCCTCCCTGGTGCATATGGCCTCTGAGGCCGGGGTGATCTGAGGGCCCCTAAAAATTGCCGTTTGCCTAAAAGTGGCTATTTTCAGTACCCCTAAACCGGCCAATCTGTATGAAAGCGTTCCTGAAAATCCTGAAATGGGTAGTAATTGGCTTCCTTGGCCTGGTTATCGCCGACATTGGCCTGACCCTGGCCACCCCGGTGCCGAAAAACCCCGAAGTCGATGTAGTGGCCCTGCGCCAAAAAGTTGCACAACCCTATCACCTCTTGGAAACCTCCGACGGGGAAACCCTGTTTATCAGGCGGTGGAACCCGACCGATAGCCTGGCTAAGAAAGGAGTTGCCGTACTGATCCTGCATGGGATAACGGCCTATAGCGCCCCTTACGACTTTATGGCAAAGCCGCTTTCGGCTGCCGGATATACTACCTTTGGCCTGGATTACAGGGGGCACGGGCTCTCGGGGGGCATACGCGGCGACAGCCCCGGGAAGGAGCGGTCGCAGGCAGACCGGGTGGAGGCGTTGCGCTTTATCAAAACGCTGGGCTTTTCAAAAGTGATCGTTTTGGGGCACAGCCTGGGCGTAGCCTCTGCCATTTACCTGGCCAGGGAAGTGCCCGATGAAATTGCAGGCCTGGTATTGCTCTCGGGAGCCTACCGAGGCAAGCTTCCCCCGCGGAAGTTCGGCCTGTTCGAGCAACTGAACATTTTGACCAATGCCGTGCTCCGACCCAGCCTGCCGGTTATTGAATACCAACGGGAGGGGCTGGTCAAAAGCAAAGACCCCCTCTTCAATTATGTGTATACGCTGCGGTTTGTGAGCATGCTCGATGTTTCCGAACTGGTTTTTAAAACTGAGCCTCCCATGCCGGTTTTGGTGGGGACGGGCGACCGGGACGAACTCTTTGAAGTGGAGGCGGTAAGGGAGCTTTACGATGGTATTCCGGGCGCCAACAAGGAGTTTTGGGTCATCAAAGACGCCCTTCACGCTACCTTCCCGGATTCGTGTTGGGGCGATTTGGTGGGCTGGCTCGACCGGCACCAATTTGCCGGGTAGCATGCACAGATTCCCTGGAATTTGGGATTTGGAATTTCCCTCCTCAGACGGCCTGCATGGCCCGAAGCTCTTCCAGCAATGCGTTTCTGCGGATGCGGCATTGCCGGTCTACCTCCAGATGGCTGGCCTGCTGGGCCTCCTTTTTGAGCACTTCATTGCACCGGTCAAATTCCTGTAGTTCAGCTGGGGTATACTCCCTTTTCTGCGGATTCGTTAGGCATTCATACCCGTTTTCGAGCAGTGTTTCTGCGGCCACTGTTTCAAAAATCCCCAATTCCTCCCTGGAAAGAACCGTTAAAAACTTCTTTGAATTGCCCGACATAATCGGCATGGTGAGATTGCTCCACATGGTACCTGCCGCGGCTGTCGCCTTAGATTCGTCCGAATTGAAATAGTCCAGGGCACTCGCGTCGATTACACCCCCCAAAAAAGCATTGAGTGATTCCAGCACGGTTTCGGGGCTGCCAATCAAATCTTCGTATTTCAGGACCAGGTACCGGTCGGGGCCTACGGCTTCTCCAACTTTTTTGGCCTTCAGGTAATTTTTTTGCCACACGTTGGCCAGGTGGTAGGCGTGTTTCTCACCCACCAGGGTCTTTTTAAACGAGGCCGCCACATCGCGCCCATCGCGTACGAGGTGAATATAAAGGGGCCTCAGGCCGTTGGCTTCTATGTCTTCGAAATAATTGACATTGGCCATGCTTTTGCAACACCAGAACCGGGCGCCATCTTTGCGGGCCATCAGTTCGTACACTACCTTAAAAACCTCGATAAGGGTTGGCTTCGAACACTGTGCCATTACTTCATGGCGATCCAAATCCAACTTCCAGGGCACGGGATTGGTTTCTATGAGCCTGCAGACGTCGTTAACCAATCGGAAAAAGTTGTCAGGCTCCTCCAGGCTTCCGTACTTGGGCAGGAGGGGAACAAACACCGTTAGGATGTGGGGCGGATGGTGGGCAGAGATCAGGGGGGACTGATTTAATATCAGGCGCAGCAGATTTGAACCGGACCGTTGTGTGCCAATAATTTGGATCGGGGTTAATGCTGTATCTGGAGCTATCATATAAAACTTATTGCAAATGAAATGCCAATGAGCACCGCCGGATGTATCCGGGTAAAAAGGGAGGCGGCCAATGCCCCGGCAAAAATAACCCAGGGAATGGCATTGGCACCAAAAGTTTTTATCCCAATTGTGTAAGCGCCGCTAAATATCAAGCCGATTACCACGGCGCGAATGCCCATCATTACGGCCCCTATCGCCTTCAGGTGCTTGATTTTCTCGTGCACATGGGTAAGCAGTAGCATGAGCATGGCCGAAGGCAGAAAAATGGAAACCGTGGCAATAATGGCCCCGCTAATTCCCGCCATTTTGAAGCCGATGAAGGTAACACTGCTCAAAATGGGGCCGGGGGTAACCTGGCTGATACCGATCGCGGCGTTGAATTCATGGAGCGTTACCCAGCCCAGATCCGATACCAGGGCCTGCTGCATGATGGGGATAATAACGTACCCGCCGCCGAACAAGGTAAGGCTCATGCCCGAAAACACGCTTGCCAGAGACAGGGAGGGCCCCATCTGGTTCGTGGCCAGGGCCAGCCCGAAAAGGACCAGGGTACCCACCGCCAAAATACCTGCCAGGGTGATTATTTCCTTGCGGGTTATAAGCCTGGAAGGCCCCGTACCGGCTTCTGTTGCCGATTGCACGTCTTTGTATAAAAAATAGCCCGCCACACCCCCGGTAAAGATGGTGCCGATCAGCAAGAGTACGTGGGTTGCAGTTACGGAAACCAGAAAGGCAAGTACGGCGATTACCCACTGGCTGGGCAACCTGATCTGCTTTCGGGCCATGGTATATCCCACACTGGCAATGATGGCCGCTATAACCGGGATCACATAACCAATGGATGCATCCACCTCCAAGCCCGTCGAAAAATACCACATGGCAAAACCTGCGACCAACAGGGTGGTAGGCAACAAAATCGCCAGGAAACTTATAAGGGCCCCTTTAATGCCCGATAAGACAAAACCGTAATAGACTACCGAATTAACAGCCAACGGGCCTGGGAGCATGGCGGCCAGTGATGCCCCTTCCAATATCTGGGTATCGGAAAGCACTTTTAATTTGTCAGACAGTTGCTTTTTGACCATGGCCACCAAAGCCATGTGCCCGCCGAACGAAACGCTGCCGATCAGGAAAAAATTCCAAAAAAGGCTTGAGATGGAAATTTTGGCCGGATTGTTTTTCAAACCACTAGTTACTTGAGAAAAAAGGAGGGACATAAGTGGCGCGATACGGCACCGGGATACCTGCACCCGCCTGATACAGGATTTGCCCGGAGGCATCAAGCACCGCCATAGCCTCTTTGCCCGACGAACAGACCAGGATGTTGCCGTTGGGCAGTACCTGGGCATTGCCCATCTTTACAGAGAACAACTCCTGCGGCAGGGCCATGTCCCTTACGAGCTCGGCCTTCCCCCCGCCCAACCGATAGGAAACAACCCGGGTCTGCCGCTTTTGACGGCCGTTGTCGAAAAGCATGTAATGGCCATCCGGGTCTTTGATGATGGCGTGCTGGTAGTCAAAGGGCGGTCCGTCCATCTCGTAGTCGCCCCCTTCGCCCAGCACCCACATGCGCTCCCCGGTGTTCACATCGATTTTCCAGACCTGATTCCAGTCGCGGTAAGAGATCAGCAAGTTCTGGTCAGAATCGAAGGCCAGGGCATTCGCGTGGCCCCAGTCGCCATCCATTTCTTTAACCGGCACTCCCTCAGGCAGCACCACATCGAACGTGCTCCACTTCCACAAGATCTCCCCTTTCCTGTTCATCCGAATAACCGCACTAGACACGGCCTGCTCCAGGGATCCGCCAACCTGGTTTGGGATGGTATCGTAAACCAGGGCAAATAAATCCCCGTCATGGTCAATCACTTCGTGATGCGCCATAAGGTGCTTTTTGGCCAGGTCAATATCGAAGGAAACCCCGCCGTCGAATGTATACCCGATAATACGGTCTCCGGCGCTGTTGTTGACTTTGGGGTTGCCCACCAACACCGCCACCTCATGAGACGCGGTCAGGTGGGAAAGCTTGGGGATACGCGGGGTGGGCTGGTACCAAACCACTTCTGAGGCGTTGTTGACCATATAGACCAGGCCGTCTTGTTGCCCTTTTTTCTGGGTCAGGATATACCCGTCAAAGGCGTTGCCGGTATTCACTTTTTCAGTAACCTGTACAAGGGTGCTGTCTATAGCGGCGGTATGGAAAAGAAGGCCTTCTGAAACTACCTCGCTCCCATCCATAAATTCCACCACATAGTCGCGGTTGGGCGGCAGGCCGGCCAGTAAAACGCTTTGTGCGCCTGCCTTGGACACTTGCCCAAAAGTAAACACTTTGTCTGAATTCAGCTCGCGCACGCGAACCGCTACCTGCACCGAATCGAGCAAATCAAATTGCAGGGACTTCACCATCGGGTTTGGGGAAGCGACCAGGGTTGGGGCTGCCTTGAAATAGTCTTTTGTCTGGCAACTGCCAATTGATATCAAGACTACTACTGCAGCCAGGTAACTTGTGATTTTCACCCCGAAAATTGACATCCCTTTCATAGGTTCTTTATTGTTACATCCGATGGCGTTTGGTTGCCAAGTCACTACAAAACCTGTATAAATCAACTACTTTCAGCAGGCCTGTACAGAAGGCCAAAACTACTAATTTTCGGGGACTTCCCTAGGGGCATAGCTGCATTACGGCCTTGGGTTTCTTGGAATAATGGGATGACGCAAGGCGATTGCGGTTGGTAAGGTTATTTTATGCCCGGGGGATTTGGGGATTTCCCCTTAATAGGGATGCATTATTGAAAATTGAGCACAGCCGGCTGCCTATGCCTGGTGGGAAAACTATAACCGTGCCTGAATTGCACTCCCATTAGCCACTGCCTTATGAAACCCAGGATTAAATCCCAACCCGTTGGTGATCCTGAGATTTGGATTTTGGAACTTGGAATTTACAGGATTACCTCCCTTCGTTCAGTGATCCTGAGTGGGGGTGTTGCCTGAGAAAAGCCATCGCCGCCATCCAACTGAAAAGCCAGGATTACCTCCCTTCGGTCGGTGATCCTGAGTGGGGGGGTGACTGAACCAAAACCCTGCCTTCCGCCTTATGGCGGAGGCTGTTTTTTCATTCCCTGCGCCTTTCTGAAGCAAGCTTCGATGGCTCCAGGAATGAAAAAACCCCGACGGCTTTGCCGTCAGGGTTTTGGTTCGTCGGGGTGGCAGGATTCGAACCTGCGACCTCCTGCTCCCAAAGCAGGCGCGATAACCGGGCTACGCTACACCCCGTGCAAAAAACAAATTCCAAATCCCAAATTCCAATCGGACCCGAGATTTGGAATTGTGTGGCCCTCTTTCGACGACCTTGCGGACTTGTCCGCTGTTACCCCGCATTGCGGGACGTAAGCGGAGAGACTGGGACTCGAACCCAGGCGACGGTTACCCGCCGACAGATTAGCAATCTGCTCCGTTACCACTCCGGCACCTCTCCTGGCTCACCGTTGGCGGCCTGAACCCCCATATGGGAATTGCGGATGCAAATGTAGTTTTTAAGGGCGTGTAACGCAACTTTTTCTGCACTTTAATTAGTCGCAAATAAAGGGCTTAATGCCCGGCCCCGTTCAGGCAGGAAGTTTCAAGCGGCCTTTTTAAAGGTCACGAAGAAGGTAGTGCCCTGATCCCGTGCGCTTACCACTTCGATATGCCCCTGGTTGCGGTTTGCAAATTCCTGGCTCAGGCCCAGCCCAAGGCCCGAACCGTCTTCGCCCTGGGTGCCTTTGTTGCTCTGGCCGTTTTTAAGCACAAACAGGCCCTGGAGAATATCGGGCTCAATGCCTACGCCCGTATCGGAAACAAACACCTGTAGGGTGTCCGTTTCGGCGGTGCGCACGCCCAGGGTAACCTTGCCGTTGCGGGGAGTAAACTTCAGCGCGTTGTTAACCAGGTTGCGCACTATAAATTCCAGCTGGTCGCGGTTCGCATAGACCCGGGCATTGTCGTCACAATCTACTGTGAGCTCAATGCGCTTCTGACGGGCCATGTCGCGGTAAACGTCTTGAATATCCTGTAAGACAGCCTTTAGGGCAACAGGCCCTTTCGATGCCGGGCTTTGCTGCATCTGGTCGGCCGCCCAGAGAATGAGGTTATCGGCCATCCGCAAGGTGCTGTCTACCGATTGCTCCAACTGCCTCCCCATCGATTTTACCTCTTCCGGGCTCAGGTCGTGATAATCGTCGGTAAGCAGGGTTGTAAACGATTTCAGGGCCACCAGCGGGCTGCGGATGTCGTGGGCCACCACCTTGAAAAACTTGTCTTTGGTTTTGTTGAGGGCTTGCAGGTCTGCTTTCTGGCGCAGAATAATCTTGCTCTTGGCGTGCAGATGCTGGTTCATGGAGATGGTCTTGTACACCAGCCAAACCAGTAAAAGGGCGCTCAAACCCAGGGCTATGAGCAGGTAATTCCGGGTGCGGATGCCGGCCGACTGCACCTTGGCCTGCGTTTGCAGCATCGAGGTCTTTTCGGTAAGCGATGCAATGTTGACCATCCCCTCGGTAAGGCGTGCCCTGTCGCGTACGAGTTTCTGACTGTACTGCTCGGCGGTTTCATGCTCCTTTTCAATATAAGCTTCTGCCAACTGTATATTGCCGGCATTCATATAATGCAACGCGAGTTTGCCTTCTATCCGCTTCAGAAAATCAAAAAGATTGTATTGTTTACAAAGGTTTTCTGCCTGTAACAGGTACTCCAGCTGCCGGGGCCGATTGCCCGACTTTAAGCTCAGGTCGGCCAATTGGATAAACGATTCAGCGGCAGCTTGCTTCTGGGCGTTGGGCCCGAGCCGGGCAGAAATTTCCAGAACCTGCATGAAGTGTTTCTGGGCCTCATGCCCTTTCCCTCTGGAAAGCTCGATAAGCCCCTGCACCTTCAGGCAGTTCGACAGCACGGGCAGATTGCCCAATGCGGTGTTGAGGGCAATGGCTGTAATGGTGAGCGCCTCTGCCTCACTCAACCGGCCCGCCAGGTAGTAACTCTCGCCCAGGTTGTGGGCGGCCACCCCCATGCGCTCTTCCTGGTCAAGCCGCTGGAATATTTCGTACGACTTCCTGTGGTATTCGATTTCCTTATCGCGGTTTTGGAGAGCGCGGTATATATGCCCCATGGACATATAGCAGTTGGCCAGGCCCACCGAGTCGGATTTCTTTTCGAACAGGTCCATGGCATGGTGCAGGTATTGCAGCCCAATAAAGTAGTCTTCGTTGGTGGCGTAGATACTCCCCAATATGCGATAGGCGTAGGCCATACCCATCTCGTCGCCCGTTTTGCGGGCCAATTCGAGCGATTGTTTGGCGTATTCCATCGATCGAGAAAGGTCTACGAAAGTGAGCTCACGGCTCAGCAGGTAGAGTGTTTCGACCCGCTCCGGGTTGGAAAGGTCGGGTTGACTCAGGCGTTGTTCCAGACTATCTACGATCTGGGCCCTAAGGGGCGTGGCCACTATTTCGAATAAAAACAAAAAGAGGTAAACAGCGCCATAATTTCGCCATGTAACAGGCAGGCTGGGGAACATATTAGGGAACTTAGTTGCTGGAAATCAAACGCTCCCGTTTTCTTTCTAGTGTGTAATTTCCTACATCTTTTTTTGTTCCCCGATGCAAGGGCCTCACTCCTAGCCTAATACGCTTGCTGGAGTTTTCCCACCCGCCCGTCAGGGGTCACCGTTTCTGCCGTTACCAAAACAGGACTGTGACCACCAGGGCTTTGGAATTGCAATAAAATCAATTCGGAATTTCGATTGCTACAAATTGATTCCTGAACTTTTATAAGTTATTCTTTCTGGCCCAAAAGGAAGTTAACAAATAAGAAATCCAATAAAGAAAGGGGCTGCCCTATTCGGGGTATTCCACCCGCAGGTGGTAAATATTGGTGAGCCGGTGCTTGAGCACCTTTTTCACGGTCTCGATTTCCTTGAAGGTGATGCTGGCATTGAGGAACTGCCCGGCCTGCATCTGCCCGCCCACGATGCGGTCTACAAACTGGTCGATGATGGTAAAGGTCGGGTTTACCAGGCTCTTCGAGGCGGCTTCTACCGAGTCGGCCATCATCAGAATGGCGGTCTCTTTCGAGAACGGGATGGGGCCCGGGTAGCGGTAGGGCGCGTCGGAGATCTGCTCTTCGGAGGCGTCCTGGGCTTTTTTGTAGAAGTAATAGACCAGGGTGGTGCCGTGGTGGGTGCGGATGAAGTCGATAATGCGGTCGGGGATGTTGTACTTCCGGGCCAGTTCGATGCCCTCGATGACGTGGCGTACGATAATGCGGGCGCTCTCTTCGGGCGACAGGTCGTCGTGGGGGTTGATGTTGGTGGTCTGGTTCTCGGTAAAATAGGTGGGGTTGAGCATTTTGCCGATATCGTGGTAGAGGGCCCCTACCCGCACCAGCATGGCATTGGCCCCCACCTCGTTGGCCGCGGCTTCGGCTAGGTTGGCTACCTGCAGGGAGTGGTTGAAGGTGCCGGGCGCCTTGTTGGAGAGCTCCTTGAGCAGGCGCGAATTGGTGTCAGACAACTCGAGCAGGGAAACGTCGGAAACCATGCCGAACATCTTCTCATAAATATAGATAAGCGGTTGCACGAACAGCGTAATCATCCCGTTGAGCAGAAAGAAGCCGAAATTGACCCAGATCAGGTTGTCGAGGCTCCCTTCCTGAATCACATGGAAGGCGAAATAGCCGACGATGTAAGTCAGGGTAATCTGCCCCACCGAGATAAACAGATTAGCGCGTTTATAGAGCTCCGAAACGGTGAGGATGGTAACGATACCCGCTATGATCTGCAAAAAGATGTACTCGAAGCTGTTGGGCACCACAAACCCGAGCAGCAGTAAGGTGAGCGTGTGCACGAAGAGCCCCAGCCTGGGGTCGAAAAAGGTCTTGATGATCAGGGGCAAAATACAGAGGGGCACCACAAATACAAAGGCCTCGTTGTACTTCACCACAAGGGTGGTGAGGAACACCACCATCAAAATATTGAAAAAGATGAAGGTAACCTTCACGTTGTTGCGGTACACATCGGGGCGGTACTTCTTCAAAAAGAGCAACAGCATCATCAGTACCAGGGCCACCAGGATGGTATAGCCAGCCAGGATGTAATACTGGTTGTTGGCCGACCAGAGCTCCGAGGCGTATTCGGCCTTGAGCGATTCCAGAATTTTCAGGTTGTCGGCCTCGACCACCTCCCCTTTTGCGATGATCAGGGCGCCTTCGTCCACGCTGCCCCGGGTGAGGGAGATCTTGGCCAGCTCGTTCTGCAATTCGCGCTGGGTCAGGTCTTCGTCCCGGCTCACGTTGGGCTGAACCACCCGAAAGAAAAGATCTTGGTATTGGGCAAGGTATTCCCTGACCAGGGGGTCGCGGGCGATACTGCTCAAGGTGGCCTGCAGATCGGCCATACGGTGGATTTGGGAGAAGGGGAGCCTCCGCGCCACATTGTCGCGCACCAAAAATACCTCTCTGGTCTGGGGAGCCTTGCTGCCGTCCCAAAGGCCGGTCAGGTAAAGGCTGTCGAGCAGCTCCCTCCCGCGAACCTGCAAGGTGTTCCACTCCCGTTGCGTATAATCGGTGCTGGGGAAGTAATTCGGAAACTCAGCCTGGTAGTCTTGATATACCTGCAGGGCCTTCTCGGTGTCGAACCGGTAGTACGGTATCTGAGACCGTTCGAGCTGCTGCTGCTCCTGCTGCAGCTCGGCCTGCGCTTTGTGGATCGAAAAATCGAAAGGGGCGTAGAGGTTCTCGTATTGCCAGGGCTTGCCCTTCTGGAATTCGTACTTGAACTGCCCGCCTTTAGGGAAGAAAAAGACTATAGCCGCGATGGTCGCAAAGTACAACAGGTACTTGTAGATCAGCGAGTGAGAACGCAGTATGGTATCGAGCGTCTTAGACATGCTCCGAGCTTGTTGCTGTCAAAAATAGAATATTCCGGCGGAATGGGAGGCTTTTCGGGCAGCAAGTAAAAGGGGTCCGGATATAAATTCGTATTTTGGACCCACCAAATTAAGTGATCATGAAAGAGGTCGTAATCGTATCTGCCGTACGTACCCCCATCGGGAGTTTCATGGGGGCCCTGTCTACCGTTCCCGCCCCGAAACTGGGGGCTGCAGCCATCAAAGGAGCCCTCGATAAAATCGGGCTCGACCCGGGCCTGGTTGACGAAGTTTATATGGGCCACGTGGTACAGGCCGGAGCCGGGCAGGCCCCTGCCCGCCAGGCCGCCATCTTTGCCGGGCTGCCCGATACGGTGCCCTGCACCACCGTGAACAAGGTATGTGCCTCGGGCATGAAAGCCATCATGCAGGCCGCCCAGAGTATCGCCACGGGCGACAATGCCGTGGTGGTAGCCGGGGGTATGGAAAACATGAGCCTCATTCCGCACTACGTGCACATGCGCACCGGACAGAAATTCGGGCCGGCCACCCTCGAAGACGGTATGCAGCGCGACGGCCTGGTCGATGCCTACGACCAGCAGGCCATGGGGGTCTGTGCAGACGCCTGTGCCACCGAATACCGCTTTAGCCGCGAAGAACAAGACAGCTACGCCATACAGTCGTACCAGCGTTCTGCCGAAGCCTGGAAAAGTGGGGCCTTTGCCGAAGAGGTAGTACCTGTGGCCGTACCCCAACGGCGGGGCGAACCCGTGCTGGTTACCGAAGACGAAGAATACAAGAACGTTTTTCTGGATAAAATCCCTTCCCTGCGGCCCGCCTTTACCAAAGACGGCACGGTTACCGCGGCCAACGCCTCTACCATCAACGACGGGGCAGCAGCCCTGGTGCTGATGAGCGCCGAAAAAGCAGCAGCCCTGGGCCTGAAACCCCTGGCTCGCATCCGCAGCTATGCAGACGCCGCCCAGGAACCCAAGTGGTTTACAACGGCCCCGGCCAAAGCCCTGCCCCTGGCCCTGGGCAAAGCCGGCCTGAAACTGGAAGACATCGATTACTTTGAATTCAACGAGGCCTTCAGCGTGGTGGGACTGGCCAATATCAAACTGCTCGGCCTGTCTGAAGAGGTGGTTAACGTAAACGGGGGGGCGGTTTCCCTCGGACATCCCCTGGGATGCTCCGGGGCACGTATCACCGTTACCCTTATCCACATCCTGCGCCAGCGGCAGGCCAAACTCGGGGCAGCCGCCATCTGCAACGGGGGCGGAGGCGCCTCGGCCCTGGTGGTAGAACGGCTTTAATCCCCGCCGGCCCGGTATGCGATACGGTATTTGCCCTCTCAGCCTGGTTCCTGTGTACGAGTCGCCCGACGCCGGGTCGCGACTCGCTACCCAGCTGCTTTACGGGGAATGCTTCAAATTACTTGAATCGCGCAAAGCCTGGCACCGCATTCGCGTGCACCTCGACGGCACCGAAGGCTGGTTGCGCGAAGGGCAATTCACTGAAATCGACAAGGATTCTTTTACGCATGGCGCCCCTAAGGAACCCACAGGCAGCGCAGCCGACCTCATCGGCCACCTCGCAACCAACAACGACCTGCTGATTCCGGTGCTCCTGGGCAGCGACGCTGCCAATGCAGGCCTGCTGAACCACCGATACGAAGGAGAGATATTTCCCAAAAACGCCGGGAAAGACCGGCTGGTGGCCACGGCCCTGCTCTACCTGAACAGCCCCGAGATGGAAGGGGGCCGCTCCCCTTTCGGCATCGATGCGGCCGGCTTTACCCAAATGGTATACAAATGCTGCGGCCATAGCCTGCAGCGCACCCCGGCCGGGCAGTCGACACAGGGCACGGCCCTGAGCTTTATCGAGGAAAGCCACCCCGGCGACCTGGCCTTCTTCGACGGCCCAGACGGGGCCATCAACCACGTGGGGCTTATTTTACCCGAAAACTACGTGATACACGCCTTCGGCCAGGTGCGCATCGACCGCATCGACCACACCGGCATCTTCAACCCCGAGCGCAGGAATTACACCCACTCCCTGCGGGTGATCAAGCAAATCCTGTAAACAAAAATCCCGGCGCCGGGCCGGGATTTCTGCCTGACACTTTTGTCAGGTGTTTTTATGCTAATGCCTGCGCTTATTCGCCCAGCAGTTTCTTGATACGCATGAAGTCTTCGGTATTGCCGAGGGCAGCGTAGATATTTTTCAACTGGGTGAGGATACCCTGGTTATCGGGATTGGTCTTCAGGGCTTCTTCGAGCACGTCTGCACCGGCCTGGAAGAGCGAATCCTTTTTAGTTTTCAGCTCATCGTAGCGGGCGATATCGGCTTTTGAATTCCCCAGGTTGTTCATGTCGTCAATCAGGGCGTTGCCTTCATTGACATACGTGGTTGAAAGGTTCAACTGGGCATTCACGTAGCCCGGATTAATCTCAATGGCTTTCCGGTAGGCGGCACGGGCCTCTTCCACATTGCCCTGCTCCATATTGATAACCCCGATGTTGTAATGGAGGTCGGCATTGTCGGGGGCCATCTGGGCAGCCTCGGCCATCAGTTGCTTGAACTTCTCCTTGTCACCGATCTGGTAGTAGAGGTTGGCCTCATTGAGTACCAGGTTTACATCGTCGGGGTTGTCTGCCCGGGCGTCTTTATAAGCGGCAAGGGCCTCGTCGTTTTTGCCGAGCTGGGTGTAGATCAGGGCAATGTTTTTAACGATCTCAGCCTTTTTGGAGGGCTGCTTCTCGTCTACCGGGTTGGCATAGGTGCCCGATTTCACCATAAGGTCGCGCTGCACCTTGTTCATTTCATGTACTTCGCCGGTTTCCACTTCCGTAGCCTTGTAAACCATGGAACTGCCGTCGTACCCGACTTCTTTGAGCTCGTGGTAATACCCCAGCGATTTCTCGTACAGCCCGCCGTTTACGGCGCTACTGGCTGCATAATAGAGGTATATGGTATCGGTGGGGCTGAGCTTGTAGCTCAGGTAGAGCTTGTCGGCCGCCGATTCAAAATTCTGCTTCCCGTTGTCGTCTACAGCCGAGTTCACCAGGTCGGCGGCCAGTTTGCGAAGGTACTGCTCGTTCTCGCTGGTATACTTGGTCTTGCCGCTGGCTGCCTCGATTTCATTTGATTTTTTGAAGGCGTTGGCGGCGGGTTCAAAGGCGCTGTCGTCTCCCTTTTCGGCCAGGTCGGTATAGGTCTTGCCGAGCAGGTAATAGTATTGGGCCTGGGTGCGCTCATCGGCCGAGGCAATAAGCCCGCTGGCGCTTTCAAGGGTCGTTTTGGCGGTAGCCGCATCGCCCCCTTTCAAGGCCTTCTCGGCATCCTTTATCTGGTCTTTTTGTGCAAAACCGACGGCCCCGGTAAGGAGGGCTGCCAGCATGATAATCTGGGTTTTCATGAAGTAGTGTTTATTGTGATATACGAAATTAATCATTCTTGGGATTCTGCCTGGTCTTTATCAAGAGCCGTGCCATCTTCGTCAGTGCGAACTTCCAAATCGCGGATGTCGGCATCTTCCAGGTTGTCTTCGTCCCGCATGACCTTGGCCACGGCTGCGATGGAATCGCCCCCTTTCAGGTTGATCAGCCGCACGCCCTGGGTCGCCCTGCCCATGGTGCGCAGGTCTTCCATGCTCATGCGGATGGCGATGCCCGATTTGTTGATGATCATCAGGTCGTCGGAGTCGCTCACGTTTTTGATGGCAACCAAGCCCCCGGTCTTTTCTGAGATGGATATGGTCTTGACGCCCTTCCCGCCCCGGTTGGTGATCCGGTAGTCTTCGACGCTGGAGCGCTTGCCGTACCCGTTCTCAGACACCACCAAAATGTCTTCGTCAAAATTATTCACCGAAACCATGCCGATTACCTCGTCGGCATCGCCGGCCAGGGTAATGCCCCGAACGCCTGAAGCGCTGCGCCCCATCGGCCGGGTCTTGCTCTCCTCAAAGCGGATGGCCTTGCCCGACTTCAGGCCCAGGAAGATCTGGCTGGTACCGGTGGTGAGGCGGGCTTCGAGCAGCTCGTCGTCATCACGCACGCCAATGGCGATGATACCGTTCTGGCGTGGCCGCGAGTATTGCTCCAGGGATGTTTTCTTAACAATGCCCTTTTTGGTTGCCATAATCACGTAATGGCTGTTTACGTATTCTTCGTCCTTCAGGTCCTGGGTGCAGATAAAGGCCTTCACCTTGTCGTCCTGGGCAATGTTGATCAAGTTTTGTATGGCCCGCCCCTTGGAGGTGCGGCTGCCTTCAGGAATCTCGAATACGCGCATCCAGTAACACTGCCCTTTCTGGGTGAAGAAGAGCATGTGCTGGTGGTTGGTGCCCACAAAAAGGTGTTCCAGGAAGTCTTCCTGGCGGGTGGCAGAGGCTTTCTGCCCCACCCCGCCCCGGGCCTGGGTGCGGTATTCAGTCAGGGGGGTACGCTTGATGTACCCGGCGTGGGAGATGGTGATCACCACCTGCTCGTCGGGGATCATGTCCTCGATGCTCAGGTCGCCCCCGGCGTAGTTGATTTCGCTGCGGCGTTCGTCCCCGTACTTGTCGCGCACCTCGATGAGTTCCTGTTTGATGATTTCCATCCGGCGCTCTTCCCGGGCCAGGATGTCTTTCAGGTCTTCGATGGTGGCCAAAACCTCTTCGTACTCGCTGCGCAGCTTGTCCTGCTCAAGGCCGGTGAGTTGGCGCAGGCGCATTTCCACAATGGCCCGGGCCTGGATCTCGGTGAGCTCGAAGCGCTTCATGAGGTTCTCGCGGGCCTCGTCGGCGTTGGCGCTGCCGCGGATAATCTCAATTACCTCGTCGATATTGTCTGAGGCGATGATGAGCCCCTGCAATATGTGGGCGCGTTCTTCGGCCTTCTTCAGCTCGTATTCTGAACGGCGCACGACAACCTTGTGGCGGTGATCCACAAAGTGCGTGATCATGTCTTTCAGATTCAGCAGCATGGGCCGGCCTTCGACCAGGGCGATATTGTTCACGCTGAAAGACGACTGCAGGGCCGTGTATTTGTACAGCATGTTCAAAACGATGTTCGGAATGGCGTCGCGCTTGAGCACGTATACGACCCGCATGCCCTTCCGGTTCGATTCGTCGCGGATGGAACTGATGCCTTCTATTTTCTTCTCGTTGATCAGGTCGACCGTCTTCTTGATCATGTCGGCCTTGTTCACCTGGTAAGGGATTTCGGTAACCACGATGCACTCGCGGCCCTGCACCTCCTCGTTGTGGGCTTTGGCCCGGATCACCACCCGGCCCCGGCCGGTGTGGAAGGCTTCCTTAACCCCGTCGTACCCGTAGATAATGCCCCCGGTCGGGAAATCGGGCGCCTTGACGTGCTGCATGAGCTCGTCAATCTCGATCTCGCGGTTGTCGATATAGGCCACGGTGCCGTTTACCACCTCGGTAAGGTTGTGCGGAGGCATGTTGGTGGCCATTCCCACGGCAATACCTGAAGCGCCATTCACCAACAGGTTGGGAATGCGCGTGGGGAGCACGGTGGGCTCCTCCAGGGAATCGTCGAAGTTTAGCTGGTGGTCTACGGTGTCTTTATCGATATCGGCCAGCATCTCGTCAGCGATCTTGCGCATACGGGCTTCCGTATAACGCATTGCCGCCGGGCTGTCGCCGTCAATGGAACCGAAGTTGCCCTGCCCGTCTACGAGCATGTAGCGGAGGCTCCATTCCTGGGCCATCCTGACCATGGTATCGTAAACCGAGGTGTCGCCGTGCGGGTGGTACTTACCGAGCACCTCCCCTACGATACGGGCCGATTTTTTATACGAACTGTTTGAACGCACACCCAATTCGTGCATTCCGTAAAGCACCCTGCGGTGGACGGGCTTGAGGCCGTCTCTGACATCTGGAAGGGCGCGTGAAACAATAACCGACATCGAGTAGTCGATGTAGGCAGATTTCATCTCGTCCTCGATGTTGATGGGGATCAATTTTTCTCCTTCCGCCATGTTGTAATTGGTAACTGAATTTAGTGGTTAAAAAATCATGGCAATATACGTAAAAGCAACCCTTTTGAGCGCTTTGGGCACCCTTTTATTAAAGAATTTATCAACACAAAAAGGGGGGGTGGCGGTTCATAAAAGAGCTGTTAAAGTTTTTGTTTTGAGGTGTTTTTTTCGTCATTTCGACTTGCTTTGTCGAATAACGGAACGGGTTTTGACGTTCTATCGATTAGATTTACTAATTTTAGGCTTGAATTCGAAGCATTTATGGACGATAATTTTTCACCAAGAGTTAAGGACGTCATTGCGTACAGCAAGGAGGAAGCGTTGCGCCTGGGCCATGATTTCATCGGTACCGAGCACCTGATGCTGGGTATTTTGAGGGACGGGAACGGGAAGGCCATCAGCATTCTCGACGCCCTTGAGGTGGACCTCGACCATCTGCGGCGGAAGGTTGAAATCCTGAGCCCCGCCAACCCGAATGCCGGTTCGCAGCCCAAGGACAAGAAAAACCTGCACCTGACGCGCCAGGCCGAGCGGGCCCTGAAAACGACTTTCCTGGAAGCCAAGCTGTTCCAGAGCACCTCCATCAATACGGCCCACCTGCTGCTCTGCATACTGCGCAACGAAAACGACCCCACCACCAAACTGCTGCATAAAATGAAAGTAGATTACGACGGGGTCAAAGAGCAATTCAAGAGTATGATTACCAGCGAGGACGATTACACCGACGGCCCGAGCGCAGAATCCTTCCCGAGCGATTCAGACGATACCGGGGAGGCGAAGGAAGGTTCCTTCGGCGGCGGGGGCGCCGCCCAAAAGGGCACCAAGAAATCCAAAACGCCCGTGCTCGACAATTTCGGGCGCGACCTGACCCGGCTGGCCGAGGAAAACAAGCTCGACCCGGTGGTGGGCCGCGAGAAGGAGATCGAGCGGGTCTCCCAGATTTTGAGCCGCCGCAAAAAGAACAACCCCCTGCTTATAGGGGAGCCCGGGGTGGGCAAGAGCGCCATTGCCGAGGGCCTGGCCCTGCGCATCATCAACAAAAAGGTATCGCGCATCCTGTACAACAAACGGGTGGTAACACTCGACCTGGCCTCCCTTGTGGCCGGCACCAAATACCGCGGGCAGTTCGAGGAGCGCATGAAGGCCGTGATGAACGAACTGGAAAAGAACGACGACGTTATCCTGTTTATAGACGAGATCCACACCATCGTTGGAGCCGGGGGCGCCACTGGCAGCCTCGATGCTTCCAATATGTTTAAGCCGGCCCTGGCACGGGGCGAAATCCAGTGTATCGGGGCTACCACCCTCGATGAGTACCGCCAGTATATCGAGAAGGACGGCGCCCTGGAGCGCCGCTTCCAGAAGGTGATGGTAGAGCCCACCACGGTGGAAGAAACCATTGAGATCCTCAAAAACATACGGGGCAAATACGAAGACCACCACAATGTTATTTATACGGAAGAAGCACTGGAGGCCTGCGTAAAGCTCACCAACCGGTATATGACCGACCGCTTTTTGCCCGACAAGGCCATCGACGCCATGGACGAGTCAGGCTCCCGTGTTCATATTGTGAACATGGACGTGCCCAAACAAATCCTGGAGCTCGAAAAACAGCTCGACGAAGTCAGGGAGCTTAAAAACAGCGTTGTCAAAAAACAGCGGTACGAAGAGGCGGCCAAGCTGCGCGACGACGAGAAACGCCTGGAGAAAGACCTGGCCGCCGCCCAGGAAAAATGGGAGGAAGACAGCAAGTTGCACCGCGAGACCGTTACGGAAGACAATGTGGCCGACGTGGTTTCCATGATGAGCGGCATTCCCGTGAATAAGATCGCCCAGACCGAAAGCAACAAGCTGGCCGAACTGCCCAACCTGATCAAAAACAGCGTAATCGGGCAAGACGAGGCCGTTGCCAAGGTGGCCAAGGCCATCCAGCGCAACCGGGCCGGGCTCAAAGACCCTAACAAACCCATCGGCAGCTTCATTTTCCTGGGGCAGACCGGGGTAGGTAAAACCCAGTTGGCCAAGGTGCTGGCCAAGGAACTTTTTGATTCTGAAGAAGCCCTGGTACGCATCGACATGAGCGAATACATGGAGAAATTCGCCATTTCGCGCCTGGTAGGGGCCCCTCCCGGATACGTGGGGTACGAAGAAGGCGGGCAGCTCACCGAGAAAGTGCGCCGCAAACCTTATTGCGTCATTCTGCTCGACGAGGTCGAGAAAGCCCACCCTGATGTCTTCAACATGCTCTTGCAGGTGCTCGACGACGGCTTCCTCACCGACAGCCTGGGCCGGAAAATCGATTTCCGGAACACCATCATCATCATGACCTCCAATATCGGGGCGCGGCAGCTGAAAGATTTCGGACAGGGAGTCGGTTTCGGCACTTCGGCCCGTCAGGCCCAGGAAGATACCCATCACAAGAGCGTTATTGAGAATGCCCTGAAAAAGGCCTTCGCGCCCGAATTCCTGAACCGGATCGACGACGTTATCGTGTTTAACCCGCTGGAGCGGGAGCACATCCACCAGATCATCGAAATCGAACTGAAAAAACTGTACGCCCGCATCAAAGACATTGGGTACAACCTGGTGCTCAGCGACAAGGCCCGCGACTACATAGCCGATAAAGGTTTCGACAAACAGTACGGGGCCCGCCCGCTCAAACGGGCCATCCAGAAGTATATTGAAGATACCCTGGCCGAAGAGATCGTCAACAGCAAGCTGAACGAAGGCGACAGCATTACCATGGACCTTGATGAAGGGGAAGACAAGCTCACCATTTCAATCAAGAAGGGAAGCAAATCGTCCAAGGAAGCCTGAGGCATCCAGCCTTGATTCTTACAGGGGAGTCGTCTTTTGACGACTCCCCTTTTTTAGGTCCTCCCTCAATCGGCGTAGGAATAAAATCACAAGGGCCTGCCGCTGATGTCGCTTGAACGATATTTAAGCCGATAATCTAGTATTTTTCAAATATGTAAGTCATGGTCCTACTTTCGTTCCCGAGACACTATTAAAGAAATTGGGAATGAATTTTGGACCGGCCAAACGGACCGTCATCGTTCGCGAGTACCTGCTCGATGTCGGAAAAATCCAGGTCTACAACAACTACATGGTATCCATCTTCGACGAGGGTGCCACGTTGACCCTGGAACGCGCCTATCAGATTATCGGAATATCGGAGATCCACTTCAGAGACAAGAATTTCGGTATCATCAGCCTGCGCAAGCATTCGCATGCCATCGACCCGACGGTATACACCTACCTGCGGGGGCTCGACAACCTGAAGGCTTTCGCCATCGTGTCGACCAAAGATGTAGACATGCACAACTTTCCGATCGAGAAGATGTTCTTCAAAAAGCCGATGAAGCTCTTCATCGACTACAAGAACGCGCTTGACTGGGTGAAAGGCCGGTTGAAATAACCACCCTCCGCAACACGTAAATTTAGGGGTCCTTCGGGGCATGAACCTGGTACTGCCCGAGGTTTACGGGTCTGACAATTCCCGGAAGGCCGGGCCTATCCCCTCGATAATGCCCGAGGCGGTTAACCCCTCGAAGCCGGTTTGCCGTGCCTTCAGGTCGCCGGCGCGCCCGTGCAGGTAAACCCCCAGCAAGGCAGCCTCCAATGGCGGGTACCCCTGGGCGAGCAGGGCGGTAATCAGGCCGCCCAGCACATCCCCGCTGCCGGCAGTGGCCATGCCCGGGTTCCCGCTGCTGTTCACATACCCCTTTCCTTCGTAAAAAATAAGCGTATGCGCCCCTTTGATCAGGAGGACGCATCTATGCCGGTCGGCAAAGTCCCTGGCTTTTTTCAACTTGTCGAAGTCGTCGTTCCAGGGCCCGGTCAGGCGCCGGAGCTCCCCGGGATGGGGGGTTAAGATGCTGCCGGGAGGCAGGCTGCCCAATGATGCAGGGTTCTCGGCGAGCAGGTTCAGGCCGTCGGCGTCGATAAGCAGAGGGTGCTGCCGGGTGGGCAGCCATGTCAAAAAGGCATCACGGGTCTGGGGGTGTTTTCCCATGCCCATGCCCAGCCCTGTGGTGTACCCCTCCCCCGCCTCAGGGAAGGCAGAGAGGTAATCGGCCGCGCCGGCGGTCTGCACCATGGCCTCGGGCACCGAAGCCTGGAGGGGCACGGTGCCGCAACCGGGCACCCAGGCCGTGACCAGGCCAGCCCCGCCATGCAGGCAGGCCCGCGCGGCCAGGGCCACGGCCCCCATTTTGCCAAAACTGCCTCCTATCAGATGGGCGTGCCCGTAGGTGCCCTTATGGCTGAATTTGGCCCGGGGGCGGTACAGGGCCCGGGCCTCCTGCCCGGTAAAAAGTTCGTAATCGGTCTGTACCACGTTCAGGTAAGCCGGGTCAAAACCGATGTCGAGTACGCTCCACTCCTTTATAAAGACACCGGTCTGGGGCAGGAAAAATACCAGTTTCGGGCTGCCGATACTCAGCACGTGGTCGGCCCGCACCACCCCCTCGGGATGGGCCGGCACCTGGTGCATCGACAAGCCCGAGGGCAGGTCTACCGAGACCACATAGGCACCGCTGGCGTTCATGCTGCCGATAAGCGCTCGCACCCAGGGCTGGGGCAGCCGGTTCAGGCCGATGCCGAACAGGGCGTCTACCGCCACGGCCCCGGGCTCCATAGTTGGGAACGCACTGCCTTCCCTTAATTCAAGGGGCTGTATACCCGTTTTTTGGAGGGCTTCCAGATTCAGGAGAAAATCGGCCGAGCGCTTTTCGCTGTAAGGCACAATGTATACCGACACCCGAAACCCATTCTGGGCCAGGAGGCGCGCCAGTGCCAGGCCGTCGCCCCCGTTGTTGCCAATGCCGCAAAAAATATGGAAGGGTACCCTCCCGCCCGGGAAACGGGCCTGAAGCCATTGAAGGAGCCCCCGGGCAGCCCGCTCCATAAGCGCTGCGCTGCGAATCCCCTGCCGCTCCAGGGTAAGCCGGTCGGCCTCATAGGCCTGTGTCTGGTCCAGTATCTTCATTGTCAATACATTTCGGAGCCAACGCAATAAGGCACCTGCCCAAACAGGATTTCACTTTTGGTGATATTCTACGTAAATGTAACAGGTATCCGAAAGAAATGACAGGAATTTCTGCGGACTTTGTAAAAATGGGGCATTCTTTGGCGCCGGTCGTCAAATATGCTACTTTTGAATGCGTTACATCAAAACGAAATGATGCCACTCACAGCCGCTTTCCGTTCCCTTTACCCGGCCACTACAGGTATCACCCCTTGGGGGTAAGCGTCTAATCTACCTCCGGTTTTCCATTTTGTTTGTCTCCTTGTAACCTAAGCCTTTTCCTGTATGAAAGTCCTCAAATTCGGCGGCACCTCCGTAGCCCGGGCCGAAGCCATTGCAAAAACCCAACAGATTGTATCTGAATCGGGCAGCCCCCTGGTGGTGGTCGTCTCGGCCCTGGGCGGGGTAACCGACCTGCTGCTCGAGGCAGCTACTCTGGCAGCCGTACAAGACGACAGTTTCCGCTCCCGTCTGCAGCAAATCGAAAACCGCCACCTCGAAGCCATCCGGCAACTGATTGCCCCGGCGGGGCAGGCCACCGTGATCGGGCAGGTCAAGGGCGACCTGAATACCCTGGAAACGCTCCTGGAAGGGGCTTTCCTGATCGGGGAGACCACCCCGAAACTGCTCGACAAAATCGTGAGCTACGGGGAGCTACTCTCCTCGTTTGTCATTGCCAGCTACTACCAAAGCAAGGGCATGCCCGCCAGCTTCCGCGACAGCCGCGACCTGATCCGTACCGATGCCCGTTTTGGCAACGCGCGGGTAATGCGTGACGAAACCGCCCGCCTGGTGCGTGAAGGCCTTCAAAACGGCAGCCCCATTGTGGTATTGCCGGGCTTTATCGCGTCTACCCCTTCGGGCGACACCACCACCCTTGGGCGGGGCGGTTCAGACTATACGGCAGCCCTTTATGCGGCTGCCCTCAATGCTGAAGAACTGCAGATCTGGACCGATGTAAGCGGCATGTACACCGCCAACCCGAAATGGGTACGGCAGGCACGCCCCATCCCTGCTATTTCGTACGAGGAAGCCATGGAATTGTCGCATTTTGGCGCGAAGGTGCTATATCCGCCCACCATACAGCCCGCCCTGGAAGCCGGCATCCCCATCCGCATCAAGAATACCTTCGAGCCCGAGCAGGAAGGCACCCTGGTCCACGCCGGGGGCAACCCGGAAGGCCGCACCGTTCGCGGCATCAGCCACGTGCCCGACATTGGCCTGCTCTCTTTGGAAGGGCCGGGCATGATCGGCATTCCGGGTATTAGCAAGCGTTTCTTTGAGACCTTGTCTGAAGAAGGGATCAGCATCATTTTCATAACCCAGGCCTCTTCGGAGCATTCCATCTGCGTGGGCATTGCCGCCGGCAGCCTCGATCGGGCAGCCGCCGCGGTAAACGGGGCCTTTGCTTATGAGATCGAAAAAAAGCAGATCAAGCCCGTACAGTGCGAAACCGAACTGTCTATAATCGCCCTGGTGGGCGACCAGATGAAGGAGCACCAGGGGCTCAGCGGGAAAATGTTCAGCGCCCTGGGCAAAAACAACGTAAACATTCGGGCCATTGCCCAGGGGGCCTCCGAACGCAACATTTCGGCCGTGATTCGCTCGGCCGACGTCAAAAAGGCCCTGAACACGCTCCACGAGGCCTTTTTCGAAGAGCAGGTAAAGCAGCTCAACCTCTTTGTGATGGGGGTGGGCAACGTAGGGTCGCGCCTGCTGGCCCAAATCCACCGCCAGCAAAAGGTGCTCAAAAAGGAGCTTCGCCTGCAACTGCGGGTGGTGGGCATCTCCAACTCGCGCCAAATGGCCTTCCAGGAGTCGGGCATCGACCTGAGCAGCTGGCAGGAAGTGTTGGAGCAGGGCGGGCCGGCCAACCTGCAGGGCTTCTTTGATACCGTGCGTCAGTTGAACCTGCGCAATGCCATCTTTGTCGATAACACGGCAAGCCCGGAGGTATCGGCACAGTACGGGCGCTACCTGCACGGCAGTATTTCGGTGGTAACCTGCAACAAGATTGCCTGCTCGTCGGGGTACGAAACCTACGCCGGGCTCAAGCAGCTCGCCCGCGACTACGCTGCCCCCTTCCTCTTTGAAACCAACGTGGGGGCCGGCCTGCCCGTGATAGACACCCTCAAGAACCTGATCCTCTCAGGCGACCGGGTGCGCAAAATTCGGGCGGTGCTCTCGGGCAGCCTTAACTTCGTATTCAATACCTTTGACGGAAAGACACCCTTCCACGAAGTGGTCAGGCTGGCCGGGGATGCCGGGTTTACCGAACCCGACCCCCGAATAGACCTCAGCGGGGTAGACGTGATGCGGAAAATTTTGATCCTGGCCCGGGAAAGCGGCTACCGCCTTGAAATGGCCGACATCAAAAACCGGTCGTTCCTGCCCGATTCGGCCGGGAAGGCCGGCTCGGTAGCCGAATTCATGGCGGTGCTGGAACGGGAAGGAGCCCACTTCCTCAAGCTACACCAGCAGGCCGAAGCCCGGGGATGCCGGCTCAAGTACGTGGCCGAGTTCGACCAGGGGCAGGCCTCTGTGGGACTTGAAGAAATTCCGGTGGGGCACGACTTTTTCAACCTGAAGGGCAGCGATAACATCGTGCTCTTCTACACCGAACGCTATCCCGAACAACCCCTCATTATCAAAGGGGCCGGGGCCGGGGCCGAGGTTACCGCCTCGGGCCTGTTTGCCGACATCATCCGGACCGGGAATTTTTAAAGATACCTATGCAAGCAACGCGCCTATCGGTTTTTGCGCCGGCCACCATCGCCAACCTCTCCTGCGGCTTCGACGTGCTCGGGCTGGCCCTTGAGGGCGTGGGCGACCATATGCACCTGGAGCTCACCGACCAGCCGGGGGTGCAAATCCGGAAAGTAAGCGGCATGGACCTGCCCCTTGAAGCCGATAAAAACGTGGCAGGGGTGGCCGCCATGGCCCTGCTGGCACAATCGGAGTACCGGGGCGGGGTAGCCATCGAAATCGAAAAACGCATCAAACCCGGCAGCGGTATCGGCAGCAGCGCCGCCAGTTCGGCCGGGGCGGTCTGGGGCCTGAACCGCCTGCTCGGCTCCCCTTTTACCCTTCCACAACTTGTGGGTTTTGCCATGAAGGGGGAAGAACTGGCCAGCGGGGCAGCCCATGCCGACAACGTGGCCCCGGCCCTGCTGGGCGGCATTACCCTGGTGCGCAGCACCGACCCGCTCGACCTGGCCAGGGTGCATTGCCCCGAAGCCCTGCATGCCTGCGTGCTGCACCCCCAGATTGAACTGAAAACCTCCGATGCGCGGAAAATACTGAAGACCACCATCCCGCTAAAACTGGGCATAAGGCAGTGGGGAAACGTGGGCGGCCTTATAACCGGGCTGTTCACGGAAGACTACGGCCTCATCAGCCGTTCCCTGGAAGACGCCATTATAGAACCCGTGCGTTCACTGCTGATACCGGGCTTCCAGGCCCTGCGCGAGAAGGCCCTGGAGGCCGGAGCCCTGGGCTTCGGGATATCCGGGTCAGGCCCTTCGGTTTTTGCCCTTACCCGCGGCCTGGAATCGGCCCAAAAAGTGGGAGGCGCCCTCGAAGGGGTATACTCCGGTTTCGGCATCCCCTTCGAAATACACGTGAGCCGCATCGGCCGGGAGGGCGTTCGGGCGCTGGAATCTAACCAAAACTAACCCAGAAGCAAGAGACTCGAGCATGCGGTATTACAGCCTCAACCATAAAGCCCCCGACGTACCCTTTCAGGAAGCCGTGGTACGTGGCATTGCCCCTGACCGGGGCCTCTACTTTCCGCGCGAAATCCCGAAAATGCCGGCTACCTTCTGGAACAGCCTGGGTTCGCGGCAGGTGCCCGACCTGGCCCTGGAACTGATGCGGCCCTTTGCCGGGGAAAGCATTCCAGACGCAGTGCTTCACGACATTCTCGCCGAAACCCTGAGCTTTGATTTCCCCCTGGTGGAACTGGCCCCTGGGCTTTATGCCCTGGAATTGTACCACGGACCCACAATGGCCTTCAAGGATGTGGGGGCCCGCTTCATGGCGCGCTGCCTGGGCCATTTCTCGGGCAACACCGAGCGAGAGGTAACCGTGCTGGTAGCCACCAGTGGGGATACGGGCGGGGCTGTGGCCCGGGGCTTTCTGGGCGTACCCGGCGTGCGGGTGGTAATCCTGTACCCCGAAGGGAAGGTGAGCGAGGTGCAGGAACGCCAGCTGACCACCCTCGGGCAAAACATCAGCGCCCTGCGAGTTAAGGGGAGTTTTGACGACTGCCAGCGCATGGTTAAGGAGGCTTTCCTCGACCCCGAGGTGCTGCAAGCCCGGACGCTGACCTCGGCAAACAGCATCAACGTGGCCCGCTGGATTCCGCAGATGCTCTATTATGTATTGGCGTACCGAAGCCTCGGGCCAGGGGCCCCGGCACCTGTTTTCTCGGTACCCAGCGGGAATTTCGGCAACATCTGCGCAGGGATGCTCGCCCACAAAATGGGCCTGCCCTGCCGGCAATTCATCGCGGCTACAAACGCCAACGATACTGTACCCCGGTTTATGCATGGGCAGGGCTACGAACCCCACCCTTCCGTTGCCACGATCTCAAATGCGATGGACGTGGCCGATCCCAGCAATTTCGTACGGGTGCTGCAGCTGTTCGGGAACCAATTCCCGGAACTGGCCGCCGTGCTAACCTCCAAATCCTACACTGATAACCAGACCCGGGAGGCCATGCAGGCGCTCTACGGTACCTATGGCTATGTGGCCGACCCGCACGGGGCCGTGGGTTACCTGGGCCTGGCCGATTACTTAAAAGCAACTCCGGAGGGTCCGGGTATTTTCCTGGAAACGGCCCACCCGGTCAAATTCAAGCCGGAAGTGGAACGCTGCCTGGGTATTTCCCTTGAACTGCCGCCCCAGATCCAAGCCGTGATGGGCGGCGAGATACACGCCACCCCGGTAGCCGGGTACGAGCAGCTCAGGGCCTTCTTGCTGGCCACTGAATAAACCGGCCCGGGAGGGCTGGAATGCATCCTGCTTCCGAACTATTTTCAATACCTTTGCGGCAACAAAACCGAACCAGATGAAAGAAACGGCCTTGGCCCCTATCCACCGGGCCCTCGGGGCAAAAATGGTCCCCTTTGCCGGGTATGAAATGCCTGTTTCCTACGAAGGCGTAAACGCCGAACACCAGACCGTGCGCGATGGCGTGGGGGTCTTTGACGTATCGCACATGGGCGAGTTCCTGATCGAGGGGCCAAAAGCCCTTGACCTGATCCAGTACGTCACCTCCAACGACGCCTCCAAACTCGAGGTGGGCAAGGCCCAGTACAGCTGCCTGCCCAACGAGACCGGGGGCATTGTGGACGACCTGATCGTGTACCGGGTAAAGGACGAGACCTACCTGCTGGTGGTGAACGCCTCCAACATCGAAAAGGATTGGAACCACATCTCAAAATACAACGAGCGGTTCGGCGCCCAGATGCGCAACCTCTCCGACGCTTATTCCCTCCTGGCCATACAGGGGCCCAGGGCTGCCGAGGCCATGCAAAGCCTGACCTCCGTAGACCTGCAGGCCATCCCCTTCTATAGCTTTGTGGTGGGTGATTTTGCCGGTATCCCCTATGTGATTATCTCGGCCACGGGCTATACCGGCTCTGGTGGGTTCGAGATTTACTGCAAAAACGAGGAGGTGGAACGGGTCTGGAACAAGGTGTTCGAGGCCGGCGCCCCCTACGGCATCAAACCCATTGGCCTGGCTGCGCGCGATACGCTGCGGCTGGAAATGGGGTACTGTCTATACGGCAACGATATTGACGACAGCACTTCCCCCCTGGAAGCGGGCCTGGGTTGGATTACCAAGCTCGGGAAGGATTTCGTGAACCGCGAGGGGCTTGCACAGCAAAAGGAAGCCGGCGTTGCCCGCAAACTGGTAGGCTTCGAACTACAGGAGCGGGGCATCCCCCGCCAGGGCTATGCCATTACGGATGCCGATGGAAAGGTAATAGGGTCGGTAACCTCTGGCACTATGGCGCCGTCGCTGAACCTGGGCATCGGCCTGGGGTACGTACCGGCGGAACTGGCAGCACCAGGGGCTACCGTTTACATCCAGATTCGCAAGAACCTGGTGCCCGCCACTGTTGTTAAACCCCCATTTTACAAGGGGTAGGAAAAATATGAGAGAAAGGAGGAAGCAGGCGTGGGCGAAGCGGGAAAACGAATACTCATCTTAGGGGGAAGCGGCTTTTTGGGCCAATCCATCTATCGCGAACTCTGCAATTATTTCGATACCTACGGCACGTATTGTTCGTCGCGCAAGCGGTTTGAAGGGAACAGGCAGTTCCTGCGCTACGATATGCTCGAAGACGAACTGGAGCCCCTGCTGCGCGAAGTAAGACCCGATATCGTCATTTCTGCCCTGAGGGGCGACTTCGAGGCCCAGGTGCAGGCCCATGCCCGGCTGGTGAAGTACACAAACGACCACGACATGCGGTTAATCTTCCTCTCGTCAGCCAATGTTTTTGACGCCTACAGCAAATTCCCCTCCTACGAGCTGGACAAAACGCTGTCTGAGAGCATTTACGGCAGGCTCAAAATCCGGATTGAGAATATGTTGCTGCGCATGCCGCCTGAAAAGATGGCCATCCTGCGGTTGCCGATGGTGTTCGGGAACGCCTCGCCCCGCATCCGGGAAATCAGGGAAGCCCTGACCCAGGGAGAAGCCATCGAGGTATTCCCCAACCTGATCATGAACGTAACCACCGACGACAAGCTCAGCCAGCAGGTGCACTACATCATAAACCGCGACCTGCACGGAATTTTCCACCTGGGGTCGACAGACCTCGTGCACCACGAAGATTTCATCCGGGAGATATGCGGGCACCTGAGCTCGCGCAAACCCCTCCTGAAGCGGGTCTTCACCACCAACGAGGAAAGGTACCTGGCGGTGTTGCCCAAGCACAACCCCCTGCCGGCCAACCTGCAGCTGAAGTACCAGGAGGTGATCGACCACCACATCCCCCAGTAGGCATTTTTCGTACCTTACATCCCAAACCCAATTACACGCTTATGGAAAAGCTGACAGAGCAGGCCATCAAAGAGGCCCTGAAGGAGCTGGACGGATGGGAATACCGCGACGGCGCCCTGGTTACTCTCTTTGAGTTCTCCGATTTCAAGGAGGCCTTTACGGCCATGGGGCGGATTGCTTTTGAATGCGAAGCCCAGGGACACCACCCCGACTGGACCAATGTGTACAACCAATTGGAAATCAGACTAAACACCCACGACGCCGGGGGCGTAACCGAAAAGGATATTCGCCTGGCCCGCACCATCGACACCCTGCTGGCCACCTCTTGAGAAACCACCCTTTTAGAAGGCATACCGCACTTGCCTGCAAGGGCAGAATTGCTACATTTGTGCTGCCAAAAATTGAACGTACCCATGGGAAGAGCTTTTGAATTCCGGAAAGCCCGAAAGTTTAAACGCTGGGCCGCCATGTCGAAGGCGTTTACGCGTATCGGCAAGGAGATCGTGATCGCTGTAAAAGCCGGGGGGCCCGATCCGACGTCGAACAGCCGGCTGCGGGCTGTAATCCAGAACGCCAAGGCGGTGAACATGCCCAAAGACAACATTGAGCGCGCCATCAAGCGGGCCTCTGACAAGTCGCAGGGCGATTTCAAGGAATTGCTGTACGAAGGCTACGCCCCTCACGGTATTGCCATACTGATTGAAACGGCAACCGACAACCATACGCGCACCGTGGCCAACATCCGTTCGTACTTCAACAAATGCAACGGCAGCCTGGGCACCTCTGGATCGGTGGAATTCATGTTCGACCACACCAGCAATTTTTGCATCGCCCCGGCAAATCTCGATCTCGAAGAACTGGAACTGGAACTGATCGACTTCGGGGTGGAAGAAGTTTTCCAGGACGAGGAAGGCATCCATATCTACGCCCCCTTTGAATCGTTCGGGGCCATCCAGAAAGAACTGGAGTCGCGCGGGCTGGAAATCATCTCCTCCGGCTTTGACCGCATTGCACAGGTAACCAAGGAATTAAACGAAGAACAAGTGGCCGATATCGAAAAGCTCCTGGAGCTGATCGAGGAAGACGACGACGTGCAGAACGTCTACCATAACATGCAGGAATAAGCACCCCGGAGCCGATTGACCCAGGTCATTGCCCTTCAAGGCAAATCGCCTTATATTCTGAGCACTGCAACCCCGGGACGGGGCCATGCCCTGTTCCCCAAAAATGCGTGCCATGAAAAAGATTGCCCGACTGTTGCTCCTGCTCATACCCTTCTTCTTTGCCTGCAGCGGGGGCGATTCCGACGGAGACGTAACCACCAAAGACGGCCCCTTTAAAATCAGCGAACTGGCCGGGAATTGGGAAGCCACCAAAGCCCAGTTCAGCGTGAGTTCTACCTCGGTAGACCTGGTGGAAGCCGGGGGAAGCGTCCTGATGACCGTACAAAGCAGTGGCCGGTTTACCCTGACCCTCGATGCAACTGACCGGCCTGCCTACACGGTAAGCGGGGAAATGTTCTGGGAACAGTGGCAGGGCTCGTTCTACTTCGCCATTACCTGGGACGATGAGCCTGGCGACTGGGATACCTACGGCCACACCTACGACGGCACCACCCTCTCGCTCAACGGCGGGGCCGATACGGGGGAATACGATTTTAACAATGACGGGAATCCGGAATCGTGTTCGATCCACTTCATTTTTACCCGAATCTAAATTCGGGATAGCCCTTTAGGAGTATTCGGGTTTATATCCGGTTACTCCCTCATAAAATTGGCGGTATTCCTTGTAATCGACCTCGAAGTTGCCCGTGGGGATACGGGGCTCTGAAATGCGCACCTGCTTATGGCCGAAATCAAATGCCACCAATATAATGGGCACTCCGGCTTCCAGGGCAATGTAATAGAACCCGCTGCGCCAGCGCTCCACCTTTTTTCGCGTCCCCTCGGGGGCCAGGGCCAGGCGGAATACCGGGCGCTCCTTGAAAATGGCCGCCACGGCGTGTACCGTATCGCTGCTCTTGCCCCGGTCTACAGGCGCTCCGCCCGTCCACCGGAAAAACCACCCGAAAGGCGGCTTGAACAAACTATGCTTACCTACGTAATTGATCTCTATCCCCAGCAGGCTCCGCACCAAAAGGCCCAACGGGAAATCGACCCAACTGGTGTGGGGGGCCACTGCGAATACACAATGGTTAAGGTCGGGGAACCGGCCTACCAGCGACCACCCCATCAGGCGGTGAAAAATCAGAGAAGCCAATGCGCGCATGAGAACAGGCCTTTTAAATTCGACAGAACAATTCGGCCAGTTTCTGAGGGGTCATTTCTGCCTTCCAGTTGGGCCCCAGGGCGTTCTCCCAAAGCGGTTCCATACTGAGCGACACCTGTACCATGGTATCGAGTTCCTGGTCTGAAAGCGAATGGCACACCCCTTCTGGCAGTACGATGCCGTGTTTTTCCTGCATTTTCAGGAAGGTGGCCACCCCTTTCGGGTAATACTCTTCCAGGTGCCTGAATACCAAACAATTGCCCAGCCCGTGACGCACCCCGAGCACATACGACAGCCCGTAGCTGATGGCATGGGCCACCCCTACCTGGGAATAGGCGATACTCATACCCCCGTGCCAGGAGGCCATCATCAGCTTTTCACGCTGCTCGGACGGCTTCAGGTTGCCCAAAAACACTTCCTCGCAGAGTTCCATTGCTTTTTCGCCATAACTCTGGCTAAAGGCGTTCAAAAAGGTGCCGCCCAGCGATTCCACGCAGTGGATGTAACAGTCCATGCCCGTAAAAAACCACTGGTCTTTCGGCACATCGCGGGTTAGGTCCGGGTCGAGCACCACCTGGTCAAAAACCGTGTAGTCCGAATTGATCCCGAGTTTGCGCTGGGGCCCGTTCAACACAGTAGTGCGCGATACCTCAGAGCCGGTGCCGCTCAGGGTGGGTACCCCTGCATGGTATACGGCCGGCCGCTTTACCAGATCCCACCCCTGGTAGTCGGCGCTGCCCCCTTCGTTGTTGAGCATGATGGCCACGGCCTTGGCCAGGTCCATCACGGTTCCGCCCCCTATCCCTACGATGCCGGAGGGGGTAGCCCCGAACGATTTCCGGATCTCGGTAACCAGGGCGTCTACCTGGTTGGTCTTGGGCTCCTCATCGGCGCTGATCAGGATGATTTGGTCGTCAAAAATGGCGGGGATGCGGCCCAGCAGCTCCTTCCCTTCGAAATAGTCGTCTAACAGGAATATAACCGGGGCTTCGGCATGCCGCCGCTGGGGCATCAGTATATCGCCCAGCTGGTCAAAACTGCCCGGGCCGAAAACCACCCGGGGTACCATCGGAAAGTTGCGAAACTTCGCGACGGATTGTTTCCACTTGGGCCTGGCTGGTTGTTTTTCGATATTCATTAAACTAGCTTAAATACTTTAATAATTCTCTCAGGTTCCCGAGTGTCAGATGCGAATTTTCGTGTTCGGTGGCGTCTACCTGCTCGTGGGCCCAGGTGGTATGGAAGGGTATGTGCACGGCGCGTGCGCCAATGTTGATTATGGGTATAACATCCGACTTCAGCGAATTCCCTACCATGAGGAACTCAGAAACCGGTATTTCGAGGTGGTCGAGTAACCGCTGGTAATTGATTTCCTTTTTGTCGCTAAGTACCTCAACGTGGTGGAAGTAGTCGATAAGCCCCGATTTCTCGAGTTTGCGCTCCTGGTCGAGCAAATCGCCCTTGGTGAGCACCAGCAGCCTGTACTTCCCGTGAAGCGCTTCAAGCACCTCAGAAACCCCGTCGAGGAGTTCGAGCCGGTGGCCGATCATGTGCTTCCCGATCTGGAGGATGCGGCCAATGGTTTCCTGGGAAACGCGCTGGTTGGAAAGCTCCAGGGCCGATTCAATCATAGAGAGCATAAAGCCCTTGATACCGTACCCATATAGCTCGAGGTTGCGCATTTCCATCTTGAACAGCTCCTGGTCAATGGTGTTGCGGGTTTCGAATTCTTCGAGCAAGCCGGCGAATTCCTCTTCCGCGCTGCGGAAATAGGTTTCGTTTACCCAGAGGGTGTCGTCGGCGTCAAAACCGATGGTCGTAATATGATCAAAATTCATCTCCATGCAGCTTTGGCCCGCTCCAGGTCTTCAGGGGTGTCAATTTCGATACCGGTTACCCGGGTCTGTACCATTTTGATTTTTTTGCCGTACTCCAGGTAGCGGATGGCCTCGATTTTTTCGACGGCCTCCAGGGGTTGCATGGGCAGGCGCCTGAAATCGAGCAGGGCCTGCTTGCGGAAGGCGTAAACGCCCTTGTGCTTGAAGTAGGTGGCCCGGGGTTGCTCGGCCCGCTGATACGGGATCGGGGCCCGTGAAAAGTAAAGGGCAAAACCCCTGTGGTCGGTAATTACTTTTACGGTGTTCGGGTTGCCTATGTCTTCCTGATCGGTGATTTCGGTCATCAGGGAAGCCAGGTCTATCTCCTTTTCGGGGTCATCCCTGAAAACCTGCAACAACTTGGCCAGGCTTTCCTTCTCGGTAAAGGGTTCGTCGCCTTGTACATTCACCACAATGTCTACATCGAGTTCTTCCACGGCCTCGGCTATGCGGTCGCTGCCAGTTTCGTGCGCCTCCCGGCTCATGATCACGGTTCCGCCCGCCGCTTCCACGGCCCCGCGAATGGCCTCGCTGTCTGAAACCACCACTACGCTGTCGAAGAGCCCGGTCGCCAGGGCTGCTTCGTAGGTTCGAACAATTACCGGCTTTCCGGCCAGGTCTTGCATCAGTTTTCCCGGGAAACGGGAGGCCCCGTACCGGGCGGGGATCATGGCGATTATTTTCACGAATTTCAATATTGGTACCCGCTGGAGCAAAGGTACATTTATTTGGCTTGTTGCCTACTTTCGGGGCATCAGTTTGCGGTACACCCGATAGACCAGTGCCAGCACCACAACAACCAGTACAGCTGCCACCACAGGCGCCAGTATCGAGGCGAGGCTCATCACGGCCGCCGTCCCGGTTTCTACAGTCGCAACCACCGGATTGGCAAGCCCGCCCGTGCTCAGGGTAGAGGCCATGCGCCCCCCTGCAGCTGCCCCTTTGATGGCGGTGGCGGTTCCACCGCCAGCAATGATGGCCAGCGACCAGGTAACCACCGGGTCTAGGCCGGCCACGGTCGAGACTACCACAGCTGTTCCTGCCAGGCCCGCCAGGGGTATGGCCAAAGAGTCTAGCAGGTTGTCGAGCCAGGGGATAAAATAGGCAAAAAGCTCAACCACAGCCGCTACACCCAGGGTAATTACGGCAGTGAGGCTGCCAAGCCACTGCCAGCTCGCGTTGAGCTCCCAGAGCCCGTTATAGGCGGCCAGGCTCAGGGCAAGCAACGGCAGGAATACCCGGAAGCCCACTGAGGCTGCAAGGCCGATACCCAGAAAAATACTCAATACGGTGTCGCCGCTCATGGCATTGCTTTTATCCTAATTTAAGCTATTCGTCCCGCACAAAAAAATCATTGCGGAAACCGATGAGACAAAGTCGGGTGCGGGCCCGGGTCACGGCTGTGTAGAGCCAGCGCAGGTATTCCCGGTCGGGCTCGCCCGGCAGGTAGGGCTGCTCTACAAACACGGTCTCCCATTGCCCGCCCTGCGATTTATGACAGGTAATGGCGTAGGAAAATTTAACCTGCAGGGCATTGAAGAAAGGATTGTTCTTTACCCCCATAAATTTGCGGTAGGAAGAAGTCTCGTGCTGGTAATCGGCCATCACCTCCTGGTAGAGGCGGTTGCCCTCTTCATAAGAAAGGGATGGGCTCTCGGCCTTGATGGTATCGAGCAGCAAGACCGTTTCGAAAGGCTCCTGCTTCGGGTAGTCGACCATGCGCACCTTCACCTCCGCAAAACGGAAGCCGTACAACTCTTTGATGGCAAACAGTTCCAGAATTTCGAGGATGTCGCCGTTGGCGATAAAGCCGGCCTCCGAACTGCTCTTAAGCCAGAAGTAGTTGTTCTTGACCACCATCATATAATCGCCCACGGCGATTTCGTTCTCCAGGAAAAGCAGGCGGCTGCGTATGTTTTCATTGTACAGGTTGGCCCGTTTGTTCGAGCGCACGATAATCGCAGTTTCTTCCCACCCGTGCTGGTCGTAGGCGCTGCTGATGGCATCCTGAATCTCATAGCCGTCGATCAGGCGCACGATATCGGCATAACCGCGGAGGCTGAAGGCAAAAGGTGCAATCGGCTGAGCGGCCAGGGCCTCGCGCAGGTGGGTGGCGTTCATCAGTATGCCCGAGCCCTCTGACTGGCGCATTACCTCGTCAAGTTCAATCTCGGCAACCGATTTGCCATAGGCCCCTTCCAGGGTTTCGGCCTGCAGGGCGGGGCTCAGGCTCAGATGCACCGGCGGCAGCTGGGCCGTGTCGCCCACCAGCATGAGCTGGCAGCGAAAACCCGAATACACGTAGGTCATCAGGTCGTCGAGCAGGGAGTTTTCAGATCCGCCCGGGCCCGAGGCCGGGGCATCGGGGATCATGGAAGCCTCGTCGACGATAAACAGGGTGTTGCGGTGACGGTTGGGCGCCAGGGTAAAGCGCACCCCACCGGAACGGTCTTTTTTCGGGAAGTAGATCTGTTTGTGGATGGTAAAGGCCTGGGTGCCCGTATAGGCAGACATAACCTTGGCGGCCCGGCCGGTGGGGGCCATGAGCACGGCCTTTTTCTTGCTGTGCCAAAGGTTGGTGATCAGGGTGCCCAACAGGGTGGTTTTACCGGTGCCGGCATATCCCTTTAACAGGAAGATCCGATCCTTGTCGGTGTCGAGTATAAAGGCAGCGAGCATTTGCAGGGCGCTGTCTTGTTTCAGGGTGGGTTCGTGGGGGAATTTCTCGCGTAAAAGCCTGTAAAATGAGGATGCCGTGAGGGGGTTCATACACCTTCAAAGATACGGACGAATTTGCCCGAAACCCTTTTGCGATTAAAAAAAAATTGTAGATTTGTCACTAACCACTAATTCGAAATAACACCGTATAAAATGAAAACTGTACTTCAGATTGTTCTTTGGATTGTTTGTATCATACTGGGGTATATGATATACCGGTCAGTGACCGGCCCCATCGAATTCGACAAGATTAAAAAGGAACGCTACGCTGAAGTAATAGACCGCCTGAAAGACATCCGCAATGCGCAGGAGGCTTTCAGGAGCGTTAACGGAAAGTATGCCAACGACTTCCCGAGCCTGATCAAGTTCGTCGATACCGGCAAATACGTCATCACCACCCAGCGCGATTCTTCCTATCTCGAGTTCGACAAAGCTTACGGCATTGACCTGTTGAAGGAAGTGAAGATTATTGACACCCTGGGGTATGTATCGGTGAAAGATTCCCTCTTCGGCGGGTCTGACAGGTACCTGAGTCTGATGAACGTGCCAAACGCCGCCGGCAACGAAACCTTCACCATGAAGGCCGAAATGCTCGAGCAGAGCGGCTACCGGGCCCCGGTATTCGAGGCCAAGGTTGCCAAAAACGTAGTCCTCTCTGACCAGCCCAAAGACCTGGTAGCGCGCGAGAATTCGCAGGTTAGCGTAGAAGAGGTGAATGGCACCGAAATCAAGGTAGGTTCACTCACCAAAGTAAGCACCAGTGGTAACTGGCCGCCGATTTATGACAAAAAAGGAGAACAACAGTAGCCGGCCGCAACATAACGAAGATTGGTATCACAAATTGTCCATTCAGGTAGGCCTGGATGGACTTTCTTTTTGTATCCTGGATACCATCGGGAACAAACTCGCGCTGAGCCATTCCCAGGCCTTTGAAAACCAGCTTGACCCGTACCGCCTGCAGCAGGAACTGCGGGAGGCCTTTCGGGAGCAGGGGGTGTTGGAGTACCGCTTTTCAGAGGTGGTGGCCATTCACCGAAACCTCCTGTTCAGCCTGGTGCCTCAGGCCCTGTTCGACCCCGATAACCTGGCCGACTACATCAAGTTCAACGCCAAGATTCTGCCCACAGACCACCTCGACTACGACCCCATTGACGGGCTCGAAATGACAAACGTCTATGTTCCCTTCACCAATGTGAACAACTACCTGTACGATCTTTTCGGTGAATTTGAGTTCAAGCACACGGCCACCGTTTTGCTGGAGACCTTTCTTAAGCTCCCCAGCAGCGCCCAGGGTACCATTTGCTATGTACACCTGGCCGACTCCCAGATGGATATGGCCGTCTTTTCCCAGAAAAAGCTCCGGTACTTCAACAGTTTTGCCATCGGCTCCGAAACTGACTTTATGTATTACCTGTTGTTTGCCCTCGAGCAACTCGAACTGGAACCCGCCTCCCTTAAGCTACGGTTGCTGGGCGAGGTGGAGGAAGGCGACCCCCTGTTTGAGCTGGCAGCTTCCTACATCGAGAACGTCTCCATTTTCACCCCATCGGGAGCGGCTTTCCCGTTAGGGACCGAACAGGCCGGCATCGATTTCACCCTGATCAATTCGCTGTGATACGAATTGTTTCCGGCACCCATAAAGGCAGGCGCATTCAGGCGCCCAAAAACCTGCCCGTAAGGCCCACCACCGACCGCGCCAAGGAAGCCCTTTTCAATATCCTGGCCAATCGGCTCGACTGGGAGCCGACCCGGGTGCTCGACCTGTTTGCGGGCACGGGCAATATCAGTTACGAATGCGCCTCACGGGGCAGCCGTGCCATAACAGCCGTCGATGCCCACCCGGGCTGTGTGGCCTTCATCGAAAAAACGGCCGACCAGCTGGAAATGCCCATTCAGGCATTGCGGCAGGATGCCCAGCGTTACCTGGAGCGGAACCGGATGCCCTTCGACCTGATCTTTGCCGACCCCCCCTATTCCTTTACCCCCGAACAACTCGCTGCCCTGACTGAATCATGCCAGGTTGAAAACAACCTGGCCTCTGACGGGCTGCTGGTGCTTGAACACGCTAAACAAACCGACCTGAGCGGCCTGCCCGGCTTTCGGGAAGCACGCCGATACGGACAGTCGGTCTTCAGTTTTTTCGGCCGGGAGTAAGGCCATACTTCTAAAAAAAGAACCCTGCTCACTATGAAAAATTCCACGGTGAACAGGGTTCAAAAAAAAAGGCAGTTGTATAAGCCGGATTCTGTCTCCCGACCAGGTCGGGCGCCTATCATTTATCTGGACCCGGGGTTGCCCACGGGTTCTATCCGCCTACCCGCCAGCTCGGACGTGCCGCCCTCAGTCGCTGGCTTATTTGGCGTTTCACCGCATAGAGTTTACCTGATTTCACTACAGCCGAACTGTACATTCTTTCTGTTGCACTGGTCCTCCCGTGAAGTGAAGCTGGCTTCTGCTTCACGGTGACGGGCGTTACCCGCTATGCCGCACTGTGGTGTCCGGACTTTCCTCCCCGGCGCCGGGCGCCGGAGCGATAAGCTTCCCTGCCAGGCTGCAAAGATACGGGATTTGTTGATAAATTCCGGAGTGCAACACCCCGCAAATGGCCGAGAAACCCCATTGGATGTTTATATTTGTGAATGGCACGGTTGGAAGCCCCTGGCCCCGGCCTGCCCGAAACAGCAGCTATGGAACCCTTTGTCGTATCGGCCCGGAAATACCGTCCCCAGCAGTTTGAAGACGTGGTGGGGCAACAGGCCATTACGCGCACCCTGCTGAACGCCATTGCGAGCGACCACCTGGCCCAGGCCCTGCTTTTCTGCGGCCCCAGAGGGGTTGGGAAGACCACCTGTGCCCGTATCCTGGCCAAAAAAATAAACGAAGACGGGAAACAGCGCGAAGGGGAAGATTTTGCATTCAACATCTTCGAGCTCGACGCGGCTTCGAACAACTCGGTAGACGACATCCGCAATCTGATTGACCAGGTTCGCATCCCGCCCCAGGTGGGCCGGTACAAGGTGTATATCATAGACGAGGTGCACATGCTTTCGCAGGCGGCCTTCAACGCCTTCCTGAAAACGCTTGAAGAACCGCCCCGGCACGCCATCTTTATCCTGGCCACCACCGAAAAGCACAAGATCATCCCGACCATACTCTCCCGTTGCCAAATTTTCGACTTTCGGCGAATCACTGTGCGCGATGCTGCCGAATACCTCCAGCACATCGCCCAACAGCAAGGCGTGGAGGCCGAGGAGGAGGCCCTGCATATGATTGCCCAAAAGGCCGACGGGGCCATGCGAGATGCGCTCTCCATCTTTGACCGGGTGGTTAGTTTTGCGGGGAAGCAGCTCAGCCGGAAAGCCGTGGCTGAAAACCTGAACGTGCTCGACGTTGACGTTTACTTCCGCAGTACCGATCTGATTTTGGAAGGGGATATTCCCGGCCTGCTGGTTCATTTCAATGAAATCCTGGCGAAGGGCTTCGAAGGGCACCACTATATTAACGGGCTGGCCTCCCACCTGCGCGACCTTATGGTGTGCCGCAGCGAAAAAACGGTTGCCCTGCTCGAAACCAGTGAAAGCAGCCGCCAGCGCTACCTGGAGCAGGCAGCCCGGTGCGAAGGGGATTTTTTGCTGGAAACCCTTGAACTGGCCAACCAATGCGACCTTGATTATAAGAACAGTAAGAACCACCGCCTGCTGGTGGAGCTTTGTCTGATGAAAATGGCCTCCGTTGGGAAGGTCGAAAAAAAAAAGGGGTCTGACCACGAGCCTGCCCTGATCCCAGCCTCCCACTTTCACCAGCTGCAACGCCCCAAACCTGCCCCTGCCCCGGTGGGCCTGCCAAAACCGCTGAAAGGGGAACCGGTTAATACCCCCGACCCGGCAGCTGCAACGCCGGCAGAACCCCTCCCCCAGCCCTTGTCGGCGCCAGATCCGGAAATTGAAGAAACTGCCACCGGGGCCGAACGGCAGGAAATCCATATCCAGAAACCGGGTGGTACTTCAGTATCGGGCCTGTCCCTTTCGAGCATCAAGGCCAAAAAGGAATTCCTGGCCCATAAAAGCGGAGCTATCCCGGATGAAGAAAATCTGCCCCGGGAGGCCTTTGACGAGGCTACGCTGCAGATGCACTGGAAAACCTATACAGACGAGGTCGAGAACAAAGGAAAAAAGATACTGGCCTCAAACCTGGCGGCCGACACCCCGAAGCTCATCGGCGACCATACGCTCTGGATTGAGCTGCCCAACAGCACCATGAAAAAAGAGGTGGAGCGCGATCAGTTCGAATTGATGGAATACCTGCGCGAAAAGCTCCGCAACTACGACATCCAGCTAAAAATCACCGTAAACGAGGAAACCGCCCGGCAATACGCCTTTACCCCCCAGGAGAAATACGAAAAGCTGCGGGAAAAGAACCCGGCCATTGATATGCTGCGGAAAACCTTCGACCTCGAATTATGAGATCCGGCGGCCGGTGGCCCGCCAGCTGTAGAAAAAGAACACCAGGGCCGTTACGGCCAGGCCCAGCGATTCGCGCCCGCGCTCGATATTCAGGTTGGCCATGCCTTTTTCCCCAAAACGCACCCCTTCAAAAGATTCGGGCCAGTACAGGAAAGCCCCTACCACATAGGCTATAGCCAGTAAAAGGGCCACCCACGACTTGAGCTTGCCAAAGGCGAACAGGAGCGATCCGATGGCCGCTACCCCGTAGATAGGGATCCAGGTGCCCGGATCGGGATCATTCAGTTGCACGTAGGCCGCCCAAAGGAAAAGGGCCGCCATAAGAAAGGCGAAAGCTTTGCAAAATCGGTCCATGGTCTGGTTGTTTACCGGCCTCTCAGCAGGTGGAGCAGCTCCCCGAATACATCGGTGGCTTTGAGCAGCCCGCCGTTTTCCGGGCCGGGGTTGTTACTTATAAAGATAGGATAATCCTGCCGATCTTCGGGCAGCCGCCCGTGTGAACCCTTTACCAGGTTGGCCTTGAGGGGGATCACATCCATAAGGGTGCGCAGGCCCAGTTTCTTTTTCAACAGTTTCCACACAATGCGCAGTACCACAAGCCGGTCGGCCGGGTCGGTGAACAGCTCGACCGGGTCGTATCCGGGTTTCTTGTGGATTTCGACCAGGCGGGCGAAATCGGGGGCCCGGGCATCGTTTTCCCAATAGTAGTAGGTAAACCAGGAATCGGCATCGGCCACAGCCAGGAGCTCCCCACTTCTCGGGTGGCTCAGGCCGGCCGCTGCCAATTCGTGTTCCCCCAGCACGCGCTCCACCCCGGGCACCCCTTCGAGGAGGGTGCGAACTTCGGCCACGCGGGCAGGATCCCTGACATAGACATGGGCCACCTGGTGGTCGGCCACCGCAAAAGCTTCGCTGGCGCCGGCATCGAGCAGCTCCAGGCCACGTTCCATGCGCAGGGCCAGAAGGCCCCTGGCCCGCAAGGCGCGGTTCAGGTGTACCGGCCGGCTAACGGGGGTAATACCGTACTCCGAAAGCAAAACGATGCGGGCATTTTGCTCCTGATAATAATCAATCAATTGCCCGACCACCTGGTCGATCTCCTCCAGGTCTTTACCAATCTTGGCGAAATCGAGGCCATGCCGCTGCAGGTTGTAATCAAGATGAGGCAGGTACACCAGGGTCAGGGTCGGGTTGTAAAGCCGTTCGGTTTTCAGAGCGGCATCGGCAATCCAGCGGCTGGAAACGATGTCGGCTTTGGGCCCCCAAAAACGGAATAATGGAAAAGTGCCCAACTCCTGTTGCAAACTGTCGCGCAACCCGGGCGGATAGCTGTACACATCGGGGATCTTCCGGCCGTCTGCCAAGTAATTGGGCCTGGGGGTAAGGCTGTAGTCGACGCTGGAGTACATGTTGTACCACCAGAACAGGTTTGCACAGGTAAAGGAAGGGTCTTCGGCCTTGAGGACCTCCCAGATTTTCGGGGCCCCGACCAGGCGGTTCGACTGCCTCCAGAATTTGATTTCGCATTCGTCCCTGAAATACCAGCCGTTGCCAACTATGCCATGACCCGACGGGGCTTTCCCCGTCAGATAAGTGGCCTGGGCCGAACAGGTTACCGCCGGCAACTGGGGTACGATGTCGCGCAGGCTGCCCGCCCCGGCAAAAGCGCGGATACGGGGGGTGTGCGGCCCGATAAGCCGGCGTGTGAGCCCTACTACGTTAATGACGACCGTTTTCTTCACGATTCCAGATGCTTTTGCAGCCAGCTGAGTTCCCGGCTGATGGAGGCCGGCAATTCATCCTTCAGGCCCGGTGGCAAAACCTCCCAGGTATAGGTTTCCACCTCGAGGTGGTGGCAGACCGGATGTTTTTTCAGGTACTCCAGCACCTCAACGATCTCGCGCTGGGTGGCTTCGAGCCGGCCGTAGCGCTGTGTGAAGATGGGTACGTGGAAATGCGCCCGCAATTCCTCAAATACCACGGGGTTCTCCAGGAGTTCGGGCAGGTCTGACCAGGTGTGCACGCCCTGGCTGGTTAGCGCAGTGACCTGGTGCAGGTACACCGGCTCGTCAAAGGCCCTGAGGGCTTGCAAAACCCCTTCCCGGTCTCCGTTCTGGGGCCTGATGCGCAGCGCGGCGCTCACCTGAATCTTGCCGGTGCGGATGCCGGCAGCGGCCAGGCGCGGAAACACCGTTGAGGGCGATTCAAAGGCCAGGGCGAAGTGACAGATGTCGTAACAGAGGGTCAGGTGGCGCAGCAAAAGTCCCCGGGCCGCCTGCGGGTCGACCCCCAGCCGATCGCACAGCAGGGGCACGCCTTCCGGAAGGAGGAACTCCATGAAATAACGGAGTACGTCTTCTGTATTTTCCAAAAGCCCGTCGGGCTCCGGTTCGATGTCGAGGTGCAGGTATTGGCCCGTTTGGGCCTCTGTGCGGGCCAGCTCGAGGGCAACTTCGGCCATGGCGCGGGCGCCCTTGCGCAATACCGCATCCCGGCCGGCCCCCTCGGGGTGCCAGTGCTTGTAACTCACCGGCGAGGTGGAAATACCCCCGTCAAGGCCTTCCGGCAGCAAAAAGGCGAGTTGGCGGAACAGGCGCAGCGTATATGCTTTTCGGGCCTCGGTGGTCCAATCGGGCTGGTGCACCTGGTCTTTGACGCGTTGCCCGTGAAAATTCCCGAACGGGAAACCGTTCATGGTAAACACATAGGTCTGTCGGGCCTCGAGCCAGTCGCGGAAACGCCTAAGCTCCTCCCCTTCCCCCAACTCACGGCTGGCCTGGTCGGAAAGGCGCAGGCCCAGGCCAAAAGCCCCTTCGTAGACCAGCGTTGACGTAATGGGCCCCAGGTGGGTCTCGAGGGAGCGGAAGGTACCCTCCCAGTCGGGGCCCGGATGCACATTGGTGCAATAGGTGGTATGGAATTGCCCCCGAAGTAGCATCAGGCTCGGTTTTTAGGGTTTACAGGCGGGGTAAGCTCGCCTATGGCAGCCTCCATAACGGCACGGTTTATTTCGTGTACATCCCGTTTGCAGCCAATCTCCTCGAGTAGCGTAATGGTCAGGGTTCCCCCAAGGTGTTCCCGGAATTCTTCCAGGCCGGCCAGCAGGGCAACCCGTCCGCCCGGCAGGTTCGCCGGAATTTCCAGGGAAAAACCGAGTTTGGCTAGCAGCGCCAGGATGCGGTCTTTTTCGGCCCCGGATAACATCCCGATTCGGGCGCTGTAAATCACGTCCAGGGCCATCCCAATGGCCACAGCCTCGCCGTGCCGGAGGGCGTACCCCGTCAGGTGTTCCAGTTTGTGGGCGGCCCAGTGCCCAAAATCGAGCGGGCGTGACGAACCCGTTTCAAAGGGGTCACCCCCCGAGGCAATGTGGTTGATATGCAATTCGGCGCAGCGGTAGATAAGCCGGTCCATGGCCTGCTGGTCGCGCCGGCGCAGGGCCCCGGCGTCGGCTTCCAGCGATTCGAAGAAGGCAGCGTCCTGGATCAGGGCCACCTTCACCGCTTCGGCCGTGCCGGCGATCCAGTCGCGGTCGTCCAGGGTCTTCAGGAATTCCCGGTCGTCGAGTATGGCCAGGGGCAGTGCAAAAGTGCCTATGAAATTCTTTTTTCCAAACAGGTTGATCCCGTTTTTTACCCCTACGGCCGCATCGTTCTGGGCAAGCACGGTGGTGGGGATGCGGATCAGGCCCACGCCCCGGTGGGCGATGGCGGCTGCATAGCCGGCCATATCGATAACGGCGCCACCCCCTATGGCCACCACCAGGGAATGCCTGCAGATATGCTGGCGGTCGATCGCCTGCAACACCTCCTGCAAAGGCTCCTGTGAATTCTTGCAGCCTTCCCCCCCGGGTACGGTGAGCACCTCGGTAAAGGTGAGTCGCTCAGGGTGCGCCTGGCAATAGGCGCGAATGCTGTCTTGCAGCCCGGGCCACGCCTGCCCTACGCCCGAGTCGAGCACAAAGAGCATCTTAACCGGCCCGCCCGGGCGGGAGGCAGCGGCCACCTCGGCCAAAAGCGGGTTGCCGGGGCGGAACACCCCTTCCGTAAAAAGGAGGCGGTGGGTATGGGTTATGCCGAAGGTGCGTTCGATCAATGCGTTCATGCGTTCGGGTTCTCAGGTTACTGCAAACCACCGGGCCAGGCGGGCGGCCAGGGGAAACAACAACACCACCAAAAGGGGGAGCCACCAGGGTCCGTAACCGGCGGCCCAGGCGGCGTCGAGGGCCACAATGCCCAAAACGCCCCCTTTCACGGCAGCCTGTATGGACTGGGGCCTTCCGTCACGGATGGCGCGTGCCAGCGGGCGAAAAACAAGCACAGCCAGCAACAGCAAAAAAGCCAGGGGCCACAATAACCGGCCGGTTTCCCAATAGATCAGGCCTGCAGTACCCAAAATGACCAGGGCGTACAGAAAAGCCGCCAGCACCCTATAGGGTCTGTGGCTGCCGTGGACCTCGCCCCGGCTGACCGCGGTAACTGCAAAAATATACAAAAGCGGCACCCAGAGGTAGGGCCAGGGGGCCACAAAGGGCAGCAGGCTGATGCCCAGCCAGAGGTTCATCGCCCGGCACGACCCCATAACCAGGGGCCCGAGCAGGTCGTGCTTTTTGGCAAAACTGTCGTATATCAAAATTCCGGCCGTCAGCGAAAGGGCCACAAGGCCGAGGTCTGTGCCCATCCAAAAAGCAAGCAGGCAGCCTGCCAACAGCAGGGCGCCCCCGAAGACGGCAGCCCCCTTAAGGGGCACAAGCCCACTGGGTATCGGGCGTTCGGGACGTTCTACGGTATCGAGCCGGGCGTCGAATACATCGTTGAGCACCACGCCCCCCGCATACAGCAGGGCCGAAACCACGCAGAGCATGAAAATGGGCAGCCCATAGGCCATCAGGTCGTAAAAAGATGGGAAATGGCCGGGATATGCGCCGGCAATGGCAGCCCCTGCCAGGATGTCGGCAGCCGCGGTCGGTAGGTTGGCCGGGCGCATCAGGCGCAGGTATCCGCGCAATTGTTCCCCCTTCACCTTAACTGATTTGATCGGTATCTACCCGGGGCGACTGGCCCCTGAGCACACTGTTTTCGTTGTACCGCAATCGCTGGTCAATGCCTTTGGCTTCAAGCCAGTCGGCTTCGCTCATCCGGCTGTTCCGGCTGAAGGCCTCCAGGGCATTGCCGTAGCAACTGCGCTCCACATCGGCACGGGCAATGCCTCGTTTGAGCATGAGGGAAGCCGTTTTGGGCACCGCCAGCGGGTCGCTAACCCCCCAGTCGGCAGAGCTGTCGACAATGATCCGCTCGCTCCCGTACTGCCTGATAACCTCCACCATGCGTTCGTTGCCCATCTTGGTCTTTGGATAGATGGTGAAAGCCGCCCAGAAACCCCGGTCGAGCACCTCGCGTACTGTTTCCTCGTTGTTGTGGTCGACAATCACGTCGGCCGGGTCGAGGCCGTGCTCCAGGCAAACCTCCATGCTCCGTATGGTACCCGCCTTTTTGTCGCGGTGGGGCGTATGAATCTGCACGCTCATCCCCAATTCACGGGCCAGCTCGAGCTGGGCCCTGAAAAACCGGTCTTCGGCAGGGGTCTGGTCGTCGTACCCGATCTCGCCCACAGCTACCACATTTTCCTTTTGCAGGTAGAGGGGCAGCAACTCCATGACCTGCTCGGCCAGGGCCACGTTATTGGCTTCCTTGGAATTCAGGCCGATGGTACAATAGTGCTTGATGCCGAACTGGCTGGCCCGGAAGGGCTCCCAGCCCACCAGGCTGCTGAAATAATCTTGAAAAGACCCCACCTGGGTACGGGGCTGCCCCATCCAGAATGCCGGTTCAATAACGGCCACCACCCCGGCAGCCGCCATGGCTTCGTAATCGTCAGTGGTGCGGGAGGTCATGTGTATGTGCGGATCGATAAGTCTCAGGGGCTCTTCCATGGCTCAGGGTTTTAAGTCTTCCCAATTAAAAGGTTTGGATGTGTAAGTGGCCTGCAGGGCATGACCAGAAAGCAGGGCAGCGGCCCGGGGGTCGTCAGAGGCTAGGCAACTCAAATAGCCGGCCCGTTGCTCGCGGGTGTCAGGGCTTTCCAGCAGCCGTTTCATATCGGCCAAAAGGTGGTCGTCCAGAAAAGGCCCTACCGGCCTCCAGATCAGCGGGTCTACCGGGCGAGAAGCGGCCCAGCGCTCGTGGGCATAATCTGAAATGATGCGGGCCAGGCGGGCATTGCCCCGATGCTCTACCCCGGGTATTTTGAGCAGGTCGCGCTGCATGAAGGCAGCCTTCAGGTACATCTGGTTCCATTGACCCTGGTCGAAATGGGCCTCGGGATAAGGGTTTTCGAGGGCAATGGCGTCAAAAACAGGGGCGATGTTGGTGCGCAGGGTGTCAACAGCCGTTGCGGCAAATTCCTCTGAATGCGGCAGCACAGGCAAATAGCGCAGAAAGGTAATGAGTTCGCCCGTGTCGGCCACCTGTACCAGGGTGCCCACTTTCGGGATGAAGTAATACGGGTCGCGTTCGAGGGCCTTCGACAACAGATAAATGCGGGCCAATTGGTCGAGCCTGATGCCGTGCCGCCCAAGGTAGTTCCACAAACGGTCTTTTGACACCTCCGGAACAGCTACTCCGGTATCGGGGAGCTTGCGCCCGATCAGGGTATAGGTCAGGAACAGGTCTCGCCCGGAAGGGGGTTCGAGAGACGCGACCAGCCTTTCATCGAGCCAGCGGGCCTGCGTGGGCTCCAGGTGGTCGTACAACACTATTTTGAGACGCTGCGAAACGGATGGGGAGTTCATAGGGTGTGCCTGCAAAGAATCTCTACTCAAGGGATCGGCCCATGAGAATGGGCCGCATCTCTTACAAAACTAACACTTATTATCCGGAATCCCGCGTCTGGCGGGCCACAATGGCGGGCGAAAAAAGAAACGCCAGGAAGTTCGTAACTTCGTAAAAAAGAAACCGGATGTTAGGCCTGAAACTCCCTACCGACCCCCGCTGGGTCAATATCGTTGAAAAGAACATAGACGAGATTCTTACTGACCACGCCTTTTGCGAACAAAAAGCAGCCAGCACGGCCATTTCCCTGATTGTGAATTTCCCGGAATACCCCGAGCTGGTAACCGAAATGGTGGCCCTGGCCCGGGAAGAGATGGGGCATTTCAAGATGGTGCACGACCGCCTTCTGGAGCGGGGAAAAACCCTGGGGCGCTACCGCAAAGACGACTACGTAGTTGAACTCATGAAGTTTTTCCCGAAAGGAGGCAACCGCAGAGACCTGCTCATCCACCGCCTGTTGTATGCCGCCCTTATTGAGGCGCGCAGCTGCGAACGCTTCAGGTTGCTGTCTGAGGAGCTGCAAGACCGTGATCTGGCTGAATTTTATCGCAAGCTCATGATAAGCGAAGCGGGCCATTACACCCTGTTCCTGAATTTTGCCCGCCAATACGGCGAGCGGGACATTGTAGACCGTAAATGGCAGGAATTGCTCACCTATGAAGCCGAGATCATGAAAGGGCTCGGCACCAAAGAGACGGTGCACGGCTAAAACCGCCTCAGGGTTGCTTCGGGATGGCGCCGTTGTAGTACAGGTGGCGAATGATGCCGTCTACCAGCCCTATCTGGGGCACATAGACCTGGCGGGCCCCGCTCCAACGGGCCGCAGAAAGGAAGATGCGGGCTGCGGGCAAAATAACGTCGGCCCGGTCGGGGTTGAGGCCGAGTTCGGCTACGCGCTGCTCATACGACAGGCCCTCCAGAAATTTATACTGCTTTTGCAGCCACCTGTAGCTGAGGGGCTGTTCGCGCTTGCGCCCCGACATCTTGTGCAGTTTGTTGATGTTGCCGCCTGAACCGATAAGGGCCACCCGGACAAAGGGGGCTGATTGCTTGCGGAGCCAGTTTTCGAGTGCTCCCCATTCTTCCTCAGCAACCCTGCCGTCGAGCAGTCGCACGGTGCCAATCCGGAACGAGCGCGATTCGCCGGGCACTCCGTCCATGAACCAGGTAAATTCGGTGCTGCCGCCCCCCACGTCGACGTTCAGGTAGGTGGCACCCTGTTGCAGGTAGCGCTGCAGGTCTGTAGCGGCAATTATCTCGGCCTCTTCCCTCCCTTCGATGAGTTCGACCGGCATGCCCGTCTGGTGCCTGATCCGATCCAGGATGACCCGACCATTTTCGGCTTCGCGCATGGCCGAGGTAGCGCAGGCCCGGTACCGCTCCACCCCGCTTACCTCCATGAGCAGGCCGAAAGCGCGCAGGGTTTTTTCGATACGCATGGCGTTGGTGTCGGAAATATGGCCGTTTCGGAAGCTTTCCTCGCCCAACCGAACGGGTACCCGCAGCAGCGAGCTTTTGTTGAAGCGCGCCGGTTGGCCGGGCGCCTCGATCACGTTCTGGATGAGCAGCCTGATGGCGTTGGAGCCAATATCGATCGCGGCATACTTACGAATCTTCATCAGGCTCCTGCAGTTTGCGAACGTAGTAGTCGTACATTTCGAACTGAGAACGCAAGGGCGGCAGTGTGCTCTGGCGGTAGCCATTAGACTGAACGCCATCATAAACGCGGGCCTTCACGTTGTCGCTCCAGGAAATCTCGAAATTGTCTATGAGTTCCTGTTTGATGTCGTTTTGGTAGATGGGGCAGCCCACCTCGACCCGGTAATCGAGGTTCCGCGTCATCCAGTCGGCCGACGAAATAAAGACCAGGGGGTCGCCGTCGTTGCAAAAGATGAAAAGGCGCGGGTGCTCCAAAAACTTGTCGACCACGCTAATGGCCTCAATGTTCTCGCTAATGCCGGGCACCCCCGGCACCAGGCAGCATATGCCCCTGATGATCAGCTGCATCTTCACCCCGGCCTTGCTGGCTTCGTAGAGCAGGTCGACCATGTCGTATGAGGTGAAATTGTTCATTTTTATCTTGATATAGGCTTCCTTCCCGGCCCTCGCATTGGCAATCTCGCGCCTGATCAGCCTTTCAAACCGGGTGCGGGTGTAATGGGGCGAAACAATCAGGTGTTTGTAGTTGCGTACCTTATAGGTGGTTTCGAAAAAGTCGAACACCTTGCTCACTTCCTTAAGGATGGGCTCATGGGCGGTGAAGAGCGTATAGTCGGTATAGACACGAGCCGTCGCTTCGTTGAAATTCCCGGTGCTGATAAAGCCGTACCGCTTAACGCCCTCGGCTTCTTCACGCTCAATCACGCAAATTTTGCTGTGGACCTTCAGCCCCGGCACCCCGAACTTGAGCTTGACCCCTTCGGCCTGCAACTGCTCGGCGTACTCGATGTTGGCCTGCTCGTCAAAACGGGCCTGCAACTCGATCTGCACAGTCACCTGTTTGCCGTTTTTTACCGCGTTGATCAGGGAAGAGGCCACCTGGGAGTTGTCGGCCAGGCGGTACACCGTAATCTTGATGCTGCGCACCTTGGGGTCGAGGGCCGCCTCGCGCAAAAACTTGATTACATAGGTGAAGGTATGGTAGGGGGCGTGCTGCAGAAAATCCTTTTTGGCGATCTGCTCCAGGAGGCTCCCTTCGAGTTTGAGACCCTTTACGGGCAGGGGCTTGATCTTTTCATAATGCAGGTCGGCACGGCCCAGGTTCGGAAACCCCATATAGTCGCGGCGGTTGTGGTAACGGCCGCCCGGGATCACGCTGTCTGTGTCTTCCTGAATGTTCATGCGCTCCTTGAGGAAACTCAGGGTGTCCTTCTCGATATCGCGGTCGTAGACGAAACGCACGGGCTCGCTGATCTTGCGGTGCTCCACGCTGCTCGAAATCTTTTCGATAAAGCTCTTGCTCAGGTCGTTGTCGATATCGAGCTCGGCATCGCGGGTAATCTTGATCATGTGGGCCGTGATATTCGAAAAGGCGAACATGTTGAAGATGCTGCGCAGGCTGTAGCGGATCAGGTCGTCGAGCAGGATGATGTAATTCTTGTCGCCTTCTTTCGGGAGCTCGATAAAGCGGTTGATGCCTTTGGGGATCTCGATCAGGGCATACCTCACCTTCGCGCTGCCGCCCCCTCCTTCCCCGGTGTCGATCAGTTCCATGCGAACGGCCAGGTAGGCGGCCGTATCTTTCAGGGTGGGAAAGCCCGAATGTTCGTCGAGGATTATGGTCATGAGCACCGGGCTCACATTCTGAATGAAATACCCCTTCAGGAATTCTTCCTGCTGGGGTTGTATCTCGGTCTCGTTGATGATGAAGATATTCTCGGCCTCAAGGGCTTTTTCAACGGCGTGCAGAATCTCAATGCTTTTCTCTTGCTGTTCGATCACGTTGTTGGTAATCTCGTCGAGCAGGTCTTTGGCCCGTTCGCCTCCCAGCTCGCTTTTACCCGATTTGCCCGCCTGAACAATGCGCTTGACCGTGGCGTAGCGCACCTTGAAAAATTCGTCGAGGTTGTTCGAGAAAATGCCCAGGAACCTCAGCCGTTCGAGCAAAGGGGTGCATTTGTCTTCGCTCTCTTGGAGTACCCGTGCGTTGAAACGGAGCCAGCTGATTTCCCGGTTTACGTATTGGTATTTGCTCATTCCTTATTTCAGGTGTTTTGGAAAGATGGCCTGCAGGGTCTGTCCTTGGTCTGCCTGCGACCAGCGTTTGGCCTCCAGGCGCAGGTGTACGCAGCCCGTGGTTGGCACATTGTCGATATACTGGTTACCCCAGGCGTTGGCCAGATGCGTAAATGCGTGGTTATGGCCGAAGAGCAGCACCCGGTTCAGGCCGTCGTCAAGGCCTTTCACAAATGCGGCAACGCTGCCCCCTGAAAAATCGTAGAGGGCATCGGTAAGCCTGAGCAGCCCCAGGGGCAGGGGCAGTTCCCGCATGATTATGGTACAGGTATGAAGGGCCCGGTTGGCCGGGCTCGAGAATACGGCGTCGGGCCTGGGCAGGGAACCCATAGCCCGGGCGATGAGCTGGGCATCGGCGATGCCGCGCTCCAGCAGGGGCCGGTCGCGGTCTGCCACCCCGTAGTCCCACGAAGACTTGCCATGCCGCACTAATATGATTTCTTTCATCCCAGTCTTGTTTCAAAAGGCCTGAAGCCCTATTTCAGGGGGCCAGGCGTTCGAGTTTCCAGTCCCAGCTTTCCTGCAGGGTATAGCGCAGGCGGTCGTGGAGCCGGTTGGGGCGGCCCTGCCAGAACTCGACGCTCTGGGGCCTGACCAGGTAACCTCCCCAGAATTCGGGCCTGGGGATTTCCCGGCCGTGGTAGACCGCCTCGAGTTGTTCCACCGCTTTTTCGAGGTACTCCCGTGAGGGAATTACCCGGCTCTGCTCGGAAACAATGGCGCCCAGCTTGCTCCCTTCGGGCCGCGAATCAAAATACCCGTCAGAGAGGTTCTGGGCCAGTTTTTCGGCGGTTCCCTTCACGATGACCTGCCGCTCGAGGTAGGGCCAGAAAAAGGAGAGGCACACCCGGGGGTCGGCCTCGATAGCGAGCCCTTTTTCGCTCCGGTAATTGGAAAAGAAGACAAAGCCTTCGTAGGTATACCCCTTGAGCAGCACCACCCGGCTCTTTGGAAAACCGTCGAGCCCCACTGTGGCCAGGGTCATGGCGTTGTGCTCGTCAGTACTGCCACTGGCCTCGATTTCGTGGAACCACTGCTGGAAAAGCTGAAGCGGGTTATCGGGGGCATCGGCCTCCGAGAGTTGTTTCTTGGCGTATACTTTCCGGTAGTTGCCGAGGTCTTTTTCCATGGCTCGCGTATGGGCCCACAAGATAATCAAAGTTCCCAAGAAGATAGGGGGGCAGGGTGTTTTTAAACCGGGATGGCCACCGGCCTACCACGAAAATACCCGCCCATCTTCAGCAAGTTCCACGGCAGGGAAAACGGCAGCAGCCTCTCTCTGAAAGCCCTGCAGGTCTTTGTACCGCGTGGAGTAATGCCCCAGGATGAGTCGTTTCACCCCGGCATCACGGGCGATCAGGGCCGCCTCCCGGGCGGTGGAATGCCCGGTTTTGGCTGCCAGGGCTGCCTCCTTTTCCAGAAAAGTAGCTTCGTGGTACAGGGTGTCTACCCCGCTGAGCCAGCCCGGCAACTCCGGTTTGAAGGCCGTATCGCTGCAGTAGGCATAGCTGGCCGGGTGGGCCGGCGGGTCGGTGAGTTCGGCATTGGGTATCAGGCGGCCGTCTGCAGACTGGCCATCGGCACCCTTTTTGATTTTTCGGAAATAGGCCGTGTCGATCCCGTACCTGCGGGCCACCTCGGGGCGTAGCCGGCGCTCGCCAGGCAGTTCGCGAAAGAGAAAGCCGTTGGTGTAGATGCGGTGGTTCAGGGGCAGGGTAGAAACCTGTAACCCTGCATCTTCGAAGAGCAGTTGGGGTTCCTGCTGGGTGAGCTCGTGGAAAAGGAGTGGGTACTGGGTCCAGGAATCACCCAGCTTCAACAAGAGGGTAATGGCCTCCTTAATGCCCCTGGGGCCGTATATGTGAAGCGCCTTTTCGCGCCCCAGCAGCCGAAAGGTCGATACCAGGCCGGGCAGGCCGAAGAAATGATCGCCGTGCAGGTGCGAGATAAAGATGTGGTCTATTTTCGAAAACCGCAGCCGGTAACGGCGCAGTTCCATCTGGGTCCCTTCCCCGCAATCAATCAGGAAAAGATGGCCTCCCGATTCAAGGACCTGGGCGCTCGGCCGGGTCATTGCCCGGGGCGTGGCTGCGTGGCAACCAAGGATATGGAGTTTCATCGACATGCCGGCCCGACCGCCCTCAGAGGTCCAGATCGCGTTCGATCTCCTCCATCTCGATCAGGTCTCGGGCTTCCTGAAGGGTGGGCACCACACTGAGTTCGTCGGGCACTTGCTCGTACGAGATGGCATTCGATACCAGCACGAATGATTTGCCCGCCCCCCGGTGTTTGTTGGAGAGTTCCAGGAACTCGAGCACATCGCCCGTACTCAGTTTCCCGAACGAAAAAAGGTTCAGGATCAGGTGGTCGTTTTTCAGGCCCGGGTAGGCCGCAGTGAAATTGGCCAGGAATTTGCTGAGGGAGACGTTTTCCTGGAAGACGATGGTGGTATTCCCCTCCTTGTCGAAAATCATGAGGTGTTATTTTATTTGAGAAGCTAGCAAATAAATGACTGCCATCCGAATGGCGACCCCGTTCTCCACCTGGTTCAAAATAATCGACTGGTGGGAGTCGGCAACGTCGCTGGTAATTTCCACCCCCCGGTTTATGGGCCCCGGGTGCATAATCACAATCTCCTTGCCCAGACTGTCGAGCAGGGCCTTGTCTATCCCGAACTGGCGCGAATATTCGCGCGTGGAGGGGAAATAGCTCATATCCATGCGCTCGTTCTGGACGCGGAGCATGTTGGCCACGTCGCACCACTCCAGGGCGGTACGCAGGTCGGGTTCCACCCGTACCCCAAGCGACTCCACGTATTTGGGGATGAGGGTCTTAGGGCCGCAAACCCGTACTTCGGCCCCCTGCATCTGCAGGGCGAAGATATTGGAGAGGGCCACGCGGGAATGCAGGATATCGCCTACGATGACCACCTTCTTGCCCCCTACCCCGCCGAGTTTCTCGCGAATGGAATAGGAATCGAGCAGGGCCTGGGTGGGGTGTTCGTGGGCCCCGTCGCCCGCATTTACGATAGCGGCCTTCACGTGGCGCGACAAGAAGATGCCGGCCCCGGGGTTCGGGTGCCGCATTACCACCATGTCTACCTTCATCGAAAGGATGTTGTTGACCGTGTCGATCAGGGTTTCCCCCTTTTTCACCGACGATTGGGCCGCCGAGAAGTTGATAACGTCGGCCGAGAGCCGTTTTTCGGCCAGCTCGAAGGAAAGCCGGGTACGGGTGCTGCTCTCGAAGAAGATGTTGGCGATGGTAATATCGCGCAGGGATGGTACTTTTTTGATGGGGCGCCCCAGCACTTCCTTGAAATGGTCGGCCGTTTCGAAAATCAGGTCGATGTCCTTCCGGTTCAGGTACTTGATCCCCAGTAAATGTCGTACACTCAGTTCGCTCATGAGTTACTTGCTAATCAGATACACAGCGTCTTCCCCCTCGTTTTCCTGCCAGCACACCTTTACCTTGTCGCCCCCGATGGCGTCTACCTGCCGGCCCCGGTAATCGGGCTGAATGGGCAGGTGCCTGCTGAAGCGCCGGTCGATCAGGGTGAGCAGCTCGATGGAACCCGGCCTTCCGAAAGACTGGATGGCCGTAAGGGCCGCCCGTATGCTCCGGCCGGTGTACAGCACATCGTCTATAAGCACCACCCGCTTGCCCTCGACCAGGAAATCGATCTGAGTGCTGCTGGCAGCAAGGGGCTTGTCGCCCCGACGGAAATCGTCCCGGTAAAAGGTGATGTCGAGCAGGCCGAAGGGGATGTGCTTCAGCTTGTATTCCCGCTCGAGTATGGCGAGCAGGCGTTTGGCCAGGTAGGTACCCCTGGGTTGCATGCCAATCAGCACGCTTTCAGAAAAATCGAGGTGGTTCTCAAGCAATTGGCAGGCCAGCCGGTGCAGGATAATGTCAATCTCTTTGGAGGTAAGAAGCACTTTTTGACTCATACAGAGGCAGCCCTAAGACGTTGGTACACAAAAATAGGCATTTCTCTCCAATTGGATGGCCTGAATCGGGGCCGGGTTTCAGGCGGCCCGGCCCCCGGGACCGGGCATAAAAAAACCCCGGGGAATCCCGGGGTTTTGCTATAGGAGGCTGCCTTACTTTTTCTTCTTGGCGGCTTCCATCTTATCCTTCAGCTTTTGCAGCTGTGCATTGGCATCACCCAGGGTGGGCTTGGACTCCTCGGCCATGGCGGCTGCCTTTTTCTTGGCGGCGCGCACATTGCGCTGTTCTTCTTCCTTGAAGATGGCGGTGTGGCTGGCCACAACCCGTTTGTAGTCCTTGTTGAACTCAATGATCTTGAATTCGGCTTCTTCCCCGCGGGTCAGCTTCTTGCCGTCTTCTTTCTCCATGTGGCGCTGAGGCACGAAGGCAGTAATGTCTTCGTTGAACTCAATAATGGCACCCTTGTCTACGATCTCGCTGATGGCCGCTTTGTGCACGGTACCTTCGGCGAAGTCGTCTTCGTACTTATCCCAGGGGTTTTCCTGGGTCTGTTTGTGGCCCAGGCTCAGCTTGCGGCCATCCACATCCAGTTCAAGTACTTCCACTTCGAGGGTATCGCCCACGGTCACGAATTCAGACGGATGCTTGATCTTCTTGGTCCACGACAGGTCTGAGATGTAAATCAGGCCGTCGATGCCTTCTTCGAGCTCTACGAACACACCAAAGTTGGTGAAGTTGCGAACAATGCCCTTGTGGCGCGACCCCACCGGGTACTTGGTGGTGATATCGGTCCACGGGTCGGGGGTGAGCTGTTTCAGGCCCAGCGACATTTTGCGGTCTTCGCGGTCGAGAGTCAGCACCACGGCTTCGAGTTCGTCCCCGACTTTCACAAAGTCCTGGGCAGAACGCAGGTGGGTAGACCACGACATTTCGGATACGTGGATCAGGCCTTCTACGCCTTCGGCCACTTCCAGGAAGGCACCGTAATCGGCGATAACCACCACTTTTCCTTTCACCTTGTCGCCCACTTTGATCTCGTCGCCCAGAGCATCCCAGGGGTGCTTCTCAAGCTGCTTGAGGCCAAGCTGGATGCGCGATTTGTTGTCGTCGAAATCCAGGATAACCACATTGAGCTTCTGGTCGAGCTCCACCACTTCGTTCGGGTGGTTGATGCGGCTCCAGGAAAGGTCGGT
>JBNKGM010000002.1:0-86785 GCA_050289825.1 Robiginitalea sp.
AAGCGGTACAGCAGTGAAACGGCAGTTTCAGCCACCGAGGCCTATAAAGACCTTGCCGACCGTCACGGCCTGAGCCTGGCCCGCATGGCCCTGGCCTATGTGAACAGCCGCCCCTTCCTGACGGCCAACATCATCGGCGCCACCTCCATGGAGCAGCTGCGGGAAAACATCTCGAGCATTGACCTGGAATTAAGCCCCGAAGTGCTGCAGGGCATTGAGGCCGTGCACGAGGTGTACCCGAATCCGGCCCCGTGACGGAATGTGCTAATGTGTCAATGTGCTAATTTGCTAATGGTTATTTGAAGATTTGGCAATTAGCGTATTTGAAAATTTGAAGATGGGGTTGTCGAGCTTGTACGAAATGCCGACCCCGGAGAATAAGCCCATTAGCACATTAGCTAATTGAACAGGGCCCGCACCAAATCCTCCACCTTGCCCACCTTGCAGACTTCAATAGCCGGCTTTTTGCCGGGGAGTGAGGTATTCGCGGCCACGTAGATCGTGGCGAAGCCCAGCTTCTCGGCTTCGCCTATGCGCTGCTCGATACGGGGCACGGGCCTGATTTCGCCTGCCAGGCCCACCTCGGCCGCAAAACAGACGTCTTTGGGCACCGGTATGTCGGCATTGCTCGAGAGGATGGCGGCCAGCACGGCCAGGTCAATGGCCGGGTCGTCTACCTGTATACCCCCGGTTACATTCAGGAAAACATCCTTGGCGGCCAGCCTGAAACCAGCCCTTTTCTCCAGAACCGCGAGCAGCATGTTGAGCCGCTTGGCCGGGAAGCCGGTGGCCGAGCGCTGGGGGGTACCGTATACGGCCGTGCTCACCAGGGCCTGGATTTCGATCAGCAGGGGGCGCATGCCCTCGAGGGTGGCCGCCACAGCCGTGCCGCTCAGCGATTCCGGGTGCTGCGAAATCAGCATCTTGGACGGGTTGGACACGGTGTGCAAACCATCGCCCTTCATCTCGTAGATGCCGAGCTCGGAGGTAGAGCCGAAGCGGTTTTTAAGGGCCCGGATGATTCGGAACAGGTGGTTGCGGTCTCCCTCGAACTGCAGTACGGTATCTACCATGTGCTCCAGAATTTTCGGGCCGGCAATGGAGCCGTCTTTGGTGATATGCCCGATCAGCAAAACCGGGGTATGGGTTTCCTTGGCAAATTTGATGAGCTCGGCCGTGCACTCCCGTATCTGTGAGACGCTGCCCGCCCCGGCTTCCAGGTAATCGGAGTGCAGGGTCTGGATGGAGTCTACAATCAGCAGGTCGGGTTGCAGGGCTTCAACCTGTTTGAAAATACGGCTGGTGTTGGTCTCGGTAAGCAGGTAGCAGGCATCTGCATCGGGCCTGACCCGCTGGGCTCGCATGGCGATCTGCTCCTGGCTTTCCTCCCCCGACACATAGAGCGTCTTCAGCGGCAGGTTCAGGGCGATCTGCAACAGGAGCGTGCTCTTGCCGATGCCGGGCTCGCCCCCGATTAGGATCAGGGAGCCGGGGACGATGCCCCCTCCCAGCACCCGGTCGAATTCGGGGTCGCCGCTCGGAAGGCGTTTCTGCTGGTCGGGGCTTATCTCGCTCACCTTCATGGGCCGGGAAGCCCGCTGGGGGGCTGACTCACTTTTCCAGTCGGCTTTGGCGGGTTTTTCAAGCAGCTCTTCCACCAGGGTGTTCCACTCCTTGCAGGAGGGGCACTGCCCGACCCATTTCGGGTACTGGGCACCGCAGTTCTGGCAGAAATAGGCGGTTTTTGTCTTGGCCATACGGGTAGGGGCTCGGAGGGCTAAAGATAGCCCCGCCCAACCGAATTACCAAGCAGGGAAACGGTTTGGAGGGTTACGGGGTCAATAGCCGAAATCGGCCTTGAGGGCATCCATCTTTTCGAGGGCCATTTCCTTGGTCAGGAAGTCGATCTCCTGCATCCCGAAAGCTTTCTCGAAGGTGCGGAGGGCTTTTTTGGGCTCACCGGTCTGTTCGTAGTATTCCCCTTCGAAATAGAAGCCCAGCATGGTTTCGGGGTACTCCTGTTTGCAGAGGTCAGAGAGGGGTTTCAAAGAGGCGTAGTCCTGTTTTTTCCGGATGCCGGCATAGATGGCCATGATGTCGTTGAGCTCAACGCGCTTGCGGAAGCCAAACAGGGTGTTGATCATTTCGTATTTGGTTTCCAGGTAACTGAACACGGGCTCCTCAGAGGTAAGCAGTTTTTCCCGGTACTCCTTCGGGCTAATGGGTTTGAACATATCGAAGGTTCGGTCCCAGGCCTTGCCAATGCCGTAGGTAGCCACCGAAATGTCGTTGGCGGCCTCATACTTGTCGTAGAAGTAGTACAGTCCTTCTTTCTGCAATTGCTTCAGGTTGGCATCCATAGCGGCAATGCGCGAATTGTCATCGCCGGGTGTCCCCTCGGTTATCAGATGGTAAAAGAGCGGGCCCCCGAGCTCCGAGAGGCGGGCAGGTACCCGCAGCTCCATTTCAGGCGCCAGCAGGGGTGAAATGCTCACATAGGCATTGAAGAGCGACTGCTCCTTGAACAGGTAAAAATTCCCGAAGTTGGCCGTAATGTCATAGCCCACGAACATCTTGAAAGGGGCCACGCGATAGGCGCTAACCATATAGGGGATGATTTCGAGGCCGAGGAATTCGTAGAACTGCTTGCCCTTCTCGGTGGGCAGGCCCGTATCGGGTTCAAAGGCGCAGTCGGCCCACCGCAGGTCGCCGGCTTCCTGGTCTATGCCCACCACCAGCACCTGGGGCATGCCCTGGTACTTGCTGTAATATTTGGCCGTTGCCACTACCTGGTCGAACAGGCGTTCCCCGTCCAGGACGATTACGAGCGGGTACAGCTTTTCTTCGCTGTAGTCTTCGGGAATGTAGTACTGCACCCCGCGGCGCTCCTGGAGCTTGAATGACTCGAATATTTCGCGTTTTACCTGGGCTGTGGCAGGCAAGGCACAAAACAGGGCCAAAACCCCGAACAGGAATTTTCTCATAATCAATAATTTGGGAAGGAATAGCTATTTATTCCTGTTCCATAACGGCAGCAGCAGGAAAGATATTGCACCGAAAAAGAAGACCATCAGGGTCTGGGCGATCCACATAATCCACCCGAAGGCATCGCCCGAGGTGGCGGGCACCGAGAATAGCATCAGGGACTGGCTGACGGCGAGAGGGTACAGCCCCAGCCCGCCCGGGGTCGCCGTCATGGCAAAGGCCCCGGCCACAAAACCCACCAGCAATTGGCCGAAATCGAGCCCAAGGGTGTCGGGCACCGTGAATTTGATTACCCAGAACATGGCCACATAGGCTCCCCAAATAAAAAAGGTATGGCCGAGGAAGGCCCATTTCCGCCTGATCTTGAAGATGCTTAATACCCCTTCCAAAAGCCCGCGGATAAAGGTGCGAAGCCGGTGTGCGATGGTTGAATCGGACCTGCGGAGAAAGGCCCGGAAAACAAACAGGCCGGTTATCCCCCCGAGCAGGAGCACGGCACTGGCCGTGAGCCCCAGCCCTTTTTCGGAAAGGAAACCGAGAATGATTTCGGTTTGGGAAAAGAGGGCCAGCACGATGATCAACAACAGCATGATCAGGTCTACGACCCGTTCGGTAACTATGGTGCCGAACCCTTTTTGGAAGGGAACCCCCTCATAGGAGGCCAGGGCCGTTGCCCGCAGGAATTCCCCCGAACGGGGAATCCCCAGGTTGGCCAGGTAGGCCATCAAGATAATGAGGATGTTGTTGCGGATTTTGGGGCGGTACCCCATGGGCTCAAGCAAGTAATTCCAGCGTATGGCCCGGGAGAGGTGGCTCAGAATCCCGATAAAAACAGAAATCCCGACCCAAAACAGGTCAGCTTCCCGGATGTAGCGCAAAATGACTTTCCGGTCTTCGGGAGAAGTCATGTTGTAGGAATACCAGATCAGGAAAACACCCAGGGCAATGGGGACTCCGATCTTAAGCGCTTTTTTTAGGGGGGCCTTCAAATTTAGTCCAGCAGGTTGGTGTCTTCGTTCGGGAATACCAGGGCGGGGTTGAAACGCTTGGCTTCTTCCACATCCATCCAGGCATAGGCAATCAGGATCAGCACGTCTCCGACGGCCACCTTCCGGGCGGCAGCTCCGTTCAGGGTCAGTTCCCCGCTGCCCCTCGGGCCGGGAATGGCGTAGGTTTCCAGCCGCTCCCCGTTGTTGTTGTTCACGATCTGGACCTTCTCGCCATGGACGAGGTTAGCCGCGTCCATCAGGTCTTCATCAATGGTAATAGAGCCGATGTAATTGAGGTCGGCGCCGGTTACTTTGACCCGGTGGATTTTCGACTTGACTACTTCAATTAGCATGGGGCAAAGGTATTTAATTCAGGGCTATATTGTCGATAAGCCGCACTCCGCCCAGCCTGGCTGCCACGAAGGCACGGTATGATTTGTCTTCCTGCTTCCCCAGGGCTGGTTTGAGACTTTCCGCTTCGGCGATCCCAAAATAGTCCAGTTCAAAGTCGGGCTCACCTGCAAATGCCTCCTGAATCGTTTGCTCAATTTGAGGTACACTTTTCATACCAAACTCCGATTGTGCCAATTGCAGGCAATTGTAAATAAAAGGGGCTTTGTTGCGCAGGTTCGCGGGAAGGAGTGCATTCCGCGAGCTCATGGCAAGGCCGTCTGGTTCGCGAACAATGGGGCAGGGCACGATTTCGACGGGTAAGCCCCGCATTTGCACAAGTTTTCGGATAATCTGCAGTTGCTGGTAATCCTTTTCTCCAAAATAAGCGCGGTCGGGGAGGATGAGACTTAGCAGGGCTTCCACGATGGTGCCGACCCCGTCAAAATGTCCGGGCCTGTGGGCCCCTTCCATGACCGAATCGAGCCCGTCAAAGTCGTAGGGCCTGGAAACCACCTGGTCGTGGTACATTTCGCTTACCTCGGGCGCAAATACGAAAAGGCCCTCTGTGACAGCCCTCAGCTTGTCCAGGTCAGATTCGAGCGAACGGGGGTATTTGGCCAGGTCGTCGGGGTTGTTGAACTGGGTAGGGTTAACGAAGATGGTTACCAGCACCGCCTGGTTTTCAGACAGGGCCCTGCGAACCAGGGCGAGGTGTCCCTGATGCAGGGCCCCCATGGTGGGGACCAGCCCGAGACTCTTGTTTGAATCCCTGAGCGAACGCCTGAAAAGCGCCACTTCCGATTTGGTTCTGAACAACTCCATAGGTGCCGCAAACGGCGTGCAAACTTACTATAATTACGGCTATTCTGCATAATTTTTGTAATTTTGCAGCTACGTTTCCACCACAAAAATAAATCCGCCCCTATGAACGGGAAAAAGATATTGTTTATATCGTCCGAATTGGTGCCTTACCTCCCCGAAAATGAAGTGTCCCTCATGTCGTATGAAGCCCCCAGGATGGTCAACAGTAATGGCGGTCAGATCCGGATCTTTATGCCCCGGTACGGAAACATCAACGAACGCCGCCACCAGCTGCATGAGGTGATTCGGCTTTCCGGCATGAATTTGGTAATCAACGACATGGACATGCCCCTGATCATCAAGGTGGCTTCCATCCCGCGCGAGCGGATTCAAGTGTACTTTATAGATAACGAGGAGTATTTCAAGCGGAAGGCCACCTTTACCGATGAGAACGGGGTGCTGTTCCCCGACAATGACGAGCGCGCGATCTTCTTTGCCAAGGGGGTGGTCGAAACGGTCAAGAAACTGAACTGGTCGCCCGATATCATCCACGTGCACGGCTGGATGGCTTCGATGCTCCCGCTCTACCTGCGCGAATATTATGCCGACGAACCCCTTTTCGCAGACAGCCGCATTGTAACTTCGGTATACGGGAGGGGCTTTGAGGGGTCGCTCAACCAGGAAATGGCCAAGAAAATTTCCTTCGACAACATCCCTTCAGACCGGGTTGCGCCTCTAGATGAGCCCACTTACAATAATTTGTTAAAAGTAGCCATAGATTATTCGGACGCCGTTATCTTAGCCGCCGAAGAAATTCCCGCTGAGCTGCGGGAATACATTGCCAAACTGGAAAAACCGGTATTGCCTTATGTGCCGATTCAGGAATTCGAGGAGGCATATATGAATTTCTACAACACCGAAGTCTTAACCTAAACCCATGAGCATAAAGCGAATCCTGCACTCCGTTATGGCCGGGGTGGTACTGGTACTTGCGGCGGAGTCCTGTGAACAAGACCCTCTGACAATCGGGTCAGGGGTTGTAAGCGGGGAGCCCTTCACCACGGGGAAAGCGGTTTACGATGTTTTCGCCTACAACAAGGCCATCGAGGCCTTCCCCACAAACCGGCTGCCCATCTACCAGCTGGGTGTTCTTAACGACCCCATTTACGGCACCAGCGAAGGCAAGATTACCACCCAGATCCAATTGGCAGATGGCATCGGCAATCCTGTTTTCGGGATTTATACCCAAAACCAGGAAGACACAGACCCCGAGGCTATTCCTGAAAACGAAACCGTCACTGCGGTGCGCCTGTACCTGCCCTTTTTCCAGAATGCCTCCCCCGACGCCGATTCTGACGGGGTTATTGACGAACTCGACGCCGAACCCGATAATTCCACGAATGATTCAGACGGGGACGGCCTGAGCAACGCCCAGGAAAAAGCCCTGGGAACCGACCCGCTCAACACCGATACCGACGGAGACGGAACCCCTGACGGGGAAGATACCTCCACCCCCTCGAACACCTTCCCGGTAGTTCGCGACCTCGACAGTATTTACGGGAACCGCGACCAGACCTTTACCCTGAAGGTAGAGCAGAACACCTATTTTTTGGAAGACCTTGACCCCCAATCAGGTTACCAGAGCATTCCTTTGAATTATTCAAACCAGTCGCTTACCCCTGACTTTGCAGGCGCGCTCCTGTACGATGGAGAGACGACCATTTCGGACGAAGATATCATCACCTTCAACGAAGACGACCCCGAAACGGAGGCCGATGAATCCCTGACAGTGGACGAGCGACTTTCGCCCGGCCTCGTGGTTAACCTGGATTCTCAATTCTTTCAGGAGAACCTGCTGGATATGGAAGGCAGTTTTGAACTGCTGAGCAATTCCAATTTCAGGGAGTTTCTCAGGGGACTGCACCTGAGCCTGACCCCTGCTGCCCAGGAAGAACTGATGATCCTCTTCGACCTGACCCGTGCTCGCCTGACCGTATTTTACGAATACGACAAAAAAGACCCGGCCGGGGATGTCGTTCAGGAAAAAAGCCAGTACGACCTGCGCCTGCTGCGGGGCGGGGGCCCCCAGCCCATTTCGGGCAATGCCGTAAATACCATCCTGAAGGCCGATTACCCGGCAGACGTGCAAGACGCCCTGGCTTCTCAGGAAAACGCCCAGACCATCTACCTTAAGGGCGGGGGAGGTACGTTTGCCGAAATCGATTTGTTCGACGCCCTGGGCGGCGGCAATAGCATCAACGCCATCAAGCAGAAAAACTGGGTCATCAACGCGGCCTACCTGATACTCTGGGTAGACCGGGCACGCCTCGACCAGGCCGGGGGAGTTGCCGAACCTCCCAGGTTGTATCTGTACAATGCCGAGACCAACAGGCCGCTCTATAATGCGGCCACCGAGACCATCACTGCCGAAAGTCCCTTCGGCGTATTCCTGAATTACGACGGCTTCCTTCAGAAAGAAGGGAATGCGGGGGTAAAGTACTCCATCAACATCACCGAGCACATCAACAACATTGTAATCAGGGATTCCACCAATGCCCGGCTCGGGCTTACCCTGACCCCAGACCTCCGCCTCAGCGGCACGGCAGAAACCCTGGTGCCCGACGGAGCGGGGGCCAGCAAGATATTGCCGGTAAGCGCCAACATCTGCCCGCTCGGTACGGTGCTGGTGGGTTCCAATGTGCCCGCCGACAATCCGAAACGGATGGCCCTGGAGATCCACTACACGGAAATCGACCCCTGAGCATACCGGTTGTGGCTAAAAAATCGTTATATATCTGATTTTTTTGGGCCAGCGGGCCGGGGGGCTGTACTTTTAGCCCGTTTCCCCCAAATTCTAAATCAAAATACTATGTGTGGTATAGTTGGATACATCGGGTACAGGGAGGCTTACCCGATCATCATGAAAGGATTACAACGCCTGGAGTACCGGGGCTACGACAGCGCCGGAATCGCCCTCTATGACGGGAATGCCATAAACCTCACCAAAACCCCGGGCAAAGTAGACGACCTGCGCGACAAATCGGCCGCCATGTCGCTCGCGGGTTCCCTGGGGATCGGACATACCCGTTGGGCTACCCACGGGGTGCCGAACCAGGTGAATTCCCACCCCCATTTTTCAAATTCCGGAGACCTCGTCATCATCCACAACGGGATTATCGAGAATTACGAGGCCATAAAAAAGGAATTGGGCCAGCGCGGGTACGTGTTCCATTCCGACACCGATACCGAAGTGTTGGTCAACCTCATTGAGGAAGTAAAAAACAAGGAAGGGGTAAAGCTCGGGAAGGCCGTACAGATTGCCCTGAACCAGGTGGTTGGGGCCTATGCCATTGCCGTATTCGACCGCACCAAACCCGACGAGATCGTGGTAGCCAAGCTGGGAAGCCCCCTGGCTATCGGCGTAGGGGAAGATGAATTCTTCATCGCCTCCGATGCCTCACCCTTTATAGAATACACGAATAACGCCGTTTACCTGGAAGACGAGGAGATGGCCGTGATTCGCCTGGGCAAGGAAATACGCCTGCGTAAAATCAAGGACGACGCCGTGGCGTATCCCCTGGTGCAGGAGCTGCAGCTGAACCTGGAAGCCATCGAAAAAGGTGGGTACGAGCACTTCATGCTGAAGGAGATTTACGAGCAACCCCACGCCATCAAGGATACTTTCCGGGGCCGTTTGCTGGCCAATCAGGGGATTATCCGCATGGCGGGCATCGACCAGAACCTCGAGCGATTTGTCGACGCCAACCGGATCGTCATAGCGGCTTGCGGCACCTCCTGGCATGCCGGCCTGGTAGCCGAGTACATTTTTGAAGACCTCGCCCGCATCCCGGTCGAGGTCGAGTACGCCTCCGAATTCCGCTACCGAAACCCGGTAATTACGGATAAAGACGTGCTGATTGCCATTTCCCAATCGGGGGAAACGGCCGACACCCTGGCCGCCATAAAGCTGGCCAAAGAAAAAGGGGCCTTTGTCTTTGGGGTGTGCAACGTGGTGGGGTCGTCCATCGCCCGCGAAACCGATGCAGGGGCCTATACGCACGCCGGCCCTGAAATCGGGGTAGCTTCCACCAAGGCTTTTACGACCCAGATTACCGTCCTTACCCTTATTGCCCTGAAACTGGCCAAGGCCAAAGGGACCATTTCGGAGGAGCGGTACCTGGAGATTTTGGCAGAAATGGAGGCTATTCCGGCCCTGGTAGGTAAGGTGCTGGAGTCTAACCCGCTTATTGAAATCATCGCCGATGTCTACAAAGAGGCAACCAACTGCCTGTACCTGGGCCGGGGCTACAATTTCCCCGTGGCGCTCGAAGGGGCGCTGAAGCTCAAGGAGATCAGCTATATCCATGCCGAGGGCTACCCGGCTGCCGAGATGAAGCACGGGCCCATTGCCCTGATTGACGAACATATGCCTGTAATTGTGATCGCCACCAAAAAAGGGCATTACGAGAAGGTGGTCAGCAACATTCAGGAGATCAAATCCCGGAAGGGCAAAATCATCGCCATTGTAACCGAGGGAGACGAACAGGTGCGCGACCTGGCCGACCACGTGGTCGAAATCCCCGAGTGTTCGGAAAGCCTTTCCCCCCTGCTCACTACCATCCCGTTGCAATTGCTGTCGTATCACATCGCGGTGATGCGCGGCTGTAACGTGGACCAGCCCCGGAACCTGGCCAAATCGGTTACGGTGGAGTAAAAACCCCGATTCGGGAAGAACCCTATAGAATCCCCGCATTCTTCGGAATCCGGGGATTTTCTTTTGCCTGAACGGACCCTTTTATTTCGGAATTGGCATCTTATTCCCCTTAATTTTACCATCTTGTTATTATGCATGCATAATTTTGAGGATTTTTCATTCCGAATTTGAAAAAATTGGTATCTTGTCCTATAAACTAACCCGAATAAACGCATTTGATCGAATGAGAACACTTCTGCTTATTTCTGCACTCTTGTTGAGTGCGGGAAGCTTTGCACAGACCGTAGTTTCCGGAACCGTGAGCGATAGCAATGGGGAACCCGTACCGGGGGCCAACGTGGTCATTATTGGGAAAACCATTGGTACCAGCACCGACTTTGACGGAAATTTTGTTTTGGAGACCTCTGAAGTTCCGCCCTTTCAACTGAAAGTTACCAGCGTTGGATACACTGATGCCACGGTGGCGGTTTCTTCCAGCAACCAGACCCTGTCTATTACGCTTTCCGAAGCGCAAACCTTTCTCGACGAGGTAGTCATCTCGGCTTCCCGTACACCGGAACGTATTTTCGAATCTCCGGTTTCAGTTGAACGCTTTGGCCTAAGGGACATTAAGAATACTTCTTCCCCTTCCTTTTACGAAGGCCTGCAGAGCCTGAAAGGGGTAGACATCAACACAAACAGCCTTACCTTCAGCTCCATCAACACCCGCGGTTTCGCCACTTTTGCCAACACCCGTTTCATGCAGTTGGTAGACGGGATGGACAATACCGCCCCCGGTCTGAACTTCGTGCTGGGGAACCTGGTGGGGATGTCGGAACTGGAAGTAGCGAGCGTGGAGATCCTTCCCGGGGCTTCGTCTGCCCTCTATGGGGCCGGCGCCTTTAACGGGATCCTGTTCATGACCAGCAAGAACCCCTTTGATTACCAGGGAATAAGCACCTATTTTAAAACAGGGTTCACGACCCAGGACGCCGCCGGCAATAATCAGTACTACGATTTCGGCATTCGGGCGGCCCACGCCTTCAGCGACAAGTTTGCACTTAAAGCCAACTTTTCGTTCTTGCAGGGCGAAGACTGGCATGCCAATAACACGGATGATATCCTGAATCCTGGCCGTACCCGCCAGCACCCGGCTTACGACGGCCTGAACGTATACGGGGACGAGGTGAGCACCCTGCTCAACTTCGACGCCCTGGCCGGCCTGCCGTCTGGGACCGTAGGTTCTGCCACTGTGTCGCGTACCGGCTATCAGGAGGCCGACATGCTAAATTATGGCGCCCAGAGCGTCAAGACCGATTTCTCGGCTTACTACCGGCCTTTTGCCGATGATTTTGAGATCATTTACAACGGACGGATAGGTCGGGGTAATACCATTTACCAGGGTGCAAACCGATATGCCATCCGCGATTTCACCATGCAGCAGCATAAGCTGGAAATCCGCAACAACAACTTTTTCCTGCGCGGGTATATTACCTCAGAAGGCGCCGGGAATTCGTATGACACGCGTTTCGCAGCCATAAACGTCAACCGGGCCTGGAAATCTGACTTGCAGTGGTTTACCGACTATGCCCAAACCTTTATTGGGGCTAAGCTCGGGGTTGGCACCGGCATACAGCTCGACGACGACACAGCCCACGCCGCTGCACGTGCGGTGGCCGACCGGGGTCGCTATGAACCCGGTTCTCCCCAGTTCAAAAATGCCTTTAACCGGATTATCGCCGACGGGGACTTTACCACCGGCGCCAAGTTTATCGACAACACCAAATTTCGCCATGTAGACGCCAACTACAACTTCAGCCACCTGACCTCAGAGGTTGCCGACATCCAGATAGGAGGCTCTTACAGGGAGTACGAACTCAACTCCAGCGGAACCATCTTTACCGATGTCGATGGTCCGATCAGCTATAAAGAGTACGGGGCATACATGCAGGTCCAGAAAAAATTGCTCGACGAACGCATTAAGTTTACAGGCTCGGTGCGCTACGACAAGAACGAGTTCTTTGATGGCTTCTTCTCACCCCGGCTTTCCGTACTTGCCACGCTGGGACGCATGCGCAACCACAACTTCCGCGTGTCCGTGCAGCAGGGCTTCCGCAACCCGACCACCCAGGACCTCTTTATCGGCCTGAACGCCGGACGTGCTGTATTGGTGGGTTCTGCCCCGACCAACCTCGACCGCGATGTGCGACAGTTCCCCTTGAGTGCTTCCGGACAAACGCTGACCGGCCAGACCCAGGCCACCGTGGTGGGCCGCTCCGCTTACGACAATTCCTATTCCCTGGCCTCAGTGCTGGCAGGGGCACCCCAGGCGGTGAATACGCCTCTTGTTAAACCCGAGGAAATCACGGCTTACGAGGCAGGCTACCGGGCGCAGATTGGCAAGATTGCCATTGACCTGAGCGCCTATTACAACAAGTACCAAGACTTTATTTCGAACACCACCGTGCTGGTGCCCTTCTACGGGCAGGCCGGGGACGGCGGGCTTTCCCTGCTGGCCTTGCAAAATGGCGACTATTTCGCCTACCAGAATTATACAAACTCCCTCGCAGACATCAATTCCTACGGTGTTATCGTTGGGGTGGATGCCAAGGTCTTCGGGAACTTCGATATAGGGGCCAACTACACCTATATGGAGCAAGACTTCAACCAGGCGGCCTTCCCCGATTTCCGGACGAATTTCAACTCGCCCAACCACAAGGTAAAGGCTTCTTTCGGCAATACCGAGCTGTTCAAGAATTTCGGCTTCAATGTGAACTATCGCTGGACCGATTCCTACTTCTGGCAGGCCACTTTTGCCGATGGGGAGATTCCCTCTTACAGTGTGCTGGATGCCCAGATCAACTATGCGGTGCCTTCCATGAAGTCGGTGTTTAAGGTTGGCGGTTCCAACATTTTGGGTCAGGAGTATTTCTCGGCCATAGGGACCGGAGCCGTGGGGTCGATTTTCTATGCCTCATGGACGATAAACCCCTGATCTAAACCAAAGCTAAAAAAGCGCCGGCCCCCCGGCGCTTTTTTTATTTAAAAAGCAGGGATTCGATTCTTATTTTAGGAGGAATACCCTATCTTTGCAGCCGAAAAAACAGAGCCTAATTCCTTTATTAGTAGTTTAAACCCAACGAAATGGCAAATCATTCAGGCAAAGTATCTCAGATTATCGGCCCGGTAATCGATGTAGAGTTCCCTTCAGGGGCAACCCTCCCCAAAATTTACGATTCACTGGAGATCAAGCGCGAAGACGGTTCGGTACTGGTGCTTGAAGTGCAGTCGCATATTGGTGAAAATGCCGTTCGGGCTATTTCAATGGACTCCACCGACGGCCTTGGCAGGGGTGCCGTGGCAGTTGCTACCGGAGCCTCCATTCAAATGCCTGTTGGAGATGCCGTTTACGGCCGCCTGTTTAATGTGATCGGCGATGCCATTGACGGCTTGGGCAACCTGCCCAAGGCGGGAGACAACGGGCTCCCTATTCACCGTGAGGCCCCGAAATTTGAAGACCTTTCCACTTCTACCGAAGTCCTCTTTACTGGGATCAAGGTTATCGACCTGATCGAGCCTTATGCCAAGGGTGGTAAAATTGGTCTCTTCGGCGGTGCCGGGGTAGGTAAAACCGTATTGATCCAGGAATTGATCAACAACATCGCCAAGGGCCACGGCGGACTCTCGGTTTTCGCAGGGGTAGGCGAGCGTACCCGCGAAGGGAACGACCTGCTGCGCGAAATGCTGGAATCAGGCATTATCAAATACGGAGACGCCTTCCTGCACTCCATGGAAGAAGGTGGTTGGGACCTCAGCAAGGTTGACAAGAAGGCCCTCAAGGAATCCAAGGCCACCTTCGTGTTCGGCCAGATGAACGAACCCCCCGGGGCACGTGCCCGTGTGGCGCTTTCTGGACTGACCATCGCCGAGTACTTCCGCGACGGGGCCGGCGAAGGCCAGGGCAAAGACGTGCTCTTCTTCGTAGACAACATTTTCCGTTTCACCCAGGCTGGTTCTGAGGTATCGGCCCTGCTGGGGCGTATGCCTTCGGCGGTAGGTTACCAACCCACCCTGGCTACCGAGATGGGTGCCATGCAGGAGCGTATAACCTCTACCAAACGGGGTTCCATTACCTCGGTTCAGGCGGTATACGTACCGGCCGACGACTTGACCGACCCGGCCCCGGCGACCACTTTTGCCCACCTCGATGCAACCACCGTACTTTCGCGTAAAATTGCCGAGCTTGGGATTTACCCGGCTGTGGACCCCCTCGATTCCACTTCCCGCATCCTGACCCCGGAGATCCTGGGTAAGGAGCACTACGGCTGTGCCCAACGGGTGAAGGAGCTGTTGCAGCGCTACAAGGAACTGCAGGATATCATCGCCATTCTGGGGATGGAAGAACTTTCTGAAGAAGACAAGCTGGCTGTGGCCCGCGCTCGTCGTGTACAACGGTTCTTGTCACAGCCCTTCCACGTGGCTGAGCAGTTTACCGGCATCCCGGGTGTATTCGTAGACATCAAAGACACCATCAAAGGTTTCAACATGATTATGGACGGCGAGCTCGACCACTTGCCCGAGTCTGCCTTCAACCTGAAAGGGACCATAGAAGAGGCCATCGAAGCTGGTGAGAAAATGCTGGCCGAGGCCTAAAGAATTGGAGTAGGCCCCACAGTCTGCAGTCTAATTGAAATTGAACACAGTATGTACCTAGAAATAGTTTCGCCCGAAGCGACCCTCTTTGCAGGAGAGGTTACCTCGGTAACCGTTCCCGGGATCAACGGGGAATTCCAGATGCTGCAAGACCACGCTCCTGTCGTTTCCCTGTTGCAGGCAGGTGACGTCAAATTCAGCGGCGCTCATGTGGAAATCGCCGAAGGTTTTGAAGACCGGTTCCGGAAAGCCCCTGACGGGAAGACGGTACTGCCCATCCGCAGCGGCACGATAGAGCTCAATAGCAATAAGGTCATTGTTTTGGCCGACTGATTCAAGAGCAAGATAACTGTAAACCCCGACCTGAGTGTCGGGGTTTTTTTATGTTAAAATGACGACATCCCAACAGAACTCACCTTCTTGGTGGGAACCCAGCCTCTTGAAACCGACGGCCAGGTGGGCTTGTAAGGAGCGCGTATTAATCGACGCGATTTCGGTAATAATGGGCAGGGGTTGGCAGGCATCTCTCAGGGTTTCATACAGTTTCCTGAAATGGCCCTGCCGGCGGTATGCGGCTGCCACACAGACCTGCCCCATAACGCGGAAGTCAAAATCCTTTGGCATGGTTTTACGCAGATAATCAAACATGGGTATCAGGTCGGGGATGTCTGCTTCAAGGCTGGGATGCATGCACAGGGCGTAACCCGCCAATTCCCCACCATCCAGGGCCACAATCTGTGGACATGCTGCCTGCATCTTTCGAAGCAATGGCAAATTGTGTTGAATTTTAACGAAACCTTCCCGATCTCTGACTTCGGGCGTAACGTGTTCGAACAGGTTGGCCTGCTGCAGTTCCAGAATTTGCAGCAATTCGGTCTCGCTTTGGGCCGGGCGGTATACCGTGTGTTGGGCGGTTTGTTCCATAGGTAATGAGCTAAGGCTAAGGTACGCGATTCGGGCATATGTACTACCTTTACCCCATGGTCGAATTCCCTAAAAAATTGCAGGCGAGGCTTGATGCCCGCCATCGCGACGGTAACTTCCGGGAATTGCCTGTGCGCTCCGGGCACACCGATTTCACTTCCAACGATTACCTCGGGCTGGCACGCCTGCCCTGGGCACCATCAACCCCTTTCCCGGGCTCGGAATTACGGGGCAGTACAGGGTCGCGCCTGCTCAGTGGGAACCACCCGCTGCACGAGCAGGCCGAGCGCAGGGTGGCCGGTTATCACCGGGCCGGGGAAGCCCTGATTTACAATTCTGGGTACGACGCGAACCTCGGGCTGCTCTCGGCCGTCTTGCAGAGAACCGATTTTGTGTTTTACGACAGTGGGGTGCACGCCAGCATCCGCGATGGTATAGCCCTGGGCCACGCCCGCAGTTACCGGTACCAGCACAACAGCCTGGCAGGCCTTCAGGAAACCGTCAAAAAGGTACTGGGGCAGGAGCGCCCGGCCGATGCCGAGATCTATGTGGTTACCGAGTCGGTCTTTTCCATGGAGGGAGACGGGCCTGACCTTGAACCCCTTGTGGTCTATTGCTGCGAAAACGGCTTTCGCCTGATCCTTGATGAGGCCCATGCAGTGGGCGTGCTCGGGCCCGGTGGGCGGGGGGCAGCGGCAGAAGAAGGCCTGGAAGATCGCCTTTTTGCCCGGGTGGTGACTTTCGGGAAGGCGCTCGGCTGCCACGGGGCTGCCGTATTGGGGAGCCCGCGCCTTAAGGCGTATCTGCTCAATTTCAGCCGCAGTCTGATCTATACCACGGCCCTTCCCCCCCACAGCCTGGAAGCCATTCTGCAGGCGTATGACCTGCTGGAGGGCCGGGAAGGGGCCCTGGCCCTGGAGGCGCTTAAACAGCGGCTCGCGTGTTTTGAAAGGGAGGTGGGGCAAGCCGGCCTCAGCCATCGGTTTACACCGGCCCGGGGGGCCATTTTCAGTTGCCGGATTGGCGGGAACCAGGGCACCCGCGAAGCGGCTTCGGCCCTGCAGGCGGCCGGGTATGAGGTACGGCCCATCCTTTCGCCAACGGTGCCAGAAGGGCAGGAATGCCTGCGGTTTTGTGTGCACAGCTTCAACACCCCCGAGGAGATTCACGATGTTTTAAGTATCTTGGCCAGTAAGCTCCAAGATGCATAACATGGATAACAAGTATCACGTCGTGGGCTCCTTTGACCTGGTAGCCGACGCGCAAATGCTGAAGATCAAGCTTGAGTCGGAAGGTATTCCTGTTTACCTGAAAGACGCCAACATTTTGCAGGCCGAGCCCTTTATCGCCACGGCCATCGGCGGGGTGAAGGTGGTTGTTCCCCTGGAGTACGGACAACAGGCACAGGCCATCTACGACCAGGTTCGCGCGTATGCACTCGACCGGGAAGGCCGGCCCGTGGTCTGCCCCAATTGCAAGGAAGCCCGTTCGGAGCGCCATTACCTGCGCACTTCCCTATGGTACCGCCTTTTTCCGTTCTTCGCGCCTGTCGCCTATAAATGCCTTTCGTGCGGCATCATTACACGACGCGATTCATGAAACAGATCTTCGTAACCGGCATCTCTACGGAAGTCGGGAAAACCCTGGCCTCGGCCATACTTGTGGAAGCCCTGCAGGCCGATTACTGGAAGCCGGTACAAGCCGGGGAGCTGCACCATACCGACAGCGATAAGGTGCAGGAACTTATCAGCAACCCCCGCACTGTGATCCACCCGAGCGCCTATTCCCTGAACAGCCCCATGAGCCCGCACGCCGCAGCCGCTATCGACGGGGTAACCATAGAGCTCGGCCGCCTGCAGCCGCCCCAAACAAACAACCACCTTGTCATTGAAGGGGCCGGGGGCCTGCTGGTGCCCCTGAACGAGCGGGATACCATCCTTGACCTAATCCAACCCGGGTACAAGGTGGTGGTGGTTTCGCGCCACTATCTGGGCAGTATCAACCATACGTTGCTTACGGTAAACGCCCTATTGGAAAAGGGCTTTGAGACAAGCCTCCTGTTCAGCGGGGATCTGCACCCCACTACCGAAGACATTGTGAGCACCAAGACCGGCGTTCCCGTGTTGGGCAGGATTCCCGAGCTTTTGCACATAGACCGGGCCCGCATTCGGGAAGAAGCCACCCGCCTGCTGCCGGCACTGCAGGCTTACCTCCTCACATAGATTTCGGCCCGCCCGACAAGGGTGTCGCGCCGGTAATACACGCCGAGGTAACTCTCGATTTCAGCATTTTCGAGTATGTACTGGGTGTCGAAAACCGCTTTGCCCATGCGCCGCACCACCAATTCGGGCCGTTTGGTTTCCATGATGTACCGGATCTCCGACTCGGGCGATTCATGGCTGTCGGGAATAAACGGATAGAGGTACCCGCGGCAGATATTGCTCGGATGCGTGGCAACCGCCGTCGGGGGCAGGGCACCCAGGAGCCAGTAGCCGATATGATATTCCAGAAAAAGGACATTCGTTTCCCCCGGGTAGGCCTTCTCCAGATAAAGGGGCACTTCTACGCCCTCCCCATTGTACCAGTGACCCCGTTCGCGGTAATGCGACACGATTGCGGCGTATTCCCGGTAGCTTTCAACGGGTACAAGCAGCGACCACAACAGGGCACCCCCGGCAAAAATGCGGATGGAACGGGGCGAAAGCCGTTGCAGGGCCCCGAAAAGGAGCACCAGGGCGAGGGGATAGAATTGCAGCAGGTAATGCCCGTTCAGGCGCCCTCCTTTGAAGAAAGCCAGCAGTATGCCGATCAGGGCAATGGTTACCACCCGGGTTAAGGGGTTGTCGCGATCGAGCCAGCCGCGCCGAAAGCCCAGCCAAAGCAGGAAACCCATCACCCCGTAGAACAACAGGGATGAGGCGCGAATGCCGCCCGAATCGCCTGAATAGGCCAGGGGGGCCCGAATGACGGAGTCCCACCAGAGGGTACCCTGCCCGTTGTAGAGGTAAGGGGCAGCCGAACCAAATAGCAGCAGGGTTCCGCCCAACAAAAGGAATAAGACGGGCACCCGCAACGGGCCACCTTCCCTGCCAAAGCATTGGAAAAGCAGGTAAAGGCCCAGGATGGGCAGGGCAATGGCCAGGTTGCTCTTGCAGAGCACGGCCAGGGCAAACCCGGCCCCGGCCAGCATGTAGTTCCAGCGCCCTGGGGGCTTAACGAGCAAGCTAAGGGACGGCAGCAGGAACAGGATGCTGAAGTGTTCCGACATTACGCCCTGTACGCTTCCGCCCAGGCTCATCAGGAACATACAGGCAATACCGGCGGCCAGACCGGCACCCTTCCCACCTGTGCCGCGGCCTAGGGCATAGGTATAATAGGCGATGCCACTTACGGCCAGCCATCCCATGACCCGAATGGCAAACAGGCTTTTGCCGAAGGCCCATACAGGCATGGCGAACAGCAGAAACAAAAGGGGAGGTTTCAGATCCCAAAGCTGGGTATAGGGCAGGTGCCCGTCTACCAAAGACTGGGCCATCAAAATAAAAGTGCTCTCGTCCCGGTCCACATAATCGCGGAAGAAAAAGGGAAGACGGAAAAAGAGGCTGCCCCCGAGGAACATCAGGAATACCAGTCCGTTTCCGGCCCGGTTCATGCGTTCGAACACCTTAGAGAACATCCCTTCTAACATAGGGCTAGTTGCGATTATTTCCCATCTTTGCAAGATAGAAAATCGACCCTAGTAAACGTAGCGCTTTGCAAAATCTTTCGGAACGCGACCGGCAGCATATCTGGCACCCGCTTACCCAGCACATGACCCATCCCGACACGCTGGGCATTGCCAGGGCCAGTGGGGTATTCCTGTTCGACGAGGCCGGAAACGCCTATATCGATGCGATTTCTTCCTGGTATACCGCTGTGTACGGACACTGCCACCCCTACATTACCGGGCAGGTCGGCCAGCAGATGCAGCAGCTCGACCAGATCGTCTTCAGCGGTCTTACCCACGAACCCGCCGTACGGCTGGCCGAACGGCTCACTGCCCTGTTGCCCGCCGGGCAGCAGAAACTCTTTTTTTCAGACAATGGCTCCACTGCCGTAGAGGTGGCGGTTAAGATGGCCCTGCAGTTTCATTTCAATCGGGGCAACCGAAAAGAAGTCTTACTCGCGTTCGAGGAAGGCTTCCACGGCGATACCTTCGGGGCTATGTCGGTTTCGGGCCTGTCGGTCTACAACGGCCCTTTTGAAGGTCTGACCCTCGAAGTTCGCCGCATCCCGGTACCGCAGGCCGGCCAGACGGAAGAGTTGCTGGCCCTGGCAGAACAACTTACAGCCGACGGGCGTGTTGCCGCTTTTGTGTATGAGCCTCTTGTGCAAGGGGCTGCAGCAATGAAAACACATGATAAGACCGGGTTAGACGCCTTGCTGAGCCTGCTCAAAGGCAAGGACATTCTGCTGATCGCCGATGAAGTTATGACCGGTTTTGGCAAAACGGGCACCTTGTTTGCCTCTGAACAATTGCCAACCAAGCCCGACCTGATTTGCCTTTCCAAGGCCCTGACCGCAGGGTTGCTCCCCATGGGGGTCACCAGTTGCAGCCGGGAGGTGTTTGATGCCTTTTACAGCGAAGAAGTTGGCAAGGGATTCTTCCACGGCCATACCTATACGGCCAACCCGCTGGCCTGCCGGGCGGCCCTTGCCGGGCTCGACCTGCTCGAGTCGCCCGAAATCAGGGATGGCATCACCCGGATTATCGCTGCCCACACTGCCTTTGACCTTCGCATAAAGGAGCACCCCCTGGTTCGCAGCAGCAGGCAATGCGGAGTCATTTACGCCCTCGACCTGCAGGTCGAAACGGCCCGTTATGGGAACTTCAGGGATAAAGTATTTGCATTTTTCATGGAACGGGGCATTTACCTGAGGCCCCTGGGAGCCACGGTATACCTGTTGCCTCCCTACATCATTACCGACGAAGAGCTCGGCAGGCTTCACCAGGGCATCGAGGCCTTGCTTGACCACCTAGCGAACGGGAAACTATGAGCAGCACCACCCTTTCCATTTCGGGCCTCGCCTCGGTCTCAGCCCTGGGGTATGGCCCCGATGCAGCCTGGGAGGCATACCTGGGCCCGGATCACCGGCTGCAGCCCCTGGACCTTGGCGGGGAACCAGCCTGGGGAGGCAGATGTACTCAGGAGGTGCGCCGGGAATTGGAGGAACTCCGCCTGTCTGATGCGAATTATGAGGCCCTCGACGACAGCGTTTTGCTGGCCATCCTGGCCAGCCGGTTGGCTGCCGTATCGGCCGGGTGGAGGCAGGGAGAGCGCATCGGGGTGAATATCGGCTCATCACGGGGGGCTACCGGCCTGTTTGAGGCCTACCACCGGCAGTTCCTGCAGACAGGGGAGGTGCCGGGTTTGAGTTCCCCCACCACCACCCTGGGGAACATCTCGTACTGGGTATCCCAGGACCTGCGCAGCCCGGGTCCGGAGTTTTCACATTCCATAACCTGTTCCACGGCCCTGCATGCCCTGCTCAACGGGATTGCCTGGATACGGGCAGGGATGTCTGACCGCTTTCTGGCAGGGGGCAGCGAAGCGCCCCTGACCCCTTTTACCCTGGCGCAGATGAGGGCCCTTCGTATTTACAGCCGGGAGGGCGGGCCATACCCCTGCCGGGCCCTTGACCCCGACAAATCGAACAACAGCATGGTGCTCGGCGAAGGGGCTGCCGTGGCCTGCCTCGAAAGGGGGAAATCGGAGCGCACCCAGGCCGTAATACGCGGCTATGGATACGCCACTGAATTGCTGCGTCACCCGGCATCGCTTTCGGCCACGGCACAGTGCCTGCAGGCCTCCATGCGCATGGCTTTGGGAGAACTGCCCCGAAAGGAAGTAGATGTGGTGGTGCTCCATGCCCCGGGAACCCTGGCGGGCGACCGGGCCGAGCTGCGGGCAGTGGAATCGGTTTTTGGCCGCGACCTACCGGCCCTGACCGGCAACAAATGGAAAGTGGGCCATAGCCTGGGCACCTCAGGCATGCTGAGCCTTGAAATGGCCGTGCTCATGCTTAAAAACCAGCGTTTTATTGGCATTCCTTACCGGCCCGCCCCCCCCCCGAAACGGCTTCAATACATATTGGTCAATGCCGTCGGATTCGGGGGCAATGCGGTTAGTATCTTGCTAGAGCGGGCCTGATGGACTGGCAATAGCTTATATTGGCGGTTCGGTAGCTTTACGTTATTTTTGACACCAATTCTAATGGCACCAACCCATGAGTGAAATGCGACACGACTGGACCCGGGAAGAAATCCTGGAAATCTACAACCAGCCCCTGATGGACCTGCTGTATCAGGCCGCCGGGGTTCACCGCCTGCACCATGACCCGAACACGGTGCAGGTTTCTACCCTGCTGAGTATTAAAACAGGGGGGTGCCCGGAAGACTGCGGGTATTGCCCGCAGGCAGCCCGCTACCACACCGACATTGAAGGGAACGAGCTGATGAGCGTATCTCAGGTGAAGGCGCAGGCCCTTCGGGCCCGGGAAGCCGGCAGCTCTCGGGTGTGCATGGGGGCGGCCTGGCGCAATGTGAAAGACGGGCCCGAATTTGACCAGGTGTTAGAAATGGTGCGCACTATCAACAAGCTCGACATGGAGGTGTGCTGTACCCTGGGCATGCTCACCGAGATCCAGGCCAAACGGCTGGCCGAAGCTGGCCTGTACGCCTACAACCACAACCTCGACACCTCCGAGGAGTATTATAAAGATGTTATTTCTACCCGTGCCTTTCAAGACCGCCTCGATACCATTGCCAATGTACGCAAGACCAACGTAACGGTTTGCAGCGGCGGAATCATAGGCATGGGAGAAAGCCTGGACGACCGGGCCGGGATGCTGGTGGCCCTGAGCACCCTCGACCCCCAGCCAGAATCGGTGCCCATTAACGCCCTGGTGGCCGTTCCGGGCACCCCCCTGGAAGCTATGGAGCCCGTCTCGATCTGGGAGATGGTACGCATGGTGGCCACAACACGCCTGGTGTTGCCCCAGACCCAGGTCCGCCTGTCGGCGGGCCGTACCCAGATGAGCCGCGAGGGCCAGGCGCTCTGCTTCCTGGCCGGGGCCAATTCCATTTTTGCCGGCGACAAATTGCTTACCACCCCCAACCCCGACGTGCACGAAGACATGGAAATGTTCCGGCAACTGGGGCTGCAGCCCCAGAAACCCTTTGTAAAAAAAGCGCAACCCGCTACCGTCGAGGCCGGGCAGTCGGGCGTGGAACCCCTGGGCGAGAAACCGAAATGGACGCGCCCCGGCCATACCATTGAGCGCAATGAACGGGCCCGCACGCGGGGCGGCGGGGCCAACTCCTGGTCGAGCAAAAAAAACGGGAGGGATTTATAAATTCTTACCTTTGAAATTCCGTTAATCAGTCGCGTTTTGGACCTGCAAGATGTTCCAAGGGTTAGTACCCTTACCAAGGAAGCCTTCCTGAAGGACTATTACAAACCCCAACGGCCTGTTGTGATCGAAAAGGCCATTGAGGGCTGGCCTGCCTATTCGAAGTGGAGCCTGGAATACATGCGGCAGATGGCTGGCGACAAGATAGTGCCCCTCTACGACGACCGCCCGGTAGACCACCGCGACGGGTTTAACGAGCCGCATGCCAAAATGCGCATGAGCGAGTATATCGACTTGCTGAAACGGGAACCCACCCGCTACCGGATTTTCCTCTGGAATATCCTCAGGGAAGTGCCCGGGCTGCAACAGGATTTCGAGTACCCCGATTTTGGCCTCCCGCTTATGAAAGGGCTGCCGATGCTGTTTTTCGGGGGGGAAGATTCCTATACCTTCATGCATTACGACATTGACCTGGCCAACATTTTCCACTTCCACTTCGAGGGGAAAAAGGAATGTATCCTCTTTTCGCAATCCGAGAACAAATACCTCTATAAAGTACCGCACTCCCTCATTACCCACGAGGCGATTGATTTTGCCAACCCCGACTTCGGGCAGTGGCCGGCCCTGCGCCACGCAAAGGGCTTCCGGGCTGAGCTGGGCCATGGGGAGGTGCTCTACATGCCCGAGGGATACTGGCACTACATGCGGTATCTGACCCCGGGGTTCTCCATGAGCCTGCGGGCTATTGCCCGTAACCCGGTAAACCTGAGCCGGGCGGTGTATAACATTTTGGTGATGCGGTATTTCGACAACCTGATGCGCCGGATGAAAGGACAGAGCTGGATTGACTGGAAAAACGAGCAGGCCATTGTGCGAACCCACCGCAGGCTAAAGGAGGCGGGCAAGGCGGCCTAACTTCTGCCCAGTAAGGGCTCGATCCGATCGCGGATCAGTTCGTTTTCCCACCCGCGATACGCCAGGTACCGGTACAGTTTCTGGGCGACTACCTCTGGCGGATTCCCCTCCCATTCCTGTTTTTTCTTTTCAACCAACCTGTCGAGCGTTTCCAGGTAGGCGGCCTCCGGGATTTCCGACAGGGCCTGGCGTATCAGGTAAGAGCCTATGCCCCTTGCTTTCAGCTCGCGTTTTATGCGCTGGCGCCCCCAGTGTTTCTGGCGGAATTTACCCCCTGCAAAGGCCCTGGCGTAGCGTTCTTCGTTCAGGAAACCGGCGTCTATAAGGTGTACTACGATGGCGTCAATAGCCTGGGGAATCATGCGCATCTGCCTCAGTTTTTGCACCACCTCCTGATGGCAGCGCTCCTGATAGGCGCAATACTGTTCCAGGCGCCGTGTGGCTTCCTCCACGGTGTAGGAGGTGTGACCGAAACCATTCATCGACCTGCCTCGCGGTATTTCACTTCCAGCACGCCTCTAACAGCCGTAATACGGGGGTTCCCGCCCCCGTCTGTTCCCGCCTCTCCTGCCAGGACCTCCAGGGTGCCGGGTGCTGCGCTGTTTGCCGGGAAATCCAGGGTCCATGTGGGGTCTGCCTGTACGGCCTTCAGGTGTATGAGCCCGTCGTCTGATTTGCGGTAGTCAACCGTTACCGTGTTGGCGCCAACCGCTACGTTTTCCAGGCTGGCCTCCTTCCAACTCGTGGGCATGCCGGGGGCAATGCGGATGTGTTTCTGGGAAGCCATGGGGGAAATGCCGAAGAACTGCTCCACCACCGGAATGGCGAAGCTATACAGGTTCCACGCCTGGGAGATCATCCCGTAATCGGGGGAAACCTCGTACATGCTGCCTGGCAGGGCGAAGCTGAAACTGCGGCACATGCGCAGCAGGTAGTCCAGTGCCCGGTCGGGCCTCCCGTAATTGTTTTCAGCCACCGCCAGCACCCCGGTGGGAAGGGTCATAACGGCCCCGGTATAGGAGAACACCTGACTCCCCCTGAAAGACCCTGCATCTTGCCCGGCCGACTCATCCCGGTCAATGCCCGTTACGAACACGCCGAAGGGATTGGTGAATTTTCCGGCTGTATCAAGTGCTTTCAGGGCTTTGTTTGGCTCGGCCATCCCTTTTTCCATGGGGGTATTTACCACCCAGTTGTGGTGGAGTACAAAGGGTCGTACCCCTTGGGCAGGATGGGCCTTTATGGCGCTTCGGGTCTGCTCCAGTTCGGCAACCGCCCAGGGTTTGTTCAGGGTGTCGGCCCGCACTATGGCATCTTCGATCAGGCGCAGGGCCTGGGCATCGGTACCCAGAAAGTCGGCGAAGGAGCCGAAGGCTTCCGACCAGAAATCGCGGTTGATGCGCTCCTGCAATTCCGAGGCACGCAAGGCGTAGGCTTCCGCTTTTTCCTCCTGTCCCAGTTCATGGGCCATTTTGGAGGCATCGGCAAAGGCGGCCTGGGTGTAAGCGGCCACGTCGATCATCTCGCTGTCGAGGCCGTGGATTTCCATCATGCCGAACCCATCTGGGTAGCCGTTGCGGTTTGCATCGTTTTCGCGCATGAGCCACTCCAGGCCTTTTTGCACCGTGGGGAAGGTGCGCTCCAGGAAGGCCCGGTCGCCGCTCCACCGGTACACCTGCCAGACCAGGCTGGCAAACTGGGGGGTTTCGTTGATGTTGCCGGGGTTGAAAACCTTCCCGTTGGTAGACATTTCGTGGATGATGCGGCCATTGCCGTTAACGGCCTCTGAAACGCTGTCGAGCAGCGATATGGTTTCAAAAACAGGGGTTGTTTGCCCTACCGCCATATATCCCTGCAGCGCGTATTCGCTGTCGGCCCCGAACCACCAGGGGTAGTCGGGGATGCCAGCCGAAATACCGGTACCCAGCCCGGGCACCGTGCGCACCATCCAGTCCGCGTTGTATTTGAGCCATTCAAAGGTGGTTTCCAGGTCTGTGTCGGGCACCTTCAGTTTGCTGCGCCCCGCGAGACCGGCATACCTGTCCCGTTTTTCGGCCAGCAGGCCGGGGGCCTGTTCCAGAAGGGTGGCCACCGTTTGCCGGGCTGCCTGCCCGGATTGCATCGAGCCGGCGAAGGCCACCCGAAGGCTTTGCCGCCCTCCCGGCGGAATGTCGAGGCGGTACGAAAGGGATGCCGATACGCCCTGGCCGGCATAGGGGTTGTCGTGGCTGCTGGCATGGGCGGTTGGCAACCGGTCTGAGCCATAGGCTGCGAACCAGGGGTTCGCGCTGTCTTGTACTATCCAGCCCCCCAGGGAATCGTCATATGTGGCGTAGTCGGGCGTGTCGTGCATACCGGTTTCTTCGCCCAGCCAGGTGGGCCTCAGGTCGGCATGTGTGGTCAGGACCACTTCCAGGGGAAGGGGTTCGGACCCCGTGTTTTCAAAAGCAGCTTCAACAACCAGCCCAGGCTGACCATCGGGTACAAATTGCAATCGCGTAAGGCGCAGGGGATGGGCAGCAGCTTCCCAGAAAAGGACATTTGCCATGGGGTAGTTTACAAACCGACGCAGACCATCAGCAGGGATAGCTTCGCCTCCGATGCTTAGGCTGAGCTCAAAGCCGTCGAGGAGTTTGATGGGGTGGCTCCAGAGCCCGCCCATTTCACCTGGGATGTGCCAGCCGAGTTCGGGGAATGAACCATCCTGGTGGCCTACCAGGTAGGCCCGGTCGCCGGCAGTAACGTAGGGGCTTTGCAAATATTCGGCCTTCCCTTGCAGGGAGGGGCTCTCCCGTAACAGGACGTCGAGATATTCGGGGGGAGCTGGTACTTTTTCCGCACAGCCAAAGAGCAAGAGTAGGGCCCCGAACAGGCAGTAAATCGGGTGTTTTATCATCCGGGCAGCATTTTTCACACCCTAAAAATAGGAATTACCAGCCACAGGGGCTCAGGTCTCGAAGGGACAAAAAAAAACAGCCGCTCTGCTGAGCGGCTGTTTGTGTTATTCAAGTGTGTTTCCTTCCTTGTCCGTAAACCGGTATTCCAGGTACGTGTAGGCGTCCCTCGGCTGGATCTTAATCCATTTTTTGTACTCCAGAAACCATTTGGAGCGCATAGATGGAAATCCTTTGGTGAGGTAGGCGGCAATGAAAGGGTGGGCATTCAGGATAAGCGACTTATCCTTGTGTTCTCCTTTCAGGATCCGCTCCAGCTGGTCTCCGATTTTTTCAATCAGGACAATGGGCGCTTGCACTTCTCCCCCGGTTCCACCAGGATCTACCTCGGTGGTTTTGATGTTCACCTCAGGGCGAACACGTTGCCGGGTTATCTGTACCAGTCCGAACTTGCTGGGGGGCAAGATTTTGTGTTTGGCCCGGTCGTCGGCCATCTCGTTGCGGAGATGGTTGAACAGTTTCTTGCGGTTATCAGGCCGAACCATGTCGATAAAATCGATCACAATAATACCTCCCATATCGCGAAGCCGGAGTTGGCGTGCAATCTCCGAAGCGGCGATCATATTCACCTCCAGGGCGGTTTCTTCCTGGTTTCGGGCCTTTGTGGAACGGTTCCCGCTGTTTACGTCAATTACGTGAAGGGCTTCTGTGTGATCAATGATCAGATATGCCCCCTTGCTCATAGACGCTGTGCGTCCGAACGATGTTTTGATCTGACGTTCGATGCCGAATTTTTCATAGATCGGCACATTTGAGTTATACAGCTTTACAATGTCTTCCTTTTCCGGGGCAATTTCGTGCACGTAGTCTTTGATCTGATTGTAGAGCGTTTCGTCGTCTACATGGATCCCGGTAAAGGTGTCGTTAAAGACATCCCTCAGAATGGAGGAGGCCCGGTTCAGTTCCACAAGTACCTTGGACGGGGTGGGTGCCTTGTACAATTTCTTGCACATCGATGTCCACTTGGACATCAGATTTTCAAGATCCTTGTCTAATTCCGCTGTTTTTTTGCCTTCTGCTACTGTCCGGATAATCACCCCAAAACCTTTGGGTCTGATGCTCTGGACCAATCTCTTAAGCCGATCCTTCTCTTCTTTGCTTTCGATTTTCTGAGACACGGAAACCCGGTCAGAAAACGGCACCAAGATCAGGTAACGCCCGGCGATGGACAATTCGGAACTGATGCGCGGACCCTTTGTTGAAATAGGTTCCTTGACGATCTGTACCAGCAGCGCCTGGTTCGGCTTGATAGCATCTTTGATGCTACCGTTTTTGTCGATATCTTTTTCGAATGGAAAATTTTTCAGGGAATACTCACGTTGTCTTCCGGAGCGAATCCCATTGAGGAATTTCAGGAGGCTTTTCAGCTGCGGCCCGAGGTCGTGGTAATGCAAGAAGGCATCCTTCTCGAACCCGACATCCACAAAGGCGGCATTTAGCCCCGTTACCGGCTTCCTAATTTTAGCGATCAGGATATCTCCCACATTAAATTTGTGTTCTTCCTGGTCGCGGTGAAGCTCTATGAGTTTTCCATCCTTGAGTAAGGCAAAATCGACGGAATCAGGATTGGATCTTACGATTAATTCTCTATTCACCTGATTCAAATTAACACCATACCCCCAATAGGGATATTGGCAGATTAAACAATAAAGTATTACAGGTTGTATCGTAAACCCGTCGAAATCCTTGATAGAATTTCTATGTCAATGAACGTATTAAAAGGAAAAAGTAGTTTTGAAAACTACTTTTTCTTGTGGCGGTTGGCTCTCCTGCGTTTTTTCCGCTTGTGAGTCGCAACCTTATGTCTTTTACGCTTTTTTCCGCTTGGCATAGCTCAGTATTAACGGTTATTATTTGACCTGTACGTTGCTCTTAACGCCTTCTACGAATACTTTGGCCGGTTTAAAGGCCGGGATGTTGTGAGCAGGTATCTTAATGGTGGTGTTTTTCGATATGTTGCGACCGGTTTTCTCGGCCCGGGTCTTGATAATGAAGCTACCAAATCCTCTCAAATAAACATTGTCGCCGTTCTCAAGAGAGGCTTTTACTTCTTCCATAAAGCTCTCTACGGTTGCTTGAACGTCTCCTTTTTCCATTCCCAGTTTCTCTGAGATTTTCGATACGATATCCGCTTTCGTCATTTTAGTAATTGTCTGTGTGTTTCAGGGTTGCAAATATATAAATATTATTCAATCCAAAGCATGAGGATTCTAAATTTAAGTGCTTAAAACCCTTAGATTTGCAGCCCTAGTGTTGAATCATGAAATTTTCTGATGCCATTTTATACTGGTACGACTCGCACAAGCGCGACCTGCCCTGGCGCCGCACGCGCGAACCGTATAAGATATGGCTCTCTGAAATCATGTTACAGCAGACCCGGGTAGCCCAGGGCCTGCCTTATTACCAGCGCTTTACGGAGCGGTTCCCGCAGGTTACAGACCTGGCTGCGGCCCCCGAGGAAGAGGTGTTGAAGCTCTGGCAGGGTTTGGGCTATTATTCCCGGGCCCGAAACCTGCATGCCACCGCCCGAATGGTCTGTGAAGAATTCGGGGGGGAGTTTCCGCAGACCTACCAGGGCCTTCGGTCGCTGAAGGGCGTGGGCCCCTATACTGCCGCGGCTATCGGCTCGCTTTGTTTCGGCCTGCCGACCCCTGTGGTCGACGGGAATGTTTACCGGTTGCTGGCCCGGTACTTCGGAGTAGAATTGCCAATAGACAGCACCGAAGGCAGGCGTTATTTCGATGCCCTGGCCCATGAGGTTATGGACCCCGGCCATATCGGGGAGTACAACCAGGCGATAATGGAATTCGGAGCCGTACAGTGTGTGCCCAAATCGCCCGATTGTGCCCGTTGCCCGCTGGGAGACAGCTGCTGGGCCCTGTCAGCCGACAAGGTATCAGAACTTCCGCTAAAGGCGGGTAAGACCCGCATCCGTATCCGGCATTTTCATTATATCGTGCCCCTCGACCACAGCTTGAATACCTTTATGCTGCAACGCAAGGCCCGGGGTATCTGGCAGGGCCTGTACGAGTTTCCACTCCTGGAATCGGAGGCCGAGCCGGAAGCATCTGACCTGGCCCGCCAGCTCAACATGGCGTTGGGCACCCATGGAATCAGCCCCCTGTCTATTTTCCGTGCCAATCCCGAACCCCTGGTTCACAAACTCTCGCACCAGCACCTGTACACTACTTTCTGGATTGCCCGCCTCGAGTGCCTGCCTGAAGGGGGCCTGCCCTTCGATAAGGCAGAAGCGCTGCCGGTTCCGGTATTGATTGCCAATTTTATGGAAACCGTCAAAAATTCGTACTTTTGACCTTATTATATAGTTATGAGCGGAACATTGAATAAGGTGATGCTGATCGGGCATCTGGGGGATGAGGTTAAACTGCATTATTTCGACGGCGGAAACTGCATCGGCCGGTTCCCCATAGCAACCAACGAGTCGTATACCAACCGCCAGACCGGCGAGAAAGTGACCAACACCGAATGGCACAACATCGTGGTGCGCAACAAGGCGGCAGAGGTTTGCGAAAAGTACCTGAGCAAGGGCGACCTGATCTATATTGAAGGCCGTTTGAAAACCCGGCAGTGGCAGGGCGAAGACGGGGCCACCCGCTATACCACCGAGGTGCACGCCACCGATTTCACCTTCCTGGGGAATAAGGGGGAAAGCCCGGCCTCCCCTGGTGCAGCCTCTTCCCAGGCGGCTCCGGCACGCCCTCAAACCCCGGTCATCGAAGCGCCCGAAGAGGAAGACGACCTCCCCTTTTGATAACTAACTGACCGCATTTGGATCCCGACCCTTTTAGTGCGATACTCCTCCAGATAGGCGTAGACAGCTTCCTGATTCTGAGACTGCTCCTGCTGCTGGTATTGCTGGCTGGTTCAGCCCTGATCTCTGGGGCCGAGGTGGCCTTTTTCGGTTTGTCGCAAACCGAATTGAACGAATTCCGCGATTCGGGTTCGGCCACAGGGAACATCATCTATTATTTGTTGCAGAAGCCCAAGAAGCTGCTGGCCACCATCCTGATTTCCAACAACGCCATCAATATCGGCATTGTGCTGCTCCTTACCGAGGTGGGCGACACCCTTTTCGCCGGCATTACCCAGGTGTACTTCGGTTTTATTGCGCTGCGGTTTGTGCTGGAGCTTTTCCTGGCCACTTTCCTGATCTTGCTGTTCGGGGAGATTCTGCCCAAAATTTACGCCAACCGCAACCGGAAGGTGTTTGCGCCCCGGGTAGCCTACCCGCTGCGGGTGTTGGATGTGCTCTTTACCCCCCTCTCGGGCCCTATGCGCGCGGCAACCATCCAATTGTACAAACGCCTCGGAAAACAGAAATCGAGCCTGAGCGTAGACCATCTTTCACAGGCCCTGGAACTCACCTCTGAAGGCGATACCACCCGCGAAGAACAGAAGATCCTCAAGGGGATCGTTTCCTTCGGCAACACCGATACCAAACAGGTAATGACGCCCCGCATAGATATTTTTGCCCTCAACGAGGGGATGAAGTTCCCGGAAGTACTCGAGGAGATCCAGAAGAACGGGTATTCGCGCATCCCGGTTTTCGCCGACAACATGGATAATGTGTCGGGGGTGCTCTACGTAAAGGACCTGTTGCCCTATATCGAACGCAAGTCGTTTAACTGGACCGGCCTGATTCGCGAGCCCTTCTTTGTGCCCGAAAACAAGAAGCTCGACGACCTGCTGCTTGAATTCCAGAACAAAAAGAACCACCTGGCCATTGTGGTCGACGAATTCGGGGGGACCTCGGGCATCGTGACCCTGGAAGATGTTATCGAGGAAATCGTGGGCGATATCAGCGATGAATTCGACGACGAAGACCTGGTGTATTCCAAACTGGATGACCACAATTACGTATTCGAAGGAAAGACCAACCTGAAGGATTTTTACCGGGTAGCCCGGATTACCGATGAATCCGTGTTCGAGGAAAACAAAGGCGAATCGGAAACCATCGCCGGGTTTGTGCTGGAAATTTCCGGCGGATTCCCGAAAAGGGGGGAGGCCATTCCCTTCCAGAAGTATAAATTCATGGTGGAAAGCCTTGACAACAAACGGTTGAAGCAGATCAAAATCACCTTGCCGCATGAGGAATAAGACGGTCCTGGCTTTGTTGCTGCCAGCGTTGTTTTTGCTGGCTTGCGGGGAAGAACCACTTCCCAGGCCCAGGGCCATGCTGCGCCTTGACTATCCGCCCCAGGCCTACCGGCTCTACGAAGATGGGTGCCCCTTCGGGTTTGAATACAGCCAGCTCGCACGGCTCGAAACCAAGGAAGACTGCAACATGGTCTTGCAATACCCTGCCATGAAGGGGAGTATCTTCCTCACCTACAAGCCGGTGGAGGGCAATCTGAAGGAGTTGTTGTCAGATGCCCAGAAGCTGGCCTACGAGCATGTGATCAAGGCCGATGCCATTCCCGAACAGGAATTTGTGAACGAGGCGAATCAGGTTTATGGCATGTTATACGAAGTAACGGGAGACGCGGCATCTCAGTCGCAATTCTACGTTACAGACAGCACCCGGCATTTTGTGACCGGTTCCCTTTATTTTTATGCCAAACCGAACTATGACTCCATTCTTCCGGCTGCCGTTTACCTCCAGAACGATATCAGACGCATTATGGAGAGTCTGAGCTGGAAATAATCCTGGAATTCCCTTTTCGCGATGGAAACTTACACAGCCGAACAGTTCAAACGATGCCGCACGCAGCTCGAACCCTATGTACACCGAACCCCGGTGATGCGCTCGTCCCAGCTCGACAGCCTTTCGGGGGCAAGCCTGTTTTTTAAATGCGAAAATTTCCAGCGGGCCGGCTCCTATAAGATCCGCGGTGCCACCAATGCCTTGCTGGGCCTGCAGGAGCAAGGGCCGGTGCCGGCTGTAGTAACGCATTCTTCCGGGAATTTTGCCCAGGCCCTCTCCCTGGCTGCCCGCAATGTCGGGGTACCCGCCTATATCGTCATGCCCAGCAACGCCCCAGAGGTCAAAAAGGAAGGGGTGCGCGCCTACGGCGGGCACATTCGGGAGTGCGAACCTACCCTGGAGGCCCGCGAACAGGAGGCCGAGCGGGTTCGCCTCGAAACAGGCGCCCTGTTTATCCACCCCTCCAACGACCCCATGGTGCTGTTGGGGCAGGGCTCGGCCTGTGCCGAATTGCTCGAAGAGGTACCCGGGCTGCGATACGTTGTGGCCCCTGTGGGCGGAGGGGGGCTTCTAGGGGGCACCGCCCTGGCGGCTGCTTTTTCGGGTACGGGATGCGAAGCCATTGGCGCCGAACCCCGGGTGGTCGACGACGCCTACAGATCGCTTCAGAGCGGGCGCATAGAAGGGAATACCCATACAGAGACCGTGGCCGACGGCCTGCGCACGGTGCTGGGCAGTTATACCTTCCCGGTCCTGCGCCGGCACGTAAAAACCATCGTTCGTGTAGAGGAAGCCGAAATCATCCGCGCCATGAGGTTGGTGTGGGAACGCATGAAAATCGTTATTGAGCCGTCGAGCGCCGTGGCTGTGGCGGCCGTGCTTAAAGAGCCGGAACGCTTCAGGAACGCTCAGGTGGGCATTATTATATCAGGAGGAAACGTAGACCTGGGACGCCTGCCTTTCTGACGGCTACTGATCGGTTTCCCGTGCCAGCAGTGTTTCGGCGGCTTCGATACTCTGCAAGACCTGATCTCGCATGGCTTTTACCTTCACCTCTTCTTCCCTGAGCCATTCCATTTTCTGTTCGCTCAGGGCTTTGCCTTCCATCACCTCCTCGTGGTCGAAGCGGTTCCCAAAACCCTGCATCCAGTCCATCATGGCCTGGTGCGCTGTCTGCAGATCTTTCATAGCCCTGAGGTAGGGCATGCCGGTTTCTGTGCTGTCTGCCAGAGGTTTCAGCTGGGCAACCAGTTTGCCGATGTCGCCCATTTTGGGCATCACCTCGTCGTGAATGGCTATTACGGCTTCCATTTGGGAGGGCTCCGTAATCGGGTTTCCCTTTTTTTCGCCCTTGCATGCGAAAGCAAGGGTCATTAAGGCCAGTGTCAGGCCAACCAGGGTAAGTGGGAATACCAATTTGCGCATGGCTTGAATTTTGGGTCTTCCGAGCGGTTTAAGGCGCATGTAAGACATGATTTATAGGTACATCAAAGATACGGCCTGGCCAGCAAATGAGCGCAGGTTGGATTTCTTTAACAAATCCTTATTACAATGGACCTAACCCTCTTAGTATCTTTAAGGTAAACCGCAAGCTAAACCGCCATGATCACCTATGCACTTCCGGTCCGATACGGACTGGCCACCAGCGGGAGCCTGATCGCATACTTTTTAATCTTGTCGCTGTTCGGGCTCCACATCAACATTTTCTACAGCCTGTTCAATGGTGTTATAACCGGTTTTGGCATTTACGAGGCCATCAGGGCTTTTCGCCTGCAAAAGGGCGACGCCTATAATTACGGGAACGGTTTCGTAGCCGGAATGGTAACCGGGGTATCCGCAACGCTCGTTTTTACGATTTTTTTCGCCTTTTACTGTACAGAAATAAGCCTTGATTTCCTGCCCAGGCTCACCGTGGTCTTTTTTAATGACCTGCGCGATTTCGAGGGCATTGTTTTCCTCACCGTGGCCATCATGGGCATTGCCACCTCCCTGGTGCTTACCCTGGCTTTCATGCAATTGTTTAAAGGGCCGCGACAGGCCGGCAAAAAATCCTATTAAAATCTTTGCAATCGCTTGCCGGTTGGCAATTTAGCCCTATATTTGCACCCGCCTTAACCAGATGCGTTTGAGCACCAACGGCAAGGGCATGTTCACTTACTATTATAACCAAAAACGCTATGTACGCAATTGTAGAGATAGCAGGGCAGCAATTCAAAGTTGCGAAAGACCAAAAGGTATTCGTACATCGGCTGAGCGAAGCGGAAGGTAACCAGGTTACCTTCGACCAGGTGCTTCTGATCGGCGATGGAGATGCGATTACCATTGGCGCCCCGGCTATAGACGGAGCCGCAGTAGAGGCAAAAGTCGTAAAGCACCTGCAGGGTGACAAGGTGATTGTTTTCAAGAAAAAGCGCCGGAAAGGCTACCGTGTTAAAAACGGGCACCGCCAGCAGCTCACCGAACTGATCATCGAAGGAATCGTGGCCAAAGGGGCCAAGAAAGCACCCGCCAAGCAGGAGGCACCGAAAACAAAACCGGCTCCCAAAGCCGAAGCCCCCAAGGCTGAGGCTCCCAAAAAGGAGGCTCCCAAAAAAGAGGCTCCGAAGGCAGCTGAAGATCTGAACGCCAAAACCGTGGCAGAGCTGCGCGAAATGGCCAAAGCAAAGGACATCAGTGGGTACTCGTCTATGAAAAAGGCCGAGCTCATCGCAGCCCTGGGAGGAAAATAAAAGTTGAACCGGGAGGCGAGCTCCCGACAAATCAAACATCATGGCACATAAAAAAGGTGTAGGTAGTTCCAAGAACGGACGGGAGTCGGAATCGAAACGCCTGGGCGTTAAGATTTTCGGCGGACAGAAAGCCGTGGCCGGCAATATCATTGTACGGCAACGGGGCACCAAGCACAACCCCGGAGACAACGTGTATGTGGGTAAAGACCATACCCTGCACGCCAAGGTAGACGGCGTTGTGCGTTTCGAAAAGAAATCGGGAGGCAAGTCGTTTGTCTCTATCGACCCTGCTGAGGCTTAAAACCTTTTCCTTAACGATTCAAAACCCGGAGCGGCCTAAGCTGCCCCGGGTTTTTTTGCGTTAACCCGGCCCTTTTGCAAAGAGGGGGCCGTCAGCAAACAAAAACCCCCTGGAGCCAGAGCTCCAGGGGGTTTTTTATTGGGCAAACTCCAATTAATACCTGTAATAATCGGGCTTAAAGGGCCCTTTCTGGGGCACCCCTATGTATTTGGCCTGGTCGGGCCTGAGCTGGGTGAGTTCGGCACCAAGGCGGGCCAGGTGCAGGGCGGCCACTTTTTCGTCGAGGTGCTTCGGAAGGGTGTACACCTCGTTTTCATAGCGGTCGTGGTGGTTCCACAACTCAATTTGCGCCAGGGTCTGGTTGGCAAATGAATTACTCATCACAAAGCTCGGGTGGCCTGTGGCACACCCCAGGTTTACCAGGCGTCCTTCGGCCAAGACGATCACATCTTTCCCGTCGAGGGTGTATTTGTCTACCTGGGGCTTGATTTCGTCGCGCGTACGGCCGTAGTTCTTATTGAGCCACGCCATGTCGATTTCATTGTCAAAATGGCCGATGTTGCAGACAATGGCTTTGTCTTTCATGGCCCGGAAGTGCTCTTCGCGAATAATATCGCGGTTGCCGGTGGCGGTGATGAGCACGTCCATCTGGCCGACCACAGATTCGAGGCGTTTAACCTCATAGCCATCCATTGCGGCTTGCAGGGCACAGATCGGGTCTACCTCGGTAACGGTTACGATAGCTCCGGCACCCCTGAAAGAGGCGGCGGTTCCCTTGCCTACATCGCCGTATCCGGCGACCAGTACCCGCTTACCGGCCAGCATCGTGTCGGTAGCCCTGCGGATGGCGTCGACCGCGCTTTCGCGGCAGCCGTATTTGTTGTCGAACTTCGATTTGGTAACGGAGTCGTTTACGTTGATAGCCGGTACCGGCAGGGTGCCATTTTTAAAACGCTCGTACAACCGGTGCACTCCTGTGGTGGTTTCTTCCGAAATGCCCCTGATGCCCTTGACCAACTCCGGGTACCGGTCGAGCACCATATTGGTAAGGTCGCCCCCGTCATCAAGAATCATGTTGAGGGGTTCCCGGTCTTCCCCGAAGAAAAGGGTTTGCTCGATACACCAGTCAAACTCAGCCTCGGTCATGCCCTTCCAGGCGTAAACCGGGATGCCGGCGGCGGCGATGGCTGCGGCAGCGTGATCTTGGGTGGAGAAGATGTTGCACGAACTCCAGGTAACCTCGGCGCCCAGTGCCACCAGGGTTTCGATTAGCACGGCAGTCTGAATGGTCATGTGCAGGCACCCCGCGATACGCGCCCCTTTCAGGGGCCGGGTGCTGCCGTATTCGGCCCGAAGGGCCATAAGCCCGGGCATTTCAGATTCCGCAAGTTCGATTTCTTTTCGACCCCAGGCCGCCAGGCTCATGTCCTTGACCTTATAGGGCATGTATTCCACGTTTTTCGTACGCATAGTGCTGTCTGTTTTTAGGCCCTTGCCAACCCCGAAACGACTCCTGCGCAGGCCGCCGGTTGTACGGCGAAATATTCGTACTTTGGAACTCGGATGCCGGGGTGCAAAGCTCCGCAAAGGTACAGATAACTTGTAACATGTTATGCCCCTTTACAAAACTATAACAAGCCCTCAGGGTTGTACAGTGTACATCTGGAAAGTGACTGAACCTGAGGCAGCCCTGTCGCGGGGAATCGAATTGAACCCGCACTGCCGGGAGCGCTACGACGGGATGCGATCTGAGACGCACCGGCGCGGATTCCTGAGCATACGCCACCTTATGGCCGAGGCTGGGTACACCGATGCCGACCTCTATTACGATGCGGCCGGGAAACCGCACTTGCGCGACGGCACGCATATTTCCATTACGCACTCCTTCGATTTTACGGGTATCATCGTTTCCAAAACCCTGGAGGTGGGCATCGACATTGAAAAGCAGCGCGACAAAATTTTGCGGGTGGCGCATCGGTTCACCCCTTTGCACGAGTACCACACCCTGGCCAACGAAGATGCCCTGATCCGAAAGCTCACCATGGTTTGGGGGGCCAAGGAATCCCTCTATAAAATCATGGCCATCCACGGCCTGAGTTTTTTGAACCATATCTGTATTGACGACTTTGATATGGAGTCTGGGGCGAGCACGGGACGGGTGCAATACGAAGGGCACCGTACCGATTTCCAAACCTACTTCCTGGAATTCGAGGGCTTTACATGTGCCTATGCCATCCGGGAAGACCGAAGTACCTATGAGCCCCATCTTTGATTTCCTCTTCGACCCGTACCAGAACCGGGCACCCTATCTGATCGTACTCGAGGCCATTGCCTTTTTCTTCGGGATTGCCAGCGTGGTTTACGCCAAACGGGAGCACATCTGGGTGTATCCGACTGGTTTGGTGGCTACGCTTATTACCATGTACATTTTTCTGCAGGATGGCTTGCTGGGCGACATGATGCTCAACCTGTACTACTCGGTTATGAGCATCTACGGCTGGTGGAACTGGTCGCGCCGCAAGGGCGATGAAGCCCTGGTACATATAACGCGAACTACGGCACGCGAGAAATGGATCGGCCTGGCCCTTTTCTGCATTACAGTGGCCTTCACCTATGGCGTATACCGGGCCTTTGCCCCCGAGATCGGTTATACCAATTATATCGATATGGTAACCTCGGGCATCTTTTTTACCGCCATGTGGTATATGGCCATCAAGAAAGTCGAAAACTGGACCCTGTGGATACTTGCAGACGTTATTACGGTGCCCCTTTATGCCTACCGCGGCTGGGGCATGCTCTCGCTGCAGTATCTCATATTTACTATCTTGGCCATCCAAGGATATTATGCATGGAAGAAGCTCTTAGACAAGTCCCGTCAAACCTCGTAAAAGTTGTCCTCTTCGGGCCGGAATCGACGGGCAAAACCACCCTGGCCCAAGAGCTGGCCGACCATTACAAGACCTTATGGGTGCCTGAATACGCCCGCGAATACTTGCAGGAAAAATGGGACCGCGTGCAGCGTACCTGCGAACCGGAAGACCTGTTGCCCATTGCCCGGGGGCAGATGAGGCTCGAAAACGAGCTGTCGGCCAGGGCCCACCGCCTGCTTGTCTGCGACACTGACCTGCTCGAAACCAAGGTGTATTCTGAAGCCTACTATCTGGGTTATTGCGACCCCGAACTGGAAAAACATGCCCTGGAGAACCAATATGACCTTTATTTCCTGACCTATATAGACGTGCCCTGGGAAAAGGACGACCTGCGCGACCGTCCCGACCAGCGGCGGGATATGTTTGAGTATTTCAAGGGATCGCTTGAAGGGAATAACCGGAGATTCGTACTTTTAAAGGGCAGTCGGGAAGAGCGGTTGCAAACTGCCATCTCCCATATAGACAGACTCTTGAGCATGAACCTATTTACCGAAAGAGATCTCGCCAACCTGAAAGGCAGAGGGATAACCCCTGAAAAGGCGGCCGGGCAGATCGGCACCTTCAGGGAAGGAATCGCCCCTGTTCGCCTCAGCAAGGCAGCCGTGGTTGGCGACGGCATCATTCGCCTGGAACCGGCCGGGCAGGATCGACTGAAGGCCTATTACCGGAAGGCCCTCCCGAAAAAGCAGGTCATCAAATTTACGCCCGCATCGGGGGCCGCTTCGCGCATGTTCAAGGCGCTTTTCGGTTTTCTGGAAGCCTTCGACCCCAAGTCCGACGACCTGGAGGCCTTTCTGGCCCGGCCCGACCAGAAAGACGTAAAACAATTCAGAGACCGGTTGACCGAATTCCCATTTTATGAGCTGATTCAAAACCGCCTCGGCAACTCCGATGCGGGGCAGGGCCAGAAGCTCTATGCCTTTGTAAGGGAGATGCTTTCGGAAGCCGGGCAGAACTATGGCTTTTATCCCAAGGGGATGCTGCCTTTTCACAAGTATGGGAATACCCTGACCACCCCCTTTGAGGAACACCTATGGGAAGGGGCGGCCTATGCCGCATCACAGGGTCGCTCGCACCTGCACTTTACCATATCTGAAGCGCACCAGCCCTTGTTTGAAGCGGAGCAAAAACGGGTCGCGGCCCGGGTCGAAACCGAAACAGGTTGCCGGTTCTCTTTGAGCTATTCCTATCAGAAGGCGTCGACCGACACCCTGGCCGTTACGCCCGAAAACGAACCTTTCCGCGATAATGAGGGGAACCTGCTCTTCAGGCCGGGCGGGCATGGGGCACTGATCGAAAACCTGAACGAGCAGGACGCCGACCTGATTTTCATAAAAAATATCGACAACGTGGCCATTCGCCGCGACCTGGATGCGGTCGCGGGCTGGAAGGAAATTCTGGGAGGGTATTTGCTCGAGCTGCAGGAAGAGGCGTTCCGCTATACGCGCATGCTCGAAGAAGGGGCCCTCGACCACGACCTTTTGGTACGCATCAGCCGGTTTCTGGAAACCCGGCTGAATGTGCGTCTGCCCGATTCCTATTCGGGCCTTAGCCTGAATGACCAGGTGGCTGTTTTGCGCGATAAGCTGGCCCGCCCCATCCGCGTTTGCGGGATGGTTAAAAACCTGGGTGAACCCGGGGGAGGGCCTTTCTGGATCAGGGATGCTTCCGGGAACGACTCCCTTCAAATTGTGGAATCGGCCCAGGCCGACCTGGAAGATGAGGCTCAACGGGCTCTTTTCGGAGGGGCTACCCACTTTAACCCGGTAGACCTGGTCTGCGGGGTGCGTGACGCCTTCGGAACCAAGTACAACCTGTTGAACTTCGTAGACCCGCGACAGGGCTTCATTACCGATAAAACCTATGAGGGGCGGCCGCTGAAGACCCTGGAACTCCCCGGGTTGTGGAATGGGGCCATGGCATACTGGAACACCGTATTTATTGAAGTGCCTGTGAGCACGTTCAATCCGGTTAAAACGGTGAATGACCTGCTGAAACCGGCCCACCAGGCCTGAGGCAGCACCCGGAGCCGGGCTGTCAAATACGGGCCGGAAAGTTTGGCCAGACAACGGGCCCGGCGTATCTTTGCAGGGTCTCTTAAGGGGTGCCGCGGCTGATTGCCGGGGCTGAGATTATACCCGCTGAACCTGGGCAGGTAATGCTGCCAAGGGATCGAGCGTAAAAAAATGCCTGCAGGGCATTTTCAGGAAGAGCCGGCCGCCGGGCCGGGCTTCCGGTCGGGTCGCTCGGCAAATCAAGTTTAACATAGAATAATGGCCCCTTTTATTCGTAATGCCTGTTACGAATGAAAACCGTGTTCGCAATTGCAGCCTTTTTTGGGCTGGCTGCTGTACTAAATGCCCAGGAATCGCTTCAAGACAGTACCGAAGCCGCCGAGATCAAGCTCGATGAGGTGTTGGTGCGGGCCATCAGGGCCCGGCGCGAATCGCCGGTTACTTTTTCGAACCTGGAGCGCCAGCGCCTCGAGACCCGAAACCTGGGGCAAGACATTCCCGTGCTGATGAACTACCTGCCTTCGGTGGTTTCGACCTCCGACGCTGGGGCAGGCATAGGTTATACCGGCATACGCGTGCGGGGGAGCGACGCCACCCGGGTAAACGTGACCATCAACGGCATACCCTACAACGACCCCGAATCGCACGGCACGTTCTGGGTGAACATGCCCGACTTCGCCTCCTCTACCGAGAACCTCCAATTGCAGCGGGGGGTGGGAACCTCCACCAACGGGGCCGGCGCCTTCGGGGCCAGCCTGAACCTGCTCACCCAGGCGGTTTCCGATAAAGCCTATGCCGAAATTTCGGGGGCAGCCGGCAGCTTCAACACCCACAGGGCCAATTTGCTCTTTAGCTCGGGCCTGCTAAACGACCATTTTGAAGTGTCGGGCCGCCTTTCGCGCATTGCCTCCGACGGCTATATCGACCGCGCCTCTTCCAGTCTGAATTCCTATTTCCTGCAGGGGGCTTACCGCGACGACCGCCGGTTGATAAAGGCCTTGCTCTTCGGGGGACATGAGGTAACCTACCAGGCCTGGTACGGGTTCGACGCCGCCACCCTTTCGGCAATTGGCGCCGATGCAGACCTGGCTACCAACCGCCGCTATAACATCGCCGGGATACAGTTCGACCCTGCCGGCAATTTTGAAGGGTTTTACGAAAATCAGGTCGACAATTACAAACAAGACCATTTCCAGCTGCACTGGAATGAATCGTGGAGCAATGCCCTGCAGACCCACCTGGCCATCCACTACACCCGGGGCCGTGGGTTTTACGAAGAATATGTGGATGACTGGTATTACACCAATATCCTCTTTGCGCCCGACGCCCAGCTGAGCTTCCTGGGGCTGGCCCCGGTTACCATTGACGGGCAGGAGGTACAAAGCATGGATTACATACGCCGGCGCTGGCTCGACAACGATTTCTACGGGGTCGTTTACGCCGCTGAATACGGGAACGGCCCATGGGAACTTACCCTGGGGGGCGGGATTAACACTTACAGGGGCGATCATTTCGGCGAACTGGTCTGGGCGCGGTATTCCGGCACGCTTGAACGGGGCGACCGGTATTACGACGACCAATCCCAAAAAGACGACTTCAACGCCTTTGCCAAGGCCCGGTTCAGCCCGTCAGAACAGTGGCGGTTTTTTGCCGATCTGCAGTACCGCGGAGTCCGGTATCAGGCCAACGGTGTCGAAACCGGCCTGGTCGACGATCGTTTCCGCTTCTTCAATCCGAAACTCGGGGTAACCTATTTGCTGGACGACTCAAACCATTTTTATTTTTCCTACGCCGTGGCCAACCGCGAACCCAACCGCAACGATTACGAAGGGGGCAACCCCAGGCCGGAGCGGCTGCACGACTTTGAAGCCGGCTGGAGGCACAGGAGCGGCCGGTCTACCCTGAACGCCAACCTGTACTATATGCGGTACAAAGACCAGTTGGTGCTCACCGGGGCCCTCAACGACGTGGGGGCGCCCCTGCGGGCCAATGTGGGCGACAGCTACAGGGCTGGCCTGGAGATAGATGCCAACCTTCAATGGGGCGAGCGCTGGATGTGGCAGCCCAACCTGACGCTGAGCGTTAACCGGAACATGGATTATTTCTTCAGCCGCGACGGGCAATTGCAAAACCTGGGCAATACCGAAATAGCCTTCTCCCCAGGGGTGGTTGCCGGCAGCCGGTTGGTTTACCGCGCCTCGGAGCGCCTGCAGTTGGCCGTGCTGAACAAGTATGTCGGCAAACAGTACATGAGCAATATCGAAGCCGGGGCATCGCGCCTGGATGCCTACAGCCAGACCGATCTGAACCTGCAGTACGTGCTGCCGGCTGTGGCGGGTTTTCCGGAGGTCACCTTCACGGCTCTGGTAAACAACCTCTTCGACGCGAAATTCAGTTCAAACGGATACTTCTACACCTACGATGACGATTTCAGCAACCCGGGCACGATTACGACCATAGAGGGTACCGGCTACTATCCGCAGGCGGGGATCCATTTCCTGGCCGGCGCCAAGGTGCGTTTCTGAAAATATCGGCTTGGCCACCCCGGCTTGAGACGCTGACCGGGAGGGCCGGGGTTCGGATCAATTGCTGATGAATACCGAATTGCCGCTGCGCACGGCCTGGTAGTAGAGCATGTCGTAATACCGGCCCCCGTCGTCGGGACGGTTCAGCATCTGCCCCGTAAACAGGCTGTATTCGTAGTCGTCGCAATCGCAATGGACGGTCTGCCCGGTTAACCTGAGTGTGGAGCAATTGTTGGGGGCGTGGTTCGGGCAACTGGCCTCGAAGGCCATGTATTGGTCAAAGCCGATGTTCATAACGAAAGCCCCGCGGATACCAACCCCTGCAGAGCCGATATAAACCGGGTTTCCGGTAGAGGTGAGCAGGCTGTACTGGGGCAGGTTCAGGTTAATCTCGTACCGGAACCCGATTTCGGGCAAATACGGGTTGCGATTTGTGCTGTCGCGGCTGCAGGCCGTCAGTAACAGGCTGAGAAGCATGAAATAAAGAAAGTGACCGGCCTTCATGGCATTTGAGCTTTGGCCACAAAAATCCGTAAAAATTGACTATCTTTGCGTTAAATCCTCTCTAAATTACCTGTCTGTCTTGCTGGTATTTCGGGGGATTTTCTATTTATAATTACAGACATATGAGCAAGGTTTCCTATTATACACCAGAAGGCTTAAAGAAGTTGAAGGACGAGCTGAATTACATGCGCGATGTGGAACGGCCCAGGGCCTCCCAGGCCATTGCCGATGCCCGAGACAAGGGCGACCTCTCAGAGAATGCCGAATACGATGCAGCCAAGGAGGCCCAGGGGCACCTCGAAATGAAAATTGCTAAAATGGAGGAACTGCTGGCCAATGCCAGGGTAATCGACGAATCCCAGCTCGATAATTCCAAGGTGCTGGTGCTTTCAACCGTAAGGCTCAAAAACCGCCAGAACGGGCAGGAACTCACCTATACCCTGGTAGCCGAAAGCGAAGCCGACCTCAAGTCGGGTAAAATCTCCGTTACTTCCCCCATCGGGAAAGGCCTGTTGGGCAAGCAAGTGGGTGAAACGGCCGAGATCCAGGTGCCCAATGGCACACTCAAGTTCGATGTACTCGAGATTTCGCGTTAATCGTTAGTCGGTTTTTCGGGCAAAGTACCCAGCCCGCCTTATGCCGGCCCACAAGTAGTTTTTCGTATCTTCACAGGTATAAACCAACGCCCATGCCCAGCATTTTTACGCGCATTATCCAGGGAGAGATCCCTTGCTATAAAATCGCCGAAGACGCCGACAACTTTGCCTTACTCGACATCAACCCCAACAGCAAAGGCCATACGCTCTGTATCCCGAAAAAGGAGGTGAACAAACTCACCGAGCTCGACGAGGCCTCGTACGAAAGCCTGATGCGTTTTTCGCGCAGGGTGGCCCTGGCCGTTGAACAAAGCACTGACTGCCTGAGGGTGGGGATGACCGTCATAGGGCTGGAAGTACCCCATGTGCATGTGCACCTGATTCCGCTCAACAGTATGGCCGATGCCACCTTTCAGAAAAAGGAACGGCTGAGTCCGGAAGAATTCGAAGCCACGGCCGCGGCAATCAGGGCCAACCTCAAATAAGACCCTCCTTAAGGGCGTAGACCAGGGCGGCTATCCCTGCCAGCCCCAGAAACAGCAAAATGTAAAAAAGGGCCGTAAACCGGATGCCGGCCCGGGCAGGTTCCACAGCTTTCTCATAATAGGCTACACTGCGTTCGATGTCTTTGGTCCACTGTACCGGAAAGAGCCTGGTCTGGCAGGTGTTGCACTGTAATTCCTGCTGCACATCGCGGCAGGTGCGATGGTAGAGCCTGTTTTGTACATGACGCTGGCTGAAACGCAGGGTCAGGTTTTGGTTGAAACATTCCGGGCAATTGTTGTTCAGGGGGGCTTCCCGCAGCAATTCGTAGCGTTCCTTTCCCATAATCAGTCTTTTATTCGCAGGGATATCTGCATTACTGTTCCTTCCTTACCCGACGATAACACCTTGACCTTCCCGCCGTGGTATTCTTCCACAATGCGTTTTACCAGCGACAGGCCCAGGCCCCACCCCCGTTTTTTGGTGGTAACGCCCGGTTCGAAGATGTGCGACCACTGGTTTTTCGCAATCCCGCTCCCGGTGTCTGAAACAAGCACATTTACATAGGGCAGGGCCGGGATAATCTCCACCGAAATGGCCCCTTTCCCCTTCATGGCGTCAATCCCGTTCTTGACCAGGTTTTCAATGGTCCAGTTATAGAGCGATCGGTTCAGCAGCACGGGCAGGTGCTCGGCTTCAGACGAGAAGCTGAAGCGAATGAGCTTGGAGCTGCGCACCTGCAGGTATTCGAAGGCCTGGCGCGTTTCGGCTACCAAATCGTGTTCTTCAAGCTTGGGCAGGGAACCGATTTGGGAAAAACGCTCGGTAATGGTCTGGAGCCGGCCTATGTCTTTCTCGATCTCCTCGGTTATTTTCGGGTTCAGGGCCTCTGACTTCAGGAGTTCGTTCCACCCCAGCAGGGAAGTCAGGGGGGTGCCGATCTGGTGCGCCGTTTCCTTAGCCATACCGGCCCACAGCCGGTTCTGTTCAGAGGCTTTATTGGTTTTAAAGAAGAAGAAGATAACTGCCCCGAAGAGGAATATGATCAGCAGCAGGGCTATGGGGTAGTATTTCAGCTTGTTGAGCACTTCCGAATTGCCGTAGTACAGGGTTGCCAGCAATTCGCCCTGGTATTCAATGCGGATGGGGTTGTTTTCGCCCCCGAAGGTGGCGATGCGTTTTTGGATGGTTTCCCTGTCGCTTTCCGAAACCCCGGGCATGTTATTGATCTTGAACGACCCGTCTGCGTTTACCAATATCATAGGGGTACTGGTGTTGTGCTGCAAGACCTCCAGGTGCAGGTTCCCCAGTTCCTGGTCTTCGGATAGCCTCAGTAGTTCTGACTGGGCAGTGGCCCAGATCTCCATTTTGTTGCGTTCCTCTTCCTTGAATTTCCTGAAAAAACTGTTGGTGTTCCAGAGGATCAGGCTTACGATCGCGAAGGCGGCAATAAGCAGGAAGGTATTTGCAAATTTTTTGGGAGGATTCAAACGCATGTCGCATCCATAGTTGCACTAAATATAACTCAATTTAGCTGGAATTGTTGCGGATCTGGCACGGGTGCAGGAAGGCAGATCGCCTCAATTTTACGTACCTTTACCCCATGAGCGAAGCTGTGCTGACCCTGAATCCCTCAGACCTGGAACCCCCGAAACTGCACGCCTGTCTGCTGGGCGCCATCGGGCCCAGGCCTATTGCCTTTGCCAGTACACTCGATGCCGATGGCAACCCCAACCTGGCACCGTTCAGTTTTTTCAATGTTTTCAGTTCGAACCCGCCCGTGCTAGTTTTTTCCCCGGCCCGCCGCGTTCGCGACAACAGCGTAAAGCATACCCTCGAAAATGTGGAGCAGGTGCCCGAGGTGGTGATCAACACGGTGTCGTACGATATGGTGCAGCAAATGTCGCTGGCCAGCACCGAGTACCCCAGGGGGGTTGATGAGTTCGAGAAGGCGGGCTTCAGCAAGTTGCCCTCCCTGAAAGTAAAGCCCTTTCGCGTGGCCGAATCGCCGGCCCAGTTCGAATGCCGGGTTACCGAGATCAAGCCCCTGGGCCGGGAGGGAGGCGCTGGAAATCTGATCTTCTGCGAGGTGGTTGCCCTGCATCTGAGGCTTGATATACTGGGGGCCAATGGCATGCCCGACCCGGTGCGGCAAGACCTGGTCGCCCGTATGGGCGGTAACTGGTACAGCCGTGCCAATCCGGGTCTTTTTGAGGTGCCCAAGCCCCTGTCCAGCCTGGGTATCGGCATTGATGCCATGCCGGAGGCCATTCGGCTGAGCCCGATCCTGACCGGGAACGACCTGGGGATGCTGGGCAATGTACAGCGACTACCCTCTCCGGAAGAAGCACGGGCCTTTGTGCAATCCGGGCAATTGCTGCGCCAGCTCATCGACACCAAAAACCAGGGCCTGATCCACCGGAAAGCCCAGGATTATTTAGCGCAAAATGACGTATCTTCAGCCTGGAAGATACTGCTTGCCGCGCAGGACTAAGGAATCAGAACACTATAGAAGCAATACAGCATATGGAAATTCAAGGCAACATCAAACAGATTGAAACGACTAAAACCTTCGGCAGCAATGGTTTTCGCAAGCGCGAAATGGTTGTGACCACCGAAGAGCAATACCCCCAGCACATCCTGATCGAATTCGTACAGGAAAAAACCGAGCTGCTCGACAAGTTCCAGGTCGGGCAACCGGTTAAAATAAGCATTAACCTGCGCGGGCGCGAATGGACCAGCCCCCAGGGAGAAGTAAAATACTTCAATTCGATCCAGGGCTGGCGCATTGAAGCCCTGCAGCCGGAAAACCCGGAGGGCGGCATGCCGCCCGTACCGCCCCTCGAGGCGTTTGAGCCCGCTCCGGATCTGCGGGAGGAAGATTACGACGACCTTCCCTTTTAGCGGGGCCCGGCTCGCCCAAGGTGGGCCAGAACACCCACTGCATACATGTCTGTAACCCGTTATATCGTTTCCGGCTTCAGGCGGTTTTTGCCATCGCCCTTTGTGATTGCATTGCTGCTGAGCGCCCTTACCCTTTTATTGGCGGCCGTTTTCGGCGCTTACCCCGAAGAGGCGCCTGCCTGGCAAAGCGTGCTGCGTTCCTGGGAAAGCGGGCTCTGGAACCCCGGGCTACTGGTATTTGCCTACCAGATGATGCTCATTTTGGTGCTGGGCCATGTGGTGGTGCTTAGCCGGCCTATGGAACGGCTAATCGGCCGCATTACTGTCCTGGTGCGCAATGGGGCCTCTGCAGCTTTGCTGGTTACCGCCTCAACAGTGATTGTGGCCCTGTTCAACTGGGGGCTGGGGCTCATTTTCGGGGCTATTCTGGCGCGCAAGGTAGGGGAGCACGCCTCCCGAAATGGCATACCCCTGAATTACCCGCTTATCGGGGCTTGCGGGTACCTGGGGCTGATGGTATTCAACGGGGGCATCAGCGGTTCGGCAGCCATAAAAGCCTCTGAGCCCGGTCATATTGCCGACCTGCTTACAGGGGTAGTGCCGGTAGAGACCCTGAGTCAGCTACCTGCCAGTATCCCTACAGCCGCTACCATTTTCGCACCCGCTAACCTGGGGGTATCGGTGGTATTGCTGCTTGTCTTGAGCGCCATGGCATACTACCTCGGAAAAAAAACAGCCCCCACCCCGATAGACCTCCCCGATTACGGGGTATCGGCCAAAAACGAACCTGAGGCCACCGGGGCCGAACGGCTCGATCATTCGCCCTGGGTGGCCTGGCTTTTCGGGGTGGTTATTCTGACGGCATTCGTTTTGCAATACCTGCCCAGGCTATTGCGCCTCGATCTGACCCCAAACATGCTCAATTTCTTTATGCTGGGCCTTGGGGTGGTATTGCACGGCAGCATCAGTAGGTTTGGAAGGGCTGTTGCCGCTGCCATTGGGGGCACCGCAGGCATCCTGATCCAATTCCCGCTCTATTTCGGTATTATGGGGGTAATGGCCGACAGCGGACTGATTCGCGAGATTTCCGACTTTTTTGTGGCTATAGGCACACAGACCACCTATCCGATATACACCTTTTTGAGCGCCGGGCTGGTAAACCTTTTCATTCCCAGCGGAGGCGGGCAGTGGGCCGTGCAGGGCCCGATTATCATGCAGGCGGCCCTTGACCTTAACGTGCCCTTGCCCAAGGCCCTTATGGCTTTGGCTTACGGCGACCAGCTCACCAATATGCTGCAGCCGTTCTGGGCCCTGCCCCTCTTGGGGATAACCCGGCTTAAGGCCCGCGAGATTTTACCGTACTCCCTGCTTTTTATGGTGGCAGGCACCTGCATCTTTTTAGGGGGCTTGCTTTTGTGGTAAGCAGGGCACTACCTTAGCAAAAAGGAGCAATGTCTGCAGCGCGCCATCCCATCCGGTTCCTGGGCGAGGCCCTTGACTTTCCGCCCCCGGAGTCCTCGGGGCCTGAAGGCCTGCTGGCTGCAGGTGGCGACCTGAGCCCGGAGCGGCTCCTGCTGGCTTACCGAAGCGGTATCTTCCCCTGGTTTAACGACGATTCCCTTATTCTATGGTGGAGCCCCGACCCCCGGATGGTTTTATTCCCAGACCGCTTGAAGGTTTCCAGGAGTATGTCCAGGATTTTGCAGCGGGGCGATTTTGCCATTACGAAAAACCAGTGCTTCACAGAGGTCATTCGAGCCTGCGCGCATATCCGCAGGAAAGGCGAGCCCGGTACCTGGATCACGGAACAGATGGTTGAAGCCTATATCGAGCTGCATCGGCTGGGCCATGCCGTGTCGTACGAAGCCTGGCAGGGAGACCAACTGGCAGGGGGGCTGTACGGGGTGGAACTGGGTCGTATTTTTTGCGGGGAAAGCATGTTCAGCAAGGTGTCTAATGCCTCGAAAGCCGCTTTTATCTTTATGGTACGCGAGCAGGCGGAACAGGGCTGCCAGCTGATAGACTGCCAGATGTACACCCCCCACCTGGCCAGCCTGGGGGCCGCGCCTCTGCCGCGGGCCGAATTCCTTGCCATGGTGCGGGCTTCTTTCTGAAGCCCTGCCCCGCCTCAGTACAATATGTGCTCGTGGTCGGGGGGAGTCATTTCCAGAAGTTCCCTGAAATTCCCTTCACTATCGAAGATAGCCTTGAAGGTGCCCCGGCTCTTGCCGGCACGAACCTTAACTACCACCTCGTACCGAAGTTCAGGCACAAGCAGGTTCTGGAAGGCGGTACGGTACATTTTGATTTCCGAGTCAAAAGATGCACTTGGGTAGATTTGCCAGAAGTCGCGAATACGGCTGGAATCGAATCGAGTGTTTAGCCAGGCCTGGATGCTGCCCCAGGCCTCCTGCGGCAGGTCGACCGGGCGAATGCGGAACCCGGCCTGCAACAGGGCCCCATCGGCCTGGAAATCGAACTGGTAGGTGAGCCTGCCTTTCCTGAGGGTGGCGGCATACCCCACCTTGTCCCCGTCTTTTTGGCGGTAGTATCTGATTTTGCGGGCTTCAGGCAGATAGGGTTTCAGGCTTTCGCAGGCCACCTCCGGAAACTGGGCTTTTCGTATCCTGTGGGCCCCTTCCTGCTGGTGCTGCGCAAGCCCGGCCGGGGATATGAACCACAGGACAAGCAGTAAAACCACTTCAAACTTCCTCATAGCGAAAACACCCTACCTCGTGGTCGTTCACCATGCCTGTGGCCTGCATATGGGCGTAGATTACGGTGCTTCCCACAAATTTAAAACCCCGTTTTTTGAGGTCTTTGCTGATCCGGTCAGACAGTTCTGAGGTTGGCGGCACCAACTTGTAATTGGTCACGGCATTTTTTATGGGATGTCCCCCCGTAAAGCCCCAGATATAGTCAGAAAAACTCCCGAATTCTTCCCTGATTTTCAGAAAAGCCTGTGCATTGGAGATGGCCGCGGCCACTTTCAGCCGATTTCGGATAATGCCCGGGTCGGCCAGAAGGGCTTCAACCTTGCTGAGGTCATAGGCAGCCACTTTGTTGAAATCGAATCCGTCAAAAACCTTCCTGAAATGTGCCCTTTTGCGCAGAACGGTTATCCAGCTGAGCCCTGCCTGGAAGGTCTCCAGGGTCAGGAATTCAAAAAGGGTCTGGTCGTCGCGTACCGGCACGCCCCATTCCTGGTCGTGATAGGTTTCATATAAGGCGTCGCCCATGCACCACCCGCATCTGTGTTTCTCCATAGGCTAAAAGTAGCCAAAAAAAGACGCTGGGGCCTAATTTACATAGCGGAGTTCACCGGCCTGCAAAGCTTCAGGCCAATGAGCGGTAAGGGTGGGGTATACGCGGAAAAATTTGCGCCCGTCTTTCAAACGGAGCACCACCTTGTGCTGCTCTCCCAATTGCTGCACTTTTTCGACCACCACCAGGTCGCCGTTCAAGGCGTGCATGTTGGCATGCCCACCCTGTTTTAAAGTGAAGTTTTTACGCGGCACCTGCAAGTGCTTGAAATCGCCATCGGGCTTCACCAGTTCCAGTACCATCCCCTCTGCGATCTGAGGCTGTTGGGCTTTGGCTGTGCTCAAGGGGAAGAATACAGTCAAAACCGCTATAAAAACCAATTTTCTCATAATATTTTGAATTTATGATAAAAAGCGCTTGTCATATTGACAATGCTCTAACAAATATCGGAAAATAAAATTAATACTATCGTTAAATAATAGTTAAACACTTAAACAACGATAGTAATACTATTATATTTGTGCAAATATACACGCATGCAAGACTTGTTACAGAACCTGAGAATTGTAATTAACCCGAAGGTATTTGTCAAAGACCCTCAGTCTTCTGACCTGGGGAGGCGTATTGTGGAACAGGGAATATTGCTGATTTCCGAGATCGGGTTCGAACGGTTTACTTTCCGGAAACTCGGGGAGCGGATCTCTTCGAACGAGAGTTCCATCTATCGGTATTTTGAGAATAAACATAAGTTTCTAATCTATCTGAACTCCTGGTACTGGGGATGGATGGAATACCGGCTGGTACTTATGACCAACAGCATTGCCGACCCCAGGGAAAAGCTCGAAAAGGCCCTGGAGGTGCTCACCCAGCAGGTCGAAACCGACCCGACTTTTTCGTATGTAGACGAAGTGTCCCTGAATACCATTGTTGTAAATGAACATTTCAAGCCCTTTCTTACGGCCGAAGTCGACCAGGAAAACAAGCAGGGCTATTTTGAGATTTACAAGCGCCTTGTGGGGCGTTTCAGGCAGATGATCAACGATTGTTGCCCCGAGTACCCCTATGCCCTGAGCCTCGCCAGCACGGTGCTGTCGGCTTCCCTGCATCAGTATTTCCTCCAGGCCCATTTTCCGTCACTCACCGACTGCACCGACCCCGCGGCTCACACTACATTTTTTAAAAAATTGGTCTTTTCTACCATTACCACTGCCAATGACTAAACGCATCTACACTGCCTGGCAACGCCTCACAGGGTTGCTGAGCCTTGAAAAACGAGATGTTTTCCAAATTTTCTACTACGCTATTTTCGCCGGTTTGGTAAACCTGTCCCTCCCTCTGGGCATTCAGGCCATCATCAACCTGATTCAGGGGGCCCAGGTCACTACCTCATGGATCGTGCTGGTTGTACTGGTTACCCTTGGGGTAGGGTTTGTAGGGTTATTACAGCTCATGCAGATCCGTATTATCGAAAACCTGCAACAGAAAATCTTTACCCGCTCGTCCTTTGAATTCGCCTACCGCTTTCCGAAGATAAAAATGAGCGAACTCGAAGATTACTACCCCCCGGAGCTGGCGAACCGATTCTTCGACACCCTGACCGTTCAGAAGTCGCTTTCAAAGATCCTGGTCGATTTCCCGGCGGCCTTGCTGCAGATTATGCTCGGCTTGCTGCTCCTTTCGTTCTACCACCCGTTCTTTATCCTGTACGGGATGTTGCTGGTGCTGCTGATCTATGTAGTGTTTAAGTTCACCGCCCAGAAAGGGCTTGAAACCAGCCTGGAAGAATCGAAGTACAAATACAAAGTGGCTCACTGGATTCAGGAGATAGCCCGTTCGGTTATCAGCTTTAAGCTCTCCGGAAAAACTTCGCATGCCCTCGACAAAAACGATCGCCTGGTGAGCGCCTACCTCGACGCCCGCGAAGGGCACTTTAAGGTGCTTGTGATTCAGTTCGCCCAAATGATCGGCTTTAAGTTGCTGGTTACTGCCGGGCTGTTGCTAATCGGCGGGTTGTTGGTGCTGAACCAGGAGATGAACATCGGGCAATTCGTGGCGGCTGAGATCATAATCCTGCTGGTGATCAGTTCGGTCGAAAAGTTGATTATGGGCCTCGAGACTTTTTACGACCTGCTTACTTCCCTCGAAAAATTGGGACAGGTGGTTGACAAGGAGCTGGAACCCCAGGAAGGGGAAGAGCCCTTTCACGATGGAGCCGAGTTGCGCATCGTGCTTGACAAGGTAACCTACCGGAATTCCGATGAGTCTCATAATGTGGTAGACGGGGTTTCACTGACCCTGGAACCTGGCACCACAACCCTGATACAGGGACCGGGAGGCTCGGGCAAAACTACCTTGCTACGCATCATTGCCGGGGTGCTGGAGCCCGACTCGGGCCGGGTATTCGTGAACAATGTTTCCCTAAAGGGCATCTTGCCGAACCATTACCGGGCGCTGATCGGTCAGTCATTGCCCGAGGAATCGCCTTTTGAGGGTACCATCCACGACAACCTAACCTTCGGCGATACTGATATCGCCTTAGATCGCGTGTACTGGGCCCTCGAGCACGCCGGCCTGTTGCGGTTCGTGCAGGAGCAGCCCAAGGGGCTGAATACCATGCTCTACCCCGAGGGCCGGCAAATACCCTACACAATAGCCAAGAAAATCGTGCTGGCGCGCAGTATCATTCACAAGCCCCGGCTGTTGATTCTCAAAGACCCCCTTGACCAGTTCGAGAAAGAGGAGGCGAATCGCATCATGAAATTCCTGGCCGACCCTGCAAACGGGTGGACCTTGGTGGTAGTGAGTACCAATCCCGACTGGGCGCCTTGTTGCGGCCAGGTCTTGCAAATGAAAGACGGACAGATCGTAAACTGAGCAGAACATGCTGAACATCACTGAAAATAAGCTAAACCAGAAAGTAGACCTGGGGGTTTACGAGGCTGCCCGCAAGGTATTCCACAAGAAGCACTACGGGTATTTCAACCGCTTCTTGCTGGTCTTCTTCGGCCTGGTGCTGGTAATCATGTTTCTGCCCTGGACCCAGACCATTGGCGGGAATGGCTACCTGACAACCCTGCAGCCCAATCAGCGCCCCCAGACGGTCCAGTCCCCGATCCCTGGCCGCATTGAAAAATGGTTTGTGCGGGAGGGAGATTTCGTGAAAGAAGGCGATACCATCCTCTTTATCTCGGAGGTGAAAAACGAATATTTCGACCCTAGGCTGGTTGAGCGCACCCAGATGCAGATCGATGCCAAGAACCGGTCGGTGGGTTCATACCAGGAGAAAGTAGGCGCCTTAAATTCGCAGATTGCCGCCCTGGCCAATGAGAGGGAACTCAAGCTGCAGCAGTCGCGGAACAAGCTCATTCAGGCCAACCTTAAGGTAGAGAGCGACAGTATCGAACTGGAGGCAGCCCGCACCCAGCTCACCATCGCCGATCGGCAGTACAACCGTACCAGCCAGCTTCAGGAAGAGGGGCTGAAGGCCGTTACCGATGTGGAGGAAAAACGCCTGAAACTGCAGGAGTCGCAGGCCAAGCTCATCTCTCAGGAAAACAAGTTGCTGGCCAGCCGCAACGAGGTAATCAACGCCGAGGTGGAAATCGGCCGGGTGCAGGCCGAGTACACCGACAAGATCTCCAAGGCGCGGAGCGACCTTTTCACCGCCCAGTCTTCCCAGTTCGATTCGGAGGCGCAGGTTACCAAGCTCGAGAACGAGTTTGCCAATTACCAAAGGCGTTCTGACCTCCATTATATCAGAGCCCCCCAAAGCGGTATAGTGAACAAGGCCCTGCAATCGGGTATTGGGGAAACCTTCAAGGAAGGCGATCCGCTGGTGAGCATCATGCCTACCGAAATCGACCTGGCGGTGGAGTCGTATGTCGACCCGATTGACCTGCCCCTGATCCACCTCGGAGAAAAGGTGCGCATCCAGTTCGACGGCTGGCCGGCCATCGTATTCAGTGGATGGCCCAACGTGTCTTATGGTACCTATGGGGGCAGGGTGGTAGCCCTGGAAACCTACATAAGCCCGAACGGGAAATACCGCATCCTGATCGCCCCCGATGCGGAAGACCACCCCTGGCCCACCGAGATTCGGGTGGGTTCCGGGGCCCGTACCCTGGCCCTGCTCCAAGACGTGCCCATCTGGTTTGAACTCTGGAGGCAACTCAACGGCTTCCCGCCCAACTATTACCAAAAGCTGGAATCATCAGAAACTCCTGCCAAGAAATGAAACGATCGCTGATACCATTGCTTCTGCTACTGGCCGGGCCTCTCCAGCTCCATGCCCAGCAAGACAGTCTGGTGCTCGATTTCGATGCCTTCCTGGCGCGGGTCAGGCAATACCACCCGGTTGCCCGGCAGGCCCGACTGGTGGCCGGGGCCGGAGAGGCGATGCTCCAGCAATCCAGGGGTGGGTTCGACCCGAAGCTCGAGGTCGATTACAGCCGAAAAGAGTACCAGGGCAGCACCTATTACGACCGGCTTAACGCGGCCTTTAAAATCCCCACCTGGTACGGCATAGAATTCAAAGGGCAATTCGAACAAAACGAGGGAGATTACCTGAATCCGTCAGAAACTGTGCCTGCAGACGGGCTCTACAGTGCCGGGGTATCGGTGTCGCTTGCCCGGGGGCTCTGGGCCAACGAGCGCATGGCAACCCTGCGGAAAGCCCGGTATTTTGAGCAACAGAGCGAGGCCGACCGAGACCTGATGATCAACCAGGTGCTTTTCGATGCCTCAGCTACCTATTTCGACTGGCTGCAGGCCTACCGCGACGAGCAGGTTTACAGCCGGTTTGTCGCCAACGCCGAGCGCCGCCTACAGGGCATCCGCCAAAGCGCCCTGGCCGGCGAAATAGCGGCTATCGATACGGTAGAGGCCCGCATTGCCTTTGAGAACCGGGCCCTGGGCCTGGAACAGGCCCGTGTTCGGCTGAGGGAGGCCATGCTGAACCTCTCGAATTATTTGTGGGCCGAAGGCGACGTGCCGCTCGAACTGGCCGGGGCCGTTCAACCGCAGGCCGATCCGGGGGTGGCAACCGGCCTCGGGATTGACCTGTACGGTCCCGACAGCCTCAACCTGACGGCCCACCCTAAAATGCTTTCCCTCGATTATAAAATTCGGGGCCTGGAGGTGGAAAAAAACCTCAAGGTAAACCAATTGCTTCCCGAAATTAATTTGGAGTACAATTTCCTGACCGAAACGCCAGACCGCATTTCTTCTTTCGAAACCCAGCAGTACAAGGGCGGTTTGACCTTTCGCATGCCGCTATTCCTTAGGAAAGAACGGGGGGCCCTGAAAATGGCACAGTTTAAATTGCAGGATGCGCGACTGGAGCGCGACAACGCCCGGCTGAGCATTCGCAATAAGGTATCTTCAATCCGTTACGAACTGGCTTCCTTCGAGCGGCAGAACGTGCTTATCGGCGATATGGTTGCAAATTACGAGCGCCTGCTGCAGGCCGAAGACCGGAAGTTCAGTTTCGGGGAGAGTTCCCTGTTCCTGATCAACAGCCGCGAACGCGCCCTGATTGATGCCCGCCTAAAAGCCAATGAGGTCCAGAACAAATTCCTCATGGCCCAGGCCAAACTCTTCCAGGTACTGGCGATCAATACCGAAAGCACGCCTTGACCGTGGCGCGTGTAAGGTTTCCCCTAAACGGCCTACCAATGGGGTTAAACACAGGTGCTAGGCCGGTATGAATTGGTATGAAATTAAATAAGACAGAACCGGGTTACGGGCAACATTTGGTAAAACAAGCCCTGAAAAGCTCTTACAGTTACAAGGGCTACCGCGATTTGGTTGCCGGGCACGCCGCAGCGGGAACCACCACGGGATCTAATACTTCAGAGGCCTATGGCCAGTATACCCAGTTGAACCACAGGCGCATGCGCCGTTGGGAAAAACAATTCACGCTTCCCGAATCGACGGCCCGCTGGTTGTCGGGGGGATTGCGGCCACAGCTATGGCTGGTTCTGACAGAAAGCTGGTGCGGAGACGCCGCCCCGGTGCTACCAGTATTGCAAGCCTTTGCCAGCAATTCCCCGGATATTGAATTGCGGATTGCCCTGCGCGACAACCATCCCGAGCTCATAGACCGGCACCGCACCGATGGCGCACTGGCCATCCCGAAATTACTCGTACTCGACCCCGGTTCCCTGGAGGTTCTGGCCAGCTGGGGCCCACGCCCGGCGGTACTCATGCGCATGGTCAGAACCTATAAGGAACAGCACGGCTCCCTTAGCCCTGAGCTTCGGGAAACCATGCAGCGGTGGTACAACCGCGACAAGGGGCAGGCCCTCCTTTCGGAACTTGTGGCCTTACTTACTCTGGAAAAGATAGGTAATGGTGCCTTTCTGGGTGGGACGATCCGATTTGCTGAAACGGGCTCGTAGGGCGTATTGGATGGCCATTTCTACCAGGCACCCGTTGGAGGTGCCAGAGCTGCTTTGGTTGAAATCGGCGCCGAGCACGTAACCCAGTTGGTCCACTTCGATATTTATCACCACCTTGCCCCCTTCGATACAGGTGTAGATAGGGGGAGGCAGTTCATAGGCATTCCGGTCTACCAGGGAGTAGGTAATGGAGGTACGCCGCTCTTTCTGGTAGTGGGTATATTCTTTCTTTTCGGCTTCCAATTCCCCCAGGAGTTGCTTGCTCTCTTCGCGCCTTTTAGCCATTTCCTGGAGCTGGCTCGAAAACTCGCCCGTATCGGCAAGGTCGTCGTCTGAAGCCGATTCGGAATTGGCAGCCCGCTCTGCCAGGAGCTGGTCGAGGGTTTTCAGGGGCTCCGGGTTGCCGAAGCTCGGCTTGGCCGTTTCATTCAGGGCTATATGGCTTTTGATGGGGTCGGCCTGGGCGAGCTCTTCTTCAAGCCGTTCCTTTTCTTCCAGCAGGGCCTCGAGTTCATCGTCAGCCAGGCTCATTTCTATGACATACTCTTCTTCCACGGTCGAATTCAGGTGGATATTGAAAAGGCTCAATACCACGATACCCATGGAAAAGGCCGTGATCAGCATTGCCAGTTGCGCACGCGTCAGGTTCATATGGCTATAACCGCGAATTACCTAAAATATTTTATACCTGTACCCCTTCATGCCCTGCTATGGCAGTCAGATTTCCAACCCGGCATTGCGCAGCGCTGCCTTGAAGGCATCGGGGGTAAGTGCTTTATCTACGGTATAAGGGCCTATTTTGGTTCTTCTCAGGGCCGAAAGGTAGGCTCCGGTGCCCAGGTCTTGCCCGAAATCGTGGGCCAGGGATCTAATGTAAGTGCCCTTGCTGCAGCTAATGCGGAAGTCGGCCTCGGGCAGGGCGATGCGCGTAAGTTCGAAGGCCCAGATATGCACGGTCCTGAGCGGGACTTCCACATCCTGTCCGCTTCGGGCGTATTCATACAGGCGTTTGCCGTCTTTTTTGATGGCCGAGAATACCGGGGGCTGCTGGGTGATTTCGCCGGTCAGCCGCTCAGCGGCTGCCTTGAGCATTTCGTCAGTAAGATGTTCTACGGGCAGCTGCTCGCTGGGTTCGGTCTCCAGGTCGTAGGATGGGGTGGTGGCCCCCAGGTGAATCGTGCCCGTATATTCCTTGGGCATACCCTGTAATTCGGAGATGCGGCGGGTGCTTTTTCCGGTACACAAAACCAGCAGGCCGGTAGCCAGCGGGTCGAGGGTACCGGCGTGCCCTACCTTAATCTTCTTGAGGCCAAAGGCCCTCCTCAGGGCCCACCGCACGGCGTTCAACGCCTGAAAGGACGACCAGGAATAGGGCTTGTCGATGAGCAGGATTTGGCCCTCGAGATAGGCGTTTTTGTCAGTGGGCAATTCTGGGATATCCATGTTTCAGGTCAGCATGCCCGAGCCGATGACGAGGGCTGCGAGGCCGACCAGCAGGCAATATACGGCGAAAATGGAGAGTTTGCTGTTACGCACCAGCTGGATCATCCAGGTGCAGGCCAGGAGCCCTGAGAGGAAAGCCGCGATGAAACCGGCAGTCATGGGGACGAGGTTTGCGGTTTGCAGGCTAAGCTCGCCACCCAGCAAGTCTTTGGCAATTTTTCCCAGAATAAGGGGAACAACCATCAGGAATGAAAACCGGGCCGCTTTTCGTTTGTCGACCCCCAGCAAAACGGAGGTTGCTATGGTTGCCCCGCTGCGGGAAAGCCCCGGCAGCATGGCTATGGCCTGGGCCCCTCCGATGATCAAAGAATCGAGGAAGGAGACCGGCCGGTGTGTTTTCTTGGCCCGGTCGGCCAGAAAGAGGAGGGCGGCGGTAAGCAGGAGCATGGCGCCGACCAAGACCACATTGCCCCCGAAAAGCGATTCTAGCTGCGCTTCGAACAGCAGGCCGATAAGGGTGGCCGGAATCATGGACAGCACTATTTTCAAAGCAAACCGGAATTCTTCATTGTCGCGGAAGCTTAGTAGCCCGCTGATAATTTCCCAGATATCGCGTCGATAGACCACCAGGGTACTCAGGGCGGTGGCAAAATGCAGAACCACCGTAAAAAGCAGGCTTTCTTCCGGCACAGATTGCTCCCCTAGCAGTGCCTTGCCCAGTTCCAGGTGGCCGCTTGAAGATACAGGCAGGAATTCAGTCAGGCCCTGAACGATTCCGAGAATGATGGCATCGATAAGTTCCAATGCTTGCTATTTCTTTTTGTTGGGAGCCCGCAGGATGGCGTATACCTGTACCCCGAGGCCTGCCAGGACCAGGGCCGGTGCCAGCCGGATGCGGCGGAAACTGAAGATTTCCGGATTAAAAACATCGGGGTCGTCGCTTCCGCCGCCGGCCATCAAAATATAGCCCAGGGCGATTAGGGCGAGCCCTATGAACATCCAGAGGTAGTTCTGAGGCCCGAAAACAAATTCGCGAGACGATTTGGGGTTACCTGAGGTTGACTGTTTGTTGCTCATTCGACAAATGTACGTATCTCAGGGGAACTTTTCCGTAAAGAGGTGTTAATTGGAATAAGGGGTATTCCGGGTCAAATCAATAGTAGAGATCGTCGGTGCGCAGGTTCAAAAAGCGCTGGGTGGCAAAAAAGGTGCTCACCAGCGAAATAAGTCCTCCCAGTATAAAAACCCCGGCAAACAACAGGGAAAGCGAGAAGGCGTCGTCTAGGAAGCCGAGTTCTGGGAAATTGCTGTCGAGGGAATAGAGCAGGGCAAACAGGCCCAGCAGGGCCAGCAACCCGCCCAGCATGCCGAGTTTCAGGTTGGTCCAGATAAAAGGCTTGCGAATGAAGGTTTTGGTAGCCCCTACCATTTGCATGGTTTTGATAATGAATCGCTTGGAGTAAATTGACAACCTTATGGAGCTGTTGATGAGCAAGACGGCAATTAGGGTGAAAATCCCCGAGGCCACCAATATGCCCAGGCCGATACGCCTCACGTTTTCTGTAAGCAGGGCTATGGTAGGCCGGTCGTAACTGACTTCTTCCACGAAGGAGCGATTGCCAATGTCGGTGGCTATGGAATCGATCTGCACGGGCGAGACAAAGTCGGCATTGAGCTGCACGTCAATGGAATTCTTCAGGGGGTTGTACCCCAGAAAGTCCATAAAATTCTCCCCGATTTCCTCACTGTGCTGGGCGGCGGCCTCATCTTTGGAGACAAACACCGCCGATTTCGTATACGAGGCCATCACCAGGCTTTTCTGCAACTGGTCTATCTCTACTTGTTTGGCCGAGTCTTTGAAGAAGACCGAAATGGTAATCTGTTCCTTAAAATGATCGGCCAGTTTCTGCGTATTGAGCACAAGCAGGCCCAGGATGCCCATGAGGAACAGCACCAGGGCAATACTCAGGGTAACCGAGAAATAGGAAGAAATCAGCTTCCGCTTCTGATAGCGCTCAAAAGATTTGCTCATAGCCTATGGGTCTGGAGAACCCGCCCGGGAGTTCACCTCAAAAATAGGAAAGTAAACGGATTCCCCTTATTTTTGCACCGAATAAATAAGCGGACCGCCCGGCCCGCCGAAGTACCCTGCGACATGCGATACGATTTTAAGGAGATAGAGGCCAAATGGCAGCGATATTGGGCCGACCACCAGACCTTTCGGGCCGAATTTCCCTCAGACAAGCCCAAGTATTACGCCCTGACCATGTTTCCCTACCCCTCAGGGGCCGGGTTGCACGTGGGGCATCCGCTGGGGTATATCGCCTGCGATATTTACGCCCGTTTCAAACGCCACCAGGGTTATAATGTGCTGCAGCCCATGGGGTACGATTCCTTCGGCCTGCCGGCCGAACAGTATGCCATCCAAACCGGGCAGCACCCTGCCCTGACCACGGAAACCAACATAAACCGGTACCGGGAGCAACTCGACCGCCTGGGCTTTTCCTACGATTGGAGCCGGGAGGTACGCACCTCAGACCCTTCGTATTACCACTGGACCCAATGGGTCTTTATGCAGCTGTTCGATTCGTGGTACAACCGGGCTGCCAACAAGGCAGAGCCCATTGCTGCGCTCCTCGCCGCCTTTGAGAAAGGCGGGAATGGCGGGGTTCTTGCGGCCTGTGACGCCGACACCCCCATGTTTTCGGCCGCAGACTGGAACCGATGGAGCGAGGCCGAAAGACACCAAATGCTGTTGAAATACCGCCTGACCTACCTGGCCGAAGCCGAGGTGAACTGGTGCCCCGAACTCGGCACCGTACTGGCCAACGATGAGGTGGTAAACGGCGTTTCCGAAAGGGGCGGCCACCCGGTGGTGCGCAAAAAGATGACGCAGTGGATGATGCGCATTACGGCCTATGCCCAGCGCCTGCTGGACGGACTTTCCACCATTGACTGGCCCCAGCCGCTCAAAGATGCCCAGACCAACTGGATCGGGCGCTCGCAGGGAGCCTCCGTGGTTTTTAAAACCGTGCCGGGCGACCATCAGCCCGAGTCTTTCGATATTGAAGTGTTTACCACCCGACCCGACACCATTTTCGGGGTGAGCTTTATGACCCTGGCCCCGGAGCACGAATTGGTAAGCCTGATTACCAGCTCTGAACAGCAGGAGGCCGTGAAGGCCTATGTTGAAGCCACGGCCCGCCGTTCGGAACGCGAGCGCATGGCCGATGTGAAAACGGTTTCGGGGGTCTTTACAGGCGCCTATGTGGCGCATCCGTTTACCGGGCAGCAAGTGCCGGTTTGGATCGGGGATTATGTGCTGGCCGGCTATGGAACAGGGGCGGTTATGGCCGTACCGTGCGGCGACCAGCGCGATTATGATTTCGCGAAGCATTTCAGTATTCCCATCCCGAATATCTTTGAAGGTGTATCCATAGAAGAGCAAGCTTTTGAAGATAAGGCTTCCGCCGTAATCGCCAACTCCGATTTCATAAGCGGCCTGGGGCAAAAGGAGGCTTCCCGGAAGGTTATTGAGGCGCTCGAGGCCAAAGGGCAGGGGAAAGGAACAGTCAATTACCGTCTGCGCGACGCCGTGTTCAGCAGACAGCGGTATTGGGGCGAACCCTTCCCGGTTTATTACGACGCCCAGGGCCTGCCCCGCCTGATTCCCGAACATTGCCTGCCCCTGGAATTGCCCGAGGTCGAAAAGTACCTGCCTACAGAAACGGGCGAGCCACCCCTGGGCAATGCCACGCACTGGGCCTGGGACATGGCCGGGGAAAAGGTAGTTGCCAACGGCCACATCGACCACAAAACTGTGTTCCCCCTTGAACTCAATACCATGCCGGGCTGGGCGGGAAGTTCACAGTACTTCAATCGATATATGGACCCCCAAAATAACCTCGGGCTCGTCTCGGCTGAGGCCATCGGCTATTGGAAAGACGTGGACCTTTACATAGGGGGCAGCGAACACGCCACCGGCCACTTGTTGTACAGCCGTTTCTGGCAGCATTTCATGTACGATCGCGGGTGGGTACGCACCGAGGAGTATGCCCGTAAACTGATCAACCAGGGGATGATTTTGGGAACCAGTGCCTTTATGCACCGCATTTCCGGAACGCAGACCTATGTTAGCAGGGGGCTGGCGGGACAGGAGCAGACCGAACCTATCCGTGTAGATGTAAACCTGGTCAATGCCTCTGACGAGCTTGACATGGGGGGGGTCAGAAACTGGCAGCCCCAGTTCCAGGATGCCGAGTTCAGAACCGAAAAGGGCGTTTTTCTGGTCGACCGGGAGGTCGAGAAAATGTCGAAGTCGAAATACAACGTGGTAAATCCCGACCAGGTGTGCGACGAGCACGGGGCCGACGCCCTGCGCCTTTACGAAATGTTTTTGGGGCCACTGGAGCAGTCCAAGCCCTGGAATACGGCTGGCCTTAGTGGGGTATCAGGCTTTTTGAAAAAATTATGGAGGCTTTACCATCAGGGCCCCGACCGAGGCTTCGGGGTGCTGGAGGGAGCCCCTTCGCAAGAGAGCCTTAAAACCCTGCACAAAACGATCAAAAAGGTTACCGAAGATATTGCCGCGTTCTCGTTCAACACCTCGGTTTCTACCTTTATGATCTGCGTAAACGAGCTCACCGCCCAAAACTGCCGCGAACGGGCCGTGCTCGAACCGCTGGCCGTACTGCTCGAGCCGTATGCGCCGCATATGGCGGAGGAGCTCTGGGAGAACCTTGGCCACAAGGGCTCCGTTGCCCGGGCCCCCTACCCGGTATACGATGCAAAATACCTGGTTGAAAGTAGCAAGGAATACCCCATTTCCTTTAACGGGAAATTGCGGTTTACCCTGGAGCTATCCCTGGAGCTGTCGAAGGAAGAGATCGAAAAGGCCGTGCTTGCCCACCCGAAAACACAGGAACACTTGCAAGGTCGCGCCCCCAAGAAGGTCATCGTGGTGCCCGGGAAGATTGTGAATGTGGTAGGGTAGGGCTCAGGCGGTTTCCTGAATGTTTAAAATCGGCTGCCCACCCCCGGGGCTAAAGATATTACCCGAAAATGCAAGGATCTTACACCGGGCGCATTCCGCCAAAATGGCAGAAGGCGGGTTAGATTAACCTGTCAGCTGTCTTGCCCGAGAGCCTGCGTGGTCATGTAGGCCCAGATTGGCCGGATTTTTGCTTTAAAACAGCTACATTTAAATTTCAAAAAAAAGAAATAACATGATAGGATATTATATACTGATCGGAGCTATTGCGCTGGTGAGTTTCTTGGTGAGCCAACGCCTTAAGAGCAAATTCAGCCACTACTCCAAGGTACATTTGCAGAATGGCATGAGCGGGGCCGAAATTGCCGAGAAAATGTTGCAAGACCACGGCATACGCGATGTTAAGGTGGTGAGTACGGCCGGGATGCTTACCGACCACTATAACCCGCTGAATAAAACCGTAAACCTGAGCGAAGGGGTGTACCACCAGCGCAATGCGGCGGCTGCCGCGGTGGCTGCCCACGAATGCGGCCACGCCGTGCAGCATGCCCAGGCGTATGAGTGGCTCACCATGCGTTCCAAACTGGTGCCGGTGGTAAGCGTTACCTCGGGGCTTTCCATGTGGGTGGTCATGGGCGGATTAATCCTTGGGGCGGCTTCCGGGATGGGCTTTGGCTTTTATGTGGCCGTTGCCGGTCTGGTGATGATGGCCTTTGCCACGGTCTTCTCCTTTATTACCCTGCCCGTAGAATACGATGCCAGCAAGCGCGCCCTGGCCTGGCTCAAAACCAGAAATGTGGTAACGCCCAAGGAGTACGCCGGGTCTGAAGATGCCCTGAAATGGGCGGCACGCACCTATGTGGTGGCAGCCATCGGCGCCCTGGCATCACTGGTATACTGGGCGATGCAGGTGTTCGGTAGTCGCGATTAAGAAGCAGTTCAAATACTGATCTGACGATCGATTTGCTGATCCAGTGAAATGAAGGTCTCCGTTCGGGACACCCCTTCAATTTGCTGGATCTTTTTATTGAGCAGGTGCATGAGGTGTTCGTTGTCGCGGCAGAGCACCTTAGCCAAGATGGACCAGTTTCCGGTGGTGTAGTGGCATTCCAGCACTTCCGGGATTTTTTCCAGTTCCTTCACCGCGTAGGGGTTGCTCATGGCCTTGTCGAGGTAAATGCCGATGTAGGCCATGGTGGTGTACCCGAGCACCCTGGGGTTGATCACGAATTTGGAGCCTGTGAGCAAGCCCGACTTCTCCATTTTGCGCAACCTCTGATGGATGGCGGCCCCTGATATGCCGACCTGCCTCGCAATCTCCAAAATAGGTTTGCGGGCGTCTTCCATCAGGTATCGTAAAATCTTCTTGTCGATTCCGTCCAAATGGAGGGTTCCCTGGGTCGCTTTCATTACAGCCGGTTTGCCAGCCTAAGATAACACAATTGGGCCGAACCCTACATGGCGATTGACTCGGGGTTATACCCGAGGTAGGGAACTTCGAATTCGTGGAAGCAGATACCGTACTTGCTGAGCTCGGTAAGCACCGGCTCGTAGACTTCCCGTCTGATGGGGATCTGTACCCCGGACTCTCTGACCTTCTTGTTCAGGATCAGCAGGGCGGCCATGGCTGCCGGCAACCCGACGGTTTTGGCCATGGCGGTCAGGCGCCGGTTTTCGCCCAGGGCCACCATATTCGAGTCGAGCTGGAATTTTTTGCCGTTCAGCTCATAGCCGAATTTGTGGTACATCACTATCATATCGCGCTCTTCGGGCCCAAGGGTCCAGCTGGCTTCCAGAATCTCCTGCAGTATTTGGGCGGGAGTGGCATTTTCTTGTGTAATCAGTTTCTTTTTGTCGAAGAGGTTTATCTCCAGCAATTTTCCCCAGATAATGTCGTCCTGGTCAATTTTCATGTAATGGCGGAGTTTCAATTCCACCGAATCGGTTGGGGAATAGGGCAGGAACAGGTTGGTGAATTCCCGGTACGACATCCCTTTCGAATTCTCGATGCGATAACTGTCGTCGGTCATCCCGAGCTGCACGAAAATATTCCAGGCCCGTGAGAACCCTACCCGGCGCATGGTGCCCCGATACAGGGTCAGGGCATTCTGGAGGCCGTACGCTTCGCGGTAACTCAGGGAATCGCGGTTGGCATAGGCTTCGAAAGTGCCGTACCCTTCAACCTCCAAAAATTCGGTACGCCTGAATAATTTGTGGTAGGGGATGTATTTATAGGTGCCCTCCTGGATGAATTTGGCAGCACCGCCCTGCCCGGCCACCACCACGTTACGGGGGTTCCAGGTGAATTTGTAATTCCAGAGGTTGGTATCGCTTTCGGGGGCTACCAAACCACCTGTAAACGATTCGAAAATGTGCATTTTCCCACCTTTGGCCTTGATGCGATCGATCACCTGCATGGCGCTCATATGGTCAATGCCCGGGTCAAGGCCAATCTCGTTCATAAAGACCAGGCCGCGCGCGCGCACCTCCCGGTCCATGGCCCGCATCCCTTCGCTGATATACGAAGCCGTAACCAGGTTTTTGCCGAACTCCAGGCAGTCGCGTGCCACCTCCAGGTGCAGGGTCGGGGGCAGCATGGAAATGACCAGTTCGGCTTTGCCCACCTCCCCGCGCCGCTTTTCGGCATCGGCTATATCGAGGGTCAGGATTTCGCACAAGGGGTGTTCCCGAAAGGTTGCCGGGATGCTTTCCGGATTTTTGTCGGCAATGGCCAGGAACAGATTTTCGGGCTCGGCGTGTTCGAGCAGGTACTGAAGCAGGTAGGAAGTCGATTTGCCTGCACCCACAATGAGGATCCTTCTGGGCATAGGGATGTCGTTTATCGGATTTATAACCCTACGAAGGTATCAAAATGTTACATTTGTAAAAAAATTACTAGCCGGAGTTATGAACAAAACAATGGTTGGAGCCGGGGCAGCCCTGGGCCTGCTGGCCGTAATACTGGGGGCCATGGGGGCACACGCCTTGCGCGATCTGCTTGCGCCGGCCTCTCTGGAAAGCTACCAAACGGGTGTGCACTACCAAATGTACCACGCCTTTTTCCTGTTGTTTTTGGGCCTGAACGATAAAATGAAAAGGCGCCACCGTAAGATTGCCTTCCGCCTGGCAGTGGCCGGCGTGATCTGTTTTTCAGGTTCTATCTATGCCCTGAGCACTTCGGCACTTACCGGCCTCGATTTCGGGCCGATTGCATGGGTTACCCCGTTGGGCGGGCTTTTTCTCATAGCCGCCTGGGGCTGGCTCCTTTTCACCACCATGTCTAAATCTTACGGGGGCTCAGCCGCCTGAATTCCTTACAAGCAATAAACGATCAAAATCACCTTTATGAGCAAAACAGGTTCCATTACGAAAACGATTTCGCTGGCCGGGTATGGTCTGTCACCAGCCGTGGTCCACTACCAATTACCCGCTTCCGAACTCCAAAGGCATACCCTGGAAAAGGGCATGGGCCGGGAAGCCGATTCAGGGGCATTGGCGGTGAACACAGGCGAGTTTACGGGCCGTTCCCCCCAGGACCGTTTTATTGTACGCGATGCCATAACCAGCAATAAGGTCTGGTGGGGGCCGGTTAACCTGCCCTTTGAGCCTGACGCCTTCGACCGCCTGTACGAAAAAGTAGTCTCCTACCTGAACAAGCAGGAGGAGTTATATGTCAGGGATTGTTTTGCCTGTGCCGATGCAGACTACCGCGTGGGTATCCGGGTCATTAACGAATACCCCTGGTCGAACCAGTTTGCCTACAATATGTTCCTGCGCCCTACCAAACAGGAACTGGCCGATTTCGAGGCCGAGTGGACTGTGGTTAACGCCCCCGGCTTCAAAGCCGATCCGGCAATAGACGGCACGCGCCAGCACAATTTCGCCATCCTCAATTTTACCCGGCGCATAGCCCTGGTAGGGGGTACGGGCTACACGGGGGAAATCAAAAAAGGCATTTTTTCGGCCCTGAATTTCCTGTTGCCGGTGTACCGCGATACCTTGCCCATGCATTGTTCCGCAAATGTGGGGGAAGATGGGGAAACCGCCATTTTCTTTGGCCTGTCAGGCACCGGGAAAACCACCTTATCTACAGATCCGGAGCGCAAACTAATCGGGGACGACGAGCACGGCTGGACTTCACGCGACACCGTATTCAATTTTGAGGGCGGATGCTACGCCAAGGTAATAAACCTTTCAAGTGAAAACGAGCCGGAAATATACGGGGCCATACGGGAAGGCGCCATTCTTGAGAACGTGATCCTCGACGAGGCCGGCAAAGTCGATTTTGCGAATACGAGCATTACCCAGAATACGCGGGTGAGCTATCCGCTTTCCCATATCGAGAACCGGCAGGAGCCCTCTGTGGGCCGGCACCCGAAACACATCTTTTTCCTAACGGCAGACGCCTTTGGCGTTCTGCCCCCGATTTCGCGCCTGACCCCCAGTCAGGCTGCCTATCATTTCATATCGGGCTACACCGCCAAGGTGGCGGGCACCGAGGCCGGCGTGAACGAACCGGTGCCCTCCTTCTCGGCTTGTTTCGGGGCGCCCTTTATGCCCTTGCACCCGGCTGTCTATGCCGAAATGCTGAGCCGGAAGATGCAGCAGTCGGGCACCAATGTCTGGATGGTCAATACCGGCTGGACCGGCGGACCCTACGGGGTGGGGAGCCGCATCAAGCTGTCGTACACCCGTGCCATGATCCGGGCTGCCCTCAATGGCGAGCTGGGTTTGTACACCTACGACACCTACCACATTCACTCCGTTTTCGGGGTGGCACAACCCCGGCAGTGCCCTGGCGTGCCCACCAGCCTGTTGAGCCCGAGGGCTACCTGGAACAACGACGAGGCCTATTACAAAACTGCCTTTAAACTCAGCAATGCCTTTCGGGAAAACTTCCGAAAATTCGAAGCCGGGGCAAGCGAAGAAATACGGCGGGGCGGACCGCAGCGCTTTACCCACTAAACAAAGAAAGGGCTTCCCTCCTGGGAAGCCCTTTTTATATGAGGCCCGGGGGCCCGTTACTTTTTGTTTACGTCGTTGATGTATTTCTGCAGGGCCATGGTCATTGAGGGGGTCTCGGGGGTTGGCGCCTGAATGTCGATTCGCAGGCCCGCATCGGTAGCCGCCTGAATGGTCGAGTTTCCGAAAACGGCAATGCGCGTATTGTTTTGTTTGAAGTCTGGGAAGTTCTTCAACAGGGATTCAATGCCGGCCGGGCTAAAAAACACCAGAATGTCGTAGTACACATCGCGCAGGTCTGACAGGTCGCTGATCACCGTTTTATAAAAGATGCCCCGTGTCCAATTGATACCCGATTGTTCAAGGGTTTCCGGAATTGCCGGCTTGAGTACGTCAGAAGAGGGGAGCAAGTACACCTCATCTTTGTATTTTTTAAAGAGGGGGAGCAGGTCGGGGAAATTGCGTTTGCCTACATAGATTTTGCGCTTGCGATAGATCACGTATTTCTGCAGGTAAAAGGCCACGGCTTCAGACTGGCAGAAGTATTTCATGGTGTCAGGCACCTTGAAGCGCATCTCTTCGGCAATCCTGAAAAAGTGGTCAACCGAATTGCGGCTGGTCAGGATAATGGCCGTGTATTTTGCCAGGTCTATCTTTTGCTGACGCACCCCTTTTGCGTCTACCCCTTCTACATGTATGAAGGGCCTGAAATCTACCTTGACCTTTTCTTTCTCGATAAGCCGTGAATATGGGCTATTCTCCATTTTAGGTTCCGGCTGGGAAACCAGAATCGTCTTTACCTTCATACAATCAAGAGTTTAGCTCAAATGAAATGATCACTAACGGAGCAATTTCAAGTGCGCAAAGGTACAAAATAAAATAGAAAAAGTGTGACGACAGGTACTTTTGATTCATTTTCAGAATGGTGAACCAGCCGATACTATTCACCATAAGGGCCCCGAGAATTCCCCCTAAAACAAGGGTTTTGGAATTTGGGAGCAGGTAAGTCAGCAACAGGTTGGCCCCGAATAAGACAAGGGTGCTGTAATTCAGATAACTGATTTTCTTAAAAATAAGCGAGCTTATCAATTGTACGCGTTCGAACAGGTGGGCAATGGCAAGCTGCAGGCCAATTTTCAACAGCGTGAACGCCAGTAACCCGCCCAGGATAATGGCAAAGCTGAGGGTGGCGCCCCGGGGTACTTCCTCGCCCCAGGCCCTGGCACCCAGCACCACAAATAAGGCGAGATTCAACACCTGAAACAGGGAAAAGGCCAGGTGGAAGCCGGAGAGCAGTCGGCCTTTCTTGTTGTAGAGAAAGAGGTATTTGTTGTTGAAAGGCAGGATGATGAAATTTAGGAATCGATTGTAGAACAATTCCTTGGCAAACACCATGCACAGAAGGCTGAGCAGCAAAATGCCGGTAATCCAGTCGGTCGAGAAAACGGTGCGGTCAAGGGCCTCCATCAGGGTTTCAGTTTCTGGCTGTCGCCGTTAAGCCCCCAGATTAAATCGTACTCGCTTATAACGGCCCTGAGGAATTTGGGGTCGATGCCTTTCACTTCCGGGAAGGTGAAGGAAAAGTGCAGGCTGTCGCCGGGCTGGAGTTCCTCGGGCAAGCCTTCTCGCTCGAGGGGGCTCACCACCATGACTTTCAGCAGGTCTTTGTAGGGCCCCAGATAGGCAATCCCATAGCGCAGGGATGGGAGCGGAATGCTCTGAGGGTATGGATTCTGTACCCAGAACTGACCCGTTTGACCGGGGGTCCCAGGCGGGTCGGGGCGAATGCCGGCATGCAGCTTCCGGAACGACCTGAATGGCGCTATGAAAAAGCCGTATTTGGGATTCCCGTCCTGGTTTTCAAAAAAGTAGGGGGTCTCCCGATTGGTTATGGGCACATAAAATACCTTCTTGCCCTGTACTGCCGCTTCTGACTGGTCTATGGAATACTGGTTCTTGCGGTAATGGGCATTGTTGAGGGTAAAACTGGGCTGCCCGCTGTAGAACGAAAACATCGACGCCTGACGGTACGAATTTTCAAAGACCACGCTGGCATCCCCGGCCACTTGCTGTAAGTTGGAAACCCACTTTTTGTTGCCATGGGTTTCGAAACGTATCGGAAAAAGGGGCTCGTAGGCGAGCCCGACCCGCAACAAGGCCAGGATGGCCAGGTTGGCCCATCCCGCGCGGTAGAGCCACTTGCGCACCTCCGGGTTTTCGAGCAATTGGCGACCTACGATAACCGCCATGGGTATGCAAACGGCTATTAGCCATTGGGTCTGGACCCGCCTCTGGAAACTGGATAGGAAAAAGAATACCAGAATGCCGTAAGTCATAAAAACCAGGGCCCGGTCAAAACGGTCGGCCGACCGGTAGGTGAAGAGGCTTTTATAGGCCCAGGGGAAGGTCAATCCGAAAAGGGCGAGCAGGTTCAGGAAATACCCCAGGGTAAACCCTGAGAAGCGGTACATCTGGTTGGGCCGCTCGAACAGGTGGTAACGCACCGACACAAAATTTTCCTGGTAGAGCCAGTTCAGGTGAGGGGCATAAGCCAGGAGGGAAACAATCAGCGCAAGCCAGGCGTAGCGGTTTCGCAACAGGGCCGGGTTAGAGGCCAGGACAGCCAGGATTACAAGGGCAGCGTGGTATTTGCTGTACATAAGGGCGGCCATAACGGCGCCCATGGCAAGGGCGATCATAAAACCCGGTTTGCGCAGGAATTCCCGGTACACAAAAAGGAAGAGGGCCGTAAAAAACAACAAGGGAGTGTCGGGGAGGCTCAGGAATCCATAGGCATGGATCAGCACAATGGAGAGGAGCCACACCAGAAGCTGGGGCAGGTACTCCCTGTGGCCGGTGCGGTCGATCAGCAACCAGAGCAGGGCCAGGGTGCCCGTCCCCATCAGGCAACTCAACAGCCGCACCCCCAGTTCGCCTGCAACGAGCAGGTTGCCGAGGCCTATCATCCACCCCACCATGGGCGGGTGGTCAAAATAGCCCCAGGCCGGTGTCTGGGCGTAGTACCAGTAATACGCTTCGTCGAATAGCAGTTCGGTAAGGCCCGCCTGAAGCAGGTTGAGCAACAACATACCCCCGAGCACCAGGACCAATAACCGCGGGAATCTTGTTCTGATAGGCTGTTCCACGGCCCAAAGTTACAAAATATGGATATCGGTGGCTGTCAGACCTACTTACAAAAAAGCGTTAAGGGTGGCTGCAAAGGGTCTAAAAGTGGTATTTTTGCCGGTAAATCGGCAGATTGCATGGCGGAAGGACTGGTTATCATCCCGACATTTAATGAGATCGAAAACATTGAGGCGATTATCCGCGCAGTCTTTGAATTGCCCAGGCCTTACGACGTATTGATTGTAGACGACGCCTCCCCCGACGGCACGGCCAGCAAGGTTCGCGAGCTGCAGGGCGAATTCCCCGCCCGCCTCCACTTACTCGAACGGCAGGGCAAGACCGGCCTGGGGACGGCATATATAGCAGGGTTTAAATGGGCCCTGGAACGCGCGTATCCTTACATATTCGAGATGGACGCCGACTTTTCGCACCGGCCCTCCGACCTGCCCAGGCTGCACCGGGCCTGCCTGAACGGGGCCGACCTGGCCGTGGGCTCGCGTTACAAAAAAGGCGTAAATGTGGTAAACTGGCCGCTGCACCGGATGTTACTCTCTTACGGGGCGTCTTTTTACGTAAAACTCATCACAGGCATGAAAGTGCACGACCCGACCGCTGGCTTTGTGTGTTACCACCGCAGTGTGCTGGAGGGCATAGACCTGGATCAGGTGCGCTTTGTGGGCTACGCCTTCCAGATCGAGATGAAATTCAGGGCGTATAAAAAGGGCTTTGGCATTGCAGAGGTGCCGATCGTGTTTACCGACCGTGAATTGGGGCAGTCGAAAATGAGCAAGACCATTGTCTGGGAGGCTGTCTTTGGGGTATTGAGCATGAAGCTCCGCAGCTTGTTTAAACGAAACGGGTTCTGATATGGAACGGATATTGTTAAAAAATGCCCGCCTGGTCAATGAGGGCCAAATCACCGAAGGCGACCTGCTGATCGTGGGCGAATGTATTGCCCGCATCGGTTCCGGCTTATCTGACCCTGGTGCCCGGGTGATCGATCTGGAAGGACACTACCTGTTGCCAGGCCTGATCGACGACCAGGTGCATTTTCGCGAGCCCGGCCTCACCCACAAGGGCGACATCGCTTCCGAAAGTCGGGCGGCCGTGGCCGGGGGGGTTACCACCTTTATGGAGCAGCCCAATACTGTGCCGCAGACCACTACCATCGTGCTGCTTGAGGAAAAAATGGCCCGGGCCGCCGAGGTTTCCCATGCCAATTATTCCTTCCTCTTCGGCGGCACCAACGATAACCTGGAGGAAATAAAGCGCCTTGACCCCTTGAGTTGCTCGGGGGTTAAGCTATTCCTGGGGTCGTCTACCGGGAACATGCTGGTTGACGACGAGAAGGTCTTGGAACAGATATTCCGAAGCACCCCCCTGGTCATTTCAGCCCACTGCGAAGACGAAGGAACCATACGCAGGAACCTGGCGGCCTATAAGGAGCAGTACGGTGATGATATACCGATGCGTTGCCACCCCCTAATACGGAGTGCCGAGGCCTGTTACCTTTCGTCGAGCCGGGCAGTGGCCCTCGCCCGTAAAACCGGAGCAAGGCTGCATGTCTTCCATGTTTCTACGGGCATTGAGACCGAATTGTTCCGCAACGATATTCCGTTGGCCGAGAAAAAAATTACAGCCGAAGCCTGCATACACCACCTCTGGTTCAGCGATGAAGACTACGAGCGAAAGGGCAGCTACATCAAATGGAATCCGGCCATAAAAACGGCCGAAGACCGAGAACAACTCTGGCAGGCCGTGTCTGACGACCGCATTGATGTGCTGGCCACCGACCACGCCCCCCATACGCTCGAAGAAAAGCGGCAGCCCTACACCGGTGCGCCATCGGGAGGCCCGCTGGTGCAGCACGTACTTCCGGCCCTTATGGAAAAACGGCAGCAGGGGTATATAACCCTGGAGCGGATTGTGGAGAAAATGTGCCACAACCCGGCCATCCTCTTCCAGATCGATCGTCGCGGCTACCTGCGTGAAGGCTATTACGCCGACCTTACCGTGGTGGCCGAAAACCGACCCTGGACCGTTGCCCGCGAAAACATTCTGTACAAATGCGGTTGGTCGCCCTTTGAAGGGGAGCGTTTTCAATCGTCCGTTTTATATACCTTCGTAAATGGGCATCCGGCCTATGAAAATGGCCGCGTTTCAGATCAGCGCCGGGCCCGGAGGCTCACCTTCAACCGATGAGGCATTTTTGGAGACATATCGCCCTTGCCGTGCTGGTGCTGGCTTGTGCCGAACAACAGGTGCCCCGGCCTGAAAACCTCATCTCCAAAAGCAGGATGACCGACATCCTCTACGACATAGCCGTACTCCACGCCATTGAGGGTTCCTACCCGAAAGTCTTGAAAAACAACGAGATTTCGGTAATGGCTTTCGTATATGAAAAATACGGAATCGACAGCCTTCAACTCAGCCAAAGTGATTTGTATTACGCCTCTCGCCCCGCGGAGTACGAAGAGATCTACAAAGCCGTCGAAGACCGGGTGGCCTTCCAGCGCGACAGCCTTAACGATGTGATCAGGGGGGTAAATGAAAAGGGTCGGGCCGAACTGCAAGAACAGCAGGCCAAAGAAAAGGCCGAAAAGGATTAATGCTGCCCGGGGAGGGGATGCGTTTGGCGGTAGTACCGGGCCGCTTCTTCGATTACCTGGTCGACGGCTGCGAATGAGAAACCCAGCTGCCCCCTGATTTTTTCGTTGCTGTACCGGCGGCGGCGTTGCAGGGAACGGGCCGTGGCCTTGCTCAGCTTGCGCCTCTTTCTGCTTAGGCCAGCCCGAAACCAGTCGAGCCTCCACAGCACTTCCAATTGCCAGCCCGTTAGTGTTTTTCGCGGGGGTGCCACCCCGAGATGGGCGGCAATCTGACCGATGAGGTCGCAATAGCTCAGGTTCTCGGCCACCAGGATGAACCGCTCGTCCCTAACGCCCTTTTCGGTAAGTTCCAACATGGCGCGTACCACATCGCGTACCCCAACAAAACCGGTGCCCCCGGGGGGACAAAACCGGAGTCCTGCTGCGGTTTCTTCAAAAAACCGGCCGCTGCCCCGTTCCCAGAACCCAGGGCCCAGAATGACACCCGGGTTAACGATCACGGTGTTCAGACCCTCCTGTGCACCCCTCCAAACCTCCATTTCTGCCAGGTATTTGCTGGTGGCGTAACCGTTGGCATGATTGGGGTCCCAGGCATCTTCTTCGGTGCGTACGGTGCCGAGCCCCCCCAGGGTGGCAATGGAGCTGGCATGACATAGGGCCGGAACGCCCAGGGCCAGGCAAAGGTCGACCAGGTTGCGGGTACCTTCCCAGTTTACCTTGAGCAAGGTCCCTGAATCGGCTGGTTCGAAGGAAATTACTGCTGCGCAATGGTAAACCTGTTCGATACCTTCCAGGGCCTTTTCCAGGGCAGGGATGTCGAGTATGTCGGCGTAAGCCCATTCGATGCGGTTCCAGGCCGAACCTGCCTCAGTGCCGTACCATTGAAAAAGCGCCTGAACCCGCTCCAGGTCGCTTTGGGGCCGGGCCAGGGCCCGAACGCGATAACCCCTCAGGGCTAATTCCAATACCAGATGGCTGCCAAGCAGCCCGGTTGCACCCGTGACCAATACCATGGCCCTAAAATAGGGATTCTCCGTTTTTAAAGGCCAGGGTCCCGGGCCGATTTAACTATATTTGCTGCGAAATTTGAGCAGGCATGAAAACGAACTTTGTAAAAGAACTCCAGTGGCGAGGCATGCTGCACGATGTAATGCCGGGCACCGAAGAACATTTGCTGTCTGGGTTGCAATCGGCCTATGTGGGGATTGACCCCACAGCAGACTCCCTGCATATCGGCCATTTGGTCGGGGTTATGATGCTCCGGCATTTTCAACTCGCCGGCCACCGGCCCATCGCCCTGGTTGGGGGTGCTACGGGTATGATCGGCGACCCTTCCGGCAAATCGGCCGAGCGGAACCTGCTCGACGAGACCACGCTGCGCCTGAACCAGGAAGCCATCAAAGGGCAGCTGGCCCGTTTCCTCGATTTCGAAAGCAAAGCCGACAATGCCGCCATTTTGGTGAACAACTACGACTGGATGAAGCCCATGAGCTTCCTGGCGTTTATTCGCGACGTTGGGAAACACATTACCGTAAATTATATGATGGCCAAAGATTCGGTGCGCAAGCGCATAACCGAAGATTCGGGCGAGGGCATGTCGTTTACCGAATTCTCGTACCAACTGGTGCAGGGGTACGATTTCCTGCACTTGTACCGGAATTACCAGTGTACCCTGCAAATGGGGGGCAGCGACCAGTGGGGGAACATTACCACGGGCACCGAGCTGATCCGCCGCATCGAAGGGGGCAAGGGCTATGCGCTTACCTGCCCGCTCATCACCAAGGCCGACGGCACCAAGTTTGGCAAAACCGAGAGCGGGAATGTCTGGCTGGACGCCCACAAAACCTCTCCCTACAAATTCTATCAGTACTGGCTCAACACCTCAGACGAGGACGCCGAGAAGTATATCAAGATTTTCACCTTTATGGGCCGGGACGAAATTGAGTCCCTGGTGGCTGCCCACCGCGAAGCGCCCCATCAGCGCCAATTGCAGCGTAAACTGGCCGAGGAGCTAACGGTTATGGTACATGCCACCGAAGACTTGGAGCGGGCCGAGAAGGCCAGTGCCATCCTCTTCGGGCAGTCGACCACCGAAGCGCTCAAGGAGCTCGACCGGCAGACCTTCGAGGAGGTATTCGAAGGGGTGCCTCAGGCCGAAGTGTCCCTGGAGGAAATCAAAGGCGGGCTCGACATGATCGCCGCCCTTGCTGCCAAAACCGGGTTTCTGAAATCGAACGGGGAAGCCAGACGGGAGCTCGGTCAGAACGCCATTTCGGTAAACAAGTCAAAGGTGGATGAAACCTATACCATTACCGGACAGGACCTGATCGGCGGAAAATACGTACTGTTGCAGCGGGGCAAAAAGAACTACTACGTGCTGGTGGCCCGCGAAGCCTAGAGGGCCATCAGGTTACACCCCCTTACATCGGCGTGGTCAAATCGGCCCAACACCTCAAAGGTGCCGTTTGGATGGCTTTTTCCAAGGTCTTGCGTGGCCAGGAAGGAACAGGAATAGCGGTTGGCCAAATCAATAATGTTGATACCCCCGGTATGGCCATGGCCCAGGTAGCTAAGCGGATCTTCGGTATCTCGCAGCAATACCCGCATCCAGGGCGGTGCCTCGAACAGGCCCGATCCGCGGGAATAGGCCTGTGACAAGAGTTCGGTCATCCCGTATTCAGAATGGATCTCGGTCAGGCCAAACCCTTGCTGCAGTTCATGGTGCAGGGCCTCCCGCACCAGTTCCTTCCGGCGCCCCTTCATGCCGCCGGTTTCCATGACTGTGGTATTGGAAAGTCGCATGGGAACGGCCTGCGCCAGGTCTAGCAAGGCAAAGGAAACTCCTATAAGCAAAACCGGCCTCGGCCCCGTATCGGCTTCCTGCAGGCGCCTGGCAATGCTTTCGGCTGGTCCGCCCAGATAACCGCTGCGAGGGTCTGCACTGCGTTTTATGAGGCCTTCCACCATGTAGATCAGGGATGAACCGGGCCGTTCCTGGTAGGAGGGGAGCAGGGCCAATATGCAATAGCGGTCTGCCGGGCCGTAGAACCGCTCGAAGGCGGTTTCATAGCTCTGCCGGTAGAGTTCCAGGCTGGCCACGTAATGCCGGCTTAGGGCCTGCCCGGTGGTGCCGCTGCTGCTGAAAACCGTTTCGGGTTGCTGACCGGGGTCGGTGATGCGGTGCGATTTGAAAAATTCGATAGGCAGAAAGGGGATGTCTGATAAGGCCGTAACCTGCCCCGGGTTTCGCCCCAGCAAATCGCAGAATTGCCGGTAGGCCGGTATCTGTTGATACTGGACCCGGAAGGTTTCCAGGGCAACCCGGTCAAAAGCCTTCGGGTTGTCGATTGCAAAAAGGTCTTTGGAAAACATGCGGCCTGCCTTGGGGCAAAAATAGGAAATTGCCGGGGTGTTATGGCGGCATGCGGGTTAGCGAACGATCAGTTTTTTAGTGGCTACCACATCGGCCTGCTCTACACGTACCATATAGACCCCGGGTATCAGCGTTTCAATGGGCAGGGCATCGCCCGAAAGGCGGCGTTCGAGAACCACTTTGCCGAACAGGTCGAAAATACGGACGGTTTTGGGTCCGGGCAGGGAAGAAACAACATAGACCACGTCTCCCTGGGCCGGGTTCGGATGAAGCCTGATTTCGGCCGACATGTCGGCCGATGCCATTGAGGTTTCCTGGGCGGAAAGTGCACAGGTTCCCAATAGGAAAAGCAGTAGGTAAAGTTGCTTCATGTGAGCGGTATTGATTTGGGATCAACAATATAAAAATAGCCCTTCGGCCCGCGGGTGCCGTTAATTTGTTGTGAATGCCGAAATTTTGTAGGTAAACCGGAAGGGGTAATCCGTTCGTCGGATTTTTGTGCCGTTTGTCGACTGCCCGGCAGGTGCTTAAGCTATTTTATAACCAGTTTGCGGGTGGCTACTTTTTCTTGCTGGAAGACTTGTATAAGGTAAACTCCGGCATCGAGCCCGGTGAGGTTCAGCTCAGTGCCCATTAAAGTGGTTTCCAGCACGGGGGTACCCAGCACATTGTATATACGGATGATTTTGGGCCCGTTTTCGTTGGTCACCACATTGACCTTGCCCTGGGTGGCCGGATTGGGGAAAAGTTTGAAGCCTTCAATATCTCCCCTTTCCCGAACCTGTTGGGCCAGACCAATATTTGCCACAAGTAGAAAAAGCAGAGTGTAAAAGTGCTTCATACACAAAATCTTACAAAACGCATGCCACAAATATACTATTTTGTAATGCCGAGCAATTGCAGACACCCTAAAAATAAGGGACTTTTCGATGAAATGCACAAGGGGCTGCCCGGCAGAGATCCTTCCGGCACCCGGCAGGTTACCAAAATGTTGCCCGCAATAAATTGGGGTTAAGAAAAGGCGGCTTTGGCGTTTTCTGCCTATTTTTGGAAGAACCAATCCCAAAAGACCGATGAAGAATCAGGATATCAAAATACTATTGGTAGACGACGAACCGGATATTCTGGAAATCCTCAGCTACAACCTTACGGCAGAGGGCTATCAGGTCTTTACAGCCAAAAACGGGGCCGAAGGGGTCGAAAAAGCACGGAAAAAAACCCCCCACCTGATCATTCTCGACGTGATGATGCCAGAGATGGACGGCATAGAGGCCTGTGAAATTATTCGCCGTACCGAAGGGCTTGAAGACTGCATTATCGCATTTTTGACTGCCCGCAGCGAAGATTACTCGCAGGTGGCCGGTTTTGACGCCGGGGCCGACGACTATATCACCAAGCCCATCAAGCCCAAGGTGTTTTTGAGCAAGGTAAAGGCCTTGCTGCGCCGCCTGAAGAAAGAGGGGGATGGCCCGGCCGAGGTGTTGAAAGTGGGCCGGCTGGTAATTAACCGCGAAGAATACAAAGTGATCAACAAGGGCGAAGAACTCATCCTGCCCAGGAAGGAATTTGAACTATTGGCCCTGCTGGCGTCCAAACCCGATAAGGTTTTTAAGCGGGAAGTAATCCTGGACAAGGTTTGGGGCCAGGAAGTGGTGGTGGGCGGCCGCACCATAGACGTCCATATCCGAAAATTGCGCGAGAAGATCGGGGATGACCACTTTAAAACCGTGAAAGGGGTAGGCTATAAGTTTGTTCAGTAATGGCCATCCAGCTTCGCAAATCGTACCGTTTTGCCTCCCGTTCCGCACTTTTTATTTCCCTGATCCTGGGCCTGGGTGCCCTGCCATTGCTCTGGCTGTCGGGCTTGTTGGCCGAAATCCTGCCCTGGTACCTGATGTGGGTGTTGGTTGTTTTCGGGGTGTCTTTCCTGGTCATACAGGTACGGGCCGAACGCTTTATCTACCGGCGAATCAAGCAGATCTACGACGACGTTACCCTCCTGGAATCGACTTCCCTGACCAAGGGCCCCATCACCACCGACATGAAGACCCTCACAGAGGAAATCGAGAAATTTGCCCACGGTAAAAAAATCGAGATCGACACCCTGAAAATCAGGGAAGAATACCGCAAGGAATTCCTGGGCAATGTTTCACACGAACTCAAAACACCCCTCTTTACCGTACAGGGATATATACACACCCTGCTCGACGGGGCCATGGAAGACCGCAGGGTGCGCAAGAAGTACCTGAACCGGGCGGCCAAAGGGGTAGAGCGCCTTATCTATATTATCAAAGACCTCGATCTGATCACCAAGCTCGAAATTGGAGACCTGCACCTGGAATGGGAAGATTTTGACGTGATCGAACTCATCCGAAGCGTTTTTGAACTGCTGGAGATGAAAGCTTCCAAAAAAGGGATCTCCCTGGTTTTCGATACGGAATACACCCGGCCCGTTATGGTGCATGCCGACAAGGAAAAAATACAGCAGGTGCTCACCAACCTGGTGGTGAACTCCATCAAGTACGGGCATCAGGACGGCACCACGGAAGTGAGCGTCGAAAACCTGATCAAAAACAAGGTAATTATCCGCGTAACCGACAACGGGGAGGGTATAGCCGAACAACACCTCACCCGCCTGTTCGAACGGTTTTTCAGGGTCGATAAGAGCGGCAGCCGCAAGGAAGGCGGCAGTGGCTTGGGCCTGGCCATCGTAAAGCATATCATGGAAGCCCACAACGAGAAAATCTACGTGGAAAGCGTGGTAGATGTGGGCTCTGAATTCTCCTTTACTCTCGAGAAGGCCAAAACCAGCTGAACCCTACCCTGCAGAGCTCCCCCGCTTTTCTTATTTTTGCCGCGACCAAGCACCGCACCATGGGCAGCAAGAACAAACTCAGGCGCTTTAACGACAATGCGCGCTTTTCGAACGTAATCCAGCCCGGCCGGGACGAGCTCCTGGCCGATGCCTTTGCCCACAAGGGACAATGGCGCCGTTTCTTTGGGAACGACCACCCCATTGTGCTGGAGCTCGGTTGCGGCAAGGGCGACTACACCCTGGCACTGGCCCGACGGAACCCGGACACCAATTATATCGGGATCGATATCAAAGGCGCCAGGCTTTGGCGCGGGGCCAAAACGGCCCTGGAAGAGCCTTTGCCGAACGTGGCTTTCCTCAGAACGCATATCGAGCTGCTCGACCGCGCCTTTGGGCCGGGCGAAGTCGACGAGATCTGGATCACCTTTCCCGATCCGCAAATCAAGTTCAAGCGCACCAAGCACCGCATGACCAACCTCGACTTTTTGGAGCGGTACAGCCGGTTTCTTGCCCCTGACGGGCGCATACACCTCAAAACCGACAGCGAGTTCATGCACGGCTATACCCTGGGCCTGTTGCACGGCCGCGGCAAACGGGTGCTATATGCCAACCACGACATTTACCGCCTGGGGGGGGCGCCCGAAGAGGCCACCCAGATCCAGACTTTTTACGAAAAACAGTATCTTCAGCAGGGCAAAGCCATAACCTACCTGGCCTTTAGCCTGGAACCGCAATGACGCACCTGCTGATCCTGTTTTTCGTTACCTTCTCGGCCGCCTTCATGGCGACCGTCCCGCCGGGGCTGCTCAATATGAATGCTGCCAAGGTTAGCGTGGAAAAGGGAAAGGGCTACGCCATCATCTTCAGCCTGGGCGTCTCCAGCATGATTGTGCTGCAAGCCTACGTGGCCGTCTTGATTTCCAAATTCCTCTACCGCAACCCCGAGGTTATTGCCTGGCTCCAGAAAGCTGCCATTGGCGTATTTGCGATTTTTGCCATTTATTTCTTCGTCCTGGCCCGCCGCCAAAAGGAACGCCCCATGAAAATAGTGCGCGTTAGCAAGAAGAACAGTTATTTCAGGGGCTTCCTGCTGGCTGCCCTGAACCTGCTTACCATTCCGTATTACAGTGCCCTCAACGCCATGTGGAACGCCTCGGGCTGGATCAAGTTCGAGTTTTGGGACATTGCGGTTTTTATCGTCTCGGCAGGGTGTGGCACTTTTGCGGTGTTATACCTCTATACGGTCTATTTCAACAAGTTGGAGGCGCGCAACAACGCCTTCTCCAAAAATTCGAATTACATCCTCAGCGTCTTGATGCTGGTCTTATTGGGCATTACCCTGATCCGTATTTTTTATACCTGAGCCATGGCCGCAAACGAAGGCGATTTTTTCGAAAAAGTATACGAAGTGGTGCGCCGTGTACCCTATGGCAGGGTTACTTCATACGGGGCCATTGCCCGCTACCTGGGCACGGGGCGAAGCGCCCGCGTGGTGGGGTGGGCCATGAACCAAAGCCACGGCATGGACGATGTGCCGGCCCACCGTGTGGTAAACCGCAATGGCCTGCTTACCGGGAAACACCATTTTGAAGGGACCCGTCTTATGCAACAGCTGCTCGAAAGCGAAGGCATACGGGTAAGCGACAATCAGATAGTGGATTTCCAGCGCCACTTCTGGGACCCTGCCCTCGAAATATAGCGGGCATTCCTGGGTCGTTCCCATAATAACAGCCCGGTCTTTTTCCCGTTTCAGTTTCGTGCCGTATCTTTGTTATTTAAAGTGAATCTGAATAAAAGCAATGACGGTGAAAATCGACAAAAATCAGGTGTTCAAGGCGTTGGAGACCATCAGTGTGCCCGGCGAGGGGGCCAATATGGTAGAGAGTGGCGCCGTACGCAATGTACAGGTGTTCGGCGATGAGGTAGTTGTAGACCTGACCATTTCAAACCCGAGCCTCCAGGCGCGTAAAAAGACGGAAGTCAGCATCCTGAAAACCTTGCACGAGCAAGTATATCAGAAGGCGAAAGTAACCGTAAATATTCAGGTAGAGGCCGCGGCCCAACCGCAGGCGGCCAGTATACGGGGCAATGCCATACCGGGCATCCGCAATATCATTGCAGTAGCCAGCGGTAAGGGAGGCGTGGGCAAGAGCACGGTAACGGCTAACCTGGCCGTAAGCCTGGCCAAAATGGGCTTTGAGGTGGGATTGCTCGATGCCGACATTTACGGCCCATCGATCCCCATCATGTTCGACGTGGCCCTCGAAAAACCCCTGGCCGTGCAGGTAGATGGTAAATCTCGCATGCGGCCCGTTGAAAATTACGGGGTAAAGGTGTTGTCGATCGGCTTCTTCACCGAACCCGACCAGGCTGTGATTTGGCGGGGCCCCATGGCCGCCAAAGCCCTGAATCAGATGATATTTGACGCCCATTGGGGCGAGCTCGATTTTCTGTTGGTAGACCTGCCCCCGGGCACTGGCGACATCCACCTGAGTATCATGCAATCGCTTCCGGTAACCGGGGCGGTGGTGGTGAGTACCCCCCAGCAGATTGCCCTGGCAGACGCCCGAAAAGGGGTTGCCATGTTCCGGCAGGAGGCAATCCAGGTTCCCGTGCTGGGTATCGTGGAGAACATGGCCTATTTCACCCCCGAGGAATTGCCCGATAACAAGTACTACCTGTTTGGCCAACACGGGGCCCGCAACCTGGCGGAAGACCTGGGAATCCCGTTTTTGGGAGAAATCCCACTGGTGCAGGGTATCAGGGAGGCATCGGATATAGGTCGGCCGGCTGCCATGCAAGACAATACACCCTCTCAACTCGCGTTTGAGGAGGTAACCCGGAACGCGGTACGCGAACTGGTGGCCCGCAACAAGGACCTGCCCCCGACGGAGGCCATTAAAATCACAACCATGGCCGGGTGCTCGGCGGTCAAAAAATAAAGGGTATGACAACGGAAGAACTTACATCGAAGGTCGAGGATGCCCTGCAGGAGATACGACCCTACCTGCAGCGGGACGGGGGCGATATTACCCTGGTTTCGATCGAGGAAGGAAAAGTGGTCAGGGTACGGCTCGAAGGTACCTGTGTAGGTTGTTCCGTAAATCAAATGACCCTGAAAAGCGGGGTGGAGATGACGGTCAAGAAACACGCCCCCCAGATCGAACGAGTTGTCAACGTTGACTAAGGACGCTTACAACGCCATTACCCTGGAAAGCTTCCGTAAAATTCCGCACTCGGCATGATTCAAACCGACATTCTGATCATAGGAGCTGGCCCCACGGGCCTTTTTGCTGTTTTCGAGGCTGGGCTGCTCGGGTTGAAATGCCATATCATTGACGCCCTGCCGCAACCCGGCGGGCAGCTGGCCGAGCTCTATCCCAAAAAGCCCATCTACGACATCCCGGGTTTTCCAGAGGTACTGGCGGGGGAGTTGGTAGACAACCTCATGGAACAGATCAGGCCCTTCCAGCCTGGTTTTACCCTGGGCGAGCGGGCCGAAACCCTGGAAAACCTGGAAGACGGCACCTTTGTGGTAACCACTGCCGAGGGTACCGTGCACAAGGCCCCCATTGTGGCCATAGCAGGTGGCCTGGGGAGTTTTGAGCCGCGGAAACCCTTGTTGGATAACCTTTCCCGGTACGAGGGCAAAGGGGTGTCTTATATGCTCCGTAACCCCGAGGACTATAGCGGCAGGCATGTGGTCATAGCCGGAGGGGGCGATTCGGCCCTGGACTGGAGCATTTACCTGGCAGGCATTGCAAAATCGGTAACCCTGGTGCACCGCCGCAACGAATTCAGGGGAGCCATTGATTCGGTAGAAAAAGTAGGGGAACTAAAAAAACAGGGAAAGATCAGGCTCATTACCCCGGCTGAGGTTATAAAACTGCAGGGGAATGGCAGGCTCGAATCGATAGTGGTGCGCGTGTCGGGCGAGGTGGAAGAAGACCTGCAACTCGAGACTGACGCGTTTATCCCCCTCTTCGGCCTGACCCCAAAACTGGGCCCCCTGGCCAACTGGGGCCTCGAAATCGAAAAGAACGCCATTAAGGTAAACAACGCCCTCGACTACCAGACCAACATCCCCGGGGTATATGCCATTGGAGACGTGAATACCTACCCGGGGAAGCTGAAACTCATTCTTTGTGGCTTTCACGAGGCCACCCTTATGTGCCAGAGCGCCTACCAGCGCATCTATCCTGAAAAACGTTACGTCATGAAATACACGACGGTTGGCGGCATTCAGGGCTTTGACGGCAGCGTGAAGCAGGCGCCTAAAACTGTGGTAAAACCCATCGACTGAACAGCAACTCTTCCCCTGATGAGCGATATTCGAGTAACCATTATAGACCGCAAAGGCATAGGGCACCAGGTAGATGCCCCCACAGACATGAACATGAATGTGATGGAACTGGTGCGCGCCTACGAACTGGCTCCCGAAGGAACAATCGGGGTTTGCGGGGGCATGGCCATGTGCGCTTCCTGCCAGTGCTACGTGCTCAGCAACCATCCCCTGCCGGGCCTTTCAGACGAGGAGGAGGCCATGCTTTCCGAAGCTTTTTACGTTAAAGGCAACAGCAGGCTGGGCTGTCAGCTTCGCCTGGCCGCGGAATTCGACGGATTGGTTGTGGAACTTGCGCCAGAGGGCTCCTGACCACAGGCCGGGCCTCGGGTTTCCTTCCCGCAGGGGCATCCCGCGCTATCTGATGGAATACCCCTGCAGGGAGGAACTTCCCTAAACCCAATTAAGCGATTATGCGTTCCCTTCTCAGGAAGGTATCGAGGCTGTCGGCAATGTCGAAGCACCGGCTGAACTTGGAGGGCTTGTTGCCAAACCTCGATTCATCTTTGTGTGCCCGGCATTGGAACCCCGAAAGATGGACTTCCTCAAAGTGCCGGTTCAGGGCCTTGCATTGTTCGTACAGGCCGTCTATAGATGCATCGGGGCCCGGATTAACGGCATTCAAAACCAGGAATCCCTGCAGGTACTTCTCGATGGCGGCATGGGCATTGCTGCATACCAGGGAGCTGACCACATCTTCCTCAGGTCGGCAGAGTTCGTCATTGGCGGCCTTTAATTTTTGGACCGCTTCGTCAAACAGTTTAAGGGCTTTGTCTTTCATAGTTGGAAAGATTAACGGTTAAATGTCATGACATTTTATCTCTCAAAGCGCCGGAATAACGGGCTTCCGGCTTACATATTCCGGTACAGTTCCAAACGTTCCCACCGGGTTTCGACCTCTTCCTGGGCCTCCTTGAGCAAGGCTTCGCCCAGTTCGGCATTTTCCTTAACCACCCGTTTGAACCGTGTTTCCTTGTACATAAAGGAATCGAGGGCTATGCTTGGTGGTTTGGAATCGAGGCTGAATTTTTTGCCTTTCGGTTTGGACGGATCGAAACGGAAGAGCGGCCAGTAACCAGACTCGACGGCCCATTCCTGGTGGAGGGCACCGTCTTTCAGGTCGTACCCGTGTTCCCCGCAGTGCGAGTAGGCCACGATCAGGGAAGGCCCGGGATAGGCAGCTGCCTCTTCGATGGCCCGCAGGGTTTGCAGGTCTTTGGCTCCCAGGGCTACCTGGGCCACATACACGTTTTCGTAAGACATGGCCTGCATGGCCAGGCTTTTCTTGTTGGTCCGTTTTCCGGAAACCGAGAACTTGGCACTGGCCCCCAGGGGGGTCGATTTGGAGGTTTGTCCGCCTGTGTTCGAGTACACCTCGGTATCGAGCACCATGATGTTAACGTCTTCCCCAGATGCCAGCACGTGGTCGAGGCCGCCGTAGCCGATATCATAGGCCCAGCCGTCGCCACCGAGAATCCATACGCCTTTTTTGCGCAGGTAATCGGAGAGTCGATGCAGTTTGCGGGCATCGGCATCCTTGCTTGTTTCGAGGATTTTGACAAGTTTATCAAGGTCGTCGAATTTCTGCTGACGCTGGGCTTCGTCGGCCTCCGGATTGTTCAGGATGGCTTCGACCAGTTCGGTTCCGACCAGGGCTTCCTGAGACTTAAGCAGACTCACGGCGATTTCCTGTTTCTTGCTCAGGGCGAGCTTCATGCCGAAACCAAACTCGGCATTGTCTTCGAACAGGGAGTTGGCCCAGGCCGGTCCACGGCCTTCCTTATTCGTTTTATAAGGCGTGGTGGGCAGGTTTCCTCCGTAAATGGATGAACAGCCTGTAGCGTTGGCGATCAAAATGCTATCGCCGTAAAGCTGCGTCAGCATTTTGATATAAGGGGTTTCGCCACAGCCCGAACAGGCTCCTGAGAATTCGAAGAGGGGTTCCAGGAATTGCGATCCCTTGATATTGGTGATCTGCAGGGCGGTGCGGTCGTATTCGGGTAGCTTGACAAAGAAATCCCAATTGGCGTCCTCGGCGGTTTCCACATCGAGTTTCTTGTGCATGTTGATGGCCTTGAAGTCTTCCACTTCCTTGCTCTGGGCCGGGCAAAC
>JBNKGM010000002.1:86795-117130 GCA_050289825.1 Robiginitalea sp.
GTACATACGACTCGGTGGCGGCGTCGAAGGGCCTTCCCTTGGCGGGGGCCGATTTCAGCGATTGCGGAGCCCCTGACAGCATCTCGTTGGGCACTACTTTGGCCCTGATGGCGGCATGCGGGCAGATGGCCACGCATTTGTTGCACTGGGTACAGAGGTTTATATCGTCCCATACCGGTACGGTTGTGGCGATGCCGCGTTTCTCGTACTGGGTGGTGCCGGTCGGGAAAGTGCCGTCTACCGGGAAGGCGCTTACCGGAAGTTCATCCCCTTTTCCGGCTAGGATACGACCCAGGATTTCTTTTACGAACGGATCGTCGGTGCCCGTCATAATCGGTTTGAAGGCCCGGTTGTTGGTGACCTTGTCGGGGTAATCTACCTTTTGCAGGTTTTCCAGGGAGGTATCAACCGCCTTGAAGTTCATTTGCACTACGCGGTCGCCCTTGTGGGAGTAAGATTTTACGATTGCATTCTTGATTTTATCAATGGCTTCGTCTTTGGGAAGCACACCGGAAATGGCAAAGAAGCAGGTTTGCAACACGGTGTTGGTCCGTTTGCCCAGCTTGGCTTCCTCGGCAACTTTGGTGGCGTCTATCACGTAGAATTCCAATTGGTTCTCCATGATTTCCTCCTGGATCTTCCGGGGCAGTTTGTCCCAGACTTCCGTTTTGTCGTAGGGCGAGTTCAGCAGGAAGGTGCCCCCTTTCTTGATGTGGTCTAAGATGTCGAACTTCTCGATGAAGTTAAACTGGTGGCAGGCAATAAAATCGGCCTTGTGGATCAGGTAACTAGACCGGATTGGTTCGGGGCCGAAGCGCAGGTGCGAAACGGTCTGGACCCCGGCCTTCTTGGAATCGTATACAAAATACCCCTGCACATAATTGTCGGTGGTTTCACCGATGATTTTGATGGAGTTCTTGTTGGCCCCCACTGTACCGTCTGAACCCAGCCCAAAGAACATGCAATTGAAGGTGGTCTTGGTGGTTTCCAGGCGGGCTCCGATCTCCAGGCTGGTATGGGTTACGTCGTCCTGGATGCCTACGGTAAAGTGGTTTTTCGGCTGTTTCTTGTCGAGTTCGTCATAGACGGCCTTTACCATGGCCGGGTCGAATTCCTTGCTTGAAAGGCCGTAGCGGCCCCCAATGATTTTCGGCATACTGCGGTCGCTTTCGGTAAAGGCGGTAACCACGTCGAGGTAGAGGGGTTCGCCCACACTTCCGGGCTCCTTGGTCCGGTCGAGCACGGCCACCTTGCGAACGGTTTTCGGGATGGCATCTATAAAGTGTGCCATCGAGAACGGACGGAACAGGCGTATGATTATCGCCCCGACTTTTTCGCCCCGTTTCACCAGGGTATCTACGGCTTCGATCACAGGGCCCTGTCCGGAGCCCATGATGACGATCATTTTTTCAGCTTCGGGGTGACCTATATAATAGAACAGGCTGTACCGGCGACCGGTGTGCCTGTAAAACTCATCCATGGTCTGCTGCACGATGCCGGGCACTTTCTCGTAATACGAATTGGCGGCTTCCCGGGCCTGGAAGAACACGTCTGGGTTCTGGGAAGTACCCCGAATTACCGGGTGGTCCGGGTCGAGGGAGCGCTGCTTGTGCTCCATAATGGCCTCTTCGGGCATCATCGCCTTGATAATGTCGTCGGGGATGGCATCGATTTTTGAAATTTCGTGCGAGGTCCTGAAACCGTCAAAGACATTCAGGAAGGGCACCCTCGATTTGAGGGTGGAAACCTGGGCGATCAGGGCAAAGTCCATGGCTTCCTGCACAGAACCCCCGAAAAGCATCGAAAACCCGGTTTGTCGGGTGGCCATAACGTCGGAGTGGTCCCCGAAAATGGAGAGGGCGTGGGTGGCCACGGTGCGGGCGGCAATATGGATTACGCTGGGCAGTAACTCCCCGGCTATCTTGTACATGTTGGGGATCATGAGCAACAAGCCCTGGGAAGCGGTGAAGGTGGTGGTCAGGGCCCCGCCTTGCAGCGACCCGTGCACGGCTCCGGCAGCTCCGCCCTCGCTCTGCATTTCCACTATTTTCGGAACGTTACCCCAAATGTTTTTCTCGCCCCGGGCGCTGAATACATCTACGTGTTCCCCCATGGGAGAAGCGGGGGTAATCGGGTAAATGGCGCACACCTCATTGGTCTTATGGGCTACTCTCGCTACCGCCTCATTGGCATCGCAGATGAGTTTCGGGAATTCTTTTTTCATGGCGGGAAGTTTGTCAGATTAATGGAAAATGGTTTTAGCGAAGCGGAGGCCTTCCTGGATCTCCCCCGGGTTCGGGTTCTGTAAATGGGTTGTACATCGATTTAAGAGCCAATATCACCAATGCCCTGGGCTTTCCAAAACTGGGAATGCCCCCGACAATACAGGCTGCCCGGTGCCAGGCACGGGCCAGGCCCTTTAGGGTATTATTCCCCGTGCAACCAGACTTTCTTGGCCAGAAGCTGGTCTTCGCTTTCCACGTGGGAGGTGTCGGGGATGCAGCAATCAACCGGGCAAACAGAGGCGCATTGGGGCTCGTCGTGAAAGCCTTTGCATTCTGTGCATTTATCAGGCACAATAAAGTAGAACTCGTCTGAAAGCGGTTCATTCTTGGCTTCGGCATCTACCGACTGACCGGAAGAAGGAACGGTTACCGAGCCGCTCAGGGCTGTTTCGTCGGAATAGGACCACTCGTCTCCGGGTTCGTAAATGGCGTTGTTAGGGCATTCTGAGATGCAGGCGTCGCAATTGATGCACTCGTCAGTAATAATTATAGCCATGGCTGTCTTAATTTTAAGTTGGAACCTAAAGGTAGGTCTGACAACCCGCTCATTTAATGATAAATATCAGGGTTCATTGTGCGAAGTGAAAGTATATTTAATGCTGATGTACGATTAGACATCTTTTTGTTAACCAAAAGAGAACAATTAACATGATACAAGCTAAAATCGAAGGGCCTGACATTAGGTCCCTGGAGGCCGTAGTGGTGAGGTTTGTCGGAGATTCCGGCGACGGGATGCAGTTGACGGGGACCCAATTTACGGATACCTCGGCCATGTTTGGGAACGATGTTGCCACCTTCCCCAATTACCCCTCCGAGATTCGAGCCCCCCAGGGCAGCCTCTATGGCGTTTCTGGGTACCAGGTTCATATCGGCAGCATCGAGGTGAGTACCCCCGGCGATAACGTAGACCTGCTGGTTGCCATGAACCCGGCCGGCCTCAAGACCAACCTGTATGCCGTAAAGCCCGGGCATACCGTTATAGTCGACAGCGATTCCTTTACCCAGAAAAACCTGGAAAAGGCCGAATACAAATCGAATCCGCTGCAGGACGGAAGCCTGCAAAACTACCGGGTTATCGAGGTGGCCATGACCTCCCTTACCCGCGAAGCCCTGAAAAATGTGGAGGGGCTAGACAACAAAACCATTACCCGGAGCAAGAATATGTTTGCCCTGGGCATGGTGTACTGGATGTACCACCGCTCCACCGAACACACCATAGAATTCTTCCAGAAAAAATTCAGCAAGAAACCTGAGCTCATCGAGGCCAACACCAAGGTACTCCAGGCCGGGTATTACTACGCCGAAACCCTGGAACTCATCCCCAACTCCTTTACCATTGCCCCGGCCAAGATGGCTTCGGGCACCTACCGGGTAATTATGGGGAACACGGCCACTGCCTGGGGTTTTCTGGCAGCCGCCGAGAAGTCGGGCCTGGATCTGTTCCTGGGTTCATACCCGATAACCCCGGCTTCTGACATACTACACGAACTCGTTAAGCACAAACACTTCGGGGTAAGCACCCTGCAGGCAGAAGATGAAATTGCAGGGATTGCCTCAGCTATTGGCGCTTCTTTCGCCGGGAAGCTGGCCATCACCACCACTTCGGGCCCCGGCCTGGCCCTGAAGGGCGAAGCCCTTGGCCTGGCGATGATGATAGAATTGCCTATGGTTATCGTCGATGTGCAACGGGGAGGCCCTTCAACAGGCCTGCCCACCAAGACCGAGCAGTCAGACCTGTTGCAGGCCATGTACGGCCGTAACGGGGAAAGCCCGGTAATCGTAATAGCGGCCAGCACGCCTTCAAACTGCTTCAACTACGCTTATGAAGCCGCCCGGCTAGCCCTGGAGCACATGACCCCCGTAATCCTGCTCACCGACGGCTATATCGCCAACGGTTCGGCGCCCTGGAAAATTCAATCGGTGGCCGACATGAAGCCCATCAAAACCCGCCTGATAAAAGAGGCGGCCGATAGTTGGCATCCGTACGACCGCGATCCGAAAACCCTGGCGAGGACGTGGGCCGTACCCGGCACGCCGGGCCTGGAGCATCGGGTAGGCGGCCTTGAGAAAGACGCCAGTTCGGGCAATGTTTCTTATGTGCCCGAAAACCACGAGGCCATGACTGAAATCAGGGCCGAGAAAATCAAACGTGTACAGGACAACATCCCCGAGCTCGTCCCTGAGTTTGCCCAGGAGGGCGATTTGCTTGTAGTGGGCTGGGGAGGCACCTACGGCGCCCTGCACACCGCCGTAAAACAGCTGAGCCAGGAAGGATACTCCAAAGTGGGGTACGCCCATTTCAACTACATCAACCCCTTGCCCAGGAACACAGCTGATCTTTTGAAGCGGTACAAGAAAGTCATTGTTTGCGAGCTCAACAGCGGGCAATTCGCCAAAATTTTGAAAATCAACTTCACCGGACTCAAGCCCTATCAGTTCAATAAAATACAGGGACTGCCCTTCGGAAATGAAGAACTAATCGAAGCCTTTAAAAAACACCTTGCATAGCCATGGAAACAGCCATTAAGAAATACACCTATAAAGATTTTGCAAGCGACCAGGAAGTGCGGTGGTGCCCGGGCTGCGACGATTATGTGGTACTGCGCGCCGTGCAAAAGGCGCTGCCCGAGATGGGCGTAAACAAAGAAGACGTTGTCTTTATTTCGGGCATCGGCTGCTCATCTCGCTTCCCGTACTATATGGATACCTACGGCATGCACGGCATCCACGGCCGGGCCCCGGCCATTGCCTCTGGGGTAAAGCTGGCCAACCCGAAGCTCAGCGTCTGGGTAATAACCGGCGACGGCGACAGCCTGGCCATAGGGGGGAACCACTTTATCCATGTGTTGCGTCGCAACATCGACCTGAACATGATTTTGTTCAACAACCGGATATACGGCCTTACCAAAGGGCAGTTTTCACCCACTTCCCTGGTTGGGCAGAAGACCAAGTCTTCGCCCTACGGCAATACCCAGCCCCCCTTCTCGGCCGGCGAGCTCGCCATCGGGGCCCAGGCGCGTTTCTTTGCCCGGGTCGCCGGCAATACGCCCCAGGAGATGACCCAGGTGCTCATCGAGGCCGAACGCTTCAATGGCACTTCCCTTATCGAGGTCTTGCAGAACTGCGTCATTTTCAACGATGGCTGCTACACCGAATTTACCGACAAGGCCGTGCGTGAAGACAAGCAATTGCACGTAGAGCACGGCAAACCCATGCTGTTCGGGAAAGATCGCGACAAAGGCTTGGTTTTAAAGGGGCTCAGACTTGAGGTTGCGACCCTGGGCGAAAATGGCATTACCGAAAAGGACATCCTGATACACGACGCCAACGACCCCGACCCCACCATGCACCAAATGCTGGTACGCCTGCAGTTTCCCTTGGTAACCGGTATCATCCGAAGCGTGGAAGACGTTACCCTGGAAGAGCGGGAACACGACCTTACCGAGCAGGTGAAAGCACGTTCTAAATTCAAACGCACCGACGATCTCTTCTTCTCGGGAGAGACCTATCATGTGAATTAAGTGAAAAAGGAAGTTACGGTAAGGGCCCGCAAGTTGCGGGCCCTTTTTTTATGATGCTTCCAGACTTAGACAAGCCCGGCAAAGCCCAAAAAGGCCAGGGAAAGCAACCCGGCAACCAGCAGGTTAATGGGCACGCCCTTCATGCCTTCGGGAATATCGGCCAGTTCCAGGAACTCGCGGAGGCTGGCGAAGACGATCAGGGCCAGGGCAAAGCCGAGGGAGGTGGAAAAGGCGAAGAAAACAGCCTTGACCAGGCTGGCGTCTACCAGTCCCAGTGCCAGGATGGTTACCCCCAGCACGGCGCAGTTGGTGGTGATCAGGGGCAGGAAAACCCCCAGGGCCTGGTACAGGGGCGGGCTAACTTTTTTCAGGATTATTTCCACCATTTGCACCAGGGCCGCAATGACCAGGATAAAGGAAATGGTGCGCAGGTATTCCAGCCCGGCAGGCGCCAAAACGTACTGGTGCAGCAGGTAGGTTACGGTGGTGGCGATGGTCATGACAAACAGCACGGCTCCCGACATGCCTACTGCGGTGGAAACTTTGCTGGATACCCCTAAAAACGGACAGATGCCCAGGAACTGGGATAAGACGATATTGTTGACGAATACGGCGCCTATGAGGATGATGATATATTCCATCTCAAGCAACTTTACGGGTTAACCGGTTAAAAACCAGGGTCAGGTATGCCAGGGCGATAAAGGCCCCGGGCGGCAGGATAAACAGCAAGATGGTCTGGGCATCTTCGGAGAAAAACCGGAACTCAAACAGGCTGCCATTGCCCAAAATTTCACGGGTGGCCCCCAAAAGGGTAAGCGACATGGTAAAGCCCAGGCCCATGCCCAGGGCATCTAGCAGGGATGCCCCCGGGTTGTTCTTGGAAGCAAAAGCCTCGGCCCGGCCCAGGATCACGCAGTTCACCACGATGAGCGGGATAAAGATGCCCAGCTGCTCATACAGGAAGGGGATGTAGGCCTCCAGCACCATTTCCACCACGGTTACGAAGGAGGCGATGATAACGATAAAGGCCGGGATGCGCACCTTGCTCGGAATCTGCGACTTAACCAGCGAAACCACGAGGTTCGACATCAGCAGGACAAACAGGGTGGCCAGGCCCATCCCCAGGCCGTTGAAGGCCGAGGAAGTGACCCCCAGGGTGGGGCACATCCCCAGGAGCATGACAAAGACCGGGTTTTCCTTAACGATCCCTTTCAGGAAATTTTGACGGGGGTTCAGGGGTGAGGCCATAGGGTTCAGTGTTCGGTTGCTGTAAGGGTTTGCCGCTGGGTCATATACGTTTCATACGCCTCGAGCGTAGCCTGCGAAAAAGCGCGGGTCGTAATGGTGGCGCCGGCCAGGGCATCGACCTCGCCCCCGTCTTTCCGGGGCTTGAGTTCAAAATTTGCCGGGTTTATGCCCCTGAATTGCTTCAGGAACTTTTCACCCTTCATCTTGGTGCCCAGGCCCGGGGTTTCCTTTTGTTCCAGAATGGCAATGTTGCGTATTGTGCCGTCGGGTTCAAAGCCTACCATCAGGCGTACCAGGCCGTTGTACCCTTTGTCGGAAGCCCCGGTTACGGCAGCTCCCACAAAGCCCTGCTCCTGCATGGCCGGATACACCTCAATGCTGTCTTTGGCCCAGGAAGAGGGTACCTTCCAGCCCTCCTCGACCGGGTTGTTGTCGAAGGCCGGCAGCACCCCTTTCAGGGCTTCTACCTTTTTGGCCAGCTTGGCCGCAGCCTTGGGCCCGGCGGTGAGGTCGTTCACATAGCCCAGCGACAGGCCAGAAGCCAGTGTGATCACGAAAAGCACCACAGCCATGTTGATGAGCGTCGATTCTTTCTTTTTCATGATCAGACGATTTTAACCTTGATTTTGGCACCAAACCTCCGGGGTTTGAAATAACTGTTGATCAGGGGTACGAAGGCGTTCATGATCAAAATGGCGAATGAAATGCCTTCGGGGTACGACCCGAATAGGCGGATCACCACGGTTATCACCCCGATGCCGATGGCGAAAACCACCATCCCTTTCTTGGTGACGGGGCTGGTTACCAGGTCGGTGGCCATGAAAAAGGCACCCAGCAAGGCCCCACCCGAAAGGAGGTGGATAAGTGGGTTGGCATAGTGCTCGGGGTCTATGTACCAGAAGATGCCGGTCATCAGCGCCATGGTGCCCAGCAGGGCAACCGGGATATGCCAGGAAATTACCTTGCGGTAGATGAGGTACAGGCCGCCCAACAGCAGGGCCAGGGTCGACATTTCGCCCAGGGAGCCCCCGGTGAGGCCCAGGAACATGTTGCTCACCGACGGGAGCTGGGGGCTGAGTTCTGTGATCGTCTGCCCGAATTGCACGCCTTCCTTGATCAGGCCCAGGGTGGTTGCGCCCGTAACGGCGTCGACCAGGGTGGTATTGTTTTCAACGGCTGTGGGCCAGAGCGTCATCTGCACGGGGAATGAAACCAACAGGAACACCCTACCCACCAGGGCCGGGTTAAAGATGTTGTATCCCAGGCCCCCGAATGAAAGCTTGGCGATGCCGATGGCCACCAGGCTGCCGACAACAATCATCCATACCGGCAGGCCAGCCGGCAGGTTGAAAGCCAGCAGCAGGCCGGTAATAAGGGCCGAACCGTCGCCGATGGTAACAGCCGACTTAAGCAGGTAGCGCTGGATGAGGTACTCGATTAACAGGCACGAAACCACGGCCACCCCGGTTACGAGCAGGGCCTGTAGCCCAAAAACGTAAAGCGACACTACAAAGGCCGGTATCAGGGCGATTACCACATCGTACATCAGTTTTTTGGAAGTCCGGTCTGAATGCACATGAGGCGAGGCTGAAACAATGATGGGTTGGTCGCTCATGGCTAAGCAGATTTGGTTTTGAGTTGCTTGGTTATCGATTTGCCAAACCGGATGTAATCCAACAAGGGCCGGTGCGAGGGGCACACATAGCTGCAGGAGCCGCATTCGATGCAGGTCATGATATCTTCGCGGGCCGCCTTTTCAAACAGGCTTTTCTCGGTGAGGTTCATCAGCAGATGAGGCTCCAGGCCCATAGGGCAGACATCCACGCATTCCCCGCAGCGGATACAGCTCTTGGGTTCGCCCCGGCTGGCTTCGTCGTCAGGGATCACCAATATGCCCGAAGTGCCTTTGGTAACCGGCACATCTGTGCTTTTCAGGGCTTTGCCCATCATGGGCCCGCCGCTTACTATTTTGCGCGTGCCTTCCGGTACCCCGCCTGCTTCGGCGAGCAGGTCGGTGATGGGCGTGCCGATCTTAACCCAGAAATTAGAAGGTTTTTCCAGTTTTTTCCCGGTAACGGTAACCACCCTTTCCATCAGGGGGCGGTGGTGCTGCACGGCCTGGTAAATGGCAAAGATGGTACCCACGTTGTGTACCACCACCCCTACGTCGAGGGGCAGGCCGTTCATGGGCACTTCCCGGCCCAGCAGGGCGCGGATGAGTTGCTTTTCTCCCCCTTGCGGGTATTTGACCTGCAGGGCGGCAATCTGGATTCCCGAGCCCTTTGGGTTGCGTTCCCTGAAGCGTTCAACGGCATCGCGCTTGTTGTTCTCGATGCCGATAATGGCCCGCTCGATATGCAGGGCCCGCATCAAAATGCGGATGCCGACCAAAATCTCGTCTGTTTTTTCGAGCATGAGCCGGTGGTCTGCGGTCAGGTAGGGTTCGCATTCCACCCCGTTCACGATCAGGCAGTCGATATGCTTGTCGGGCTTAACCTGGAGTTTCACGTGGGCGGGGAAGGTGGCGCCCCCCAACCCCACAATCCCGAAATCGGCGATGCGTTTCAGAATTTCGTCGGGCTCCATGCTGATCTCCTCCTTAAGGGGAAACTCAGGCTCCTGGTAGTTCGACTCGTTCTTGTCGTCTGTTCGTATAACAATACACTGTTTTTTATAGCCGGTGGTGTCCACGATCATATCGAGCTTGGTTACCGTGCCGGCTACGGGGGTATGGATGTTGGATGAGACATAACCCCCCGAGCGGGCGATCACCTGCCCGATTTCGACCTTCTGCTTTACCTCGACCACGATTTCGGCCGGGATGCCGATATGCTGGGAAATGGGCACGTACACCACGCGGGGTACCGGCATGCGCTTGATGGGGGTGGCAGAAGTGAGCTTGTTCTCCGGAGGGTGTATGCCTCCTTTCGGAAAGGTTTTAAGCATCGGGTTGGGGTTTTACCGGTTCGACTTTGATTACAGGGATTTCTTCCTGCTTCACCTTCCTGGGCGGGAAATTGGTTTCTATGATGGAATGGGTCGGGCACACATCCACGCACTTCCGGCACAGGGTGCAATAGGCCGGATCGATATAGGCGAGGTTGTTGTTCATGGTAATGGCCTCCTTAGGGCAAATGTCCAGGCATTTGGAACAGCCGATACAGGCCACCGAACAGGCTTTTTTGGCAATACCGCCTTTCTCTTCGTTGAGGCAGCCCACATAGATTTTCAGGTCGCGCTTGTGTTTGGGGCGCATTTCAATGATGCCCCGAGGGCAGGCTGTTACGCACATGCCACAAGAGGTACATTTGTCGGTAATCACCACGGGAAGGCCGGTTTCCTCGTCCATGTACATGGCGTCGAATTTGCAGGCAACCACACAATCTCCGTCTCCCAGGCACCCGTACTGGCAATCGGTTTCCCCGCTGTAGATCAGGGCCGAAATGGCACAAGACCTGGGCCCCTGGTATTCGCTGGTTTTGGGCCTCACCTCGCAACTGCCCTGGCAGCGGACAACCGCCACGGTGGGGTCTTGCTCGGCAATCTCTTTGCCCAGTGCTGCAGAGACCTGCTTCATGACCTCGTTGCCCCCCACCGGGCAAAACAGGTTGGCGATGTCGTCGGTGGAGACCAGCTTTTCGGCAAATGACCGGCAGCCAGGCGAGCCGCAACCCGCGCAATTGGCTCCGGGCAAAAGCTCTTCCACCTCCGCGATCAGCGGATTTTCATACACGTAAAATTTCTTGGACACCACGTAGAGCACCAGGGCTGCCACTATTCCCAGCGCGGTCAGTAAAAGCACACTATATAGAATGGAATCTGTCATGACTCGTCAACTTCTTTGAATGGAAATCCTGAAGGTTTTCCTGAACTGTTTTTTGAACAGGGCAACCCCCAGATAATAGGGGATAAGAATTACAAGCGAAAGTAAACCGGCCATCCACTCGGGTAGTAAGGCAGAGGCGGTAAACAAGGTAAGGGTCATAAGGATGAAGGGGAGGATATACGCCCAGAACAGGGCTTTGTTCCCCAGGTCCTTTTTCAGGATCACGGAGACGGGCTCATTCACTTCGAAAGGCCCGTCGGGGTCGGTAATTTCAACTTCACGGGGGCCGGCATCGGGAACCCCGCAGGCTCCTTTGGCGTGGCACGATTCGCAATGCAGGTTCGGGTCGAGCGACACAAAAACCGATTTGCCGGCAATCTTCGTCACAACCCCCGAATGGACAAATGCATCCGTTGCTGTTAGCTTTGCATCCATTCCCGTGTTTTTTTTAGAAACAGGTCGTTTTATGGGGTGAAGCTACTACAAATGCAGAAGGGATTTCATGACATATATCAGCGTTGAAGCATGTAATTCGGGGTCGCCAACCGATAAAAAATGTCGATTTAGACTACCTTTAGGCAAACCAGAAAGGGCAGTCACGCCAGTCAGGACCGGCCTTTCCGGCTAATGCCTTCACAACCAACCAAATGTGTCAGTTATGAGAATTGTCAGTTTCTTGCTGTTCCTCGCTCTGGCTTCTTGCCGCCAAAGCCCGCCGAGCGAGGTGGAACAATGGGAAGACCAGGCCTCCCGCATCACCATTTTCCGCGACGATTACGGGGTGCCCCACGTTTACGGCAAAACCGATGCAGATGCCGTTTTCGGAATGCTTTACGCCCAGTGCGAAGACGATTTTAACCGGGTGGAGCAGAACTATATCTGGGCCATTGGCAGGCTTGCCGAAGTGGAAGGGGAAAAAGCCCTGTACAGCGATCTGCGTGCCCGCCTTTTTATGAGCCGCAGCGAGGCAGAGACTGCTTATGAAAACAGTCCGCCCTGGTTGAAGAAATTGTGCGAGGCCTTTGCCGACGGCATCAATTACTACCTGTATACCCACCCTGAGGTAAAGCCAAGCCTGCTCGACCGCTTCGAGCCCTGGATGCCCATGTATTTCAGCGAGGGCTCCATAGGGGGCGATATTGAGCGCATAAGCACGGAAAAACTGCAGGCTTATTACGAAGACGGGACAGAGTTCCCGGAAGCGGCCTGGGAGGAAATTCAGCACCGGGAAGCCGAACTGGAACCGGGCGGTTCCAACGGCATTGCGCTGTCGGGGTCTTTGACGGCATCGGGCAACCCCATGCTCCTTATCAACCCGCATACTTCCTTTTATTTCAGGGGTGAGATGCATATGGTGAGCGAAGAAGGGCTGAATGCCTACGGGGCCGTGACCTGGGGCCAGTTTTTCATCTACCAGGGCTTTAACGAAAAAACGGGGTGGATGCATACCTCCACCTATACAGACGTGATGGACGAATACGTCGAAGACATCGCCTCTGCAGACGGAAAGCTGCTCTACCGATATGGGGAAGAACTGCGGCCCGTAACCGTTGCCGAGGAAACCCTGTTGTACCGCTCGGGCGACAGCCTTGCCCGGCGCACCTTTCCGGTTTACCGCACCCACCACGGCCCGATTACCCACCAGGTAGGGGGCAAGGCGGTGGCCACCGCCATGATGTGGGAGCCCGCCCGGGCCCTGGAACAGTCGTACATCCGCACGAAGCAAGATTCATACGAGGGGTTCCGCCAGATGATGGACCTGCGCACCAACTCGTCCAACAATACGGTCTATGCCGATGCCGACGGCAATATCGCCTACTTCCACGGCGACTTCATCCCCAAACGGGATACCCGTTTCAATTTTGAAGAACCGGTAGACGGCACCGACCCGGCCACCGACTGGCAGGGCCTGCATACAGTCGATGAAATCATCAGCCTGCTGAACCCGCCCAACGGCTGGATACAGAATTGTAATTCCACCCCCTACACGGCCGCCCTGGAGTACAGCCCCAAAAGGGGCGACTACCCGGCCTATATGTCGGTTGACGAGGAAAATTTCAGGGGCGTCCACGCCATAGGATTGCTGACCAATCGATCCGGTTATACGCTCGACAGCCTTATTTCATTGGCCTACGATTCGTACCTCCCCGCCTTTGAGGCCCTGATCCCCGGGCTGGTAGCGGCCTATGATGCCGCCGGGGCAAACGACCCCGAAATGGGGCCGGCCATTGAAACCCTGCGCGCCTGGGACTACCGCACTTCTGAAACCTCCGTGGCTATGACCCTGGCTCATTTTTACGGGAGCCTGTATGCAAAAAACGCAGCCATTGCTGAAGATTTGGGCGATATGGAACTACTGACCTATTTGGGCAAGGATTCGCCCCCTGCAGAACGCCTGAAGGCCTTCCGGGAAACCCTCCTGGCCCTGAAGGCCGACTTCGGCACCTGGGAAATGCCCTGGGGGGAAGTTAACCGGTACCAGCGCCTTAATGGCGACATTCGCCAAGCCTTCGACGACAGCAAGCCGAGTATTCCCATCGGGCTGGCTTCGGGCCGCTGGGGTGCCCTGGCCGCCTACGGCGCCCGGTACGACAACAATACCAAGAAGATATACGGCACACGCGGGAACAGCTTTGTGGCTGTAGTGGAATTCGGGAAAAAAGTCCACGCCAAGTCGCTCCTGGCGGGGGGGCAAAGCGGCGATCCTGCCTCCCTTCATTTCGACGACCAGGCCCAGATGTACCGGGAAGGGCGCTTCAAAGACGTGCCCTACTACAGGGAAGATGTAGAAGCCCGGGCACAGGAGCGGTACCAGCCGGGAAAGCGGGGTAAAAACTAAAAATTATTCGGATTCCTTGACGATAATCAGGGTTGCCTTCGAGCCCGTGGAGAGCAGCCATTTGTTGGAATACAGGAGCTTGCCGGCATCGTCGTACACATCGACCTGGGCTGTATTCGGTCCGGTCGACCCCTGGTTCAGGGCTTCGAAATCGATGCGGTTAAACCCTTTATCGAGCTCCAGGTTAAGCCCCTTGAAAGCCCCTGTAAGCAGAATATTGGGCTCGGCCACCACCCCGTTTACGTAGATGCGCACCCGGTCGCCGTCTACAAACTCGTGGTCGCGGCAAACAATGCCCACAAACTTGGCCCCGGTCTTTAAATCGCCCAGGTACATATCGCCAAAATGCTGGCCCGATTTCCCTTTTTCAGCCTCGCCCACATTGGGCTTGAGCACCAGGTCGTGGCCGGCCTGCTTTAACTCCCGGTCGGGCAGCATCTTTACCTCGTTCTTAGTGTCGGAAAGGCCCAGGTTGTATTCGGGTTTCTTGTTGAGCAGAGACGGGGCGGCCAGGCCACCCTGAGGAGAAACGTCTTTCTCGGGTTCGGCCGTAATGTTCAGCTTCCTGGTTTCGGGAATATCGGTTTGCGCCCGCATACCGAGGGCAGGGAGAATCAAGGCGGTAAATAAGACCAGGCTGCGCATGGTTTTGGGCTGCTTACTGCGTTGTAAATGTAGCAAATACCTTGCCGGAGCACCCTAAAATCCTGTTAAAATCGACGACTGTGGGCCTTTACCGTCCCCTCGACCAGGCGCGTCTCAGGAAATTGGTGAAGTTGCCGTGCATGATTCCGTCGATGTCTTCCGGGCTGTACCCTCGCTGCCGAAGCAGGGCGGGCAACTTCTGCAAATCGGCGATGGTGTCGACATCTGAAGGGCCCTGTTCCCTGCCGAACCCGCCGTCCAAATCGGTGCCCAGCATGGCGTGCCCGGCATTGCCGGCCAGCTGGCAGACATGGTCGATGTGGTCTGCCACATGACTGAGGCGCACCTCGGTGTTGCCGGGGTTTGAAACGCCCCTTTTCCAGCCGGGCACCAGCATCCAGGCGTCAAAGGCAGCCCCTATGACCGCCCCCCTTTCGAGGAGGGCCCGAAGCTGCTCGTCTGAGAATTGCCGCTGGTCGGGTACCAGGGCCCGACAATTGTTGTGGCTGGCCCAAACTGGCCCTTGAAAGGCGTCGAGGGCTTCCCAGAAGCTTTCGTCACTCAGGTGGGTTACGTCGAGAATAATGCCCAGGGCATCCATCTCCTTCAGGAGCTCCCGCCCGCGGGTACCCATCCCGCCCGTGGTATGGGTGCCCATGGCGTAGGTGCCCGGGCCGTAATGGGCCGGCCCCACAATGCGCAGGCCTTGCCGGTACGAGCGTTCCAGCAAGCGGGGCTCAATGATGGAGTCGGCTCCCTCCAGGCTTAGTACGAAACCTATGGGTTTGTCGCACGGGTCACCCGATGCCCAGTCTTTCAGGTGTTCTTCCAAAAGCATAGGTGAGGTAATGCACCGCAATTCGCCCTGCCGTTCCATTTCCTGGTACCAGGCCAGCTGCCCCTGGGTCTGGGCCCAGGCCTGTTCGGGAGAATGCCATCCCGGTAAGGGGTTCCCCGGCTTTACATGGCGCGCAATCAGGGTGGCCACGCAGAGGCCTACCCGCCCTTTGCGCATTTCGGGGAAACAAACGGTACCCTGGCCGCGGTCGGGCTTGTCGGTGCGGCCCTGTTCCCTGGCGCGAATGGCCCCGATGGGCATCCTCAGGTCGCGGTTCCATTCCATGGCGTTCATCGCCAGGTCGAGATGGGCGTCAACAATGAACATAATTCAGAGGGTTAGTTTGTAATCACGGGCGGCCACCTGCCACTGCCCGGTAACCTTCCCGGACTCAACGACGAGGAGGGTCGGGTATTTGGCAACGGTCGGGCAAATGTGCATGGGGATACCGTATACGGGTTTCCCCGGGGCCGCCTGCGTTTCAGGCCCGCATTCGAGCACCAGGTGTTCTTCGCTTTGGCCGCTTTGCCGGCAGTGTTCCCAACCGAAGAGTTCAACCCTGGGGAAGTCCATTTCCGGCGCTATGGCCTTGTGGCCCAGATCCAGGCAGAAAACGCCCGGAGCAGGCCGGCTTACTACCCGGCTCAATAACACGGCTGCCGGCAGGAAGGCCATGTCGGGGAACAGTTCCCCGTATCGGGCGTCCCACAACAGCGTGGTGCCGGGGCTCAGCTCCACATCTGGGCGCAGGGCGTGGGCCGGAAAGGTGGGCGAACCGCCTGCAATGACCGTCGAAACCCGATGCCCGGCCGCCTCCAGCGATTGCTTCAGGGCCACCACCCCTTCAAAGGCCTGATCAGAGGCCACCTTGCGGGCTGCGAAATCGGTATCGCGAATATGCCCGTCGTAGGCGTGCAGGCCGCAGGCTTCCAAAAACGGGCTTTCCGAAATCCGGGCATAGAGCCTGGCTGCTTCGGGCCCCGGAACGATGCCAGTGCGGTTCATCCCGGTATTCAGGTCCACATAAAGCCTGAACACGCTATGCTGCTGGCGTGCGAGGGTTTCCAGGCGGTCGACTACAGCCGGGTGGTCTGCCAGGGCCGAAAAACGGGTATCCGGATATGTTTCCTGCAGGGCCAGCAACCGGGCCGGGTCGGGCCCTACAGGCTGGTAGGCCATCAGCACGTCGGCGGCACCGCAGCGACCGAGCAGTTCGGCCTCCGCTATGGTGGCGCATTTGAATTTATTGATCCCCGCTTGTTGCTGGATGCCGACGATTTCGGCAGTCTTGTGTGTTTTGATATGGGGCCGCAATCGGGCAGGGCCACCGGCGATCCGGACCATTTCCCGCACGTTGTGGCCGATGCGCTGAGGGTACACCAGCAAAGCCGGGGAGGGGATGTTTTCAACATCGGCTACCTCGTACCAGGCAGGTTCTGGCTGAGCCTTCATGGCGCCTTAAGTTTAAAAAGGGCCTCAATTTCCACGGGGATGCCGCCCGGGAGCATCATCCCTACGGCACTGCGTACGCCCACGCCCCGGTCAGGACCGAAAACGGAGGCCATCAGTTCGCTGAAGCCGTTTATCACCAGGGGGTGGTCGCGGAAGTCGGGGGTGCAGTTCACCATGCCAAGGGTTTTTACCAGGCGTTCGATCTGGTCGAGCGAACCGAAATGGGTCTGGATGGTGGAGAGCATGGTGAGCCCTACCTGGCGCGCGGCGGCTTTGGCCTGTTCGAGGTCGAGGTCGGCTCCCGCCCGTCCGGTCATATAGGCACCGCTGGCCAGCATGGGCCCCTGTCCCGATACGTACAGGTAACCGTTATCTACGAGAACAGGTTTGTACAACCCGGCAGGGGGAGGGGCGGGGGGAAGCTGCAGCTGCAGTTCCCGGATTCGTTCGGAAGGCTTTTTGGTCATGACGATGGGTGTTAGATTAATGCGTTCAATACAAGGACGCCCAGCAGGCCCATAACCCCGACGGTGGTTTCCATCAGGGTCCAGGTGCGAAGGGTGTCGTTTACCGAGAGGTTGAAATATTCCTTGAAAAGCCAGAAACCGCTGTCGTTCACGTGCGACAGCATCAGGCTGCCAGAGCCGATGGCCAGAACCATGAGTTCGGGGCTGGCCGCCTGGTCGGTAACCAGGGGCAGTACAATACCGGCAGCCGTAAGGCCTGCAACCGTGGCAGAGCCCACACAGACCCTGATCACGGTGGCAATCCCCCAGGCTAAAATCAGGGGCGAAACCGAGGAGCCTTTCAGCAACCCGGCGATATAGTCGCTTACCCCGCTGTCTACCAGCACTTCTTTAAGTGCCCCGGCCCCGGCGATCACCAGGGTTACCATCATAATGCCCTGCACCCCGTCGGCGGTTGTCTTCATCACTTCCTGCATGCTGCGGCCCCGCGCCAGCCCCAGGGTATAAATGGCAACCAGCACGGCTAAAAGCATGGCGATTACGGGATTCCCAACAAAGGTCAGTATCTTGAGAGCAAGGCTTTCGGACGGCAACACATAAGTGCCGAGGGTGGCCAGGGCAATGAGCACCACGGGGAGCAGGGCGGTAAAGATGCTGATGCCGGTGCCTGGCATCTGGCTCTCTTCAAGGAGCACCGGGTTAACCAATTCCTTCATGGGGCTTGCCGGGATATTCCGGAAGGTGCGAGATAGAAGTGGGCCTGCCACGATAATGGCCGGGATAGCCACCAAAATTCCGTAGATCAGGGTTTTGCCGAAATCGGCCTGGAACATGCCCACGATGGCGGTAGGCGCCGGGTGGGGGGGCAGGTAGCCATGGGTCACCGAAAGGGAGGCCAGCATGGGTACCCCCACATACAGCAAGGGCAGGCGGGTGGCGGCTGCCACCGTGAAAACGAGCGGGACCAAAATCACGAAACCCACCGAATAGAACATGGGGATACCCACGATAAAGCCGGTGAGCACCACGGCCCATTGGATGTGTTTGCGGCCGAATTTATCGATAAGCTGGGAGGTGATGCGCTGGGCGGCACCGCTGTCGGCCACCAGTTTGCCCAGCATGGCGCCCAGGCCCAGAATGAGCAGCAGGTCGCCCAGGATATTGCCGATTCCCGTTTGGACCGAACCCACCAGGCTCCCCAGGGGCATACCTTCTGCCAGACCTACCAGGAGCGAAACAATGATAAAGGAAATAAAGGCGTTTAGCTTGAAGCGGGCTATCAGCAAAAAAAGCAGCAGAATCCCCCCGATTACGATCAGTAAGGGCATGGGCAGGGTTTGGATGGTTACTTGCTTCTAAAGATACTATTTTCCGGCTGGCCCGAAAGGTGATATTCGGGTTTCAAGCCCCTGCCCCGTAAGCCGCCCGCCCTTGGCCACCCTATTGGGATGATGGCTGGGGTGGCTGTGGTCTTTTGGTTGGCTTGATCCCGAAGAGCGGATGCAGGATCGGCCAGGGCCGCAACAGGAAATGGTAAATCAGCAGGCAGGCCCCGAAAGTACCCACAGTCAGCATCAGGCCCTTGGGTATAAGGCCCCAGGGCAAGTCTCTGATCTGGTAGGCGATCCAAATGGTAAGGGTCTGGTGCAGGATGTAAAAGGGGTAAACGGCCCGGTTGCAGTAGGCGAGGATGCGGCTGGGCTTGTTGAGGTAAACCGCGGCGTACCCGAACAAGACGAAGATCCAGGTCCAGAAATTCAGGACCGAGACGGCTGCCTCGGTGAAGTGCCGCAGCACGCTGTCTTCGAATTGCCAAAGCACGAGCAGGGCCGAGAAACTCAACAGGCCGAGCAGCAGGTTTCGCCTCCGGAATTTGACCACGTTGTCCCAGAACGGCTGCCCGCTGGCCAGGAGCAGGAATCCAAAAAAGAAGAGGGTCCCGTAATTGATCAGGGCAAACCAGTCGCCAATTAATGCGTGGGTAATATTGAAAAAAGGTTCCAGGAAGGCCTCCCAGAGATAGAGGGGCAAGACGAAAATCAGCCAGCCCCAGGGCGATTGCAGTTTTCGGGCCGTCCATAAAACCAGCTTGCCCGGATGGTCTTTGATTTGCCGGAAGGGGCGGGCCAGCAGCAGGGAAAAAAGCAGCAGGTAAGGCAAAAACCAAAGGTGGTGCCAGCTGATATTGCCAGTCGGATAGACCCCTTGGAAAGCGACGCTGGTGAGGTATTCCCAGTAGCTTCCCTCGAAGGTGCCATTGGCCAGGCGCTCCAGGTATACCTGGGGCGGAACGATTACCAGCATCCCGAACAGCAGGGGGATGCCCAGCCGTTTCAGGCGTTCGAGGGCATATTGGCCCGGGCTGCGGAACGAGTAGGCGTAGTAGGTACCCATGCCGGAGATCACGAAGAGGATGGGCAGGCGCCATTGGTTAAGGAAGAGCATGGGCCAGCGCAGTTCGGGGTAGATAACCGGGTTTTTCAGGTGCCAGCCCCAGGGCACGAAAAACATGCCGACATGATATAAAATGAGCAGGGCGAAAACCCCTACCCGAAGCCAGTCCAGATCGTATCTTCTTGTGGTTGCCATGGTGGTTGTTTTTGGCAAAGCTCCATCGAAGGATTTTGAAAGACTAATTTTTGGGCCATGCAGAAGTTCGGATTTGCAATTCCGTACGAGTTAGGGCTGCCCCTCTGCCGACTTGAGGTACTGGGAGGGCGACAGGCCGGTTTGTTTCCTGAAGGCCTGGTAAAAGGCCGATTTAGACCGGAAGCCAACACTTTGTCCTATGGCCTCCACTGTTAGGTGCCGGTACCCTTCTGAACGCAGGCGTTCCTGTGCCAGGCGAATCCGGAAGCTGTTCACAAAATCATTGAAGTTACCGTCTGTTTGTTGATTGATTAATCGCGACACCCTATTTGAGTGCGTGCCAACGGCTTCGGCCAGGGTTTTCAAGGTGGGGTTGGGAGAGCTGAAAAAGGATTCCTGCCCGGCAACCCGGCGCAGGTCTTCCAGGCTTATTTTGTCTGAGGGGGCCGGGGAAGTTTCGTATTTGTCTAACAGCCACGAGCCCTGGAAAAAACGGGACTCCGATAGAAATGCGAAAGCCGAGACCAGGGTAACCGCGAACATGAACAGGGAGAGGAAATGATCGCCCCCATCGTCTTCATAGTTCAGGTAAACCAGCAGCATAAGGCTTAGTATGGCGGCAAAATTGATCAGGATGGAGCGGGTAAAACGGTATTTGGAGTACCTGACCTCTCCGGCGGGGTCGCCGAAAGTGCTGCGCTTGCGCAACCAGATCCGCAGGGAAAGAAAGCTGTAAAACGCCAGCCCGGCAAGCAGCAACCAGCGATGCTGGTCTTTGACCAGCTGGTAGCCGTAGGTAGTGCCATCAGGAACATCGGCAAAGGGCATTTCGGTGAAATAGGCGGCTTTATAGGCATTGTATTTTATGGCCAGCGGCTCCGTGTAATACCCGATTTGGGAGAGGGCGTATAGTAGGGCGGGCGTCATATGAAGGGCAATGACCCAGCCCGGCAAGGGCCGGCGCACTACTATGAACCGGATGCTCAGGTACATGAACGGGGCGATGAGCAGCGTCAGGGGCTCGGTAGAATCGTTCCAGGCCAGGGTGTATTTCATCCATCCTGTATAGCATAGGAAGGTGTCGAGGGTAACCAGGGAGAGGCAACACATCAGCCAGGCGAAATAATGGAGCGCCCGGTTGTGCCGCGGAGCCCTGATCCAGATGGTCACTGCAAGCAACAATCCGAACGCCACCCCCAGAAAACTCAGATAAGACACCAGGTTGTGGCGTATCGGGATTTGCGCGATTAGTTGGTCGAGCTCGTTCATCTTATACTTCTGCAGGCCGGTAATCTGCCAATTTTTGAGGTCCTTCGAGCAAAATGCGCACTACCTTGAGCACTCCGTCTTCGGTGGTGGCTATCTGCCATTTGATCAGGGAAATATGCCCGTTCTCAATTTCGAGGCCGGTAATGCTGCGCGGGTGCACGCAGCTGCCGTCGTTGAAAAGAGGGATTTCCCCGGGTTCTGGGAACCGGGGCCGGTGGGTGTGCCCCACTATGGTTGGGCGCAGGCCCCGCTCCACGATCCAGTTTTTGATGCGCCTTTCGATGCGGATGAGCTCTTTGTAGTTGCGGGCGGGGGAAGTCGGGTCGGCAATGCCCCAGACCTGGAGGGGCTTCCAAAGCACCCGCACCAGAAAGCGGCTCCAGCGCCAGAAGGTGTAGTTCCACCAGTCGGCCTGGTGGCCGTGGCACAGGAACACTTCCTGCCCGCTTTGGGAGTGCTTCAGGATAATCCCTTCCTCAAAGTGAATCCCTTCAAAAAGGTCCTTTTCTTTCCCTTCGATGGGTTCAAAATAGCGGCTCAGGTGGGCCTCGACGTATTTGGGGTCTTTGTAGACCATATCGTGGTTGCCCCAGAGCCTGTAGAGCCTCCCTTCCCGATAGAACTGCCGCAGCAGCAGGTATACGTTTTTATGGGCCTCGAAAACCGATTGAAAACCAAGGTTCTCCCAAAGTTCGTCTCCATCGCCCAACTCAAGGTAGGTAAAGCCTTCCCGGTAATAGTGTTTGAGGGCGTGGTAGTAAATATTCCGGTTGTTGGCGAAGTCGTCTGCAAAGCTGTTGTCTCCCCGGTGGCAATCGCTGAACAGGATCAACCGCGATTGGTCGTCGAAAGGGACTACACGGGCTTCCCGGTATGCCCGGTCGAGCCGGCTTTGTGAAGACATGCCTATATCATTTGTATAAATATCCAAAAAATGTCTTGAATTCCAGCAGGACGGCCAGTCGGGTTTACCGGACCGCTTCCCCGGGCTTCTATTCAGGCAGGGGCAGGGGCAGGCGGTAGAGGTTGCCCCCGCGCCCCAGGCTGCGTTCGTCGGCCAGGTAGAGGAGCGAATCGGAGGCGAAGCAGATCGCTTCGAGCTGGGTATTGGCGCGAAGGTCTATCTCCCGGCCTTCCAGTCTTCCAAGGCTGGCCAGGTCAAAGGACTCGTACACCCAGAGTTTTCCATAACCCAGCAACACCAGTCGGCTCCCGTCGGGCGACAGGGCCGCATCGGTTACCTGGCAGGTACGGGGGTCGTCGCACAGGCTGAGCCGGGCTACCTTTTCGGCGGGGTAAATGCCGGGGCGGTCGGGAATTCGGTACACCGTGGCCACCCCGTCAGACGGACGCGCCCGGTTCTTGGTAACCACATACAGGTAGCTGCCGTGGTGGAATAGCGCCTCGGCATCGAAAAACATCTCGTTTTTCTTCGGGGGGAAGGCCTTTTGGTCGGGGTAATAGAAACGAATGGCTTCGGCTTTTACCTGCTTACCCGTCAGGGCTCTGGGGTCGGGGAGGCGGTAGATAACCAGGTCTTCGCGGTCGTTGTTGTTGTTCCCGAAATCGCCCACATATAAATTCCCCAGGCTGTCGGCCGTAAGGGCTTCCCAGTCTTCGTTTTCGGCCTGGGTTACTTTGAGGGTCCGGAGGATGGTCCCGAGGGTGTCAAGTTCCCTTAAGAGGGGGGCATTGCCGCCGTCTTCAAGTACCCAGAACGTATGTGAGTTATAGGAGTACATGCCAGAAGTTTCACTGAGGAAACGGGGCAGGGGGGTTACCCGGTCCAAAGCACCGAATTGGGAACAACCCCAGAGGGGCAAGAGGTAGAGCAACGACAGAATTCGATTCATGCAGCAACGTAAGGTCCGCGGGGTACCCCCGGATTAAAGGTGCAAAGTTAAGGCTTTCTGTCAGGTTGATTACACCTATGCAAGCCTGGCCTGCTAATCGCGGTAAAACAACCCTGTACCAGGGGCCGCTTATGCCCAGAAAAAGGCGTAAAGGGCCGCGATGATAATCAGGGCGGTAAAAGCACCGATATTAAACTTGGGCCCTGTTTTGAACATTTCGCGGGTAAGCGGAATGCCCTTCGGATCTTCCTGTCCCTTGTTCTGCGCCAGGCTCACCAGGGCGATAATGCCAATGGTCAGCAAGAGGGTATAACCCATCTGATCCAGGAATGGCACGTTCACAAAGAGCGGGCTGTCTGACCAGCCGTTTTGCCCGACCTTGAAGTATAGGGCAATCGGGATGGATGCCAGGGCCCCCACAATGGCGCCGCGGTTTGTGGTCTTCTTCCAGAACAGGCCGAGGAGGAACACCCCGAGTATACCAGGGCTCACCAGTCCGGTGTATTCCTGGATAAACTGGAAGGCCTGCTCGATGCCACCCAGCAGGGGGGCCATGATACAGGCAACCACCAGGGCTGCAGCGGCAGAAAGGCGGCCCACATTTACTGTTTTCCTATCTGAGGCGTTCCGGTCGATGTATTGCCGGTAGATGTCCATGGTAAAGATCGTGGAGGTCGAATTCAGCATGGAAGCCAGCGAAGAGACGATAGCCGCAGCCAGGGCTGCAAATGCCACCCCCTTAAGGCCCGTAGGCAGGAACTGAAGCAGCCAGGGGTAGGCCTTGTCGGCGGTTGACAGGGTGGGGATGTTGTTGGTGGCCAGATCGCCCAGGCGTTCCATGGTAGCCGGGTCGTTTACCATCACATAGGCTGCGATACCCGGAATAACCACGATTAACGGGATGATGATTTTCAGAAAGGCAGCCAGGATAATCCCCTTCTGCGATTCGCGCAGCGATTTGGCGGCCAGGGTGCGCTGGATGATGTACTGGTTGAAGCCCCAGTAGTAGAGGTTGGCGACCCAGAGCCCGCCAATAAGTACCCCGAGGCCCGGCAGGTTCTTATATTCCGGGTTGGATTCGTCCAAAATCATGACGAATTTTTCAGGCACGGCTTCGTATACGGTTTTGATGCCTGCGATGATGCCCTCCCCGTCAGAGACGGCATTCAGGGCCAGATAGGTGGTGATAAGCCCGCCCAGCACCAAAAAGATGACCTGGATCACGTCGGTCCATGCCACAGCCGAAAGCCCCCCGTAAAGCGAATAGGCAGCCGCAAAGAGGGCCAGGCCGATTACCCCGTACATCATGGGGATACCCATAATGGTCTCCAGGGCCAGGGAGCCGAGGTAGAGTACCGAGGCCAGGTTTACGAATACGTAGAGGCCGATCCAGAATACAGCCAGAATGGTCTTCAGGTTGGTGGAATACCGTTTTTCGACGAATTCCGGTATGGTATACAGGCCCTTTTCAATGAAGATGGGCAGGAAGAACTTCCCGACGATAAGAATGGTTACCGCCGCCATCCATTCATAGGAGGCGATGGCCAGGCCCACGGCAAAACCAGATCCTGACATACCGATGAACTGCTCTGCCGAAATGTTGGCTGCGATCAGCGAGGCCCCGATGGCCCACCAGGGCAGCGACTTACTGGCGAGGAAGTAATCCTCGGCATTTTTCTGGTGCCCTTTTTTGTCGCGCGACACGTAGAGCCCCACAAAAAGGATCAATAAGGCGTAGGCGATGAAAATGAAATAATCCCAAAATCCGAAAGCTGAATTCATGGCCGAGTTGGTCTAGTTGGTTGATCAGATGTAGCTAAAATAACAGATTTGGGCAAAAAGCCTTTCATTTTTAGCCAAATGTTTGAAAGGACTGCAATTCCAGGCCCTCCAGCCTCATGGTTTATTGGCCTTCTTCCACCAGGGGGAGGTAAATCTCGGCCTTCCAGCTCAGCGCGTTTCCGCCCAGGGTGGGGTTGTTGAAAAAAACCTCAACCGGTTTGGCCTCCACTTTAATGCCGTGGCTTTGGGCATAGTCGAGCAGGGCGTACCAGGCCCGGTCGGAGGTAATGTAGTTCCCGTTATAGGTGGCCTTGAGGGCGGGTTTGGGAAAAATCCGCTTGTAGCCGATGTTGGGGTGTTGCGGCAGTCGGTCAGAACGGATTATGGGGAAGCAAAAGTTATAGTCCAGGCTGTCGTTTTCGCGGTTCCATTCGTTGACCACAATCATTGGCGGGCCGTTGAGGGTGGTGCCGCTCGAGGCCAGGTAGTCGCTCATGAGCATGAAGTAGTCCATCATGCCCCCGGCCTTGTTGTGCTGGTTTGTTTTAACGTTTACGTAGGCGTAAAAAGTGCCGGGCAGTTCAGCCTCCCCATCGATGTGTACCCTGAATTCCGCGAGGTGGTTCTTCAGGCGCTCGGCGAAGTCGCGAACCGTTTTTTTGCTCAGGGCCTCCACGGCCGAGCCCCCGAAAGGAACCGCCAGTTTGTTGCTCAGGCTGTGGTCGCGGTCGCGTACCTTGACCGTCACGGTCGAAGTTGTGTCGGTAAGGGGTTCGATCACCCATTGGTAATCAAAAACCGAATCGACTGTCCGTACTACTTGTTCGAGGTGATACAGGTCTTCCTGCAGCACGGGTTCGCCCGCCAGGCCCACCTCCTTGTTCCAGATTTTGATGGTCTGGTTGATGGTGCCGGGAAAGGTGCGGGCCTCGAAGCGCACAATATAGTCATACGGATAAACAAAAAGGTAGCCTAATAATGCCACGAGCAGCAGCACTCCCGTGCCGAGCAGCACTTTTTTCATGGTCGAATGTCTTTACCGGTTAGGGTTTATTTCGTTCCGCTTTCTGCCGAGGTGGCCATGCCAGACCCGGTCATATGCAGGTTGTCTGTGACGAATTTGCCGAGGTCGCGCCCCTGCTTAACACCCACTTCCACGGCGGCACGATAGTGGATGCCCCCGTACATGCGGCTGATAGCTGCTTCGTTGGCCGCCTGGGAAAAGGCGTGGTAGCTCCGAACTGGAAGTCCGTAAGGCACTTCGGTATCGTCGGCAAATTCAAAGGCGTCACCAAAGATACTGGCCAGGGCCGTAGAGGCCGCGCCCGATACCACGCTGTGCCCGCTGGTGTACTCGGGGAAGGGCGGGGTTTGCAGCACGGGTTTCCAATTTTCGTCTATGTACTGGTTAATGAGGGTTTCGGGGCGGATCAGGTTGCTGCGGTATTTTTCGTCCCAGCAGCTGATAAAGGCATCTGCAATGGCCAACGAGGTTTTGGTATAAGCGTATACCGTTTTGTCGAAATCGCTGTTGGTCTTGCGGCTGGCGATTTTGGCGATACCGATCCAGTGGGCACCGGGGCTGATTTTCTTGGTGGCGAACATCAGGTGGCCCCGGGTCACGGAAACATAGGGGTTACAATCCCAGAACTGGGCGATGGCCACTTCTTCCGAAGAATCACCCTTCTGGGTAATTTCCTGGCTTATGTCGTATACTTCCCGCACTTCTTTCCAGAAGGGCGAATCTTGATCAAGGGAGAAGGCCGGGGGCGGCACGGGCTTGAACTGGGCTGCCGAATCGATCACAAAGGGCCTGATTTTGTTCCAGTGCGGCTCAATGCCCTCCATATAGGCCGGAGGAGTCGGCTGCCAACGGGAGGGGTCGTCGGTATCGACCGTAAATTTCGACATGGTGCGGGTCTGCTTGTAGTTGTCTTTGTCCATCCACCCGGCAATAAATTCGGCAACCTGCATGCCGTAATCGCGGGAGGCCTCAAATTCGCCCTGGTTTTTATCGGCCCAGATACCGTAGAGGCTGTCGCGGAAGGCAATAACCCGGTCTTCTGAAAAGATTAGCCGCCGACTCAGGTCGATGTGGGCCACCAGGGCGGCTAGGCGGTAATTGACCGGGGCATCGGCTGCCGGGTCGGGTATGCCACCCAGGTCGGTGAGCTGCCCCTGCAGGGAGCGGTATTCCGGGTTTTGCCGGGTCATAATCTCATAGGCCGCTATATTGGGGTAAACGTATACGCGGCTTGCCACGGGGGGGCTGAAGATATCGTGTATCATCACTTCGGTGACCTTGTCTACCGAGGCATGGTAATCTTCCGGGCTAATTTCAATAGGCGTGGCCTGTTTGGCACAGGCGCCCAGGAGCAGTCCGGCACATACCATAAATCCGATTTGTGTTTTCATCAGGCAGTTATTTTGTTTTCATTAATTCATACAGTTCTGCAGGCGCATCATTAAACACGGCGAGCAGGTAGGGCGAGCCGCCAAGGCTAACCAGGGCCAGATGGCGGATCGACTTGTTCATAAAGTCGAGGCCCACCCGATTCCCCAAAAGTATCTCATTTTCGTTTTTAATCAGGGCGCCAGGGAAGGCGTCAAGCCGGCCCTGGTAAGGCTTTACGCCGAAATAATTCCCGGCTGCCAGCAATTCGGATGCCCCATCCCCGTCATAATCGGCCGTGAGGAATTCCAGTATGGGGGCAACCTGCAGGGCCACGGGGAAGGGAACAAATTCAAAGTGCCCTTCCTGGTTTTTCAGGTAGCCCGAACGCAGTTCGGTTGCGGTCAGCACCCCGGCTGCCTCAATGGCCCCGCGCCCGAAGATCTGCTCGATGGTCTGGCCGGCAAAATCGCGGTACTGGGGGTATTTCTTGCGAAGCATGGGCATCTGCGAGGCCAGCTCGTCCAGGCCCACCAGCGGGTAGTACTCCCCATGGCGCATGGTGGCCACCACGGGGTCGCGGCTGCCGTTCTCGTCAAAGTCGGAAAGGTAAAGGTGCATGGGCGCTTCAGGCGAGGCGGTGAATTTGGAGTTGGTGCCCCAGTTGCCCAGCGCATAGTCGGTGTCTCCGTCTCCATCGATGTCAAAGGCGGCAATTGCCTGCCAAAGTCCTGCCGGCAATTGGGTAGCCTCTTCACGGAAACTGCCGTCGCGGTTGGCAAAGAGACGGGGGGCCATCCATTCGCCAACCACAATCAGGTCGGGCGTGCCGTCTGCGTTGAAATCGGTCCAGATGGCGTCGGTTACCAACCCCAGGGCACTGCCGTCAAAAGCCGGTGAAATTTCCCAACGCCCTTCGCGGTTCTCCAGCAGGTACGAGTCGGGACGGGCGCCAAAATCTCCCGTCAGGGTTTGATTGCCCACAAAAAGGTCGGTATCGCCGTCCCCGTCGAAATCGGAAGCTGCGAGGACTGAGGTGTTTGCCTCGCTGCCCGGCAGGGGCTGAGCGCCAAAGCCATCCCCGTTCTGGAAATAACACTGGTTTTTCAGGTACTCCGACGTGCCGAAGTAATCAGATCCACCGTTGGCTACCAAGAGGTCTGCCAGGCCGTTTGCGTCAAAATCGCCCACAAGGGCTGCCGTGTTTTCGGGAATGCTGTCGTTTTGAAGCACGGGAATACCCGAGGCCGTAAAACGGCCATCGTGTTGCAGGTAAACCCTTGAGGGGCTTCGTTTCGCCCCGCCCAGGAACAGGTCATCGGTGCCATCCCCGTTCAGGTCACCAACTGCCAAAGCCGGCCCGCGATCGGCCAGGCTGTAGGGCAGGAGTTTTTCCCGGTTAAAGTCGGTGTAATTGTCTTCGCGGTGAATAAAGTCGAGCCCCAGATTATCCTTGCTGCGCCTGAACCAGGGCGCCGCAACAGGCCGCAGCCTGCTGTAATCGAAAGGCCGGGTTTCGGCGGGTTCAACCTGCAGGGTTTGGTTCAGGCCGGGGTTTTGCACTACCTGATACCGGTTGTCGGGCCAGACCACCACCAGGGAATCTACCCGGGTGCCGGCCGGGAAACCAAAATGCAGGATGGGTTCGGAGGAAGCCTGAAAGCCCCGCACCGGGAAAAGTTCCCGCGATTGTACCCCGCCGTTCGCATAGGCAAAGGCCTTGGTGCCAATCCCGTGTGTATTGGCCTTGGAGAAATGGAAAGCAACCTTCAGGTAGTCGCCTTTTCCCTGTGACTGGTTCACCAGCACGCTGGCTTCCCGGTTCAGGTTGTTGATGACCAGGTCGAGGTCGCCGTCGTTGTCGAGGTCGCCCCAGGCGGTCGCCCCTGAGAGCAGGGTATCCCGGGTTATCCAATCGCCGCTGCGGTCGGTGAAGCGCAGGTCGGACCCACCTTCAAAAACGTAGTTATGTACATTGCCCGAAGGCATCATGTCAAGGGCCTTCTGATCGACCAGGCGGGTGTTATCCATCTTGCTGCTGATCTGCTCGTTCGAGATAAAACGCACAAAGTCAAGGTCATTGGGCCTTTTTGGGATGCCATTGGAGATGAAAAGGTCCTGGAAGCCGTCGAGGTTATAGTCGGCAAACAGCGCGCTCCAGCTCCAGTCAGTGGCCGCCACCCCGCTCATCAGGGCCGTTTCCATAAACCGGCCGTCGGGCTGGTTTACATAGAGCATGTTGCGCGTAAACTGGTAGTAATAGCCATATTCTTCGGTGCGCATCCGTTGGGTCTGGATGTTGTCGTCCCCTTCTGAGGTTTTCAGGGGGCCCTCCTCCTCGGGGAGCATGTCGAGCGAGATCAAATCGGGTTGGCCGTCATTGTTGATGTCGGCCACATCGCTCCCCATCGAGAACCGGCTGGTATGCCCGAAATAATCGCGCAGGCGGTCGCTGTAGGTGCCATCGCCGTTGTTCAGGTAGAAGTAGTCGTCTTCGTGGAAATCGTTGCCGATATACAGATCGGGGCGGCCATCCTGGTTAAAATCCGAAACGGCCAGGCCCAGCCCGTAGCCGTTAATGCCTCCATAGATGCCGGCCACTTCGCTTACCTCTGTGAAATGCCCCCCGTCGTTGCGCATCAGCTTGTCGCCGGTTTCGTAATTCCGCTGGTAGCGCAGCGAGGCCCGTCCGTAGGAATCCTGGGTGTGGACCGCGTGGTTGAGCAGGTACATGTCAAGGTCGCCATCCCCGTCGTAATCGAAGAAGGCAGCATTGGAACTGTAGGTGTCAAAATCGAGGCCGTATTCGGCGGCCCGTTCGGTAAAGGTATTGTCGCCGTTGTTGATGAACAGTTCGTTGTGGCCTGAGAAGCCGTTAATGCCAACCACGGCGCAGACGTAGATGTCGAGCAGGCCGTCGGCGTTCACGTCGGCCATGACCGAGCCGGTGTTCCAGCTGCTGTTTCCGCCTATGCCCGCCTTTTCCGAAATATCCTCGAACTCCATCTGGCCCTTGTTGAGGTAGAGCCGGTTTTTGACCTGGTTGCCCGAGAGGAACACATCGGGCAGGCCGTCGCCGTTAATGTCGCCAATGGCCACCCCGCCCCCGTTGTAGAAGTAGAGGTAATCCAGGATGTTCAGGTCATCGGTTTCCCGCAATTCATTCACGAAAGTTATGCCGGTTTTTGACCCGGCAGGCTGGTCGAAAAGCGAGCCCCCTTGCCGGCAGCCGGTCAGCACCGTCAGGAAAAGCAGTATGTAGCGGGTTTTATTCATTGATCTTGAATAAGCGCGGTTCGCTTTCGTTGGCGGCCACCAACAGGTAGGTA
>JBNKGM010000003.1:0-99589 GCA_050289825.1 Robiginitalea sp.
CCCTGGTGGTAGCAGACAGCCTGGGGGCCTCGCGCCACCTGGCCGTGAACGACAACGGGGATATCTACGTGAAGCTCAAAGAGCCGAAGGAGCAGGTGGGCCTGGGCAATGTGGCCCTGCGCGACCTCGATGGCGACGGCCGGGCCGACAGCATCGTCCGGTTTGGCAACTACCTGAACGACGGGGCCTTCGCCACCGAAATGCGCATCCATAAAGGGTACCTGTATTTCAGCTCTGAACTCGTGGTGTACCGCCAGAAACTGGAGCCGGGCAAGCTCGTGCCCGAAACACCCGAAGAGCCGGTAGTAATCGACCCCTTTCCCATTCGCTGGCACAATGCCAAGGTAATCGCCTTCGACGAGGCGGGCGGGCTGTATGTGACCTTCAGCGCCCCAACAAACGCTTGTGAAGATGCGGCCCTGAGCCAGCAAGACCCGGAGGGGATCGTCCGGGGCGAAAATCCCTGTTCCCAGCTCGATATACTCGGGGGGGTCTGGCGGTTCGACGCCGACAAGACCAGGCAGCAGCTTACCGATGGCAAACGCTTTGCAACCGGAATCCGCAGCGTGGTGGGCCTGGCCTGGAACCCACAGACCCGCTCGCTTTACGCGGTAAACCACGGCCGCGACTACCTGTACAACCACGACCCAAGGCATTATACGCCCTGGCTCGATGCCGTGTTGCCGGCCGAGGAATTTATCCAGATCAAAGAAGGGGACAATTACGGCTGGCCGTATACGTACTACGACCCCATCCAGAACAAACGCATGCTGGCCCCGGAATACGGGGGCGACGGGAAACAGGAAGCAAAAGGGTACAGCGAGCCCCTGCTGGGTTTTCCGGCCCACTGGGCCCCGAACGACCTCCTGTTTTACCAGGGCACCCAGTTCCCGGAGCGTTACCGGCACGGGGCCTTTGTCGCTTTCCACGGGTCTACCAACCGCAATCCCTACCCGCAGGCTGGCTATGTGGTGGCCTTTGTGCCGTTTGAAAACGGAAAACCGGCCGGCCCCTGGGAGGTATTCGCCGACGGCTTTGCACAGGCCGACCTGCTGCGCACGTATCAGGACGCGCGCTTTCGCCCCATGGGCCTGGCAGAGGGGCCCGACGGCAGCCTCTACGTGATCGATTCAACCATCGGCCGGATCTGGCGCATCAGCTATCCGGAAGCCGGGCGGCCTTTTACGGCCGAAGACCGGGCCGAACTGGAAAGCCGAAAGACCACCGTTTCCTACCTGCGCGAACCAACGCAAGAGCAAGATGTGGTGAAGCTGCAGTAGGTGCTGCCGGAATCTTCTTTAACTATTTAAAACGAAAACGGGAAATGTTGCCCATATGGGGGCGCATAGACTTATTTGCCCTGCCCGCTGTAGGCCTGCCAGTCTTTTTCCTTGTAGATGTTCTCCCCGAAATAACGGGCGATATTCAAAAAGGCGTCGGGTTTCTGGTACCCGGGAACGGGGGATAGCATCTGGAAGTTCTCGTCAAGAAAAACCACGGTTGGGTAGCTCAGGCGGCCCTGCAGCAAGGCTGCGGCCAGCTGGTGGTACCCGTTGCGGCCCTGGGCCACAAACTCATAGGTCTGGCCCTTATAGGTAATGGGCTCAGCCTGTTCCCCGTCGAGTTTTACCATATAGAAGTTATCGCGCATGTAGGCTGCTACTTCCGGGTTCTGGAAGGTGTCGGCATCCATACGCTTACACCAACCGCACCAGTCGGTATAGACGTCGACAAAAACCTTTTTGGGGTTTTTCTCGCTGGCGGCCTTGGCCACTGCTTCTTCCCAGCTCATCCATTTGATTTCCTGCGCCTGGAGTCCGCCCAGGGTTAGCAGGGCTACAAAAAGTACGGGGAATGCAAATTTCTTCTTCATAGTTAGCCTTTTGCCCAAGTTAGTCTGTTTTTGTCTGTAATCCTAACGCGGGAAAGCCGGTTTTATTTCACTTGGAGGTAGCTTTGGAACGCTCGAATAGGGCCGACACGTCTACCTGCCCGCGGATGAGGTCTTCAAAGGTTTCGCGCTGCCTGATCAGGTGGGCTTTCCCGCCCATCCAGAGCACCTCTGCCGGCCGGTAGCGCGAATTGTAATTGCTGGCCATGGTATAGCAGTAGGCTCCGGCATTGCGGAAGCAGAGGATATCTCCTTCTGTTATCTCACTGATGCGGCGGTTGCTGCCGAAGGTATCGGTTTCGCAGATATAGCCCACAACCGAATAGTATCGCTCCTTGCCCTCCGGGTTCGAGAGGTTCAGGATTTCATGGTTGGCTCCGTAAAACATGGGGCGAATCAGGTGGTTGAAGCCTGAATCGATGCTTGCGAAGACGGTGGAGGTGGTCTGCTTCACTACATTAACGCGGGCCAGGAAAAACCCGGCCTCACTCACCAGGAATTTCCCGGGTTCGAACGCCAGGGTCAGCGGCCGGCCGTATTGCGCACAGAATTCATTGAAACGCCCGCACAGCTTTTCGCCCAGTTCTTCCACGTTGGTTTGGATATCGTTCTTTTTGTAGGGCACCTTGAAACCGCTGCCGAAATCGATGAATTCCAGGTCTTTGAAATGCAGGGCCGTTTCGAAGAGGATTTCGCTGGCGTAGAGGAACACGTCGATATCGAGGATGTCGCTGCCGGTGTGCATGTGGATGCCGTTGACCTTCATCTTGGTGAGCTCCACGATGCGCAGCAGGTGGGGGGTCTGGTGGATGCTGATGCCGAACTTCGAATCGATGTGCCCCACAGAAATTTTAGAGTTGCCACCCGCCATTACGTGCGGGTTGATGCGGATGCAGACCGGGATGTCGGGGTGCTTGCTGCCGAATTGCTCCAGAATCGACAGGTTGTCTATATTGATTTGAACCCCGAGGCTGGCGGCCTCCTCGATTTCTTCCAGGGAAACGCCGTTGGGGGTGTAGATGATGTCTTCGGGCCTGAACCCGGCCATCAGGCCCAGCTGCACTTCCTGAATGGAAACGGTGTCGAGCCCGCTTCCCAGGCTGTTCATCAGCCGCAAAATGCCCAGGTTCGACAGGGCTTTGGCGGCGTAGTTCAGTTTTAACCGGGGTACGGCCTTGAAGGCGGAGGTGAGCCGGTTGAATTGAGACTTGATTTTACCCGCGTCATAAACATAGACAGGGGCTCCGTACGTTTCGGCAATCTGCAGCAGCTGCTTCGAATCCATGGGCATTTGAATTTGGACAAAACTAAATCACTTTCCGATTTCACCCAAACGAAATCCAACGCCTTTTTAAAAAATAAACAAAAAGTTATAAATGCAACAATAAGAGTTGATGCTGGGTATTTGACGGTCTGCCCGCGGCTTCGTAGCTTTAAGGAAAGAAATGGCTGTGCGAATTCCCTTGTTTCCGCTGCAAACGGTTTTTTTTCCGGGAGAGACCGTTCCGCTGCACGTATTTGAAGAACGCTATAAGCAACTGATCGCCGATTGCCGGGCCGAGGCCCAGACCTTTGGCATCCCGGTCTATATCGGCCAGACCCTGGCCTACGGCACCGAGGTGCAGCTGCGCGAAGTGGTCAACACCTATGCCGACGGCAGCATGGATGTGGTCTGCGTGGCGCGCCAGGTCTTTGAGGTGGTAACCTTTGAGCCCGTGATGGGCGACCGCCTCTACCCGGGCGGGGAGGTGCGCCTCCTTGACAGCACCACCGACGCCCCGGCCGAACTTACCGAGGCTGTGCTCGCAGCCTGCCGGCATCTGTACGCCCTCATGGACGTACCCTTCGGGCCCATCAAGCGGGAGGTCTTCACCAGTTTTACGCTGGCCCACAAAATGGGGATGTCGCTGCAGCAGGAATACAGCCTGCTCCAGATCCCCAGCGAGACCCACCGGCTGCAGTTTGTTTTACAGCACCTGGAAACAACCAGTCGGTTGCTCGAAGAGCTCAACCGCACCCGCGAGCGCATCGAGATGAACGGGCATTTCCGGAATTTCGACCCCCTCGACTTCGAAGATTTCAAACTGCAATAAACCCGGGCCCGATTCCATTAGGGGAAATCGGCCCCGTTTCCTATTTTTGCATCCAACTTCAGAAGTAACCGACATGAATTTACACGAATACCAAGGAAAGGAAATCCTGGCGAGTTTCGGAGTGCGCGTTCAGCGGGGCATAGTCGCCCACAACGCCAAAGAGGCGGTTGACGCCGCCAAGCAACTCACCCAGGAAACCGGCACCGGCTGGCATGTGATCAAAGCCCAGATCCACGCGGGGGGCCGCGGGAAGGGCGGAGGCGTAAAGCTGGCCAAGAACCTGCAGGAGGTCGAGCAAATCGCCGGGCAGATCATCGGGATGAACCTGGTGACGCCCCAGACGCCTCCCGGGGGCAAGAAGGTAAACCAGGTACTCGTAGCCGAAGATGTCTACTACCCGGGCGCCAGCGAAACCAGCGAATTCTATATGTCGGTACTCCTGAACCGCGCCATTTCGCGGGTTATGATCATGTATTCGACCGAAGGGGGGATGGATATCGAGGCCGTGGCCGAAAAAACGCCCCACCTGATTTTCACCGAAGAGATCGATCCGGCTGTGGGCCTGCTGCCCTTCCAGGCACGCAAGATTGCCTTTAACCTGGGGCTGTCGGGGGCAGCTTTCAAGGAAATGACCAAATTCGTTGCATCCCTCTACAAGGCCTACGAGCAAAGTGATGCCAGCCTCTTTGAGATCAACCCGGTACTGAAGACCTCCGATGACAAGATCCTGGCGGTCGACGCCAAGGTAACCCTTGACGACAACGCCCTGTACCGCCATCAGAAATACGCTGAAATGCGCGACCTGCGCGAAGAGAACCCCATTGAGGTGGAAGCCCGTGCCGTGGGCCTCAACTACGTAGACCTCGACGGGAACGTGGGCTGCATGGTAAACGGGGCCGGGCTGGCCATGGCCACCATGGACCTCATTAAAATGGCCGGGGGTGAGCCCGCCAACTTCCTGGATGTCGGGGGGACGGCAGACGCCAAACGGGTTGAGGAGGCCTTCCGCATCATCCTGCGCGACCCCAATGTAAAAGCCATCCTGATCAACATCTTCGGCGGTATCGTCCGTTGCGACCGGGTGGCCCAGGGTGTGGTAGATGCCTATAAGAACATGGGCGACTCCATAAAGGTGCCGATCATCGTCCGCCTGCAGGGGACCAATGCCGAGCTGGCCAAGGAGCTGCTCGACAATTCAGGCCTGGCCGTACATTCGGCCGTACAATTCAAGGAAGCCGCCGACAAGGTGAAGGCCGTGCTCTCCTGAGCCGCACACGCGTAAAGCAAAAACAAATTAAGGGTTATGTCATCTCGGCATAACCCTTTTTTAATGTGCGGGGTGCCTGTTTTATCATTCCATTAAAGGAGATCCCGGGGCTTGCCGTTCCCGGTCAAGGGCTGCAACTTTGCCATAAAGAAGAAGCCTCTATTGGCATATTGACAGCCAGAACCCTAAAAATCTGTTAAATCCGTAAAATCGTGTAACAACAAGCGCGTCTTATCGTCCCTTAAGACATAACCTTTTCATCAATCATCAATCATCAAAACAAACAACGTCATGAAAAAATGGAGTGTATTACCCGTAGCAGCCGCCTTGCTTTTCGCAACCTCAGCCCTGGCAACCGAAGGCGAAAAAGCCAAAAAGGAAAGCCCGAAATCCAGCATTTGCGCCGAAATCGGCAGTCTGTTGAAAGACAACAACCTTGTCTTGAACGAGCAAGATGAACTCAATGCCTGGGTCAGCTTTATGGTTAACGATGAGCATGAGATCGTCGTGCTTACCGTGCGCACCGACAGCGAAGTGGTGGAGCGCTTTGTAAAGGCCAAGCTCAATTACCAGTCGGTAGCCAATACAGGCTTGCTTCCCGGTTCTACCTACGAGGTGCCGATTCGCTTTACCAGCTAGCCAAAGGGCCATTAAAGGTGTCAGAACCGAAGCCCCCGGGAGGCCAGCGTGCTCCCCGGGGGCTTTGGTTTTTGGTTCCTGGTATACGAAAGTTGCTTTTTTGGAGTTCTTGTAGGAGGGTCTTTCTAAGCCATTCTTTATGAGCACCTACCGGGAAAAATTGAGTATCCTTTCCGAAATGATCGCCTTTGCGCGGGCCGACCAGGCTATGAAGGATTCCGAGTACGGTTTTTTGCTGGGGGTGGCCGAGCAACTGGGGGTAAACCGAGAAGACTTTGAAACCCTCCTCGAGGCCGGGGCCGAACACGTTTTGCCCAAATCGGAAGCGGAACGCATTTTGCAGTTCCACCGCCTGGTATTGTTAATGAACGTCGATCGCAACCGGCACCCTGAAGAAATCCGACGGCTGCACAATATCGGCCTGGCCATGGGGCTTTCCCTGAACGCCATAGACCAGGTGCTGCTGGTCATGCACCAGTATCCCGACAAGATTGTCCCGCCCGAGGTGCTGATCGGCATTTTCAAAGCCCACTACAACTAAACGTCTGCAGGGCAACCCTTTCCTTTTGGCGGACAACCGCCCAAGTTTGTTTGTATTCCGCCATTTTGGCATGTATCTGCCTGGTTTTAACGACAGAACGGCAGAATTTTAGCTGCGGTACGCCCTTTGCTACTGGATGGGTGTAATTGTCAAATCCTAAATTCAACTACTATGAGTTTGATTCGCAGACATACCGGAATGTTCCCGACTTTGTGGAATGATGTACTGACCCCCGACTGGTTCGGCGGTGTCGATCGGTTCAACCCAACCTTGCCGGCTGTCAATATCCGGGAAGGCGAGAAGGAGTTCATCCTGGAACTGGCTGTTCCCGGTCAGAAGAAGGAAGATTTCAACATTGAGGTAGACGAAAACGTGCTCACCATTTCCATGGAGCACAAAGACGAGCAGGCCGAAACCGAAGAGGGATACACCCGCAGGGAATTCAGGTACGCCGCTTTCAAAAGGGCCTTCACCCTGCCGGAAACCGTGAACGAAGACGCCATTGAGGCGAACTACGAGCAAGGTATCCTTCGCTTCTCCCTGCCGAAGAAAAAAGAAGCCCTTCCCAAACCCAAGCGGCTCATCGAGATCGGGAAGTAAAAAGTTTATGGTTGGCCCACCTAACGGGCCTCATAATGGTTGGTTTGTTTAGTTGGTTAGTTAGGGAAGCGCCCCGGGATTCCGGGGCGCTTTTTTTGCGGGGTGGCCCAACCAGGCTCACTCTTTTTCCTGGAGCATTTTGATCTCATCACGCAGTTTGGCCGCCTGCATGAAGTCGAGCTCTTTGGCCGCCTGTTCCATGGCCTTGCGCTTGTGGCGGATCAGGTCTTCTTTCTGGGCCCCGGTCAGGTAGGCTACATCGGGTTCCTGGGCTTCCCGGGCTTTTTTCTCGAAATGGAAGGTGGATACCGAATTTTTGGCCAGGACGTTGTCGAGCCCTTTCTTGAGGGCCGTGGGGGTAATGCCGTTTTCCCGGTTGTAAGCCAGTTGCTTTTCGCGCCTGTAATTGGTTTCGTCAATGGTCTTCTGCATGCTGTCGGTAATCGTATCGGCGTACATGATGGCCTTCCCGCGCAGGTGGCGGGCCGCACGGCCCACGGTCTGGGTCAGGGAGCGGTTGCTGCGCAGAAAGCCCTCCTTGTCGGCATCGATGATGGCCACCAGGCTAACCTCCGGCAGGTCGAGTCCCTCCCTGAGCAGGTTTACGCCCACCAGTACGTCGAAGACACCCTTGCGCAGATCCTGCATGATCTCCACCCGTTCCAGGGTGTCCACGTCGCTGTGGATGTACCGGCAGCGCACGTCGATGCGGGTGAGGTACTTGGTCAGCTCCTCTGCCATGCGCTTGGTCAGGGTGGTCACCAGGGTGCGCTCGTCGAGCTGCACGCGCTGCTGGATTTCCTCCACCAAATCGTCGATCTGGTTCTTGCTGGGGCGCACCTCGATCTCGGGGTCGAGCAGGCCGGTGGGGCGTATTACCTGTTCCACATAGACCCCCCCGCTTTTCTGGAGTTCGTAATCGGCCGGGGTGGCGCTCACATAGATCACCTGATTTTGCAGGGCTTCGAATTCCTCGAATTTCAAGGGGCGGTTGTCCATGGCGGCCGGCAGTCTGAAGCCGTAGTCTACCAGGTTTTCCTTCCGGGAGCGGTCGCCCCCGTACATAGCGTGCACCTGGGGGATGGTCACGTGGCTCTCGTCGACCACCATCAGGTAATCGTCGGGGAAGTAGTCCAGCAAACAGAAGGGCCGGGTGCCGGGTTCGCGCCCGTCCAGGTAGCGGGAATAGTTCTCGATGCCCGAGCAATAGCCCAGCTCCCTGATCATCTCCAGGTCAAAATTCGTGCGTTCTTCGAGCCTTTTAGCCTCCAGGGGTTTCCCGATTTCCTTGAAATAGGCGATCTGCCGGGTCAGGTCGTCCTGGATCTGGTGAATGGCCTGCTGCAAGATGTCGGGGGAGGTGACGAACATATTGGCAGGGTAGATGAGCAGGGTGTCATAGGCCTGCAGTACCTTGTTGTTGTAAGGGTCGAACGCCTCGATCTCCTCGATCTCGTCCCCGAAGAAATGGATGCGGTAGGCGTGGTCGGAATAACCCGGGAACACATCCACTACATCGCCCTTCACCCTGAAATTCCCGTTGCGGAAATCAGCTGTGGTGCGGGCGTAGAGGCTCTGCACCAGCATGTGCAGCAGCTTGGTGCGCGAAAGCACCTGGTCTTTGTGCAGGCTGATCACGTTCTTCTTGAATTCGATGGGGTTGCCGATGCCGTACAGGCAGGAGACCGAGGCCACCACCAATACGTCGCGCCGGCCCGATAACAGGGAAGAGGTGGCGCTCAGGCGCAGTTTCTCGATGTCTTCGTTGATGGAGAGATCTTTCTCGATATACAAGCCGCTGCTGGGGATGTAGGCCTCCGGCTGGTAATAGTCGTAATATGAGACAAAGTACTCAACGGCGTTCTCGGGGAAGAACATTTTGAATTCCGAATAGAGCTGGGCGGCCAGGGTCTTGTTGTGGGCCAGCACCAGGGTGGGCCGCTGCACGGTCTCCACCACCTTGGCCACCGTAAAGGTCTTTCCCGAACCGGTTACCCCCAGCAGGGTCTGGTAGGGTTCGTCCTCGCCAATCCCCTTGCTGAGCTGGGCGATGGCATTGGGCTGGTCGCCCGTGGGTTCGAAATCAGATACGACTTTAAACTTCATACTTCAAAAGTACAAAAGCGGATGTGTGCAACACGGGGGGTGGTTGGGTTTTTAGCGTTTCAGGGCGAAATAGCCGCGGATCACTTCTGCGCGCAGCGATATAGCCTCGAACCAATAGACCGATGGGGGCAGGGGCCGTCCGTTGAAGTTGCCGTCCCACCCGGGCGAATCGCCATTTACCTGGGCCAGGAAATTCCCGTAGCGGTCAAAGATGCGGATGGTCTCCACATAGGCGTCCGAAAGGTCGGGCGGGGGTTCGAACTTCCAGAAATCGTTGATCCCGTCGCTGTTGGGGGTGAAAAAGGCGGGGAAGTCGGCCGGGCTCAGGTTGCGGGCCACCTCCTGCTCGGTGGTGCCGCAGCCGAAGGGATCGCGCACGTACACGGTATACCCCTGCAGGGGCAGCCCGCTGAAATAAGGGGAGTCCTGGTAGCCGGTATCGGGGCTGAGCGAATACTCGTACCCCTGGTTGCCGGCGGTCTGCACCAAAATGTTCAGGCCGTCTGCATCCCGGTTTACGGAAACATCCCTGATAATCGGCGGTTCAGCCTCAATCACCCGGAAGTCGAGGAAACTGCTGCAAAGGGTGAATTCATTGATGGAACCCACGCGGTTGTAGACCTCGAGCCGGTAGGGGCCGGTTTCGGCCAGTTGGATCTGCCTGCCGGAGCCGATGAGCGTTTCCTGGTCGTCGGGCCCGAGCCGGTACCAGTTGTACCCGTCGGCAATTTCGCCTACCGTCAGGTCGGCATAGCCGGAGTCCTGGCAGAGGCCCACCACTTCGGGTACCGAGGTAATGGCCGGCCGGTGCGGGTTGCAATCGACACGCGATGCCCCCGTGGTAAACCGTTCGGCTGCGCAGGGAGCCGGGCTGGAGCCCAGGCGGTTGTACGGGGTTATGGTAACGGTGAGCTCCGCACTGGCGGGCCACAACCCGGGGGGGTTGATGGCCAGCACGTTCCCGACATCATTGGAATAAATAACCTGTCCCTGCGACTCCACGGTTACCAGGTACCCCATCGCCCGGGGGGTATATGACCAGCGGAGCTCTTCGCCCAGGGCCACATCGGCGCTGCCGTTCCGGGGGACGGTGAGGCGCGTGCAATCGGGCGGGCGGTTGAAGGGCGCCGTGCGGAAGCGGAAGCCGGGGCAGCTGATTTGCGACCCGTCTACCCGGATCAGGATATAGCTGATATAGATCCAGCGGTCTTCAGGCAGGCCCAGTTCAGGCGTATAGCCCGTTATGGGGGAGGAGGTCCGGTTCGTCAGGATATCGACACCCCCCGGGGTGGTGCCGATGGAGACGATGAACCCGGTGATATTATCCCCGGGGGAGGTCCAGGAAATAGGGGCGTCTACCGGGATATCCTGCGCTTCCGGGGCCGGGTAGATCAGGCTTGGGCAGGTCTGCCCCCAGGCTGGTGCCGTTAAGGCGGCCAGCAGGAAAAACAACCCGTATGTAAGCCGTCGTCTCATCTTTTTTTCCTCAGCGTTTCAGCGTAAAATGGCCCTGCACTATGCCTCCGTTGCGGTCTACCGCCTGGTACCAGTAATCGCTGGGGGGCAGGGGCCGCCCCCCATAGGTGCCGTCCCAGCCGGCGTCGTTCGGGTCGAGCCTGGAAACCAGGTTGCCGTAGCGATCGAATATCGAAATCCGCAATACGGGCGAGATGCCCGATGGGGGGGCAATGTATTGCCAGGTGTCGTTGGCGCCGTCCCCGTTGGGTGTAAAAAAACGGGGAAAGCCTTCTACGGTCAGGTCGGGCTCAACCAGGGTGTCGGCCGTGCCGCACCCGTTTTTATCGCGTACATAGATCCGGTAGGTATCCAGGGGCAGGCCGGCAAATACATTCGAGGCCTGGTAAGGCCCGGCCGAATCATTCAGGGCATATTCGTAATCGCCCCCGCCGCTAACCCGCACGGTAATATCGAGGGTGCCCACCCCCAGGCGCGCCTCCGCCCGGTCTATGGTAGGGGCTTCCGAGATAACTACTTCAAACACCTGGGAAGCGACGCATTCAAAGTCGGCGCCGGGCACGACCCCCGGGTATCGGTTATAAATCTCATGCCGGTAGGTCCCTGCCGTCGGGATGTTGAAATCGGGGGTCTCGGCAAGCAGTCGTTCGCGCCCGTTGCTGTCTATCGAATACCACCGATACCCGTCGGCGCTTTCGGTGGCGCTAACCGTGTTGGTCGACCGGTCGGTGCAGATACCAACCCTCTCCGGGAATGTAATTTCTGGGCGCAGGTCGATAAGGGTGCCGGCCGAATCAAAATAAGGCCCGCAGCCTTCTATGGTCGAAAAGCTGGTTGGGAGGCAGCCCAGGGATACCCCGGCGCTATTGTAGGTGGTCAGGGTCATGTAATAGATGCGGTTGGGTTCGAAATTGAGCACCCCGGTTTCGGTACGCGAGCCAAAATCGGCGGCGTCGAGGATGTCGTTTTCGGCAGGCGAGCTGCCCAGGGAAAGTACATAGCCGTCGGCCCCCGGTACAGGGGCCCACGACAATATCGGCGAGAGGGGCACATTGGTGGTGCCGTCTACCGGGTAGAGTAGTACCGGGCACGCGGGCAGGGTGACCAGGGGGCCAGTAGTGAAGGTATAGTCGATGCAGTTGCTGGCCGGGCCATTTTCGTTGCGTGGGACGATGCGCACGTAGATTGGCGTCTCCTGGGGCAGGTCGCTCGCCGGGTTCCACTGCAGCTGGTCGGTGTTGGTAGGCGGTAGCAGGTCGGTTGCGCCTGGAGAGGTGCCTGCCGAGATCGTGTATTCGGTTGCTGTGGGGCTGTAGGCCCACCGCACGCTGGTCGATACCGGTACATTCGCGGCCCCGTTGGCCGGGCTCAAAAGGCCCGCCCCGCAGCCGGGCGGGGTGGTGACATCTTCCGTTTCAAAGGAGTAGCTTATACAAGGCGTGCTCGTGCCGCCCTGTGAAAGGTTAAAGAGATATAGCGTCACGTAAATGGTGTCATCGTCGGGTAGGCCGCGCGGGGGTATAAAATAGGTGTTGGGCCCCGTAGAAGTAAGCGTGCTAATTTCGCTGCCATCCTGGGTGATCCCAACTGTAATCTGGTAAGCCGTAACCCCGGTGACCGGTGTCCAGCGAATGGTGTCATTCACCGCAACTCCCGTTTGCCCGTCGAGGGGGTAGACGGGTTGGGGGCATTGCTGGGCTTGCGTACAGAGCGCAGCAAGCAGCCCGGCGATCCATAGCAATTTTTTGATCATTTTCATCGGTCCAGGAAGGGAAAAGTACGAAATATTCCTGAATCGTAATCCGAGACCCGATAAGGGGCGAGACTTTGAGGGTGAACGGGTTACGGGCCGTGAAAGCGATGGCGTGCTACAAGTCGCGACGACGCAGCAGGGCGTACGACAAATAGATGAAAATACCTGACCAGGCCAATACGATGAGCAGGCCCAGGGGGTGGATGGCATGGTCTCTTACGAGCGTTTCCCCCACCTGTTCGGCAGCCGACTGAATCACCGAAAGCCGGGTAAAAGGCTCAGGGATCGTGTTCCACATAGAGCCGAAGGGAAAGAACTGGTAAACCGAATCGGCGAAATCCTTGCTGTATTTCGAGGTCAGGTACACCCAGGGGATGAATTCGCCCCCGATGAACCAGATAAACAGGAAGCCCAGGGCAAAGGCCGACCGCTTCACCAGCATGCCCACAAAGAAACAGAAGGAGAAAAAGCCGAAGAGCTTGACCAGGTAGGCGATGAGGTATTCCAGGTCTGAGAAGATGATGGAAACCTCATTGTAGTCGGAATGCATGAGCCCCAGCAAGAGGGAGATCAGGAAGACAAAGCCGGTGGAGGCAACTGCCAGGGCCCCTATCATCAGCACCTTGGAGGCGATGAACTCCTTTTTGGACAGCCCGTCGATCAGGTTCTGCTTGATGGTCTTGTTGCTGTATTCGTTCGAGATCATCGACACGATTACAATGGCCAGGAACACCTTCAAAAAAGCGATCATGAAGGTGTTGAAATGCCAGATATACGGAAAATTGAAGATGCCGATGTCGGCCACGTTGAATTTCAGGGGGCCCCAGTCGATCTTGATCGAGGTTACCAGGGCGATCAGGGCGATGAGCCCGAAATAGGCAATGATCAGCACCCGGCTGGCGCGGTTGTTCCAGAGCTTGATGAATTCTATGTGCAGCAATCGCTTCATGGGGGGTCTGGGATTAGCGCCCGGCAGGGGTTTGGTTGTTGGTGATGGCCAGGAACTGCTGTTCCAGGCTTTCCTTGCGTTTTACCAAGTGGGAAAGCCGTATTCCTTTCGAAAAACAGAGGGCGTTCAGGGCATCGGCCTCCAGGGGTGTATTCGGGTAGGCGATGAGCATGCCGTTTTCTTCCACGACTCGCTCCAGTTCGGGCTGGCTTTCCAGGAAGGTTTTCAGGGCATCCAGGTCGGCCGCCCTCAGCTCGAAGAAGCCGTGGCTGGCCATCATTCCGTCTACCTTACCGGTGTAGAGGTTTTCCCCTTTGCGAAGGATAATTACATGGCTGCACACCTTTTCCACCTCGTCGAGCAGGTGGGAGGCCAGCAGAATGGTGGTGCCCTGGGAAGCTATGAGTTTGATGAGTTCACGAATCTGGTGGATCCCCTGGGGGTCAAGGCCGTTTGTGGGTTCGTCCAGGATCAGGATCTCTGGGTTGTTCAACAGGGCCGAGGCAATAGCCAGGCGCTGTTTCATCCCCAGGGAATAGGTGCTGAATGGAGAGTGTCGGCGTTCCCACAGCCCTACCAGTTCGAGCTTTTCCCGGATGCGCGATTCAGGCACTTCCTTGATTTTGCAGACCAGTTTCAGGTTCTGTTCGGCCGACATATACGGGTAGAAATTTGGCCGTTCAATGATGGCCCCCACCTTTTTGAGGGCCTGGTGGGTAGAGGTGTTCCCGTCGAACCAGGAAAAGGAGCCTGCCGTGGGGTTAACCACGTTGAGCACCATGCCCAGGGTGGTCGACTTCCCGCTGCCGTTGGGCCCCAGAATACCGTACACATTTCCTTTCTCGATGGTAAAGGAGAGGTTTTTTACGGCCGTAAGGTATCCGAATTTTTTGCTGAGGTTGGTAACGGTAAGGATGGTCTCCAAGCGGGGCGTCTTTACATTTCTTTCCATACTTGACGAATAAATGCGAAATTTGTTACAACCCCCGTTAAACAAGAGCACATGGCCGACGAGAAACTCATGTCGAAGAAAAAGCCGGCTTTTCCTGTCAGTAAGGCCCTGGAAGCCTATCTGGAGCAGTACAGCCGACGCATTGACCTGCCGATTTTCTACGAAGACCTGCTGCGTTTTGCCGGGTCGGTGGTGGTTTACGATTCACACGGCAACGATACGCTTTGGGTGCGGGTATACTATTCCGATTCGGAGCGGCGCGAGATCGACCACAGCCTCAAGCGGGTGTATTCCATCCTGCACTCAGACGGGAGCGACCGCATTTTCCAGTACCTGAACGTAGACGCGGTAGACTATTGCACCTTTGGGAATTCGAAGCCCTTCCGCATCAAGGTGCGCAACATTTTGAACGACAACTTCACCTATTTCTATGTGAAAAAGGCCGATGCCTCGCGCATTTATGGCCTGGAGCTGGAAGACATCCTCTCGCCCTACAACCTGAATTTTTTGGTGCACAAAGACACCCTGATCGAAGAACATATCGCCGGTATTCCCGGGGATGTGTTTATCAAGGAGATGCTCCCGGCCTGTTCCAAATCGGAAAAGGCCCAGCTGGCCAAGGAATTCGTGAAATTCAACGAGCGCTGCATGATACGCCTATTGGGCGATATGCGCTCGTATAATTATGTGATCATTCCGCTCCACGACTTCGACCACGTGGTTTACAAGATACGGGCCATCGATTTTGACCAGCAGTTCTACGAGGGCAAACTCAAGGTGTACCGCCCGCAGTTCTTCAAGGAAAACAACCCCATGGTAGAGCTGGTGCGCACCATGCTGCTCTCCGATTCGGTAGATCAGTACAAGGTGGAAGAGCGCTCCATAATCGCCAAGCGCATCATCAGTTCGGGCGACCGCATCCTGCAGCTGGTCGAAATAGCCAAAAAAGACACCCTCTCGCGCCCTGAAAATGTGGAATCCCTCAAGATGGAAATTTTCGAGCTGGTGCACGACGTTAAGTTCAAGCGCTGCAAGAGTATGGGCGAAATACTGTCCCTGGCCCTCGACTTTGTAAAACGGAACTACGAGGGGGTGAGCATGAAGCAGATCATCGAGAAGCGCATCCATATCCCGTAATGGCCGGGCATCCCCGGGGGCCGGGGGCCCCCCCCCCGCCCACCCGCCGTTAAAATAACTTTGCCCGCTGCAAGTACCAGGCAGAAAAGCCATTGATGGCGGTATGTGGGAGATTCAATCTTTTTTCGGAACTTTTCGCATACTTGAATCAGATCACCAAACCCATTAAGAAGTACTCCAATGACAAAAGACAAACAACCTTCCAAAGTGCGGCTATGGATTTCCCACCTCCTCCAGATCTTGCTCGGGCTAATGTTCCTGCTGGGCGCCCTGACCAACCTTATGGGGACCGAAGAATCCGTGGCTACGGGGACTGAGATGGGTTACCCGGAAGGGTCTCTGGCTTACCTGGGAATCGTTTTGGGCATCAGCGCCCTTTTGTACCTGATCCCGAAAACCAACATACTGGGAGCACTGCTGCTTACCGCCTGGCTGGGTGGGGCCGTTGCCACGCACATCATACACAAAGATCCGTTCGAGAATATGCTGGCCCCTGTAGTTTTTGGCATCCTGATCTGGGGCATCCTGTTGCTTCGGGATGGGAAATTGCTGCAGCTGCTGCCCTTGCGGAGGTAGGGGAAGAAATGCCGGCGAAGAACGCCCAGGCCACCCGGAGGCATTTCGGGGTGCGCTTTACCACCGGAAGGGGGCATTTTGCCTCCCGCCCCTGGTGAGAAGGTATTCACATCCCCTGCAAATTACAAACAGGAACTGCAGCTCAACAAGTTAGCTTGGGGCAGGTGGTAAACCTGCGCAGGGCTTTTAACTCTTCTGTTCCCGGTTAAAATACACCAGGTAATAGTACATCTGCCGTTCTTCGTCCCAGCCCTTTTCGACAAATTTCTCGGCCGACTCGGGGTTGATGAAGTTCAGCTTGATCTGGATGTTGGTGTCCAGGTCTATCACGTTCCGGATCTTTTTCCGGGTATCGCTCACCGCCTTGTTGGCGATGGCGAAGTTCGAGACGTCCTCGATACTGTATTTGGGCCCCTTTTCCGTCTTGTAGTGCTTGAATTCGGGGATCAGCTCGGGGTTTTCGAGCACCTCGTTTAAAAACTGGCTCTCCTCGAAGGAGTCGTTTTTAGCAAAGTGGTTTACGGCCCGGTTCATGAACAGCACTTCCTGCTGCTTGTCTTCGGCCGGCAGCACCACGTCGCGGGCAAAGCCCTGGCAGAATTTCAGGTAGTTTTTCGTGTAGAAGTTGTCGTCGGTAAGTGGGGCCAACCCGAGGAACTCCTCGAGCCAGTATTTGGCGTCGTACCGGTTGCTGTCTACCGAAAGTACTTTATAACCGGCATCCTTATCGCGGTTGAAGATCAGGCACCCCTTGTCCAGCCTGTGCAGGTTCACCCCTTGTTGCACCAGCATGTCGAGGTTGGCGCCTTTTTCCTCGAACAGGAGGAAATCCTGCTTAACCTCGCTCTTGAAAATGCCCAGGGCATGGGTACGCTCGTTGTCGAGCAACATATCGGTAAAGTAAACCACATAGCATTCCCCGCTTTTGATGTGCGGGTGGTTCGACATGGCATACAGGTGGCGGGCCAGTTCGCCTGAGACCTCATGCAGGCGGGCCGGGTTGTCGAATACGGCCGCCGCGGCCTGGTAGACCGGGTGGAACTCTAGGTCGGCTTCGTGGGTAAAACAGAAGTAGTTTTCTTCCTTCTCCCTGAAGGGCTTCAGGAAATATTCCTTGAGCAGGCCCATCTGCTCGTCGTTGGGGCGGGCCGGGGTTTCGGAAAGAAAGAGGCCTTCACCCCGGTGTTTGTTCCCAACGCGGTGGAGGGAAACGGTTTCGATATGGGAGGCGTACAGGTTCAGCATCAGCTTTGTAGATGTAAGTAAAAATTAGGGGTAAAAAGGGGGCTGTCAGTTCCAGTTTTCGTCAAAATCCAGGTCGTCGTAGTTCCCGAACGGCTCCTCGAGGTCAAAATCTTCTTCCGCAGGGTCGGCTTCGAAGCGTTTTTCGGGGGGCGACTCGGGGAGTTCCCCGAAGCTGAACAACAGGTTGGGGTAACTGTGGCCGTCTTCCGCCTCGGCCACATCGGCCAGTTCCACGAAAAACGTCCACATATTGAAGAAGTCGTAGACATACAAGAGTTTGGGCGATTCTTCATGCAGTACCTCCGACAGGGGGGTATTGCGCATCAGACGGGTTTCCCCTTCGTTTTCCCGAATATCGAAAAGTGGGATTTCCTCGTCCTGTACCCAATTTTCGTCGCAGGTGTAGAAAGAGGCCATTTCCTCCCCCAGAAAGCCGAAGGCCTGGGTTATGGTGTTGTGCAGCTCTTCCAGGGTACTGCCTGCTTCAATCTCCAGGTCGCGGAATATGTCTTCCTGGGCGTCCAGGATTATACGGATCTTATAGATCATGTTTAGGGGGGTGTTGAATCGCGCCAAAGTTACGAAGATTTACCCGCAACACGAGCACGGTGCATCTCGAGAAGCAGATACCACTGCAGACCGAAAAGCAGGGAGGCCATTACCAGGTGGAGGGGCTGGCTTCCCCAGGGGAAGGCCCAGTAATTCATCGCGATGCCGCTGGCCAGGATCAGGAGTATCGAACCCAGGGCCGGGGTCATTTTACGGTAGCCCAGCCCTTGGCGGTACACGCGGTTGGCAACCCACAGGTGTAGAAGTACCAGGACGATCGAAAACGAGCGGTGGGCGTAGAACAGGGCGGTGGGGGAGTCGAGCCAGAGGTCCCTGCCCAATTCGCCAAGGGCCTCGGCCTGCCGGTCTACGAATTGGCGTACCTGGGTACCCAGGGCAATTTGCACCAGGCTCAGAACCACAGTGGCGGCCCATATACGGTAGGTAGGCCGATCGGCTTTATGGCCCGGGTCGGGCCGGGTATTTTCAAAGACGATCCACGCCAGCAGGGCCACGATGAGCAGGGCCATGACCATGTGGATCGTAATGCGCACGGGTGCCAGTACCGAATATACCACGGTGGCCCCCAGCCAGGCCTGGAAGCCGATGCCCAGCACAGCCAGCCACGCAGCTAGTACCCGGCTTTTCCGCTCCCGCCACCAGACCAGGGAACACACCGCCATGGCCAGTACGGCCAGGCCTGAGAGGGCACCCATCAGGCGGTTGATGTATTCTGTCCAGGTGTGGGCTGCGTTGAAAACGGCGTAATCGTGACGGGTATAGGGGGTCCAGTTGCCCGGGTCGAAATCGGCCCCTGCCGTAAAATCGGCCTTGGCCAGAAGCAGGCCCTCCTGGTGAATAATCACCTGCCCTTTCGCGTAAGTTCGGCCCGGGGTGAAGGTCAATTCGGCCTCTTCGGTGGGCGGAATGTAGTAGCCGAAGCATTTGGGCCAGTCGGGGCATCCCATCCCGCTGCCGGTCATGCGCACCACGGCCCCGGCCAAAATGACCAGGTAAACCAGGATCAGCGACAGGCGGGCAAACCGCACGTAGGCTTTTTTTAATGAGTCTCTCATCGGGTCAGGGTTTTGTGTCGGAGGGGTTTTTTACGGGGGTGAGGCCCAGTTCACGCCCTTTCTGCAACATGAAAGTGCGGGCTGCGGTGGCCTCGTTCGGGATAACCCCTTCCAAAATGGCTTCTTTGATGGCTTCCTTGATGATGCCGATCTCGCGCGACGGCTTCAGGCCGAAGGTTTCCATGATGGCTTCCCCGCTTACCGGCGGCTGGAAGTTGCGGATGCGGTCACGCTCTTCCACCTCGGCCATTTTATCGCGCACCAGGGCGAAATTCCGCAAGTAGCGCTGCTGCTTTTTCGGGTTTTTGGTGGTGATGTCGGCCTCGCATAGGGTCATCAGGTCTTCTACGGTATCCCCGGCGTCGAATACCAGGCGGCGTACGGCCGAATCGGTTACGTAGTCGTTGGCCAGCACAATGGGACGCGAGCTCATCAGCACCAGCTTCTGGACGTGTTTCATCTTTTCATTCAGGGGCAGGCGCAGCCGCTTGAACAGGCGGTATACCATACGCGAGCCCACCAGCTCATGGTTGTGGAAGGTCCAGCCCAGCTTCGGGTCGAAGCGTTTGGTGGGCGCCTTGCCGATGTCGTGCAGGAGGGCTGCCCAGCGCAGCCAGAGGTCGTCGGTGTTGCGGGCAATGTTGTCTACCACTTCCAGGGTGTGCCAGAAATTGTCCTTATGCCGTTGCCCTTCTATTTCCTGTATGCCCTGCAGGGCCACCAGTTCGGGTAAAAAGTCGGCCAGCAGCCCGGTCTGGTGCAGCAGGCCCAGCCCCACCGAAGGGGTGTCGGTCAGCATGATCTTGTGGAGCTCATCTACGATGCGCTCCCGGGAAACAATGTTGATGCGTTCGTGCTGCGCCCCGATGGCGTTGAGCGATTCCCGTTCGATGCGGAAGCCCAGCTGGGTGGCAAAGCGGATGGCCCTGATCATGCGCAGCGGGTCGTCGCTGTATGTGGTTTTGGGCTCGAGGGGGGTGCGGATGATGCCTTCGGCCAGGTCTTCCAACCCATTAAATGGGTCGAGCAGACGGCCAAAATCGTTCCGGTTCAGCGAAAGTGCCAGGGCGTTGATGGTAAAATCGCGCCGCTTCTGGTCGTCTTCCAGGGTGCCGTCTTCCACCACCGGCTTGCGACTGTCGTGGCTGTAGCTCTCGCGCCGGGCCCCCACGAATTCGAGCTGCAGGTTTTCGTAACGCACCATGGCGGTGCCGAAATTCTTGAACACGCTCACCTTGGGTTTGCCCGGCAGGCCGGCCGCCACTTTTCGGGCCAGGTCTATGCCGCTGCCCACCGCCACGAAGTCGATATCGACGGGTTGCCCCCGGTCGAGGAGGAAATCGCGCACAAAACCGCCGATCACGTAGCACTCCAGGGAGAGTGCTTCGGCGGCCTGGCTTACCTGCCGGAAAACGGGGTTGGAAAGGGCTTCTTTGTAATACCTCTGGGCCATATCAGGGTCTGATCACCCGAACCTGCCCGTCGGCCTTCAGTTGGATAACGGAAGAGGGCGTGCTTTTCAGGTTTTCCTGCTCCAAAGGTACCACATAGTCCACAGCATTTAAAATGGCCGGGTCGATTTCCGAGAAGCGTTTGGGAGTAGGTGCCCCGGCGAGGTTGGCTGAGGTGGAGACCAGGGGTTTTCTGAACCGCCTGAGCAGTTCCCGGCAAAAGGGGTGGGAGGTGAGGCGCACCCCCAGGGTGCGGTCGGCCCCCACCAGGTTATGGGCCACGCCCCGGGGGTTGTCATATACGATGGTGACGGGTTTTTCCGAAAGGTCCATGATGTCCCAGGCTGCCTCGGGCACTTTGGGGATCAGCTGTTCCAGCTGCCGGTCGGTGCCCACCAGGCATATCAGGGCTTTGGCGTCGGGCCGTTTCTTGATGGCGAAGATTCGCGACACGGCCTCGGCATTGGTGGCGTCGCACCCGATGCCCCAGACCGTATCGGTGGGGTAGAGCAGGGTGCCTCCGCGTTCCAGTACGTCAAGGGCTGTTTCCAAGGCTGTTTTCATCGCTCGTTTTTTTAGAGCCGGTCTAGCTTTAGACCGAAGTGAGATTCCAATTGCAGCCATTGGGAACGATTGCCGTCCTGGCCGATATTCGTTTTTTTAAGGGACGTTTTCTGGCTCCCAAAGATGGGAATTGGTTCCCCCGATTTGCCCGGTGTGCCCTGAACGCAGGTTCCAGCCAGCAAGGCCATGGCCTTGAACCAAAGGTCGTCGGCCCGGGGGCATAGCTCCAGGAAAAGGGCGCTCTCTTGCACCCTGGGGTCCAGGGCTCCGGGCGGGTAGAGCACGCCTCCTGCCCCCACAGCCAGCAGCGCCCGGGGGTTGGGGAGCTCGCCTTTGGGCAGGACCCACTCCTTGTAGGGCAGCAGGGAACCATCGGCCCCGTAACGGATGCAGCGCAACTGGTGGCCCGTTATGCATTGGGGGTTCCGCAGATGGGCTTCATAGAGTTCCCGCAGCCACAGGCGGGAATAGATCATGTCGTCGTCGCAGGTTACCGCCGGCAGGTCGGGATAGCGCTCCAGGGTGTGGATCAGTTTTTTATGCGGGCAGGTCAGGGGGGTATAGGCTATCTCGAAGCGCTCACCGACCAGGCTGGCCAACTGCCGGGGCAGGGGCCCGCGCAGGGCTTCGGGCAGCCAGAGTATAATTTTAGCAGGGGGCAGGTCCTGGTCAAGCAGGCTGCGGATCACCAGGTCTACCCGGCCCATACGGCTGGGAATCGAAGTAAGAGTTACCACCACGGGGGCTGCTTCCCCCCGGCCTGCTTTCAGTTTTTCTGCCGGGAGGCTGCGCAGCCTGAGGCTGTGGAACACCGATTTCGGAATTTCTTTTAACTTCATCCGTTTACCAGGAGTTTGGGGACGCTTTTCGAATTTTTGACCTTAGGGGCAAAATTACGGATTACAGTTCACTATTTTTGCCTTTACGATTTTCAGCCCATGAGCCAACCCAAGATATCGGTCATCATCAGCACCTACAATTCCGAAGCATGGCTCGAGAAGGTACTCTGGGGTTATAACTGCCAGTTGTTCAAAGACTTCGAGGTGGTTATAGCCGACGACGGCTCGGGCCCGGCTACCCGCGAATTGCTCGGGCGCATGCAGGCCGAGGTGTTTTTCGACATCGTCCACGTGTGGCAGGAAGACGAGGGTTTCCAGAAATCGCGCATCCTGAACAAGGCCATACAGGCCTGCAACGCCGATTACATCATCATGTCTGACGGCGATTGCATCCCGCGCAACGACTTTGTGCAGGTGCACCACATCAATAAGGAAAAGGGGTATTTCATCTCGGGTGGATATTACATGCTGCCCATGAACATTTCCCACGCCATTATCCGTGACGATATCGAAAAGCAGCGCTGCTTCGACATTCATTGGCTCCAGGAACTGGGCATCCCCAAGACCTTCAAGAACAACAAGCTCACGGCCCGGGGCTTTATCTCTAAAATGCTCAATACGCTGACCCCGACCAATGCAAGCTGGAACGGGCACAACAGTTCGGGCTGGAAAAAGGATATAATGAACGTAAACGGGTTTGACGAGCGCATGCAGTACGGCGGGCAGGACCGGGAGTTGGGCGAGCGCCTTTCGAATTTTGGAATCAAATCCAAGCAGTTGCGGTACAGTGCGGTATGCGTGCACCTTGACCACAAAAGGGGCTATAAAACACCGGAATCACTGGCCAAGAATGCGGCCATTCGGCGCGATACCCGCAAGAACAAGCAGGTCTGGACGCATTACGGCATTACCAGGTAGTACGCCAGCTCGTTTTTCTTCTCGAGTTTTTTGAGTTCCCGATACCGTTCCAGAACCCCGAGGGCATTCAGGTAACAGATAACTATACCTTTCTTGCCGTCGAGAATACCCAGGCGCAAGAGGTAGTGGTTGGCGAATTTCCAGGCCGGTTTTACACCCATCAACAGGTAGTTGAACCGGTTTTCCTTATAGAAGTCTTCCTGGGCCTTGAGTCGGCCGTAGTGTAGCATTTTGCCCTTATAATCCTCATAGTGCTTGTAGCAGTAATGGATCAGCCGCTCCTGCAGGATGCCTGATGAACCGTCTACCTCCAGGGTTTCATGAACGATTTTGCGATCGGTAAAATGGGCCTTGCTCTTGCGGAACAGGCGGTAGTTCTTGTCGGTCTGCCAACCGCTGAAACGGAGCGGTTTTTTACCAAACATAAACTGGCGGTAGAACCAGTAGGCGGCGTGGGGTGTACCGTTTTTAACAGTATCCACAATTTCACGCTGCAACCCTTCGGGAACCACTTCGTCTGCATCCAGGAAAAGGATCCAGTCGTTTGAGGCACGGCTCACGGCAAAGGATTTCTGCCGGGTGAAATTTTCGAACGGATGCTGGATAACCTTTACCCCGGGCCGTTCCAGAAGGTACTCATAGGTGCCGTCGGTGCTGTAGGAATCCACCACGATGATCTCATCGGCAAAGGTGATGGAATCCAGGCATCGCTCGATGTAGCCCATCTCGTTGTAGGTAATGATCAGGGCGCTGATTTTTGTATTTTTTACCGGTTTCATTGCTTTTTGGATAGCCTTGCCGGTCGGGGGGTGCCGTGCCAGGGTAAAGTGATAACAAAGAAACGATGAAAAAATTGTATAATCTGCATGATTTGTGAGAAGAACCTGCAATTTATTGATCTTTTATCAACAGCGGCCCACTTCTGTTCATGGCTTAATTTTCAGCCAGCTCCCTTGCCGAATCCACAATGCCACATGGAATTGACTGCAGGTTTTTTATCCCGGCTAGAAAACGGCAGGGCCGGGGGAAGGCCCTCGGGTTAAACGGCCACGTCGTACTCGCGCAGGGCGTCGTTCAGGGAGGTTTTTTTATCGGTGCTCTCCTTGCGTTTGCCGATGATCAGCGCACAGGAAACCTGGTATTCCCCGGCCGGGAATTTCTTGGTGTACCCCCCCGGGATCACCACTGAGCGGGCCGGCACCCGCCCCTTGTATTCGACCGGCGCGCTCCCGCTCACGTCGATGATGCGGGTAGAGGCGGTGAGCACCACATTGGCCCCCAACACGGCTTCGCGCTCAACGCGCACGCCTTCCACCACAATGCTCCGGCTGCCGATAAAGGCGTTGTCTTCCACGATGACAGGGGAGGCCTGCAGGGGTTCCAGCACCCCGCCTATGCCCACCCCGCCGCTCAGGTGCACGTGCTTGCCGATCTGGGCGCAGCTGCCCACTGTGGCCCAGGTGTCGACCATGGTGCCTTCGTCAACGTAGGCGCCTATGTTCACATAACTGGGCATCAGGATGGTCCCAGGGGCGATGTAGGCCCCATGGCGTGCCACAGCGTGGGGCACCACGCGAATCCCCTTGGCCTGGTAGCCCCGTTTGAGCGGTATTTTGTCGTGGTATTCGAAGATGCCGGCCTCCAGGGTCTCCATTTTCTGGATGGGGAAGTAGAGCACCACGGCTTTTTTGACCCACTCCTGGATAACCCACCCGCCTGCCTCCGGGCTTGCGCACCGGAGTTCCCCGAGATCGAGCAGGTCGATTACCTCACGAATGGCCTGCTGGGTGGCCGCTTCCTTTAACAGTTCCCGTTTGTCCCAGGCGGCCTCGATGGTGGCGCGCAATGCTTCCATATCTATGCGTTTTGCGCAAAGATAGGCCCTGCCGGCCAAATGGCCCCGGCGATTTACAGCTGTAACGAATTATACCCTATTTTTGCCAAAAAATTTCCCTTGGCCCGGATCTTGGCGCTCGATTACGGTAAAAAGAGAACGGGGGTGGCCGTAACGGACCCGTTGCAGCTTATCGCCTCCGGGCTGGAGACCGTCCCTACCGAAGGCCTGATGGCCTTCCTGGAAAGGTACCTGGCACAGGAAGAGGTTTCCTGCATTGTGGTTGGCGAGCCCCGGCAGATGGACTACTCCCCGTCTGAAATTGAGCCCGAGATAGGGGGGTTTATCGCGCGCCTGCAACAGCGCTTCCCGCAGCTGAAGGTGGCCCGGCAAGACGAGCGGTTTACCTCCAAACTGGCAGCCAGGGCCATGGTCGAGGGAGGCATGAAAAAGAAAAAGCGGCAAGACAAGGCGACCCTTGACCAGATTAGCGCCACCCTGATCTTGCAAGCCTATTTAAGCCGAAAAGAACTATGATCTTACCAATTGTTGCTTATGGAGACCCGGTCCTGCGGAAGCAGGGCGAAGTAATCGGCCCCGAATACCCGGAGCTGTCTGAACTCATTGCCAATATGTGGGAGACGATGTACCAGGCCAGCGGCGTCGGATTGGCTGCCCCCCAGATCGGGCGTTCCATCAGGCTCTTTGTGATCGACGCTTCCCCCTTTGCAGACGACGAAGACCTGCCGCAGGCCGAGCGTGAGCAACTGGCCAACTTTAAGCGGGTCTTTATCAATGCCCGTATCGAAGACGAAAGCGGCAAAAAATGGGCCTTTAACGAAGGCTGTCTGAGCATCCCCGATATCCGGGAAGACGTCAACCGTCTCGACACGGTTACCCTGCGCTACCAGAACGAGGCCTTTGAGGAGCGTACCGAGGTGTTCGGCGGGTTGCTGGCGCGCATCATCCAGCACGAATACGACCACATCGAGGGCATCCTTTTCACCGACAAGCTTTCTTCCCTCAAAAAGCGCCTGCTCAAAGGCAGGCTCACCGACATTTCAAAAGGGAAGGTCCAGGTCGATTACAAAATGAAATTCCCGGCCCAGAAGCGCGGTCGCTGATCGCATTGCCTATTCCGCGTTACTATTCAAATGGATTAGAAGATTTTCGCATCTTTGCAAGCGAATTTAACCCCCTGTTATGAGTTTAGAGAAAATCCTTTCGATTGGCGGCAAACCAGGTCTGTATCGTTTGCTGACCCAGACCCGTACCGGATTTGTGGCCGAATCCCTGCTTGACGGCAAAAAGTTGAGCGTGGGCGTGGCCGGCAATGTGAGCATCCTCTCCGAGATTGCCATCTACACCCTGGAGGAGGAACTGCCCCTGCGCGCTGTCTTTGCCAGGATCCACGAAAAGGAGAATGGCGGAAAAATCGCCCTCAGCCCCAAGGCCGACAAGATTGACCTGGAAGCCTACTTTTTTGAGGTGTTGCCCAATTACGACGAAGACCGGGTTTACGCCAGCGATATCCGCAAGGTAATCCAGTGGTACAACCTGCTGCACGACAATGGTATAACCGACTACTCTGAAAACCCAGACGCAGCCCCTGAAGACGGGGAGGAAAAAGCCTGAATGGGCCTCTGAAACCTGATGGGGGTACAACCGTAGGATTTTTCTATTTTAGCGGGATTGAAAAACCGCAAACGCATGTACCAATCCACCCCCCGTAAGCTGTTACTGCTTGCCTTAGGCCTGCTTACCGTGCTGGCCGCCACGGCCCAGGAGCCCCAACCCGAAGCTGCTCCCAAAAAGAAGAAGGACCTGCCCCTGGAGGCAACGCGCAGCCTCGATTTCAACACCGACCAGGGCACCTGGATCTCGGTAGACGTGAGCCCCGACGGCCAGACCCTCGCCTTCGACCTGATGGGCGACCTCTATACCCTTCCCCTGTCAGGGGGCGCTGCCTCGGCCCTGACCCACGGCCTGGCCTATGAAGTGCACCCCCGGTTCAGCCCCGACGGCAAATCGCTCCTCTACATCTCAGACAAAAGCGGTTCAGACAACATCTGGATTATGGACCTGGCCACCAAAGAAGAAACCCAGGTGAGCAAGGAATCCAACAAGAATTTCTTCTCGGCCGACTGGTCTGCCGACGGCGCCTATATCGTCGGGGCCCAGGGGCGCCGGAATATCAAGCTGCACCTGTACCACCGCGATGGGGGCTCGGGCACCCAGCTCATCGGGGAGCCCGAAGACCTGAAAACCATTGACCCGGCCTTCTCGGCCGACGGCAAAATGATCTATTTTTCACGCCGCAGCCGGGCCTGGAACTACAACGCCCAGTTGCCCCAGTACCAGATCGGCACTTACGATATGGAAGATGGAGGCGTAGACGTTATCACCGACCGCTACGGCTCGGCCTTTACCCCCACGCCCAGCCCTGACGGCAACTGGCTGGTGTTCGGGAGCCGGTATGAAGACCAAACCGGCCTGCGCCTGCGCAACCTGAAGACCGGGGAAGAGCGATGGCTGGCCTACCCCGTGCAGCGCGACGAGCAGGAATCTATCGCCCCGCTTGGGGTTTTGCCTGCCATGGCCTTTACCCCCGACAGCCGCGAGCTGGTGCTTTCCTACGGCGGAAAACTGAAGGCGATTGCCATTTCCGACAATGCCGTACGCGATATCCCCTTTACGGCTCCGGTTTCCCTGGAAATGGGCCCGAGGCTCGCCTTTAAATACCCAATCGGCGACCAGAAGGAGGTGCCCGTAACCCAGATTCGGGACGGGGTGCCTTCTCCCGACGGCACCCGCCTGGCATTTACGGCCCTGAACCGGCTCTATGTGATGGACCTGCCAAACGGCCCTGCCCGGCGGCTCACCAAGAACGATTTTACAGAGGCGCAACCGGCCTGGTCGCCCGAGGGCAGCCAGCTTGTATTTACCACCTGGAAACCCGGGGGAGGCCACTTGTACAAGGTAGACAGCCAGGGGCGCCGCGCCCCCGTGCAGCTTACCGCCGAGCCGGGCATCTATTCCCAGCCGGCCTGGTCGAACCGGGCCGACCGCATTGTTTTTTTGAGGGGGACCGCCCAGGGGTACGAAGATGGGGTAGGGCCCTCTTCAAGAGGCAGCCAGGACGAGTTGGCCTGGATTTCGGCGGCAGGGGGCACCCAGACGCTCATTGATAAGGCCGAAGGTCGCACCTCGCCTCACTTTACCCGGGGAGAAGACCGGATTTACCTGAGCCATTCCCAACGCGGGTTGCTCTCCATTCGCTGGGATGGCACTGACGAAAAACAACACCTCCTGCTTAAGGGGATCGAAACCTTCGGCTCAAGCGACGTACTGGGTGATTCACACGGGCACAATGCCCCAGACCTGCTGCCTGCCGAGGCGCGGGAGCCCAACGACAAAGCCTCCAAGCCTTCCGAGATTCGCATTTCGCCCGACGGCACCCAGGCACTGGCCAAGATCAACAACGACATTTACTCGGTCATTTTTCCGCGTTACGGAAAAACGCCTACCATTTCTGTGGCCAAACCCGAGACGGCCAGCTTTCCTGCCGTAAAGCTTACCCGCCTGGGAGGCGAATTCCCGGCCTGGTCGGCAGACGGGAAATACGTGCACTGGTCGCTGGGTGCCAGCCACTTCAAATACGACCTGGCCGCCGGGGAACAATTCCGCGACAGCCTTGAAGCCGTTAAAAAAGACAGGGGTGAGAACAGCATTGAAAAGGATACCGTAGCAGACCGGGAAGAAACCGAGAAAGAAACCCCGGTTTTTGAGGCCCGGGAATTCAAGATAGCCCTGAACTATACCCAGGACATCCCCGAGGGTACCTTGCTGCTCACCGGCGCCCGCCTTATCACCATGGAAGGGGAGGGGGTCATTGAGCTGGGCGATGTGCTCATCCGCAACAACCGGATAGCGGCCCTGGGCCCGGCCGGCAGCCTGGAAGTGCCCCCGGGCACTGAAACCCGCGACATGAGCGGCAAGACCATCGTCCCCGGGTTTGTAGATACCCATGCCCATATGTGGCCCACCTGGGGCATCCACCGCAACCAGGTCTGGATGTACGGGGCCAACCTGGCCTATGGGGTAACGACCACCCGCGACCCGCAAACCGCGACCACAGACGTGCTCACTTATTCCGATATGGTAAACGCCGGTATGATACCGGGCCCGCGCATCTATAGTACAGGGCCTGGGGTTGGATACTGGTCGTACAGGCTCACCAGCCTGGAGCACACCAAAGACGTGCTCAGGCAGTACAGCGAATACTATCATACCAAATCCATCAAGATGTACCTGACCGGCAACCGGCAACACAGGCAATGGGTGATGATGGCGGCCAAAGAGCTGGAGCTTATGCCCACTACCGAGGGCGGGCTCGATTTTAAGCTGAACATGACCCAACTGCTCGACGGCTACCCGGGACATGAGCACAGTTTGCCCATTTACCCGATCTATGGGGATGTGGTGAAGACCATTGCCGAATCAGGCATGGCGGTAACCCCCACGCTGCTGGTTTCGTACGGAGGCCCATGGGCAGAAAACTACTACTACGCCACAGAAGACGTATGGGGCGATGCCAAGCTGCAGCATTTTACACCCTACGAGGAACTGGCCCGAAAAGCGCGCCGGAGGGGTGCCTGGTTTATGGACGAGGAGCACGTGTTCTCCAAGCACGCGGCATTCATGAAAGACCTGGTAGAGGCCGGGGGGCTGGCGGGTATCGGCAGCCACGGCCAGCTGCAGGGACTGGGATACCACTGGGAGCTCTGGTCGGTAGCCAGCGGCGGCATGAAACCGCTTGACGCCCTGAAGGTGGCTACCCTGCTCGGGGCTACGGCCCTGGGCCTGGACAACGACCTGGGCAGCCTTAGGGCGGGCAAGCTGGCCGACCTGGTGATCCTCGACGCCAACCCCCTGGAAAACATGCGCAACACGAATACGGTACGCTATGTGGTTAAAAACGGCCGCATGTACGAGGCCGATACGCTGGGTGAGGTCTGGCCCCGGCAGCAGGCCGGCCCGAGCTATTCCTGGCAGCAGGGGCAGCCCGAAGGCCTCCCGGGCATCGGCAGCGAAGCCCATGGCGAATAGGCATAAAAAAATCCCCCGGTATCGGGGGATTTTCTTTTGGGGGAGGTTAATCGCGGATCGGCTCCGGTACCTCAGGTGTTTGCCAGGGCACGCGGGCCGATGGGTAATAGCGGATGTCCATGCGGCGGAAATAGGGCGTCTGGGCGCCCAGGCGTACCTTGTAGTCTTCCCAATTGCGGTTTTCAGGGGTGCTCCAGCTCAATTCGGCATAGCCGAGCAAGCGGGGGAAGGCCAGGTATTCCAGTTCCGAGATCTCGCTGATGGTTTCGGACCAAAGGGGCGCCTCCACGCCCAGGATGTCGTCTTCGGTCAGGCCATTGGCATAGGTTTCAGGCGTCCAGATGTAAGCCGTGTCTACCGGGATGTAGGCCGCCCAGTGCAGGCCGAATTCCGACACGGTGTCGTACTGCATGTCGAGGTAGGCCTTCCGGGCTGGCGACAAAAGCACCTTCATACCCTGGGCAACCGCTTTGCGGGCGTTGTCTTCGTCTGCCCAGAACTGGGCCACCACGCTGCTGTCTAAGGAAGCGTTGGCCACCTCGTCCCAGCCGATTACCCGCTTGCCGTATTTGCGAACGATGGGCGCCACCCTTTCGATGAAGTAAACATAGTCGTCTTCTTTGGTAACGTGGCTTTCATCCCCGCCGATGTGGAAGTACGGGCCGGGTGTCATTTCCGAAATCTCGCGCACCACGTCGTCGATAAAGCTGTATACGGTATCCTTGCGGGTGTCAAAGGTGCTGAAGCCCACCCGGGTGCCGGTGTACAATTCGGGCGTCTTGCCGTTCCCGTTCAGGATGGGATACGAAACCGAGGCCGCATTGGTATGCCCGGGCATATCCACCTCAGGGACGATGGTGATGAAGCGCTCGGCGGCGTAGGCCACGATTTCCTTGTAGTCTTCCTGGGTGTAAAAGCCTCCGGCTTCGCCTCCTACCTCGGTGCTTCCTCCCACCTCGGTGAGTTTCGGCCACGATTTGATCTCGATGCGCCAGCCCTGGTCGTCGGTCAGGTGCAGGTGCAACACGTTCATCTTGTAATAGGCCATTACGTCCAGGTATTTTTTGACGTCTTCCACCGAAAAGAAATGGCGGGCCACGTCTAGCATCGCGCCCCGGTAGGCCCAGGTCGGCTCATCGCTGATCTTGCCGGTGGGGATGGGCCAAATCGGGTAGGCGGCCAGGGTGTCGTTAGACTTTTGGGGTACAAGCTGGCGGAAGGTCTGCACGGCCCTGAAGGCCCCTTCGGCCGTGGCCGAATTGATGAGAACCGAGTCACGGCTGATGTACAGTTCATAGGCTTCAGGCCCGCCCGATTGGGTGCGGTTCAGGTAAATGGCGCGGTGCACTTCCCCTTCGCCCTGTCCGTTTACCGGCAGGTTGAGCCCGGTGACGGCCCGAAGCTGCACCGAAAGGAAATCGGCCACCTGGGCCAGCTCCCCGTCGCCTGCTGAGGCATATAGGGCGGTATACCGGTCGAGCCCGAAGGCATCGCCGGTAGGCGTGGTTTTGGCGGGTTTGGGTACCAGGGCTGCCGTGGAAAGGTCTGTTTTCGGGAAGGTGATCTGAGGCCGCCGGTCCTGGGTGCAGGCCCACAGGGCCAGGCCGGCCCAGGCCAGGGCAGAGGTGCGGATGAGCAGGCTGCTCCAATTCATTTTTCTCATAGGGGAATGGGTTATGGGTTAGTCGGGATAAGCGGGGCCAGCACCTGTTGCCAGATCCGGTATCCTTCGGTATTCATATGTAATCCGTCTTCGATGAACAGGGCGCTGTTCAATTTTCCGTCGGTCAGCAGCATGGGGGTCCATACGTCTGCGAACTCCACCAAGGGGTCTGAGGCAGCCCAGCGCGCCAGCTTCCGGTTAAACTTTCTATAGCGGTCCCGGAGTTTCCACCGGCTGATGCTGGGCTTGGCGGCGATCAGCACAACAGGCATGCCCGGGTAGCGGGCGCGGATGCCCGACACCACGGCCCTCATGTCGCGCAAGGCACGCCCAGCCGATTTTCCTTCGGCCAGGTCGTTGTCGCCTTCGTATATAAACACTTTCAGCGGGTTGTAAGCGAGCACCAGGGGCTGGAGGAAATACCCCAGATCGGAGGCCTGCGAGCCCCCGAAGCCGGTGTTTACGACCTGTACCCCCGGAAAGGCTGTATCCAGACCGTTCCAGAGCCGGATGCTGGAACTCCCCGTAAAAAGCACCGTGGGCCGGTAGGGGTTCCAATGGGCCTCCCGTTGCTTCGACAAGGTGTTGACTTCTTCTTCGAAGCGTTGCGGGTCTTGCCCCTGCAGGGCGGTAACGCTCAACAAGGCCAGGCAGAACAGGCCGGTCTGAATGATTTTTGGTCCGGTAAAGCGGGCTCGCATCGACGTCATGCAACTCATGTTAGGGCTGGGCCTCTAAAATATGGACTTTGGCCCAATCGTAAAAACGCTCGATCCAACGATCAGAAGGCAGGCCCTGGGTGCGCATCCCGAAGCCATGCCCGCCTTTGCTGTACATATGCATGCCTGCCGTTTTGCCCGCCTCGAGCCAGGCCGAATAGAGGGCAACGCTCCCTTTGGCAAGGCCCAATGGGTCGTCTGTGGCGCAGATTACCAGCATGGGGGCAGCCTGCTCGGGCGCCGGGGCGACCGGGTAGGCGTCGGTCCAGGGATAAACAGGCACCAAAAAGTCGGGGGCGCTTTCCCCTTTCCCTTCGTACCCGACCCCCAGGGTTACCGCTCCCCCGGCCGAGAAGCCCATAAAGCCGATTTTGTCAGTTTGGTACCCGTATTTTCCGGCCTGGCTTCGCACATAGGCCAGGGCGTTCAGGCCATCGGCAACCGAATAGGGGAGTACCTCCCTGACCCGCTGCATGGTGGCCTGGGGGTCGGTTGAAAACTGCTCGGAGATTTCCTTTACCCCGTCGGCTCCGGTCGGGACCAGGCGGTACTTGAGAACAAAGGCAGTAAACCCTTTCCCGGCCAGCCAGCGGGCCACTTCTTTGCCCTCGCTATTGATGCTCAGGCCAAAGAGGCCGCCCCCGGGCGCCACCACCACGGCAGCCCCGTTCCCGCTCCCCGGTTCGGGGCGGAAGACTTCCAGGCTGGGCACCGAGACGTTGGTTACCACCTGGGTGTCCCACAGAGGGGTGAAATAATGCTTTTCGTTGCCTGCCCATTGTATGCCGGCAGGCTTGTCATAAGGAAGGGGGATGCTGTCGGACTGGGCCCGCAGCAGGGAGGTGCCCAGGAGCAGGCATCCCAGGAGCAGTTGTTTTTTCATAGCGGTGTCAAAGCATTTTGGCATTTGTAGTTTCTCAGGGTTGGGTCCACATGCCCCTCACGTTCATGCGAAGCGTGTAAACGGAGTCCATGGCGGTGATAAAGAGGGTTTTCCCGTCGGTGCCCCCGAAGGTGATGTTTGCGGTCCAGTTTTCGGGCACGTCGATGTGCGCCAGTTGTTCCCCCGCCGGGCTGAAGACGGTAACCCCCTGGCCGGTCAGGTAGAGGTTACCGCGCTCATCCAGGGTCATCCCGTCTGACCCCATCCCGGCCAGCTGCAGGCGTTCTGAGAGCGAGCCGTCGGCTCCTATGGTGTATCGATAGGTCTTCGAATCGCCGATATCGGCCACGTACAGGTATTTCCCGTCTTTGGTGCCGATAATCCCGTTAGGCTGCACCAGCCCTGTGGCTGCCAAAAGCACTTCCTGCTCCCCGGGCCGGATCAGATAGACCTGCTGGGCCTCTTGTTCCATTTCGGTGCGATTCCACCAGGGGCGCTGGTAGTAGGGGTCGGTAAAATAAATGGTGCCGTCGGGGTGCACCCAGATGTCGTTGGGGCCATTCAGTTTTTTGCCGTCGAAATTGTCGGTCAGCACTTCCACTTTTTTGTCCGGGTCGATGCGCCAAAGCTCGAACTTTTCGTCGGCTGCCGCCAGCAGGCGGCCTTGCGGGTCGAGCCACAGGCCGTTGGCCCGTCCGGCCGGTTCCATAAAGAGCTCCACCCGGGTGCTTTGGGCCTCCCAGCGGTAGATGCGGTTGTTGGGCTGGTCGGTAAAATAGACATCGCCATTGGGCGCTGTGGCCGGCCCTTCGGTAAAGGTGAACTGGTCGGAGACCAGTTGCAGGGTTGCCCCGTCGGCAACAAGGTCGGTTTGCTGCCCGGGGGCGGTTGCCCAGCAGGCGCCCAGCAAGGCCGTTACAAAGAAGTGTTTCATAGTGGACGGTATAAGGTTACTGGCTGTTTATTAAGGCGCCCGGGCCTTTGACAAACCGGCCAGGCGTGGCCCCGGTATGCCTGCCGTTGTCGAGAACCTGCACCCCGTTTACAAATACGTGGTCTACCCCCGTGGCGTACTGGTGGGGGGCTTCGAAGGTAGCGTGGTCCTGGATGGTTGCCGGGTCGAATACCACCACGTCGGCGAAATGCCCTTCGCGCAGCAGCCCACGCCCCTTAAGCTTCAGGTTCCCGGCCGGGAGGGAAGTAAGCCTTCGGATGGCTTCTTCCAGGGAAATGACTTTTTCTTCGCGCACGTAATGAGCCAACAGCCGGGCAAAGGACCCGTAGGCCCTGGGGTGGGTGCTCTGTTCCAAAAACACCCCTTCATTCGTATACGAGCCCGCGTCGGAACACACCGCCATATAAGGCAGGGCCAGTTTCTTTTTGATGTTCTCGGGGTCCATGGAAAAATACACCACCTGGATGCGGCTGTCGTCTTCCCGGATGAGGTCGGCCACCGCCTGGGCTGCTGAAATGTCACGCTGCCCGGCCACCTCGGCCAGGGTCTTGCCGATCAGCGGCCGCAGGGCCTTGTTCTTAAAGCCCACCAGCAATATATTTTCCGGCGGCACGTGGAAAGAGGTCTCGGCTATGATGCGTTCCCGCTGGGCGGGGTCGGCCAGGTACGCCATGGTTTTTTCGTGCCCGCCGTCTTTGGCCCAGGCCGGCATGAGCACATTCAGGCCGGTGGAGCTCGCATTGTACATGTACATGTCGGTGGTTACCGCCAGCCCGCGCTTGCGGGCATCGTCGACCAGGGCGATGGCGCTGTCGAGCAGCTGCCAGTTGGCCTGGCCAGAGGCCTTGAAGTGGTAGATTTCGGAGCGGATATCGGCCTGCCCGGCAATCTGGATAAGTTCGCTCACCGCCTGCAGCAAGCTGTCTTCCTCGTTACGGATGTGGGAAATGTACATGCCGTCGTAGGCGGCAGCCACCTTGGCCAGCTCGGTGATTTCGGCTGTGGAGGCATGCCCGCTGGGCACGTAGATCAGGGAAGTGGAAAGACCCACGGCCCCCTCTTCCATAGCCTTTTTCAGGAGGGCTTTCATAGCCTCGAGCTCCTGGGGGGTAGGCGGTCGTTTCTCATAGCCCATCACGTATTCCCGCAGGGTGCCGTTCCCCACAAAAGACGTGAAATTGGTGGCCGTCCCTTTGGCTTCCAGGTGTTCCAGGTAGCCCCCCAGGGTGGTCCAGGGGATGTCGAAGCGGTAGTCTTGCTGGCTATCCAGCATCTCGCGCCGCATCTGCTCGTTCAGGGGCCCCATCGAATGGCCTTCCCCCATCACCTCCAGGGTAACCCCCTGCCGCAGGTCGCTCTGGGAGCGCCCGTCTATCAATAAGGACTCGTTGGCCCAGCTCAGCATGTTGATAAAACCTGGTGCCAGGTACCTGCCCGTGGCGTCTACTTCCCTGATCCCGGCGGCATCGTGCAGGTCGCCGATGGCAGCGATGGTATCTCCCCTTATGCCCAGGTCGGCCCTTACGGCCGGGGTACCGCTCCCGTCGAGGAGCAGGCCATTCCGGATCAATACGTCAAAAGGGGGGTCTGACTGGCAGGAAAGCAGGAGCAGCCCAAGGGGAAGCAAGGTTTTGTGCCACATGGAAGGGTTGGCGGGTTAGGGTTGATCACCTAAATTACCATAAATTCCCGGTCTTGCCAAAAGCGGTGGTTTCGTACCTTTGCCCGAAAATCAGGCCCATGAATTCCAGAGAATCGCAGTTGCAGGCAGTAGACCGCCTGCTCACCATCATGGATGAGCTCAGGGAGCAATGCCCCTGGGACCGCAAACAGACCCTGCAGTCGCTCCGGCACCTGACCATCGAAGAGACCTACGAGCTGGGGGACGCCATCCTGGAAAACGACCTCGAAGAGGTCAAGAAAGAGCTGGGCGATCTGTTGCTGCATATTGTCTTTTATGCGCGCATCGGTTCGGAGACGGGCGATTTCGACCTGGGCGACGTGGCCAGCGACATTTGTGAGAAACTGATCCGCCGCCACCCGCATATTTACGGTGACGTATCGGTGCAGGACGAACACGAGGTAAAGGCCAACTGGGAGAAAATCAAGCTGCAGGAGGGCAAGAAAAGCGTGCTGGAAGGGGTGCCCGACGGGCTTCCGGCCCTGGTAAAGGCCAACCGGATACAGGAAAAGGTGGCCGGGGTGGGCTTCGACTGGGAGAAGCCCGAGCAGGTTTTTGAGAAGGTGCGCGAAGAGCTGGAAGAGATGGAGGCCGAGCGGGCCAGTGGCAACCGCGACGCCCTGGAAAGCGAGATGGGCGACGTGTTCTTCTCCCTGGTCAATTACGCCCGCTTTCTGGGTCTGAACCCTGAAAATGCCCTGGAGCGGACCAATAAAAAATTCATCGGTCGGTTCCGCTTCCTGGAAGCCAAAGCGGCCGAGGCTGGCCGGAGCCTGCACGAAATGACCCTGGCCGAGATGGACCGGTACTGGGAGGCCGCCAAGGAAGCCGAATAAGCCTGTCACCCCCGATTGCAATGGCCCGTCTAACCGCCTATACGAGCGAATTCCGCACCAACTTCAAACTCGCCTCTCCGGTGATTCTCGGAATGCTGGGCCACACCTTCGTGTCTTTTGCCGACAACGTAATGGTGGGCCAACTCGGTACGGCCGAACTGGCAGCCGTTTCCCTGGGGAACAGTTTTGTTTTTGTGGCCATGTCTCTGGGCATAGGCTTTTCCACCGCCATTACCCCCCTGGTCGCCGAGGCTGAGGGGGCCGGGGAGACCTCCCGGGTGCGGGGCCTGCTTCGGCACGGGCTGGTGCTCTGCGGCCTGATGGGCCTGCTCCTGTTCGGGGTGGTGCTGCTGGCCAAGCCCCTTATGTACCACATGGAACAACCCCCAGAGGTGGTAACCCTGGCCTTGCCCTACCTCGACCTGGTGGCGCTTTCCCTGGTGCCCCTGGTGGTGTTCCAGGCACTCAAGCAGTTTTCTGACGGCCTTTCCCAAACCCGATATCCCATGTATGCCACCATCGTGGCCAATGTCATCAACATAGCACTGAATTACGTGCTCATCTTCGGGCATTGGGGATTTCCCCAAATGGGCGTGGTGGGAGCCGCCGTGGGTACCTTGGTGTCGCGCGTGGGCATGTGCCTGTTTTTGTGGTTCCTTTTCCGCAGGAGTTCCGCCTTTGATCCCTTTGTCTCCTATTTCCGCTTCAGGCCCGTTCAGAAAGTCATCTTAAGGCGCATCATGGCCCTGGGCTTTCCCTCGGCCCTCCAATTCTTTTTTGAGGTGGCCATTTTCACCGCAGCCATCTGGATGAGCGGCGTGCTGGGCAAAAATCCCCAGGCAGCAAACCAGATTGCCCTGAACCTGAGCAGCATGACCTTTATGGTAGGCACCGGCCTCGGGGTGGCCGCCATGATACGGGTGGGCAACCAGCTGGGCCAGCGGAATTTCCCGGAGCTGCGCCGGATTGCCTCTTCCATCTTCCTGATGACCCTGCTCACCATGATGGTCTTTGCCGGGTTGTTCCTGCTGGGCCGGCACTGGCTCCCCACCCTCTATTTAGACATTTCAGACCCCGTTAACCGGCTCGATAACGCCGAGGTACTGGGCATTGCCGCCCAGTTGCTGGGCGTGGCCGCCCTCTTCCAGATTTCAGACGGCATGCAGGTGGTGGCCCTCGGGGCCCTGCGGGGCTTGCAAGACGTGCGTATTCCCACCCTGATCACCTTTGTGGCCTACTGGCTCATCGGTTTCCCCGTGAGCTACCTGCTCGGGTTGCATACTGGCCTGGAGAGTACGGGCATCTGGATTGGCCTGCTGGCCGGGCTAACGGCCTCTTCAATAATGTTGTATCTTCGGTTCCGAAACCGTTCGGGCCGCCTTTTGCAAGCCGTTGCCTGAGCGGCAAGCGACCAAAGATTTGAAAAACATGGAACTACCCAAATTTCTACTGGCCGACAATACCGATTTTCCAAGCGCTGTTTTTATCGTGCATACCGACTTCCCGCGCTTTGTGCTCAACCTGGAGACCGATGAGGTCGAATGGCTGGAAGAATTCTCACAGGAAGACCAGGGCGAACTCGAAACGGAAGCTGCCCGGCTCATCGAGGAGGCCACTGCCTTTTACGACCGCGAAGTAAGCCGCTACGAAGCTTGATATGTGGGAAGCCTTACAGCAACTTGACCGGGATTGGCTGCTCGCCCTGAACGGCTGGGGAGGCCCGGTTTGGGATCAGTTCTGGCTGTTGCTTTCCGATAAATGGACTGCCCTGCCCCTGTACCTGTTGTTGGCCCTCTGGGCTTTGCGCATACGGGGCTGGAAGCAAATGGTCTTGCTGCTGGTCTTTGTGGCATTGCTCATAACAAGTACCGACCAATTGGCCAATTTCTTTAAAGATGGTTTGCAACGCCTGAGGCCTTGTCATGCCCCCGAACTCGAGGGCCTGGTACGCCTGGTCAAGGCGTCTTGCGGGGGTCAGTACGGCTATTTCTCGGCCCATGCCGGAAATGCCCTGGGCCTGGCTGTTTTCTTTGCCACCCTCTGGGGCAGGCCGGGTGCGCGCTGGGGAGCCATGCTGCTCTTCTGGGCCGTGCTGGTGGGCTACAGCCGGGTGTACCTCGGGGTGCATTACCCCTTCGATGTATTGACCGGCTTTTTGGCCGGGGGCCTCTTCGGATGGATCTTTGCCCGCCTCTACGAGCGGGCTGCCCAAAAATGGTTCCCATGATCGGTCCCCGTTTCTTTTGGACCTGTTTTGTGGCCCTGCTTGGCGTATACGGCATCGGGTTGTTTGCCACCCTGATGGAAAACGACTCGGCCCAATTTGCGGTCATGGCCATGCGCATGTACCAGGAAAACGACTGGCTCAGCCTCTGGAAGGGGCCCGAAGAATACCTCGACAAACCCCACCTGCACTACTGGCTGGCAGCCCTTTCCTATACGATCTTTGGCCTGCACGACTGGGCGTACCGCATACCTGCCCTGTTGGCCACCCTGCTGGGGGCCTATAGCAGCTACGGCCTGGGCACCCTGCTCTACAACAAAAACAGCGGTCGCATGGCGGCCCTGATTTTCCTGAGCGCCCAAACCATAGTACTTTCCGTCATTGACGTGCGCACCGATGCTGTACTCACCGGGTTTACCGCCTTTGCCCTCTGGCAACTCGCCCGTTACCTCACCAGCGGCAGCCTGTGGGGGTTGCTCTTGGGCGCCCTGGGGGCAGGGCTCGCTTTTTCCACCAAGGGGCAGATCGCATTGCTGGTCATTGCCCTGCCGCTGCTCTGCCAGCTCCTGGCCCGGGGATGGTGGAAGCGCCTGGCAGACCCCCGCCTGTTGCTGGGCCTCGCTGTCTTTGGACTGGCCATTGCCCCCATGTTGTACGCCTATCACCACCAGTTCGACCTGCACCCCGAAAAGGTGATCCGCGGACGCGACCACCGCAGCGGTATCTTCTTTATTTTCTGGGAGCAGAGTTTTGAGCGGCTCAGCGGGGAGGGCGTGGGCAAGAACAGCAGCGATTATTTCTTTTTCTTCCACACCTTCCTCTGGGTGTTTTTGCCCTGGACCCTGGTTGGTCTTGCGGCCTTCGGCACACGAATCGGGGAAGGATGGCGGGCCTTCCGGGCCCGCACCTCCCTGCCCGGGGAATGGCTGACGGTGGGGGGTATAACCCTGATCTTTATTTTAATCAGTTTTGCACAATTCAAGCTGCCCCATTACCTGAATATCCTTATCCCGCTCTTCGCTGTCCTATCCGGGGGCTTCCTCGATGCCCGCTACCGTCAGGGCCAGCTGAAATGGCTCAGGCGGGTGGCCCGGTTGCAGGCCGGTATTTTGGGCATAGTGGTAGTCGCCCTGACCCTGATCGGACTGTGGGTTTTTCCCTTGCCGCTTGCAGGGGCGCTGGTTGGGGTAGGGGCTATGGTTGCGGCGGCCGTACTGCTGTGGAAACGCCTGCAAGAACCCCTGCAACGGTTGGTGGGCATCTCCGTGTTGGCCACAGTTCTGCTCAATGCCGGGCTCAACGGGTATTTCTATCCCCGCCTGCTGAAGTACCAGGCCGGGTCTGAGATGGCCCGCCGTATTGCCGCGGAAGGCTACCAGGTCCCTGAAATCTACAAGCTCGATGCCGAACACACCTGGGCCCTCGACTTTTATTTCGGCCAACCGGCCATACAGATTACACAGGATCAGCTGGAGGCACGTGGCGCCGTCTGGGTCTATCTCTCAGAAGCCCAGCGCGAGCAACTTGCGCGGGAAGGGTTTCGCTGGGATAGCGAACTCTCGGCCGACCAGTTCCGCATCAGCCGCCTGCAGGGGCGCTTCCTGAATCCGGAAACACGCCACCAGGTAGTCGGGAAGCGGTATTTGGTACACCTTACCCCTCAGTAGGACCCGAATCGAGTTGCAGTTCGGGTTTGCGGAAGTGGTAGACGATGCCGCAAAGCGATACCAGAGCCGTGATTGCGAAAAAGAGCATGCTCACCCCCAGGGACGTACTCTCCTGCAATTGCAGCCAAATAGCCCCGTAGTAAAAAACCAGTTCGCGGCTGCCGATGCCCCCGATGGTGAAGGGCAAAACGGCCACGATGCTGCTCACCAGGAACAAGAGCAGGTACGAGAGCTGCCCGGCTTGCACCCCCAGGGCCTTGAGGATGAGGTAGGCCGAAATCAGCTGCCCCAGTTGCACAAGGGCCGAGTAGATCGACGCCGGCCAGAAAACGGGCATTACATAGCCGAAGAACCGTTTGTTTAAGGCGTAATAGATCAGGAGGCTGGCGGGTAATAGCAACCATATTGCCCAGGCATACCCGTGCAGCCAGGCCGGGTCGAGCCAGAGCAGCAGCAGGCAACTGTAGGCAAACAGGAGGTACATGCCGCTGATGCGGTCGAGCAGCAACACCGCTACGAGTTTCTTCACCGGGCTGCCGAAACTGCGGTGCAGCACGTAGCCCTTATAGGCGTCGCCCCCGATGCCGCCAGGCAGGAACAGGTTGTAGAACATCCCCAGCAGGTACAGCTTCAGGTTGCTTGGGCCCGAGAGCGGGAGGCCGATTTCGTGGAAATACCGGTTCAGGCGCAGGGCTGACACCCACTTGGAGCCTGTAAAAAAGAGCAATGCCCCCAGCAAGTACCCCGGATGGCTTCCCCTGATCACGGCCCAGACCTCCCTGAAGGCGATCTGTTTGAAAATAAAGTAAAGCAGCAGGGCGCTGAAGGCGATTTTCAGCAGGGCGATGCCTTTTTTACGCAGGTTGCCCACCGATGGTAACGTTTTTAATGCGGTACGGGCGTTTTTGCTGCGATTCGTAATAGGTTCGGATCAGCAACTCCAGCACAATACCTATGGTAAAGAGCTGTATGCCCCCCAGGATAAACATCATGCCGAAGATGAGAAGGGGGCGGTTGCCGATATCCTGGTCGAAGCCCAGCTTTACCACCAGCAGGTAGGCGTTTACGGCAATGCCCAAAAAGATGAGCAACACGCCAAATATCCCGAACAAATGGATGGGCCGCTGGAAGTACTTCCTTATGAACAGGAGCAGCATCATATCGGCAATCACCTTGAAAACACGTTCTAACCCGTATTTGGAAACCCCGGCCTGCCGCGGGTGGTGGCGTACCGGCACCTGCTTGATCTGGGCGCCTTCCAGAAAGGCCAGCAGGGTGATGAAGCGGTGCATCTCCCCATACAGGTTCAGGTCTTTGGCAATGGTGCGGGTAAACACCTTGAGGGCGCACCCGTTGTCTTTGATATCGAGCTTGGTTACCCGGCGCACCATGAAATTGGCAATTTTGGACGGAATCTTCTTCACCAGCGAATCGCGGCGGTTCTCGCGTATACCAGTTACCACATCGGCCTCGCCGCTTAAGGCGTAGGGCAGCATCAGCGGGATGTCGGCCGGATCGTTCTGCAGGTCGCCATCCATGGTAATGATGTATTCGCCCTGGGCATAGTCGATGCCCGCGGCCAGGGCCAGGCTCTGGCCGTAGTTCTTTTTCAGGGCAATCAGGTGCACCTTCGCATCGGCCAGTTCGCGCACCACCTGTCGGGTGCGGTCTTTCGAAAAATCGTCGATGTAGATGATCTGGTAGTTGTAGCCCGCCAGGCTTTCGTGGATCTTCTGGGTAAGTGGCCCTACGTTGTCTTCTTCGTTGTAAAGGGGCACTACGATGGAAAGCAGGGCTTGGGTAAGGACCTCCATGGAACGCGTTGTTTCGGGATCAAAGGTAATTCTTTTTTCGGGCTTTGACCCCGCCTCAGGCAGGTGGGTCACTCCAATGCCCCAGGAGCTCTTCGGCCGCCCTAAAGGGGCTCATGCGCCCGGCGCGCACGGCTTCCTTCAGGGCTTCATAGGTTTTCCGAATACCGGGCCGGTTGTAAAAGCCGGCTAACAGCCCCTGATCGGCGGCCTGGCGGAACCATTGCAGGTTTTGGTCGGCCCGTTCGGAGGCCAGCAGGCCGCTGCCGGTTGCCATTTCCCGGAATTCGCAGATGAGGTTCCAGATGGCCTCAAAGCCAGTCCCTTCGGTAGAGGAGCACAGCAGCACCTTAGGTACCCAGCCGCCAGGTTTGGGCGGGTACAGGTGCAGGGCATTTTCGAAAGTAGTGCGGGCCTGGCGGGCAGCGGGCAGGTTGGCCCCTTCGGCTTTGTTGATCACGATGGCGTCGGCCATTTCCACAATGCCCCGCTTGATGCCCTGCAATTCGTCCCCGGCCCCGGTAATCTTGAGCAACAGGAAGAAATCGACCATGCCGTGTACTGCCGTTTCACTTTGGCCGACCCCCACGGTTTCGATGAGCACCACATCGTACCCGGCGGCTTCGCAAAGGGAAATGGATTCCCGCGTTTTACGGGCCACCCCGCCCAGGGTTTCACCGGCAGGGGACGGGCGGATGAAGGCCTGTTCGGCCCGGCTCAGCTGCTGCATGCGGGTTTTGTCGCCCAGAATGCTGCCCTTGCTCAGGCTGCTGCTCGGGTCTACGGCCAGCACGGCCACCCGGTGTCCTTTTTCGATGAGCAACAACCCCAGGCGTTCAATAAAGGTGCTTTTTCCGGCCCCGGGCACGCCGGTAATGCCTATGCGGATGCTTCGGCCTGCATGTGGCAGGCAACCCTCCACGATATGGCCTGCGGCCAGGCTGTCTTGCGGCCGCCGGCTCTCAACCAGGGTAATGGCGCGCGCCAGGTCGGTGCGGTTGCCTTGCCTGACACCCTGCAGCAAAGCTTCCCAGCTCGTTTGTGAAGGCCGGGCAGCGGCCGAACGGCCATTGGGTTCTTTACGGGCAGAAGGCACAGCCTGATTTTACGGGTTCACGGCTACCAGTACCTCGGTCTGGTCCCAGGCCATACTCATGTACATTTCACGGCGTACCAGGTTGAATTCAATGGTGAATTGCTCCACCACCTCAGGCAGGTGCAGGGCGGGCGCCGTAACCTGGAGTACATCGGCATCGGGGTTGCGCGTGGTTTTCGAACCCCCGCTGGTCATGGTCACGCCCCAGTCGGGCACCTCGCTATTTAAAATCACGGTCCAAACTTCGGGGCCCGGGATGGTCCACAGGGAATAGGTGCCTGCAGGGAGGGGTTCGCCCCCAAAATGAATGGCCTTGTTGGTGGTGAAGGTGGTGGGTTCATTGGCGCCGGTGCGCCAAACCTGGTTGTAAGGCACCAGGCCCCCGAATATGTCGCGCCCCTTCTTATAAGGGCTGCAATAAGTCACATCGAGGGTAATGCCGGCTGCCTCGTAATGCGCCGTGCGTTCAGGGCTGTATTTTTTAGTTTGTTCCCGCAGGTAGGGCAGGCCCACAAAGTACCCGAGCAATACCAGCACCACCAGTATTATTCCCGTCCATTTCAGTATTTTCATGTCGATGCATTTTATAGGTTAAATGTAATCAATAGCAGCCAAAATGTGAACCCGCTTTGGGGCCATCGTCGCCCTAAATAAAAAAAAATCCAAAAAAACGGCTTGAATTTGAAACGCAGCCTTTTTATCCTCGTCTTTGAGGCGACAACTTAAACCAACGTATCTGGAATCGTCGTACCTACAGTCTGACCTGATAGAGCAGTGCCGGAAGCAGAACCGGAAGGCGCAACTGGCTCTGTACCGCAAATACGCCCAGGGGATGTATTGCGTGGCGCTGCGTCTGGTACAGAACGAGGCAGATGCCGAAGACCTGACCCAGGAAGCCTTTATCAAAGCCTTCCGGAAAATGGACCAATACAAGGGGGAGGTTACCTTCGGTGCCTGGCTCAAGCGGATTGTGGTTAACCGATGCCTAGATTTCCTGAAGTCGCGCCGGCAGCACTTCGTGGAACTCGAAGAAGGCCGGATGGCGGTAGCCCAGTCAGACGACTGGGAGGTGCACGAAGGCATTGGTGTCGGGGAGGTACGGGCAGCCATGGAGGAATTGCCCGATAAATACCGGTCTGTGGTGCAGCTGTTTTTACTCGAGGGCTACGACCACACCGAAATATCGGAAATCCTCGGCATACGTGAGGCTACCTGCCGTACGCGCCTGATGCGTGGGAAGGGGTATCTGAAAGAATTAATAAATGGACGAAGCTATGGCACAGGATCTTAGGGAATTATTCGAACGGGAACGCAAGCGGGCCCACCCGATGCCAGAAGGGCACGAGGCCCGCTTTGAAAAAAGGCTCGCAGAGGCCTTCCCGCAGCGCCGGCCCGCCTTCCGGGTCTGGCTCGGGGTAGCGGCCTCGGTTGTGGCCCTGCTGGGGCTGGGGCTCTGGTTGTACCGGCCGGTTCCGGTTACCGGTGATAATCCTTCCCAGGTTGTGGCCCGCGACAGCGCGAAAATCGCCCCGGGCCTGTCGCTGGGAGACCTCTCGCCCGACCTGCGCAAGGTGGAGCAGTACTACACGGCCAATATTTCCCTGGAACTGGCCAGTTTGGACATTTCTCCCGAGAACAAGAAGATGGCCGATGATTACATGGCCCGCCTGCGCGAGCTCGACACCGAATACCAGAGCCTGGTTGCTGAGCTGAATGAAATCGGCCCGAATGAGGAGACCATCTCGGCCATGATCCGGAATTTCCAGATACGCTTACAGTTGTTGCAAAAATTAAAAGCGAAGTTGAACGATCTCAAACAATCAAAAAATGAAACAGTTAGCAATAGTATTTAAAGTCATATGCCTGGTGGCCCTGCTGGGCCCGGCCCTGGCCGTGTGCCAACAGTCGAAGACCTACAAGGAGACCTTTCAGGTAAATGCCGATGTGGAAGTGGCCCTGAACACCAGTTATGCCGATATCGAATTTTCCACCTGGGATAAAAACGAGGTGCAGGTCGAGGCGGTGGTTACCCTCGAGGGAGCCACCAAGGAAGAAGCCGAAGCCTATTTCAAGGACGGGGGGGTAAAAATCCTCGGCAACAGTTCGCGGGTCGAAGTCGGCACCCAGAGCGACAACAGCTGGTCATTCCGTTTTAACGAAGGCATGGATTTCGATTTCGTGATGCCCGAAATGCCCGATGTGGGCCTGTTGCTCGACGAGCTGGTGCTCCCTGAAATTCCGGAACTGATGGTACTCCCTGAAATGCCCCCCATGCCCCCCATGCATTTTGAGCATTTCGACTACAAGGCCTATGAAAAAGATGGGGATGCCTACCTGAAAAAATGGAAGAAAGAATTCGACAAGCAATTCAACGCCGAGTACAAGGCCGAGTTGGAAGCCTGGAGCGAGCGCGCCAAGGAGCACGCCGAGGAGTGGAAAAAGCGCTGGGAAGAGCAGCAGGGCGAACGCACCAAACAAATGGAGCAGCGCGCCAAAGCTGTGGAAGAGCGGGCCAAAGTCATGGAAGATCGGGCCAAAGAGCGGGAAGAAGCCATGCACCAACGCCAGGAGGCCCAGGCCCAGCTTGCCGAAGTGCGGAGGCAGGCTCGGGAGGAAGCCCGGCAAGACCGCGAAAATGCGGCTGCGCCCCGGGTTTTCTACATGAGGGGGGAAGGCGGCGACCGGAACTTTACCATCAAGAAATCGATCAAGATCAAGATGCCCAAAAACGCGCGCCTGCAATTAAACGTGCGCCACGGGGAGGTAAAGCTGGCCGAAAACGCCCGGAACATGCAAGCAACCTTGTCGTACGCAAGGTTGCTTGCCTCCACCATTGACGGCGATCGTACCCGGGTGAGTGCCCGGTATTCGCCCATAGCCGTGAAGGCCTGGAACAGCGGCACCCTGAGTGCCGATTTCTCGGATAAGGTAGAATTGGATGAGGTCCGCAAACTGGACCTCTACGCTACCTCTTCGGAGGTAACCATCGACCGCCTCCTTCGGGAGGCTTCCATCCGCAACAACCTGGGGTCGCTGCTCATTCATCAGATCGCCCCCGATTTCCTGAACATGAATATATCGGTACAGAATGGCGAGCTGCAGTGCAAACTCCCCGATGGGGCTTACCTGATTTCGGTAAGCAACAAAGCCTCGCAGGTGAACTACCCGGCTTACATCGTCTGGGACCCGGCCCAGGAGAATGTGGCCCTGCGCAAAGGCTACCGCCAGAAAAAGGACGCGGGGCGGTCTATCGTGATCAACGCCTCCTACAGCGACGTGAAGTTGCAGGACTAATACTTTCCCTAGGCGCCGCCTGCTACCTTCCTTCTCTCACCAACACGGCCCGCCTTCCCGAATCGGCTTTGACCCGATCCCTAACAATATAATTCGCTCTTTTAGCTACCCGGCCTCCAGGGCCTTGCAGGGTTCAGTGTGCATTTTCCTTGAGGAGTTCCGGAAAGTTCTTCTTGAAACGGTTGAGCCTCGGGATGGAGATGTTCTGCACATACGGGTTCTCGGGGTGGTTGCGCTCGTAATTCTGATGGTAGTCTTCGGCTGGCCAGAAGCGGGTCAGGGGCACCACCTGGGTGACGATGGGGGCATCGTACAACTGCTTGGCTTCAAGGGTTTTGATGTAGTCGGTGATGACCTTGCGCTCCTGCTCGTTGCGGTAGAAGGCGATGGAGCGGTACTGGGCGCCCCTGTCGGGGCCCTGCCGGTTCAGGGTAGTGGGGTCGTGTGAGCCGAAAAACACCCGAACCAGGTCGTAATAGCTAACTTCTTTCGGGTCATAATAGACCTCCACCGCTTCGGCATGCCCGGTTTGCCCCATGCCCACCTGCTGGTACGTGGGGTTTTCTTCTTTGCCCCCGGCGTAGCCCGACACGGCTTCTTTTACCCCTCTGACACTTTCAAAAACGGCCTCCACGCACCAGAAGCAGCCGCTGGCGAAATAGGCCCTTTCGTACCCCGACAGGTCTTGGGGGGTTTCGGGTACAGGCCCGGCTAAATCCGAGCCAATTGCGGGAGCTTCCTTTTTGGCGTGAGACTGGCAGGAGATGGCCAGGGCGAGCCCGGCGAGGAATAGGGATTTACGGATGGAATTCATAGCGCTTGTTTTCAGGGAGTAAGTTACAAAGGCAGGGTCGGTTTACCCGCATGGGTGCTGTTAATTCTGCGCCTGTGCGGGCCTGCCTGCCCTGAAAAGTCGTAAATAGCCCCAATGGCCTTACACGCGCCATTCATAATTATTGAGCAGGTAGCTGGTCATGTACCGAATGGGAATTTGCCGATCTTTGGGGCATGCCGTCATTTGCCATCGCAAAACCGCGTCCCCTGCTCGACAAGCCGTTCGACCCTAAGGCGTATGTGCCCCTCGACCTGAGGGGGCAGACGGCGGCTTCCTATACCAGCCACCTGCATCGGGTGCTTTCGGAGGCCGGGGCCGTTGTGGCTTACGGAGGCTACCTGGAACCCCGCAAGATCTACCAGCCCTACAACCACTTTGATAGCGATTCGGCCCCGGTGCGCAACATCCACCTGGGGGTCGATTTCTGGGCACCAGCCGGCACGGCTGTGCTATGCCCGCTCGACGGAACGGTACACAGCTGGGCGAGGCGCGACTTCCCGGGCGACTACGGCCCGGTTATCATACTCGAACACCGCTTGTCGGGCGCACCCCTATACAGCCTTTACGGTCACCTGAGCGCCGCAAGCCTGCAGGGCCTCAGTCCTGGGCTCCGCTTTGAGGCCGGGCATCCCTTAGGCGAACTGGGCACATTTGCCGAGAATGGCGGCTGGGAGCCCCACCTGCATTTTCAGCTCATCCGAGATATCGGCGCCTGGCAGGGCGACTATCCCGGGGTTTGTGCCCCCGAAGACCTGGCGTACTACCGTGAAAATTGCCCCGACCCCCTCCGGTTTTTGAATTATAGATAGGCATTTCCTCCCGATAAAATACACCTTTTCCAGATAAGCGGTTTCAGGGCTTGAAACCGTTTGCCGATACTTTCGTTCCATTTATCCGAATTTTTGTCAGACACCGAAAAATAAGGGTTTTTCAGCGATTTGACCCCCGGTGGGATGGCCTGCTCCCCGTTAAATTTACAGTAACACAAGCAAGCCATGAAAGCTCTTTTAACCCTCAGTATCGCCCTTTTCTTCACCACCCTGGCCCAGGCCCAGAAGGCCCCTGCCCAGGTAAAGGTAGACGCTGTTCAGATGGAAGTGGTTCAGGTAAACGAGATCAAGCTTTCAGCGGCCAAACAAGAAAACCAGGTAGCCCGCCTGTACCGCCGCAGCGGTTCACGGGTTAAGAAGGAGCTCAACTTCACCACCAAATACGACCGCGGAATCGCTTAATCGCACGAAACGGCAAGGGTAATAGATCGCCAGTTACCCTCCAAAAATTAAAATTCGGGCCTGTTTCCACCCCGCATACTGCCGATAAAATGCATGTTTTTTCGGCCAGGTGTTCGGAGCCCTTAATCCGTTCGCCGAGCATTTTGAGCCGTTTATCCGAAGTTCTGCCAAATACCGAAAATAAAGGGTTTTTCGACGATTTGCAACCGGCCGCCCCGGGGTGCACCCCGTTCTGATTACAGATAACATCGCAAGACATGAAAACTGTAATCACCCTGCTTCTGATCATCCTTACCGGCTTCGCCGCCCAGGCCCAGAACCGCACCCCTGAAACCAAAGTTGCCGCCGTACAGATGGAACTGGTTCCGGTAAGCGCCATCAAGGTTACAGTTGCTCAAAAAGAAAACCAGGTAGCCCGCCTGTACCGACGCAGCGGTTCGCGGGTTAAAAAGGAACTGAACTTCCGTACCAAGTACGACCAGGGAATGGCTTAATGGGAAGGACAGGGGCTTGCGACCGGTATTTTCCTGAAAGTTTCCACTTCCCCCAGGGGCTGGGCCCCTTTCCCCCGCATACAAAATAAGCTTACTCCCCGCAACTTCCTGGCGGCTCTAGTACCCCCGGGGGGGAAGCCTTCCAGCCTGCAATTTCCTGGCTCGGAAACAGGGCAATCTACAGGGGCAGCTTTAAATCAGGCCGGGTTTTTCCGCAGGAGCGGCTGCAGTACCTTCCAGACATTTTCAGCCAGGATCTTATGGCCTTCGGGCGTAGGGTGTATACCATCGGCCTGGTTCAGTTCGGGTACGCCCCCCACGCCTTCCAGGAGGAAGGGAACCAATTCGAGCTGGTGTGACGCCGCCAGGTCAGTGAAGATTTGCCGGAATTCGGCCGTGTATTCGGGGCCCATATTGGGGGGCAGCTGCATGCCCGTTAAAATGATCTGCACTTCGGGGTTGGCCTTGCGCACCTGTTCTACCAAGGTTCGCAGGTTTTTCCGGGTTTCGCTCAAAGGGATTCCCCTCAAACCGTCGTTGGCCCCCAGCTCCAGTACAAAGATATCTACCGGCTGCCGCAATACCCATTCCAGGCGGTTTACCCCGCTGGCCGTGGTTTCCCCGCTCAGGCCCGCATTTACGGCCCGGTAAGGGTACCCCAGTGAATCGAGCCGTTTCCCGATCAGGCCCGGGAAGGCCTGCTCGGGCTCCACGCCCAGGCCGGCCGTGAGGGAGTTTCCGAAAAACAGGATGGTGGCTCCTGCTGCAGCCTTAGATGGGGCAGGGGAGGCCGCTTCGGGTGCGGGGTTGGGTGAAGGTGATTTGCCACCCTGCCCGTCCCCGCAGGCCAGGGGGAGCAGGAAGATGAAAATATAACAGAATTTTAAGAAGCGACTCCGGGTTTTCATCCGCCTTGTTTGTTTTCTATTGCCTAATTTCAACACCTTTGAAAGGAATTAAGCCGATTATGCCAAATATATTAAACGTTCATGAGCTTCGGAAGACCTATTCCAGCGGGGGCTCCGAACTCACGGTACTCGACGACATCACCTTTTCGGTGCCCGAAGGAACCACTTTTGCCCTGGTGGGCCCCTCGGGTAGCGGAAAAACAACCTTGCTCGGCCTCTGCGCCGGCCTCGATACACCCAACGCGGGCAGCGTGGAATTGTGCGGTGCCGACCTGGGGAGCCTATCTGAAGACCAGCGGGCATTGCTCCGCAACCGGGAGGTGGGATTCATTTTCCAGAATTTTCAGTTGTTGCCCACCCTTACGGCCCTCGAAAATGTAAGCGTGCCCCTGGAGCTCCGGGGCGAGGCCCGGGCCGTGGAACAGGCACGCGAGCTGCTGGCCAAGGTAGGGCTCGCAGACCGGGGACACCATTACCCCAGCCAGCTCTCCGGGGGCGAACAGCAGCGGGTGGCCCTGGCCCGGGCCTTCGCCAACCGCCCCAAGGTATTGTTTGCCGACGAGCCCACGGGCAACCTGGACGAGGAAACCGGCAGCCGGGTGGTGAGCCTGCTCTTCGAACTCAACAAGGAAGCCGGCACCACCTTAATTATCGTAACCCACGACACCGACCTGGCGCGGCGCTGCGACCGCCTGTTGCGCCTGAAAGGCGGCAAGGTGTTTGAACGCCAGGAAATGAACGCCTGATGTCAAAAGCACAATCTAATACAGGTAAGGCCCCTTTTAAGTGGCTTCTGCAGATGGCCTGGCGCGACGGGCGGGCCAGCCTGCACCGCCTGGTGCTGTTCATGGGGTCGATCGTTTTGGGGATCGGGGCCCTGGTGGCCATCCAGAACTTTGGCCTTACCCTGGAGGAAACCATCGCCGGACAATCGAAGGAACTCATGGGGGCCGATTACCTGGTCGATATGGACCAGCCCCCCTCGGAAGAACTGCAAGACAGCCTGGATCAGATGCCCGGAACCTATCGGCGGGAGGTAAATTTCGCCACCATGGTCTCCTTCCCCGATCGGGCCGGCACCCGCCTGGTACGGGTACGTGGCATGGAAGCCGGCTACCCCTTTTACGGGGCCCTGGAAACCCGGCCGGCCGAAGCCGCAGAAACCTACATCGACCGGAGCGCCGCCCTGCTCGATGCCACCCTGATGACCCAGTACCGGCTCAAAGCCGGCGATTCCGTAAAATTGGGGAACCTGACCCTCCCCATTGCCGGGGCTATTGACCTGGCGCCCGGGAATACGGCGGTAACCACCTCCGTCGCCCCTGTAATCTGGATTCCCTACGAGGCAATCGACCAAACAGGCCTGATCCAGGTGGGCAGCCGGGTGGGGTACAACTTCTATTTCAAAGTGGCCCCGGAAACCGACCTGCAGGCGGTCTACGACCTTTGGGACCCGATAATGGACCGCAACAATGCCGATGTAGACCTGCACACCGATACCAGCCAGCGCCTGGGCCGCCGCTTTGATAACGTGGGGCGGTTTTTGAAACTGGTGGCTTTTGTGGCCCTGCTGCTGGGGTGCCTGGGCATTGCCAGTTCGGTGCATATCTACATGAAGGAAAAACGCCAATTCATCGCCATTTTGAAATGCCTGGGGGCCACCCGCCGCCAGAGTTTCCTGATCTTCCTGCTGCAGATCAGCGGCATTGGGCTGCTCGGCGGCGTAATGGGCACGGGCATGGGCCTGGCCCTCCAGCAGATCTTTCCCCGTTTCGTGCGCGATTTCCTGCCCCTGGAGCTCGATTGGAGCATCCATTGGGGACCGGTTTTACTGGGCCTGGTCTTGGGCCTGGTTATGGCCGTGTTGTTTGGCCTGCTACCCCTGCTGAATACCTGGCTGATCAGCCCCCTGGCGGTGCTGCGCATCGGGCAACAGCCTACCCGACTCTCCAAACGCCTAACGGCTTTGGTTCTCGGCCTGATCCTTTTGGTATTATGGGGCGTTTCGGCCTGGCTGCTAGAGCAACCCGGTCGCGCCCTGGCCTTTGTAACTGGCATAGCTTTCACCTTTGCGCTGCTCGCCGGCATCGCCTGGATTTTCATGCGGGGCATCCGCCGGTTTTTCCCGCATTCCTGGGGTTTTGAAGCCCGGCAAAGCCTGCTGAACCTCTTTAGGCCCAACAACCAGACCCTGGTGCTAGTACTAGCCATAGGCATCGGCACTTTTTTGATCAGCACCCTTTATTTTTCCCAGGATTTGTTGCTGGCCCGGGCCCAGATGGAAGACGGCCGCCCGGCAGCCAACCTGATTTTACTCGACGTGCAGGCGGGGCAGGAAGAGGCTGTGGCGGAAACCACCCGAGCCCAGGGCCTCCCCGTGATGGAAAACATCCCCATTGTAACCATGCGGCTCGAAAAAATCAAAGACCGCACGGTCAATGATATACGGGAAGACAGTACGTCCACGATCAGCCAATGGATCCTGAGCCACGAGTTCCGGGTAACCTACCGCGATTCCCTCATCGAGTCGGAGCAGCTGCAGGCCGGTCAATGGGTCTCTACCTATAACGGGGAGGTTCCCGTCCCCATCTCCCTGTCTGACAATGTAGCCCGCGATGCCCAGGTTACCGTGGGAGACCGCCTGCTGTTCAACGTGCAGGGGGTGCTTATGGAAACCGAAGTGGCCAGTATCCGGGAGGTCGACTGGGGCCGGATGCAACTCAATTTCTCGGTAGTGTTCCCGCCCGGGGTACTCGACAATGCCCCCCGCTTTCATGTGCTTACCACCCGGGCCCCTGATGCGGCCCGTTCAGCGGCACTACAACAGGCCCTGGTGCGCAGTTACCCAAACATTACCGTACTTGATATCCGCCAATTGCTCACCGTGGTAAGCGACATCCTGGACAAGATCGGCTGGGTAATCCGGTTCATGGCGTTTTTCAGCATCTTGACGGGCTTTATCGTCTTGCTGGGGGCCGTGCGCACCAGCAAGTTCCAACGCATACGGGAAAGCGTATTGCTGCGTACCCTGGGGGCCAAAGGGGGGCAGATCCTGAAGATCGCTGCCATGGAGTACCTCTTCCTGGGCGCCATCGGGAGCGTAATGGGAGTACTGTTGTCGCTACTGGCGACTGAATTGCTGGCTCGCAATATCTTTCAGACGCCTTTTATTCCCAGTTGGGTGCCCTTCGGGGTGGTGATCCCGGTCATCTGCCTGCTGGTATTGGCCATAGGTCTGCTCAACAGCAGGTCGGTATTGAAAAGTACACCGTTAGAGGTGCTGAGGCGGGAAGGGGCCTGAAGACGGGGAACGCAAGTTGAAATTCAGGTGTCGGACCTGATTCAATTGGGTTTGGCGGGTGGCCACCCCCACCCGCCCGGGAAGCAAATTAACGCCTGGCCCTGCAGGCTCAAAGCAGCTATTTTAATAGGGGTCAACCCCATGAAAAAAAGTAGCGATTCTTTGAAACAAACCGGGAGGTTGTGCTACTAATTCATTGTATCTTAATTCAAATAAATACAGACACTATGAGAAGAATGATTTACGCCTTTATGGCGCTGGCCCTGTTTAGTGGGCTGCCCATGCAGGCTCAGACCGCCGACGAGATCCTTGACACTTATTTTGAGAACATCGGCGGCAAAGCAAACCTGAAAGCCGTAAATGGCATAAAGATGACTGCCAAACTGAACCAGCAGGGTATGGAAATCCCCCTGGAGATCTACCAGTTCAGTGACGGCCGCTCGATGACCGTCATCAAATTCCAGGGCAAAGAGCTGAAGCAGGGCGTCTTTGACGGGGAAACCCTCTGGAGCACCAATTTCATGACCATGAAGGCCGAGAAAAGCGATGCCGAAACCACGGCCAATGTGAAATTGAACAGCAACGATTTCCCGGATTCCTTCCTCGATTACAAAGAGAAGGGGTATACCGTGGAATTCATCGGCAAGGAAACCGTGGAAGGCACCGAAACCTTCAAGATCAAGTTGGTGAAGGAGCCCCTTACCATAGACGGACAGCCCGTGGAGGATGTGTCGTACTATTATTTCGACACGGAGAACTTCGTGCCCATCGCGGTGGAATCTGAGGTACATATGGGCCCCATGAAGGGCCAAACCCAATTTACCACCATGAGTGATTACCAGGAGGTAGAAGGGCTCTATTTTCCCTTCTCCATGACTCAGGGTATCAAGAACGGGCCTTCCCAGCCCATCGTGATTGACGGCATTGAGCTCAACCCCACCCTCGACGCGGCAGCCTTTGCCTTTCCCGAGGAAATAGGTACAACCAACAACGAGTGACAATTTCAGGGGCCGGCATTTGCCGGCCCTTTTTAATTTATACCACCATGAAAAAGCAAGTAAGGCTCCTGCTGCTGGCAGTGGCCATTCCCGTTGCGGCCCTTGCCCAGCAAAGGGACACCCTGCGTGCAGACAACCTGTTTGGCGACCTGAAGGCGCGCCATATCGGCCCGGCCCTGATGAGCGGCCGCATTAACGACCTGGAAGTGCACCCGGCCAACCGACGCATCATGTATGTAGGTTCTGCCGGGGGAGGGGTATGGAAATCGAGCGATGCAGGCACCACCTTCGCACCCATCTTTGAGGAGCATTGCCAATCGATCGGGACCGTTACCCTCGACCCATCCGACCCGAACAATACCATTTACGTGGGCACGGGCGAAACCTGGACGCGCAACAGCGTGTCGATTGGCTGCGGCCTGTTCCGCTCCAAAGACGGGGGCGGCACGTGGGAAAAGCTGGGCTTCGACCAAAGTGAGCGCATCGCCAATGTTATCGTAAACCCGAAGAACCCCGATGAAATCTATGTAGGGGTGCTGGGCGCCCTGTGGAGCGACAGTGAAGAGCGGGGCGTGTACAAATCCGCCGACGGCGGGGCCAGCTGGGAACGAATCCTCTACGTAAACCCGAAGACCGGGGTGGCCGACATGGCCATGGACCCCACCGACCCAAACACGCTTTACGCCTCCATGTGGGAATTCCGCCGCACCCCATGGTCGTTTGAATCGGGCGGGGGGAACAGCGCCCTCTACAAATCCACCGACGGGGGTAAAAGCTGGACCAAGATCCACAACGGTTTCCCGGAAGGCAAGCTGGGGCGCCTGGCCATCGCCATCGCCCCGACCAACCCCAAGGTGCTTTACACCGTAATCGAAGCTGAGGCCGATGCCCGCAAGGGCCTGTACCGCAGCGACGACGCCGGGGCCAGCTGGCAGCAGCTCAACAACGACTTTGAGATTACCGTGCGCCCGTTCTATTTCTCCCGCATCGTGGTAGACCCGAAAGACGAGAACGTGCTGGTGAAGGGGGGGCTGAGCGGCTCCATTTCCCGCGACGGGGGCAAGACCTTCAAGAGCCTGGGTAACATGCACTCCGACATTCACGACCTGGCTTTCGGCATCAACGATTCGGATGTATTGTTTGCCGGCACCGACGGCGGGCTGTACCGCAGCTGGGACGGGGGAAATACCTTCGAGATCTGCGAAGACCTGCCCCTCTCCCAATTCTACCAGGTAAGCGTAGATGAAGCCGAGCCGTACAACGTATACGGGGGGCTGCAAGACAATGGCTCCTGGTGGGGCCCCTCTTCTTCCCCGGGCGGGGTCACCGGCCGCGACTGGCATTCGGTGGGGGCCGGAGACGGTTTCCGCGTGCTTAAGCACCGCACCAAACCGGTTATCTATTCCGAGATGCAGGGGGCCGAAAGCGTTTGGCGCACCGACACGGAACGCCGCCTGATCAAGACCATCCAGCCCCAGCCAACAGCCGCCACGCCCAAGCTGCGCTTTAACTGGAACGCCCCCATGGCCCTGAGCCCGAACAAACCCGACCGCTTCTATATGGGAAGCCAGTACCTGCACCGCTCTGAAGACATGGGCGACACCTGGGAGGTCATCAGCCCCGACCTGACCACCAACGACCCAGCCAAGCAGAACCAGGAGGCTTCGGGCGGTTTGTCTGCCGACAATTCGGGGGCCGAGAACCACACGACCATCTTTACCATTGCCGAGTCGCCCCTGGATGAAAACCTGATCTGGGTGGGTACCGACGACGGGAATGTGCAGGTTACCCGCGACGGGGGCAAAACCTGGACCAATACAGTAGCCAACATCCCCGGCCTGCCGGCCAATACCTGGACCTATCATATCGAAGCCAGCGTACATGCCCCGGGCACGGCTTACGCGGTCTTTGACGGGCACAGCAAAGGCGATATGAAGGCTTATGTGTACAAGACCACTGATTTCGGCTCCAGCTGGACCTCCGTAGTCACCGATGAGGTAGAGGGATTTGCACGCAGCCTGCAGGAAGACTACGAAAATGAGAACCTGCTGTTCCTGGGCACCGAATTCGGCCTCTACATTACCCTCGACGGCGGGCTCAGCTGGGCCCCCTTCCGCAACAACATGCCACCGGTGGCCGTGCACTACCTGGAATTGCACAAGGCCACCAACGACCTGGTGATGGGTACCCATGGCCGTGGGGTTATAATCCTTGACGACATCTCGCCCCTGCGGGAACTCACCCCGGATGCCATGGGCGAAACGCTGCATTTCTTTACCAGCAAACCCACTGTGATGAACGACAAGGGCAGTTTCGGTGGCTCTACGGTTTCCCAGGAATTTGTGGGCCCTAACCGCAGCACCGATGCCCAGATCAAGTATTTCCTGAAGAGCCGGCATACGTTTGGCAAAATGTCCATGGAAATCCAGGATATGCAAGGCTATAAGGTAGCCGATGTCGAACCCGGCAAGGCCAAGGGCATCAACATTGTGAGTTGGGGGTACAGCCGCAAGGTGCCCAAGGTGGCTAAAGGCAAAACTTTTTCGTTTGGCGGCTTTACCACGCCCCGCGTACCGGCCGGCACCTATAAGGCCGTGATCACCAAGGGGAAGGATACCTTCGAGCATACCTTCGAGCTGGTCTATGAAAACAATGGTATAACTCAGGAGGCCCGGGAAGCCAAACATAACACCACCATGGAGTTGTACGACATGACCCAGCAACTGGCCTACCTGGTGTACCAGGTAGACGCCTACCTGGAACAGGCCGGGAAAGCGAATGACACCCGCGAGCTTAAGAAGCTCAATGCCCTGAAAGAGACCCTGGTGGTAACCACGGGTGATAACTACGTGGGTATGGCTGAGCCGCAGCTGCGCGAAAAGATGGCGAATCTGTACAGCAAGGTTGCCGACGGGTACGACGCCCCTTCGGCTGCCGACCTTGACAACCTGGTGCTCATCCGCGACCGCTTCGCCCGGGCTAAAGCCGACTTTGAGGCCCTGAAACCCAAGGTAAAAGGAGGGGATGCCTTAACCCTCGTTTCCTTTGAGGAATTCCTCAAGATGGATTGATCGCTTCGAATTGGAAAACGCTAAAAACCACTGCCCCCGGCAGTGGTTTTTTTATACGGGTCAATCAGGGCAGGGTTATGTGGAGCGGGAATTTCTGTGCCACCAGCGTACGTTCTTCCGGGCTGAGTTCGATCCAGGTCTTGCCCAGGACGCTTCGGGCGTACTGGTCGCGCACCTGGGTTATGGCCAAGGCAATCCGGTCTTGCAGGTTTTGCAGGCTGCTGAATTTCACGTCGGGCTCAGGGGCAATGATATACCAGGCTTTGGGCCCAAAGCGCCGGGCGTGTTGCAACACCCGCTCTGTGAGCAGCTCGGGGGTTATCAACTGGTCTGAAAGCAGGATCTGGTTGCGCTCATTCAGGTATAGCTGCATGATGTTGGCCCCCGGTTCGGGAACTGCCTGGTACCCCCCGTACGGCGACAGTACCCCGAGGCCCCCGTCTTCGGGCGGCAAGGCCATCAAGTCTATCAGGTAATAGGTATGAAGGCGGTAAAAGGGCTCGTCGAGCTCGGTTTCCCCGAGGATGTCAAGCAGGGCCGATGCCTGCATGTCGGCCGGGATGGATTCGCGGATCATGGCATCGCGCCGGTCGAGGAAGCGGGTGAGGGTGGCCTCCGGGTTGGTGGCCTTAAAATTTTCCAGCCGGGCCTTGCACGCTTTCAACGCAACCGAGTCGGGTGCAATTTCCTGGAACCGGTCTGAAAAGGGATTGTAGTCGGCCCATTCGATACGTTGGCCCGAGGCCAGGCGCTGCAACAAGCCCCGGTAATCATCGGAGGAGCTGCTGCTGAGCAGGCCCTGCCCGATAAGTTCGGCCTCGTATCCTTCCATGAGTTGGCCCAGGGACGCCCCTGCGTCAGGATAACCCTGTCTGAGGCAGTCCATGAATTCGTTTTCCCGGCTGGTAGACTGACCGGCCGCCAGCAGCGGGAGCGCTGTCAGGAAGAACCATAACGGGAGGCGGGTCAGGAAAAGTATACTTCGGGCCATAGGCAGGGTGGTTTGGGAGTCAACAAGGTACGGATTTTCCGGAAATACACAGGTTGAAAATGCCCTTCCATGCCGGTATTTAATCCCGGTAAGCCATTTGTTTTCAGTGTCTTGGAAGGATGGGTGTCCTTGCTTGCAAACCCGTATCGGGTTGTAGGCCCGATTTATCCACCTTTGGTCGGCAAACGGGTGCCGTTTCAAGGGAATAAACCTACCTTCAACAGATGCGCTCAAAAAGCGCAGCATCCTCAGATAAACCTCACACCATGATCCTACTCATCGCCGCTCTGACCGGAATTGCCACCCTGATCTTCTTGAGTTTCCGCAAACTGAAACCTGTAAGGGTACGGAAATAAGACGGGGAAAATACCCCGAAATCCCCGGGAAAAAGATACCGTGCTATCCCGCAATTTCCATGCAGGATGTACCTAATTGCCGAATTATTCAATTAGCACATTAGCACATTAGCACATTGCCAAATTTTCTCATTGTCAAATTGGCTTATTCCAAAAACAGCCAACTGCGATTGCCAACTGCCGACTGGTTACTCAACCCCAGGTTGCTTCAATTCCCATCCTTCTTTTTGCTTGGCATCCCGCACTTGCCGCTTCACGTCGTCCAGCAGCTTTTTGGCGTCGTATACAATGCCGTCTTTAATAGTGTATTTCACGCCCCCCACGCGCACTACCTCGTTGTTTTCAGTGAGCTTGATGGCCCCGGTGCCGTAAAGCACTTTGAGGTTGGCCAGGGGGTTTTCCCCGACGATTACCAAATCGGCTAACTTGCCCGGCTCCACGGTGCCGATCTGATCGGCCACACCGAGGGCTTCGGCCCCGTTAAGGGTGGCTGAGCGGATCACCTCCAGCGGGTGGAATCCTGCCTCGCGCAGCATTTCGAGTTCCCGGATGTAGGCGAAGCCATAGAGCTGGTAGATAAAACCGGAGTCAGACCCGGCGCTGACCCGTCCGCCCCGGTTCTTGTATTCGTTGATAAAGGTCATCCAGAGGCGGTAGTTCTCTTTCCAGGCCACTTCCTGTTCGGTACCCCAGAAATGCCAGTACGAGCCATGCGAAACCATGCTGGGGGCGTAGAAGCGCCAAAGCGAGGGCAGGGTGTACTCTTCGTGCCATTCGGCCCGGCGGGCCCTGTCGAGGTCGCGGTTGGCCTCGTAGATGTTAAAGGTGGGGACCAGGGTGAAGTCGAGGTCGAGCAATTCATCCATCACCGCGTTCCAGTGGTCGGAGTAAGGGGCAGCAGCCTGTTTCCAAAGCCGGCCGGCCTCCTCGAAGCGGTGTTGTTCGTCCTGATAGTTGTAGTTCACGGGGTAGTCCTGTACGGTTCGGTCGTCGAACAGGGCCTCGGGCAGGCCGTACCAGTGTTCCATGCTGGTGAGCCCGGCCCGGGCCGAATGCAGCACGTTCCAGCGTGCCACCGCCAGCTGGGCGTGGTGGCAGGCCGAGCGCAGGCCCAGTTTTTTGTTCTCGTCGAGGGCTGCCTTCATAATCTCGGGGGAAGCCCCGAAAAACTTGATTCCGTCTGCCCCGTTCTTGGCGTTTTGGCGCACCCATTCCCGGGCTTGCTCAGGGGTGCTGATGGGGCTCTTGCTGCCCTGCCCGAAACCGGTATAGGCGAAAATGCGGGGTGCTACGATCTGGTTGGCGGCGCTCTTGCGCTTCAGGTCAACCGCAAACTCGACCCCCCGGCCCGCCGGTTCGCGCACCGAGGTGATGCCATGCCCCATCCAGAGTTTGAAAACGTAGTCGGGCTCGGCGCCCTGGGCGGTGCCCCCGATATGCCCGTGCATATCGACAAAACCGGGCAGCACAAACATGCCTTCGGCCTGGATTTCACGCCCGCCGGGTTTCAGTTGGGGCCGGTTCGCGGGGTCGATAGCCACCCCGGGATAGCCAATGGCATCTACCCAGGTAATGCGGTTGTTTTCGATCACAATATCGACCGGCCCCTGGGGAGGGGCCCCGTTCCCGTTAATCAGGGTGGCCCCGCGTATGATAAGTTGGGCGAACGGGCCTTCCGAAAAGCCGTCCTGGGCCCAGGCGGCCTGCATGGCGAAGAAAAGAAGGCCTACTAGTTTGATGCTGGATTTCATAAAGCGTGGTTTGGGTTGGTTTTTCAGGTATTGGGTTATAAATTAGCACATTAGCAAATTGACAAATCTTCAAATTACTCAGGAATCTGGATCAAGTTTCCTAGGAACAGCGCATTCAGGAACAGGCGATTGGTCCCGTACCAGCTGCCCCTGAAATTCGGGTTGTCGGCAAAGAGGATTACCCGGCCGCTGCCCAGCTTGCTCACCAACAAGGAGGCCGATTTGGCCGCAAACTCGTCCAGGTTCTTGCGCGAGATAAAACCGTCCAGATGGGGGCGCGACGAATAGCTGGCCACCGTGGAATAGGCATTGCGGCTGGGGGCCAGCCACACCTCGTTGTTTTTGTAGACCGGAATGGTGCTGTTCCGATACCCGAAGCCCAGGGGGTGGGTCAGGTCGAGGTCGGCCTTGAGGATAACGCCCCCCACGCTTTCACGTCCCTCGTTTTCAGGGGCGTCTACATAAGGCAGGCGCGCCACGGCCGCGGTGCTGTCGGGTGCGGTTTCCACCAGTTTTTCGGCCACCCATTTCTGTTTGATCACATAACTCGAGCCCGTGGCTATGGCAATCAGGGTATTGCCCCTGCCGACCCATTCCTGCAGTTTTTTCTGCTGGCTTTCGCTTAGGGCGTACCGCCCGCTTACCAGCACCAGGGTATTATAGCCGTCCAGGTTGGCCGAGCCCAGGTTGCGCATAGGGATTTTGGTAATGGGCATGTGCATGCGGGTGTCGAGCAGGTGCCATACCTCCCCGGCCTCGTACGAACTCACCCCGTTGCCCACCAGCATGGCGGCCCTGGGGGAGCGCAGGGGCCGTATATTGCTGCTTCCGAGGTCTACCCCCTTCAGGTGGTAGCCCGAAGCCACCGCAAAGGCAGGTACCTGGAAGGCCTGCTGGGCCTCGCGCAACAGGCGGTGCACCTCTGCTGCCGGTTTGGACTGTTGGGTCACAGGCAATACCATGGCCCCGTAGTCAAAGGCTTTTTCAACCCCGTTTACGCGGGTGGTGAAGGGCTTAAAGGCGCTGGCGAGAACCAGGCCCTGTTGTTGCAGTTGATGCAACAGGGCCGGGGCGTTGTAGTCGTTCCAGTCTATGATATACGCGTAGTCAGATGGCTCTACGGGCGCCACCGGGAAGAGCCCGTCAATGGAGGTGATGGCTTCGCCCCGGTTAAACCGCTGCACGGGTTGGTAGTCGATATGGTAGAAGTTCGCCACCGACCAGGCCGAAGCGTCGTAGAAAACGCTGTCGCGGTAGCGGCTGTACGTTTCGAAAAAGGTCTGCACCATGCGGTACTGGGGCTGGTCGGTCGGGATCACGAAGCTGTCGTCCCCGTTGCGGTATACCTCTATGCGGTGCAGCAGCAGTTTGTCGAGGAAGGCCTTGAGCCGATTCTTGTCGGCCCGTTCGGTTATGCGGTAGGCCCGGGTGCGCGAGGCCGCCGCATTGCGCAACCCGCTGGTGAAAAAGGCCTTTTGGTAGCGCCGCATGTACTCCTTGTTTTCCACGGCGGCCTGCATGGTGGCCATGCCGGAGACCAGTTGGTTGCGGATGGTAAAGGGAAAGGTGATTTGCCCGTAATCGGTTTTCTGGGCGTGGCCCCTTGAACTGGCCTGTTCGAACAACAGCCCGAGTCCGCCCTGCAGGTCGGGGTAAGACGAACCATAGCCCGGGTAAGTGCCATCGAAAGCCTCTTTGGAAAAATAAAGGGAGCCAATGCTGTCGAGCGCTTTCACAAAGTACCCGGCAAACAATTCGTTAACGTCTGTGTAGTTTTCCCGAGGCATGATGGGGTTGAGCGAGCCGTTGATTTTCATGGGCTCAAAAAAATGGGTGCTGCGCGAGCCCATTTCGTGGAAATCGGTAACCACGTTCGGGTACCAGTGGTGGTACCAGTTGAGTTTGCCCCGGCTTTCGGGGTTTACGGCCAGCAGCCAGTCGCGGTTCAGGTCGAACCAGTAGTGGTTGGTGCGCCCGCCCGGCCAGGTTTCGTTGTGCTCGGCATCCTGGGGGTCGTCTACCAGGGGGTCGCCCCGGTACGAATTGGCCCATTGGGTGTGCCGGTCGCGTCCGTCCGGGTTAATGGCGGGGTCTATGAACACCACTGACTGGTCGCGGTACTTCGCAATGCGCGGGTCTTCAGAAGCCACCAAAATATAAGCCGTGAGCATGGCTGCCTCCGAACTGGAAGGTTCATTGCCGTGCACGTTGTACCCGAGCTGGATAAACAGCGGCAAATCCGGATCGGCCTTATAGGCCAGTTGCGGATCGGTAAATTTGAGGTGGCGCTCCCGAAGCCCTTCCAGGTTGGCCAGGTGCCCGGGGCTGCTCACCCGCAGCATCACCAGTTTCCTTTTTTCGTGCGTATGGCCGTAGGTTTCGATTTCGGCCCGGTCTGAAACGGCGGCCAGGGTTTCCAGGTACTGCACAATGCGGTCGTGCCGGGTGTGGTATTCGCCTATGCCATACCCCAGAAAGGATTCCGGCGAGGGGATGTCGGCCCTGTAGGGTTCGTATTGCTTCAGAAAATAATCCTGGCCAAGGAGCGTGCTGCCGCAGGCCAGCAGCAGGCAGAAAAGACGTGTTCTCATGGTTGGTCCGGTTAGGTCCGTGCCACTAAATATAGAAATAAATGCCAGAATTCGAGCCGTTTCAGGCGAGGGTATGGAAGGGCGCCTGGCTTACTTCCTGGAAGCGGATCACGTAGTTGGTGCCCTTTTTGGAAAGGTCGCGCATGACGGTGCCCTGCAGCTGCCTGCTCAAATTGTGTATGAGCTTGAGGCCGAGTGATTTGCTCGTTTTGTGAGTGATGGATTCGGGGAAGCCCACCCCGTTGTCGCCAATGCGCAGGATGTATTCGGTTTTGTCTTCTTTTTCGAGCACAATGCTGATTTCCCCTTCGTCCTGGCCTTTGAAGCCGTATTTGAGGGCGTTGGTGATGGCCTCGTTGATCAGCAGACCGAGGGGAATGGCTGTGTCGATCCCCAGTTCGATCTGGGGAATGTCGATGCGCAATTTGATCTGGCTCTCGGGCCCCTTGATCGATTTGATGAGGTAATCGCCCAGTTCCTGCACATAGGTGCGGTATTCGATTTTGGAGAGGTCTTCGCGCTGGTAGAGCATTTCGTGTACCATAGCCATTGCGACCACCCGGTTCTGGCTGCTTCGCATCACGTTAAGCGTGGCCGGGTCTTCCAGGTTCCGGCTCTGCATCCGCAGCAGGCTCGAAACCGTCTGCAGGTTGTTCTTGACCCGGTGGTGCACCTCCTTGAGCAGCATTTCCTTTTCGCGCAGGCGCATTTCCACTTCCCCTTTGGTGCGGTAGAGGCGGTGGTGGACACCCAGCAGTTTACTGCCGAAAGCCCCTCCGACCAGATAGAAGATCATCAGGATGCTCAGCAGGGCGAACGGCCCCCGGGCCGTTTCAGAAACCACGTTGGGGAAGGGTGCCATTCCGAGATAGCCCTGGGCGTAAATCAGGGCGACCAGCAGCAGGCCGGCCAGCAGATAAAGCTGTCCGTGCAGGCGCGAAGTCGCATATCCGGCCAGGATAAGCAGGCCGAGCACAAAGATAAAAGGGCTGTGGATGCCTCCGCTGTACAGCACAACGGTAACCGTGGCCAGCAGGCCCGCGAAGGAACTCGCGTAATATGCCGCTGAAAGGCTTTTATGGGCCCGGTATAGTAGCAGGTTCAGGGCCGTAACCCCTGCAAAACCCGCCAGCACATAGGGAATTTGCCGACCGATATCCAACAGGAACCAGCAGAGCAGGGCCAGAGCCAGGCAGCAGACGGCCGCCGCCGTACTTACCCGGAAGAAGAGGCCGGAATTGTCCTGAAGCCGCTCCCGGTGCTTCTCGTTTTTTTTCATCTTGATGAAAATCGGCTTTTCCGACATAGGGTGCGCTTTGGTTCCAGCTCGATGTAAAGCTAGCCCTTATTTGCCATATAATCAAAGCCCGCAACGGGGCAAAAAAAAACGACCCGGTTCGGGTCGTTTGAAAAAAGTTGGGGTCAGGCGATTACTCGGCGTCGATCAGCACCCACTCTCCCTTGGACAGGAGGGGTTCTGCCTGTTTGAACTTAAGCGTCTTATTCTCCCCTGACATCACGTTTTTAATGGTAACGCGTTCGTTGCGCCCGATTTTCGGTTTTTCGCGCACCACAGTCTCGGTAACCGCAGGCCGCTGCTGGGTTTGGCCGGCGGCCCGATTGCGCGCCGACAACTCGTCGCTGTTGGGAATCTCTTCCTTGCTGGTTTTCAGGTTTTCCTTGGGGCGGCGCACCTGGCGTTCTTCCTGGATCTGCTGCGTATTGGCCGAGGGGAGCTCGCCCTTGAACAGGAACGATACCACGTCTTTGTTCACCTTCTCGATCATGGCCTTGAAGAGTTCAAAGGCCTCGAACTTGTAGATGAGCAGCGGGTCTTTCTGCTCGTGTACGGCCAATTGCACCGATTGCTTGAGCTCGTCCATCTTGCGCAGGTGGGTCTTCCAGGCTTCGTCTATGATGGCCAGGGTGATGTTCTTTTCGAAATCGGTGATCAGCTGCTTGCCCTGGGTGTCATAGGCCTTTTTGAGGTCGGTAACCACGTTCAGCGTTTTGATGCCGTCGGTAAAAGGCACCACAATGCGCTCGTAGTTGTTCCCCTGGTCTTCAAAAACGTTTCGGATTACCGGGTAGGCCGTCTGGGCCGAGCGCTGCATTTTGTCGTGGTAGTGCTTGTAGGCGGCCGTATAGATCTGTTGGGCCAGGTCCTGGTAGCCCAGCTTCCCGAATTCGGCTTCGCTAACGGGCGAGGTAATCGAGAAATACTTGATGAGCTCGAACTCGAAATTCTTGAAGTCGGAAGCCAGCTTATTGCTATCGGCAATTACCTCGCAGGTGTCGTAGATCATGTTGGCGATGTCTACCTTGAGGCGGTCGCCCTGCAGGGCGTGGCGCCGCCGCTTGTACACCACCTCGCGCTGGGCGTTCATCACGTCGTCGTATTCGAGCAGCCGCTTGCGGATGCCGAAGTTGTTTTCCTCCACCTTTTTCTGGGCGCGTTCGATGGAGCGGGTCATCATACTGTGCTGGATCACTTCCCCTTCTTTCAGGCCCATGCGGTCCATCATCTTGGCTACGCGTTCAGAGCCGAACAGGCGCATCAGGTTGTCTTCGAGCGATACGTAGAACTGCGAGCTGCCCGGGTCTCCCTGCCGTCCGGAACGCCCCCTGAGCTGCCGGTCTACCCGACGCGAATCGTGGCGTTCGGTGCCGATAATGGCCAGGCCGCCTGCTTTCTTAACCCCGTCGGTGAGCTTGATGTCAGTACCCCGCCCGGCCATGTTGGTGGCGATGGTCACCACCCCGGCCTTCCCGGCTTCGGCCACAATATCGGCCTCTTTTTTGTGCAGCTTGGCGTTCAGTACGTTGTGCTCGATCTTCCGCAGGTGGAGCATACGCGAGAGCAGCTCCGAAATCTCCACCGAGGTGGTACCGATCAGCACCGGGCGCCCGGCTTCGGCCAGCTGGGTTACCTCGTCGATGATGGCGTTGTATTTTTCCCGCTTCGTCTTGTAAATAAGGTCGTTGCGGTCGTCACGTGCAATGGGGCGGTTGGTGGGGATCTCCACCACGTCCAGTTTGTAGATTTCCCAGAGTTCCCCGGCCTCGGTAACGGCCGTACCCGTCATACCGGCCAGCTTTTTGTACATCCGGAAATAGTTCTGGAGGGTAATGGTGGCAAAGGTCTGGGTAATGGCCTCGATCTTCACGTTCTCCTTGGCCTCGATGGCCTGGTGGAGGCCGTCTGAATAGCGGCGCCCATCCATGATACGCCCGGTCTGCTCGTCTACGATAAGCACCTTGTTCTCGATAACCACGTACTCCACGTCCTTCTCAAACAGGGTATAGGCTTTCAGCAGTTGGGTAAGGGTGTGGATGCGTTCGCTCTTCACGGCGAAATCCTTGAACAGCTGCTCTTTGAGCTCGGCTTCCTTTTCGAGCTCGAGGTCCTGGTTTTCGATACGGGCTATTTCGGTGCCGATATCGGGCATGATGAAAAATTCCTTCTCCTGATCGCCCGACAGGTATTCGATGCCCCGGTCGGTGAGCTCGATCTGGTTGTTCTTCTCGTCGATCACAAACAGGAGCTCGGCATCTACCTTGGGCATTTCGCGGTTGTTGTCCTGCATGTAGAAATTCTCTGTTTTCTGCAGCAACTGCTTGATACCTTCCTCGCTCAGGTATTTGATCAGGGCTTTGTTTTTGGGTAACCCGCGGTGCACGCGCAAGAGCAGCAGCCCGCCTTCCTTTGAGTCGCCTTCGGCGATCTTTTTCTTGGCCTCGGCCAGCACCCCGGTCAGGTAGCGCTGTTGTTTCAGCACCAGGTCTGAGACCTTGGGTTTCAGTTCGTTGAATTCGTGGCGCTCCCCTTCGGGTACAGGCCCGGAAATGATCAGGGGGGTCCGGGCGTCGTCGACCAGGACCGAATCCACCTCATCCACAATGGCGTAATGGTGGGGGCGCTGCACCAGGTCGCCCGGGGTGTGGGCCATGTTGTCGCGCAGGTAGTCAAACCCGAATTCGTTGTTGGTGCCGTAGGTAATGTCGGAGTTGTAGGCGGCGCGCCGGCCTTCGGAATTCGGTCGGTGGTTGTCGATGCAGTCTACGCTCAGCCCGTGGAATTCAAAGATGGGCCCCATCCAGGCGCTGTCGCGACGGGCCAGGTAGTCGTTCACGGTTACCAGGTGCACCCCTTTCCCGGCCAGGGCGTTCAGGTACACGGGCAGGGTGGCCACCAGGGTCTTCCCCTCCCCGGTCTGCATTTCGGCAATCTTGCCCTGGTGCAGCACAATACCGCCGATAAGCTGTACGTCGTAGTGTACCATGTCCCAGGTCACCTCCTTGCCGGCGGCATCCCACGAGTTGCTCCAGAGGGCCTTCTCGCCCTGGAGGGTCACGTAATCGGCCCGGCCCGAAAGCGTCCGGTCGAACTCGGTGGCGGTTACTTCCAGGGAAGTGTTTTCCAAAAAGCGGCGGGCCGTCTCCTTGACCACGGCAAAGGCTTCGGGCAATATTTCATCGAGGGTTGCGGCCGTGCGCTCGTATGCCTGTTTCTCGAGGTCGTCAATCTGGCCGTACAGGCTTTCGTTGAGGTCTATGTCGTCGGAGTCATTGGCCTGCTGCTTCAGGGTGTCGATCTGCTCTTGCAGGTCGGCCACGCGCTGGCCGATCAGTTCTTTGAAGTCGAGGGTCTTCTGCCGCAGGGCATCGTGGCTGATGCCTTCGAGGGATGGGCCAAAGGCCTTGATCTTCTCAACGATGGGCTGTAATTCCTTAACGTCTTTTTTGGCCTTGTCTCCTACAAAAGCCTTTAAGACCGAATTGAGTAAACTCATAGTAGTTTTTATTTTGCATGGCCTTTCAGGCCGGCCCAATTAAGGCGGCAGGCAGATTGGCGTGTGCCGGGGCGGGTAATGGGGCCCTGGCACCCCCTGCCGTACAAAAGGTGTACCAGTTTCCCGGATTCTCTGCAGGAAAGCCGCCGGGCTGTCAAAATTACATAAAAAAAAAGCCTCGAAAGAGACTTTTTAAGGGAATATGGTGCTTCGAATCAATATTCGTCCTCGTTCCAGAGGTAATCTTCTTCGGTCGGGTAATCGGGCCAGATTTCTTCGATGGATTCGTAGATTTCTCCCCCTTCCTCTTCCATAGACTGAAGGTTTTCCACGACTTCCAGGGGCGCCCCAGTACGGATCGCGTAATCGATCAATTCGTCCTTGGTAGCCGGCCAGGGAGCGTCACTCAGATAGGAAGCCAATTCTAATGTCCAGTACATCGCAGTAGCTTGATTTTAAATTTTTTGCAAAAATAATTTTAAATGCAAAACCGCCAAGAAAATAAACGGATATTTGCCGCCTTCCCCAAAAAATTTCGGAGTCGGCAATTTTAGAACGTCGAAATTGATGAATTATTCCTGTTTGCGCTCCGGAATCCATTTTATTTCATCCGCTCCAACTTCTGCCGACAATTTCCGTGCCAATACAAACAGGTAATCGGAAAGGCGGTTCAGGTAGGTCAGGATTTCGGGCTCTACCGGGCTCTGTTCCCCGAGCAGGGTAGTCATGCGTTCGGCCCTGCGGCAAACCGTCCGGGCAATATGACAGGTTGACACGCTTGGGTGCCCTCCGGGTAAAATAAAGTGTGTCATGGGGGGCAGGGTTTCCTCCAGGGCGTCTATGGCCGCTTCAAGACCCTCCACATCGACAGCCGAGAGGGGCGTAATGCCCAGGCGCGGGCCGCCTTTTTTGAGGATTGCCTTATCCGGGTCAACGGCCAGCATCGACCCCGCCGTAAAGAGCCGGTCTTGCACCCGCAGCAGCAGCGCCCGGTGCGTTTCGGCAATCGGTTGGTCGCGCAGCATGCCCACCCAGCTGTTCAGCTCGTCGAGGGTACCGTAACTCTGGATACGGATATGGTGCTTGGGAACCCGGGTGCCGCCAAAGAGGCCGGTGGTACCGGTGTCGCCGGTTTTGGTATAAATCTTCATGTGTGCTTGATCACGGTTTGGTACGGGGGTCGCCCTCGTTTTTGGGATTTCTGCGTTCTTTCAGGCGTTGCCCGTCCATAAAATTGCGCGACCTGCGCCGGCGGCCCTGCTTTTTGTTGTAGGCGCCAATTAGGATATAAACCAGCAGCAAGCCGCCAAGTATGTAAAAAATCGATTTCATGACCGCTTAAAAATAGACGATTTTAACCTGATTTTAAAATGTTGGGGGGCTTGTTGGCTTCTAAAAAAGAGCAAACCGGCCCGATACGTTTCCAAGCTTACCCTGAGCTGGGGCAGTGCACAAAGGCGTTTCCAGGAACGACGCGCTTCCGGCCCGCTGCGCAGGCCCCCCACAAAAAGGACCGAATCGTTGTGCCACAGGGCAGGGTCGGCCAGGCGTGCTTCCAGCTCCGGGCCGGGGCACCCGGCGATGTAGAGGTCAAAGGGGGGCGAACCCCAGCTTGCCAGGGGCAGGGCAGGCTTTAGCCAGGCACCCAAACCGGCAGCGGAGGCTGCTACACCAACGCGTTTCGGGCCAAAGTGTTCACAGGCAGCCAGCAGTAATTGCTGTTCCGGGTTGCACCCCCGGCGCCTGCGGGCGTACAGGGTGCGTTCCAAAAAGGCGTATACGAAAGGCGAATGTATCCCGTGCCGGTTGCGGGCGCCAAACCAAAACCACAAAGCGCTTAACATGGCGTAAAAATTCCCGGCAAAGATAGGGCACCTGATTGATTCAGGCCTCTTCCTCTATGGCGGCGAGTTCGAACCAGCGTTCGGTTTTTCCTTCGAGCTCGGCCAGCAGGCTGGCCAGGTCGCGGGAGGCCTGGTCGAGCTGCTCCCCGTTTAGTTGCGGGTTGGAGAAGGCCGCCTCCAGTTTCGTTTTCCGCTCTTCGAGGCGGGCGATCTCGGCTTCCAGGGTTTCGTATTCGCGCTGCTGGGCATAGCTGCGCTTGCCGCGGCGGGCGCCCGATTTGGCCTGGGTGGGTTCTGCCGGCTGGGAGGCCGGCACAGGCGTCGCCGCAGGGGCTTCCTCAGGGCCGTATATTCTGAAATCGGTGTAATTGCCGGGAAAGTCGCGTATACCGCCCTGCCCGTCGAAAACAAAAAGGTGGTCGGTAATCTTGTCCATAAAGTACCGGTCGTGCGAGACGATGAGCAGGGTACCCGGAAAATCAAGCAGGAAGTCTTCGAGTACGCTCAGGGTCATAATATCCAGGTCGTTGGTGGGCTCGTCCAAGATCAGGAAGTTGGGGTTCTGGATGAGCACGGTGCAGAGGAAGAGCCGTTTGCGCTCGCCCCCGCTGAGCTTTTCAATATAATCGTACTGGGCGCTGCGGTCGAACAAAAAACGCTCCAGCAGCTGCTGGGCGCTCAGTTGCCGGCCTTTTTTGAGTGGGATGTAATCCCCGAATTCACGCACGGCATCAATTACCTTCATCCCCGGGTCGGCTTGAATCCCGGCCTGGGTATAGTACCCCAACTTGAGGGTTTCCCCGTGTACCACCTTCCCGCCGTCGGGCTGCAGGCGCCCGGCCACCAGGTCGAGCAGGGTGGTTTTGCCGCTCCCGTTGGGCCCGATGAGGCCTACCCGTTCGCCCCGCTTGAAGGAGTACGAGAAGCCCTCGAACAGGGTTCGGTCGCCGTAGCGCTTGGCCACCCGGTGCAGTTCCACCACCTTGGTTCCCAGCCGCTCCATGTTAATCTCCAGTTCCATCTCGCGCTCCTGCCTGCGCTGCAGTGCCTTTTTCTTAAGGGCTTCGAAATCTTCGATACGCGACTTCGATTTGGTGGTGCGGGCCTTGGGTTGGCGCCGCATCCAATCGAGTTCTTTGCGATACAGGGCTTTTGTTTTATGGGCGGTGGTTGCGGCCACGGCTTCGCGGGCGTCTTTTTCGCGGAGGTAATCGGCATACCCGCCCGGGTAGGTGCTGAGGGTTCCGGCATCGAGCTCCAGAATCTGGTTGCATACCCGGTCCAGGAAATACCGATCGTGGGTTACCATGAGCAGGCTAATGGGCTGTGCGGCAAAATAGGATTCGAGCCATTCGATCATCTCCAGGTCGAGGTGGTTGGTGGGCTCGTCGAGCAGCAGCAACTCAGGTTCCTCGATCAGGCAATGGGCCAGGGCCAGTCGTCTCCGCTGCCCTCCTGAAAGGGTGCGCACGGGCGCCTGGGGGTCGTTGAGCTGCAGGCGCGACAAAATTTGGTTAAAGCGGGTTTCCAGGTCCCAGGCCCCCGCCCGTTCCATGGCTTCGAAAGCACGCTGGTAGCCGGCCGTATCTTCGGGATTCAGCAGGGCAGCTTCGTAGCGGCCTACGATGCGCACCACCTCGTTCTCAGAGGCAAAAAGGGTTTCCGCAACGGTTAACGCGGGGTCGAGGCCGGGCTCCTGTTCCAGGTAAGATACCCGCAGGCCTTTGCGGTAGGCAACCTGCCCGGAGTCGGGGGCATCCTTCCCGGCCAGAATGTTGAGCAGGGTGCTTTTGCCGGTGCCGTTTCGTGCAATCAGGGCCACCTTCTGGCCCTGGTTGATGCCAAAGGTGAGGCCCGAAAACAATTCGCGTTCCCCGTACGACTTGGCGAGGTTCTCAGCGCTTAGCAGGTTCACGAGCGTTGTTTTAGGTAGCGGAGCAGGTAGGCGTAGCGCAGGGCCAGGGCTGCCCAGAGCACCACAACGGCGGGCGAAAAGCCCTGAATCGAGAAGAGCCAGAGCAGGGGGCAGGCCCCCAGCAACGCCAGGGCTATATAGAGGTAGCGCCTCAGAGTTTCGGGACGGGGTTTGCGGAAGGCGTAAAGGGCCAGCCCGGCATTGGTCGGCAGGGCCCAGAGGAGGTTGGCATTCCAGGCGGTGGCACTGTGGTCGGTCAGAAACCAGAGGAACAGCATAAATAACCCTGCCAGGCCTGTGCCCATAAAGAGGAAGGCATCGAGCCAGCGGCTTCGCCACCCGTAGCTGAAGTCGATGGCGGTAAGGGCCACCGTAAAGCCGAGCAGCAGCAAAAACCAGAATAGGGGGGTAGCCGTAAAATAGGTGGGAGGCTTGGTTTCGGGCAGGTCCAGGATTACCCGCTCCCGCGAAATCAAGGGGCCGTTTTCAAGGTTGCTGTGGTCCATCTGCAGGCGCACATACTGGGGCAGGAACATGTACTCTTCGGGCCGGGCCTTCCTGTCGATCACCGCCCCGAGGGCCAGGTCAATCCCCAGGCTAGACCAGGTGTTCCGGTCCAGGTTTTGCTGAATGAGGTCGCGAAAAGTATGCGCTTCCTTGAGGTGTCCAGATTCGAAGGTAAGGCGGTTGCCCAGCACCTGCTGCAGCACCTCCGGGATTTTGGTGGCACAGTTCTCAAACAAAAAATCGTATTGGTAGTAGCGGTTTTCGGGTTGGTTGTTGCGCTCCAGGAAGGCGAACAGTTCCTGTCGCTGGGCGGGGTCGAGTTGGAGCAGTTGCTCCCGCACCCAGCGGTTTTCGAGCTGGTAGGTGTAGAGGAAATTCGGGAATTCCTGCCGGCTCAGGGCGTACAGCAGCTTTCCCCGGGCAAACTTGAGGTAGAAATTGGGGGTGTTGAAGTCGAAGGTGCCGTAGTTGTACACCCAGTCCATTTCCCGGGCGGGGTCCCAAACCCGGAAGGCGCTGTGGCCGAAGGTCGCGTAGAGATCGGTGCCGGGCCCGCAGGTGATTACACTGATGCGGGCCTGGGGGCTCAGCTCGGCCGCCTGGGTTCTGACCACCTGTAGGGGCCATAAAAGGCAGCAGAGAAAAAGGGCGAAAATCGAAAAAAACTTCATGGAGGCGCAGCTTGAGCGACGGTTCGGGCCCAGGCCCGTCAAATATCTGAATTATTTGCCAAAGTGCAACCGGCCCCCGGCCCGGGCGCAGCTATCGGAGAATTGCGTACTTTTACGAAAACCGACCGATCGCATGAAATACATCCCCAACCTGATTACGCTCCTGAACCTGCTCTTCGGTTCCATAGCCGCTGTTTTTGCCGTTTTGAACCACCTGGAATGGGCTGCCTTTTTCTTTTTGCTGGGGGTAACCTGCGACTTTCTCGACGGCCTGGTGGCGCGTGCCATGGGGGTGCAATCTGAATTGGGCATTCAGCTCGATTCCCTGGCCGACCTGATTACCAGCGGACTGGTGCCGGGCCTGGTCATGTGCCAGATGCTCGGCATGTCGCTGAGCGGGGGCTGGAACAGCGGCAGCTTTTTTGCAGATGCCCTGGCCCGCGACAGCTGGCTGCAGGCCTGGTTCCCTTTTGCTGGCCTGCTTATAACCCTGGCCTCGGCCTGGAGGCTGGCGCGCTTCAACATAGACGAAAACCAGGTAAGCAGCTTCATCGGGCTGCCCACCCCGGCCAATGCCCTGCTCATTATCTCCCTGCCCCTGATCTTGCTTTACAACGGAAGTGAATTTACCAATGCCCTGTTGCTGAACCCCTGGTTCCTGGGGGCCCTGACACTTCTTTCGGCCTACCTGCTTAATTCCCCCATACACCTCTTTGCCTTGAAATTCAAGGGCTGGGGCTTTGCCGAGAATGCAGCCAAATACATTTTCCTGCTGGTCAGTGCCGTGCTGGTAATAACCCTGCAGTACCTGGCCATTCCCCTGGTTATCCTTTTTTATATCCTGATGTCGGTAATCGGAAAGAAAAGCGCCTGATAGCCCCTAGAAAGTTAGTTTCTTCTTCCGCAGCTCGAAGTTTTGTCCCAGGTACACCTTGCGCACCATCTGGTCTTCGGCAAGCACTTCGGGGCTGCCCGATTTGAGGATGCCCCCTTCGAACATCAGGTACGAACGCTCCGTAATGGCGAGGGTTTCCTGCACGTTGTGGTCGGTAATCAAGATGCCGATGTTCCGGTCTTTAAGCTGGGCCACGATGCGCTGGATGTCTTCCACCGCCACCGGGTCTACCCCGGCAAAGGGCTCGTCGAGTAAGATAAACTTGGGGTCTGTGGCCAGGGCGCGTGCAATCTCGGTGCGGCGTCGTTCGCCCCCCGAGAGCAGGTCGCCCCGATTTTTGCGGATATGGTCGATCCCGAATTCTTCGAGCAGGCTCTCCATGCGCATGTGCTGCTCTTTCTTGCTCAGGTTGGTGAGCTGTAACACGCTCAAAATGTTTTTCTCCACGCTCAGCTTCCGAAATACAGAGGCCTCCTGGGCCAGGTAGCCGATGCCGTGCTGGGCCCTTTTGTACATCGGGAAGCGCGTGATTTCGGTCTTGTCGAGGAAGATTTGCCCGCCGTTGGGCTTGATCAGCCCCACGATCATATAGAAAGAGGTGGTTTTGCCGGCCCCGTTCGGGCCCAACAGCCCTACGATTTCGCCCTGGTTCACTTCAAGGGAAATGCCCTTGACAACCTGGCGTCCCCGGTACGACTTCAAGATGTTTTCGGCTCTGAGCTTCATGGTAGTGCGGCCAAACTTACTGCTTTTGCCCCATGGGCCGAAGCGAATTGAGATTTTTTTAACCCGCCTGTTCCAGGGCCTCCCAGAATTCGTAGGCCCTCCTCAGGTGGGGAATTACGATTGTGCCGCCCACCAGGGTGGCAATGCCCAGGGTTTCGGTTACCTCTTCACGCGTGGCTCCCTGCTTGTGCAGGGTCTGCAGGTGGTAGCGAACACAGTCGTCGCAACGCAACACCGCCGAGGCCACCAGGCCCAGCAGTTCCTTGGTTTTTACATCGAGGGCGCCCGGGGTGTAGGCGTTGGTGTCGAGGTTGAAGATCCGCTTGATGAGTTTGCTGTCGCTCTGGAGCAGCTTCTCGTTCATACGCTCGCGGTAGGCGTTGAATTCGTCAACTTGGTTGGGCATTTTTCTTGGCTTTGGCTTCCCTTTTTATTACAAAGGCTGAGATATAGATGCTCGCCTGGTAGAGCACCAGTACGGGGATGGCCACGATAATCTGGCTGGCCACATCGGGAGGCGTAATCACAGCCGAGACGATGAGCACGATAACCAGGGCCATTTTCCGGTATTTGCGCAAAAACTCCGGGGTAACCAGCCCGACCTTGGTCAGGAAATAGATGATGATCGGCAATTCGAACATGAGCCCGCAGGCAATTACGGCTGCCCGAACCGTGGAGATGTAGGAGCTCAGGTCGAACTGGTTTTGCACGATGTCGCTCACCTGGTAGGTGCCCAGGAAGTTGATGGAGAGGGGGGCCACCACGTAATACCCGAACAGCACGCCCAGGAAAAACAAAAAGGAGGCCACCATGATAAACCCGCGTGAGTGCTTCCGCTCCTTATCGTACAGGCCCGGGCTAATGAACTTCCAGAGCTCGTACAGCACGTAGGGGAAGCCGATGATGAACCCGGCCCAGATGGAGGTCCAGATGTGGGCCGAGAACTGCCCCGACATGGTGCGGCTCTGGATGGTAAAAGGCAGGGAATCGGCGCAGAAGGCAGAATCGACGCTCATCCAGGTAGCAATGTCGCAAAACACCCTGTAGGTGGGGAAGGTCATGCGCGAGGGGCCGAAAATGATGGTGTCGAAAATAAAGCTTCGCATTAGGAAGGCCCCTACGGCGATGATTACCACCGCAAAGGTAGACCGGATCAGGTGCCACCGCAGCTCTTCCAGATGGTCGAGGAACGACATCTCATTGGGGTCTTTACGATTTCTTGCCATCAGAGTATGCCCTCCTTCATTAAGTTGTGAATATGTACCACGCCCACGTACCGGTCGCCCTCGGTGGCCAGGAGCTGCGAGATGTCGTTCTCCTGCATCTGCTTCAGCGCCTTTATCGCCAGCACTTCGGTATCGATGGTTTTGGGGTGGTGGGTCATGATATCGCGGGCCCTGAGCTCGCCAATATAGTCGTGTTTGTTCAGCATACGCCGTATGTCGCCGTCGGTGATGATGCCGGCAATGCGCTCCCCGTCCATAACGGCTGTTACGCCCAGCATCTTCTCAGAGATCTCGACGATGGCATCTTTTACCGGGGTATCTTCGCTTACCCGGGGCACCTGGTTTTGCGAAACGATGTCGGCCACCCGCAGGTAAAGTTTTTTGCCCAGGGTGCCCCCCGGGTGGTATCGCGCAAAATCGCGGCTGCTGAAACCGCGCAGCTCGAGCAGGCAGATAGCCATGGCATCGCCCATCACCAGCTGGGCCGTGGTGCTGGTGGTCGGGGCCAGGTTGTTCGGGCAGGCTTCTTTCTCCACATAGGTATTCAGTACAAAGTCGGCCTGCTCGCCCAGGAACGATTCGGGGTGGCCCGTCATGCCGATCAGCAGGTTGCCTCCCTGCTTGATCAGGGGCACCAGCATTTTGATCTCGGGGGTATTGCCGCTCTTTGAGATGCAGATCACCACGTCGTCTTTTTGGATGGTGCCCAAATCGCCGTGAATGGCGTCGGCTGCGTGCATGAAAATGGCCGGGGTACCCGTAGAGTTGAGGGTGGCCACAATTTTGGAGGCGATTATCGCACTCTTGCCAATGCCGCTGACCACCACCCGCCCTTCCGATTGCAGAATGCGGGTTACCGCCTGTGCGAAATCGTCGGTCACAAGACTTTGGAGATGCAGGATGGCATCGCCTTCCGAAGCGATGGTTTTGCGCGCTATCTCGAGTATAGCCTTACTGTCCTTCAAGGTGTTGCAAGAATTTTTGGGTGTCTGTCACATTCTTTAAAATGTGCTAAAAAAAAGATTTTTTCTAAAAGAATGTGCTATATTTAAGAAAACAAAATTACACAAACTTATTAGAAACGATTCCAAACTAATCGCATTTCGCTTCCGGTACATATTTTGTCTTCACTAACCATTTTTTTACTAGACGATTGAAACCGGCCCGCCAGGGTCGCTTATGTAGTTTGCAAACCAGATTGAAGCATGATATTGAATGACATTGATTTAAAAGCTTCCCTCAAGAAATATTTCGGATTCTCACAATTCAAGGGCCTTCAGGAAGGGGTTATCAAAAGCATCGTACACGGCGAAGACACCTTTGTAATAATGCCTACAGGGGGCGGAAAATCGCTCTGTTACCAATTGCCGGCCCTGATGAAGGAAGGGACGGCTATTGTGGTCTCGCCCCTGATTGCCCTGATGAAGAACCAGGTAGACGCCCTCAGGGGGGTCTCAGATAACGAAGGGGTGGCCCACGTGCTCAACTCCTCGCTCACAAAGGGTGAAATCAAACGGGTGATGGACGACATCAGCTCCGGGGTCACCAAATTGCTCTACGTAGCCCCTGAATCGCTCACCAAGGGTGAATACGTAGATTTCCTCCAGGGGATAACCCTCTCCTTCGTGGCGGTGGACGAAGCCCACTGCATCTCGGAATGGGGGCACGACTTCCGTCCCGAATACCGCAACCTGCGGGCAATCATCAACCGGCTCGGGGATGGCATACCCATTATCGCCCTTACGGCCACGGCCACACCCAAGGTACAGGAAGACATCCTGAAGAACCTGGGCATCCCCAACGCCAATGTCTTCAAGGCTTCCTTCAACCGCCCGAACCTCTATTACGAGGTACGGCCCAAGACCAAGAACGTAGACGCCGACATCATTCGTTTTGTCAAGAAAAACGCGGGCAAATCGGGTATTATCTACTGCCTGAGCCGCAAACGCGTTGAAGAACTGGCCCAGGTGTTGCAGGTAAACGGCATCAGCGCGGTGCCCTACCACGCTGGTTTCGATTCCAAGACCCGCTCTAAATATCAGGACATGTTCCTGATGGAAGACGTAGATGTGGTGGTGGCCACCATAGCCTTTGGAATGGGTATCGACAAGCCCGACGTGCGCTATGTGATCCACCACGACATTCCTAAGAGCATTGAAAGCTATTATCAGGAAACGGGCAGGGCCGGCCGCGACGGGGGCGAGGGCCACTGTCTGGCCTTTTACGCCTACAAAGACGTCGAGAAACTCGAAAAGTTCATGGCGGGCAAGCCGGTGGCCGAACAGGAAATCGGCAACGCCCTGTTACAGGAAATCGTAGCCTACGCCGAGACCTCGATGTCTCGCCGCAAATTCATCCTCCACTATTTCGGGGAAGAATTTGACGAGGTAAACGGGGAGGGCGCCGACATGGACGACAACGTGCGCAACCCAAAAGAGAAGCAGGAGGCCAAAAACGAGCTGGTCAAGCTGATCAGGGTGGTGCTGGCCACCAATGAAAAGTTCAAGGCCAAGGAAGTGGTTAAGACCCTGGTGGGGTCTACCAATGCGCTGCTGGCCGCCCACAAGACGGGCGAAAAGGATATTTTTGGCATCGGCGCCGACAAGGAAAAGCACTACTGGATGGCCCTGATTCGCCAGGCCCTGGTCGCGGGCCTGTTGCATAAGGAAATCGAGCAGTACGGCATTTTACATGTTACCAGAGCCGGCAAGGAATTTCTGGCCAACCCGGTCTCCTTTATGATGACCAAAGACCATATCTATGCCGAAGATACCGATACGGCTTCAGCGGCGGCCGGGCGCGCCCGGGCAGGGGCAACCGACGATACCCTGCTGAAGATGCTCAAAGACCTGAGGCGCAGCCAGGCCCACAAGCTCGAGGTGCCCCCCTTTGTTATCTTCCAGGATCCGTCCCTTCAGGATATGGCCCTGAAGTACCCCGTAACCATGGAAGAGCTGGTAAACGTGCACGGGGTGGGCGAAGGCAAGGCGCGGAAGTACGGCAAACCCTTTGTGGAGCTCATCTCCCGCTATGTGGAAGAAAACGACATCGTGCGCCCCGATGACCTGGTGGTGAAGAGCACCGGTGCCAATTCGGGCCTGAAGTTGTACATCATTCAGAACGTAGACCGTAAACTGCCCTTGGACGACATAGCCGCTGCCAAGGGCCTGGCGCTCTCTGATCTGGTCAAGGAGATGGAGCAGATCGTTTTCAGCGGCACCAAGCTCGACCTGGGGTATTATATAGACGAAATCCTGGATGAAGACCAGCAGGAAGAAATCCACGAGTATTTCCTGGAGGCCGAGACCGACAACATCGAGGTGGCCCTCAAGGAATTCGACGGGGAATACGAAGACGAGGAACTGCGGCTTTACCGGCTCAAGTTCATGAGTGAGGTGGCCAACTAACCGCATGCCTCCCAAAACATAAAAACCCCCGGTATCGCCGGGGGTTTTTTTATGGGCTGACGGCAATTTTTAGCTACAATTCGCCGCTGGTGACAAGGGCCACGATAAAACCGAAGTACAAGATGGCCAGCACGAGCATGACCAGCGAGAGGGCCAGGCCAATGTACGAGAGCACCCGGGCCGTTTTTAAATTTTCGAAGCCCGAGTAGCGTTCGGGCGACTGCAAGTATAGGTTTTCGGCTTTCCGGGCGCTGGAAAGCCCGATAATGCTGAAAATGGCTGCAAAGGGTCCGCAGCATACCACGGCCCCGACTACGGAGATAATGCCCATGGTCATGGCCGTACTGGCGCCGGGCAAGGGTTCCTGACTCATAATTTTAGTGTTAGGTTTGCTATTATTCTTCTATACCCCACTGTTCCATTAATTCCTGGGATTTCTCCATATAGGCATCCCATCCTCCCATCTGATAAATATTATACAGGAAGTAAAGGAAATACAGCAGGCCGATAACCAGGCCTACCAGGGCCACTACCTTGGCCGTTTTCAATTGGCTGTAATTAGAATACCCCTCCGGGTTGGCGCTGTAGGTTTTCTCGTCCTTCTTCAGCAGAAAGAAGGCTATGCCCGAGAGCAAGGCCCCGGGTAACCCGGCAAAGCAACAGCAAAGGAAGGAGACGATGGCCAAAACCAGGGCCAGGGTAACATTGGGTAGTTTTTGTTGTTCCATGAGGCGGTTTTTAATTGAGTATCTTTAGGAGGAAATTTACCAGAATGGCGCCGGCCGTCAGCAGGCCCAGGGCGCTGGTAATGCGCGGGCCCTGGCGGAAATTCATAAATCGATCCAGGGCTGCGAACCCGAAGAACAGGAGCATTGGGTACAGGCCCGGGTACATGAGAAACGACTCGGCCACCTGCCCGTTTAACAGCAGGGCAACCGAGCGTTGCAGCCCGCACCCGGGGCACTCCATGCCGAGCAGTTGCTTGCTGAGGCATGGGAGCATGTCGGCTTCGCTGATGTTGAGCGAAAGGGCGTGCAAATGGGCCATAACAACGATTTCCTGTCAGGAAAATTACACTTATTTTTGGGCAATGAAAATAAAACTGCCTATTTATTTCACAGCTGCTGCAGCCGGTGTGCTGGCCTTGTTTCTGGGGCCGGGCCTGATCGGGAAGGAGCTGGGCCTTGCGGCCGGCTTTGCCTTGCTGATGTTCGGTTTGTACGGGCTTTCCCGCCGCAGCGGGGGTCACCCGCCCCCGGGCGAAAACCCGACCGATGAAGCCTAAGTTCAAACCGGGCGACCGGGTGCAGGCCCTGGATGATGCCCTCGAAGGCCGCGTGACCGGTTTCAGGGGCAGACTGGTGTGCTTTGTAACCGACGACGGGTTTGAGTTCGAGATGGCCCCTGAAGCCCTGGTGCGTCTGCCCGAAAGGCCCGGCTTTTCGGTTCCGCCAGGGACGGCTGCCGCCAAAGAATCGGGAAGCAAGCCGGCGCCCTCCCGAAAAAAAGGAAAAAAGGAGCGTTTCGGGCCGGCCCTGGAAGTAGACCTGCATGCCGAAAAACTGCTGCCCGACCCCCGTAAAATCCCCGCCCACGAACTGCTTGACCTGCAGGTCGAAACGGCCCGTCGCCAACTCGAATTTGCCATGCGCAAGCGTATTCAACGGCTGGTTTTCATTCACGGGGTGGGCGAAGGGGTGCTTCGCGAAGAATTGCACACCCTGCTCAGGCGTTACGAGGGGCTCAGGTACACCGATGCCGATTACGCAGCCTACGGCTATGGCGCCACCGAGGTGTATATTCCCCAGGAATCGTTTTAGCCCGGCTTAGTTGCCGGTAGTGGTAACGGTACCGAAGTCTTCGACGAAAAGGTTGGTGAGGCGTTCGCCTTTGGCATTTACAAAGGTTACACCCTGCAGGCTGATAGTGTGCTCGAACCGGGTGGTGTCGGTGGCATGTTGCACTGTTTCGATGCGCACCTTCCCGGCCTCGGCCTGTATTTCTTCCAAAACGCCGGGGGTTGCCGGGGGAATGTCGTCGCAGAAATAATCAGTGCCCACATCGCCGGTAAAAATGCGGTAGGTGAGTTGGGAGCCGCCCGGGATGGAGCTCTCAATGGGCGCCTCTGAGGCCTCGTTGCGCAGCAGGCCCGAGGCGAGCTGTAAAATAAGGGCGTCACGGTCGTTCAATTTGAAAAACAGCCGGGTGTCGGTGCTTACCGTCCCGCAGTATTCGACAGACGCCGACTCAAAATCGATGGTGTCTATCTGCAGGTCTCCGGCAGAACAGCCGGTTACCGCCACTGCCAGGAAAAGGGCGATGCGTTGCTTCATAGGGCCAAAGATACTCGATCGACCCTTGAAATTCCCAAACCTGGCCGCCTAATTTTAGGTGTTCACACGCAGAATAGATACCTTTGCGGGGCTAAACCAAGCACCTTTTTCATGCGTCAAATCTATCTCGACAACGCGGCCACCACCCCGCTTCGCGACGAAGTAATCCGCGACATGCAGCAAGCCCTGACCGATTGTTTCGGCAATCCGTCATCGACCCACGCATTCGGGCGCACTGCCAAAACGGGGATCGAACAGGCCCGCAAGACCATTGCCACCCGCCTGGGCGCTCGCCCTGGGGAAATCATCTTCACTTCGGGCGGAACCGAGGCAGACAACATGATTTTGAGGGGGGCCGTGCGCGACCTGGGGGTGCAAACCCTCATTACCACGCGCATTGAGCACCACGCCGTGCTCCACACGGCCGAGGCCCTTGAAAAGGAAGCTGGTATACGGCTGGAGTTCCTGCCGCTAGACAGCGATGGGAACCCCGACCTGGCTATCCTGGAAAACCGGTTGCAGGCAGACGACTCCAAAAAGCTCGTGAGCCTGATGCATGTGAACAACGAGATCGGCAACCTGCTCGACCTGGAATCGGTTGGGGCGCTTTGCAGACAGGCTGGAGCCCTGCTGCATTCCGACACCGTGCAGTCGGTGGGGCATTACCCCCTCGACCTGCAGCAGCTCCCGGTCGATTTTGCCACGGCGGCGGCCCATAAGTTCCACGGCCCCAAAGGGATCGGGTTTGCCTTTATCAGACGGCAATCGGGCCTGGGTCCCTTTATCGTGGGGGGCGCCCAGGAACGGGGCTTTCGCGCGGGTACCGAACCCTACCACAATATCGTGGGCATGGAAACCGCCTTCAAGGCTGCCTATGAGAACCTGGATGCCGAGCGCACCCGGGTTCAGGGCCTGAAAGACTACTTTATCAGCCAGCTCAAAGAAACCATCCCCGGGGTGGCCTTCAACGGGCTATCGGCCGATGCCGCGCGCAGCACCTATACCCTGGTAAATGTACGCCTGCCCCTGAGCGAAGCCCAGGGCCAGTTGTTGCTGTTCCACCTCGACCTGAAGGGGATCGCCTGTTCCAAAGGCAGTGCCTGCCAGTCGGGCAGCGATTCGGGCTCGCATGTGCTCAACGAAATCCTTGGGGAGCAGCAGCGCAAACAGCCCTCCCTGCGTTTCTCTTTTTCCCATGCCAATACCCGGGACGAACTCGATTACACGGTATCGGTCCTCAAGGAATTCTGCGAGCAAGGCCCGGGGTCTGTGTAGTCCCGTTACTCTTCTGCCACGGCATCCGTTTCCATCACGGGGGCCGTTACCTCGGCGGCCTGCCAGGTATCGGTGTATTGCTGGAAGGAAATAGCCAGGGTGTCTTTCAATTTCCAGACGTGGGCAAACTGGGCGTCGAGCTGTTTGCCGTTGGCTTTGTAGGTACCCCGGTAACGCCCGGTAACCAATACCCCGTCTGAATCCAGGTTCTGGAATTGGGTCATCTCCAGGCGAAAGTTGTCCCACTCGGCCCCGATGGGGCCAAACACCCCGCTGAGGATGGCATCAGCCCCCACATAGGGGTTGCCTTTGGCGTAGATAAAGTTTTCGGCCTCGTTCCAGGTAATGCCCGGGTCGAGGTTGGCCACGAAGGTATCCACATCGCCGGCCGCAAAAGCGTCATAGAGTTTGGAGATGCGCTCGGCATTGGTCGGGGTAGGGGCCTGTTCGGCTTTGGGCTGGCAGGCCAGCGCGAACAGGGCGCCCGCCAATAGGGCAAGTTTTGTTTTCATACAGGAAGCGGTTTAGGTTGATACCCAAATATAGGGAATTCCAGGCTTGCCAAAAAGCCTGGGGGCCTGAAAGCAAAGGGGTTAAGCCGGTCTAACGCCCGCTTTCTTTGTCGTAGGGAAATTTCCGGGCCGCTTTTTTCATCATCTTGTCGATGAGGTCGTCGGTGTTCTTGCCCGATTTACGGCTGATTTCCTGCTCGTATTTCCAGAGCAGCTTGCCCGATTCCCCGTCGCTTACTTTAATGCCGATGCGCCCGTAGTTGGCATCGCCCAGCAGGTAATCGAAGAAGCTGAATTCGGTGGGTACCCCGTCAGACAACAGCACGTTGATGTCTAGGTTGCCGCTGATAATGCCGTCTACTTCCAGAATCTCGGCCAGCTCCCGTATGGTGTACCGGTCTATATTGGCATAGGTGATCTGGTTTTTGGCCAGTATGGCATTGGTGTTTTTGCAATTCTGGAAGGAAACGCTGAATTTTTTGCGCTTTTTGCCCCGGCCGAAATAGGTCTCCAGGGCTTCCTGAACCGCGTAGCCTTCCTTTTCCTCGAGCCTTTTCAGTTCATCGGTGCTGTGCGGGTTGTCAAGGTCTAGGTGGGTAAAAAAAGGAATGATGGCCAGCTCTTTGTGGTCTTTGCTCAGCGACTCGAAATGAGTGCTTATGTAGATATTTTTCTGGGCCCCGGCCCAGGACCACGTAAGGGCACAGGCCAAAATCAGGAACTTTTTCATGGGTCGAGCGGGTTGCTGCAAAAGTCTGGCTGGGTTGCCGCCTTGGAACGGTGCCGCAAAAATACAATATTTTTTTCGCCTTGCCGAAGGGGCCTGCCCGGGGCTTACTTGCGAAAGACCGTGGCCTGGTACCGGCTGCTGTTGCCCACGTTGTCGGTTACCACCACTTCCAGGTCGCATTGGGGGGTATCTCCGCTGCGGTCGCCGAAGGTATAGGTCAGGGTTCGGGTCTTGGGCTCGTATTCCATCAAGATCCACTCCCCGTTAAGGGTGGCCGAATATTCGGCAACCCCGCTCAGGTTGTCGGCGATTTCAAGGCTCAGGTACCGGTAGTGGGTGAGCCACTGCCGCGGTTTGAAGTTTTTCGGGCGGATGGTAGGGGGTACCGTGTCGCGGGCCAGGGTATAGCGGCCCAGGTCGCGGGTGCGCACACTAAAGGTGTTGGCCCGCTTGTAGGTGTTGTAGTATTCGGGTCGGTTGCGCTCGTCGAGCCGGGCAATAAAAAGCTGTTTGCGCTCTGGCTCCGGGATGTCGGTTACGTCTATGCTCAGCGTAAAGTTGCGGTCTACAGCCAGGGTGGGCTCATGCAGGCGAACGGTGTCGCCCTGGCTGGCCAGGTCGAGGTAGGTATTCTCGTAAAAGCTGCCTGCCGGGAAAAAGACCTTGGCCCTGCCCAGTTCAAAGCCAATGGGTTTGCCGGCCCTGACGTAGTAAGGGGTAACCGCCTGCTCGCGAAAGGCCAGGGCCTGCTGCGCCTGCCCCAGTACCGGGATGCGAAGCAGGGTTTCATTGCCGGCCAGGTCGGTAAGGGCGATTTCGACCTGGTACGAAAGGCCTTCCTGCACGTCTATTTTCCCATCGTTATTCAGGGTCTTGTAGATGCTCAGCCGGTTGCCGGCATCTCGGTAACACTTCTGTATCCGGCTCTGGTATTTGGCGTAGTACGGATAGTCGATCAGGGTGTTGATTAGCCGTGTTTCCCCAAAGGAAAAACGCTCGAAATCCAGGTCGGTTAGGAGCTGGCCATTCACGGTCTGGCGAATGCGGTACAGGCCGTTCTTGTTGGCCGCCATATCCTGGCGGTCGTAGGCCTTTACCCCGAAACCTATGGTACCCGCGGCCGTTACGGGTTCTGCCAAATAACTGCCATCGGCCTGACGGCTGAAGCCGATCTCGACCCGCACCTCGCTCTGGTTTACCCGGGCGTTGTCTGAAAGGGGATAGGCGTAAAGTCCTTCCAGGGTAGGGTTGGTGGCGTCGCGCACCTCGAGGCCGTAGAGCAGGGGGTTGGTGGGTTTCTCGTCCAGGCTGTTGCGGATTTCAAAGTGCAGGTGGGGGCCCGATGACCCGCCCGTATTGCCCGAATAGGCGATCAGGTCTCCCTTGCGCACCGTTAGCTGGCCGTACTCGGGGAAGGCTTCCACCTCGTAGGAGCGGTTTCGGTATTGCAGTTCGTTAACGAAGGACTCGATTTCAGGCCCGAATTTCTGCAGGTGGCCGTACACCGAGGTATAGCCGTTGGGATGGGCGATGTACACCACTTTGCCGTAGCCCCACAACCCCACTTTTACCCGGCTTACGGTGCCGTCCTGGATGGCGTACACGGGCAGCCCCTGCCGTTGCTGGGTTTTGATGTCGATGCCCGAATGGAAGTGGTTCGAGCGCAGTTCCCCGAATGTCCCGGCCAAAATAATTGGGATGTCCAGGGGCGATCCGAATTCGGGTTCTGGGGCGGCGTATTGCCCGCTAAGGGTAAAGGCACACAGGCATGCCAGGGACGACAAAAACAATCTCATACGGGTCGGGATTCCGTGCGAAAATAAACATTCGCCTCGCAATTCGGAAACAGGGGGGTGCAGATCGCCCGTCTAACGGGCCCGACTGCCCCGGCTGTAAGACTTCGGGCCTTACCGAGGGATAAAACGTAAAAAATATTGCCAGGTCGCCGCGGAATGTTAACTTTGTGATATAGCATAGATGTTGCCAGGTGAGCGAATTGGTTCAAATCGTAGATTCCCTCGAAAACAAGGTCAGCAAGCTGCTGCACAGGTTGGAATTGCTGCAACAAAGCAAGAAAGGCCTGGAGGGGGAATTGGCAGCGCTGGAGCGCTCGCGCGATGAGGCCCGCAAAGCCGCTGAACACTGGGAGGAGCGTTACAACTCCCTCAAGATGGCACAATCCATGCTGGGCAGTGAAACCAATAAAACAGAAGCCAAGCTCAAGATAAACGCATTGATCAGGGAATTGGACCAGTGTATTGTACAATTAGCGGATTGATGCCAACCTTCGGACCATGACTGAGCGACTCAAGATAAAGCTGTCTATAGCGGATCGGGTGTATCCGCTTACCATAGACCCCGCCCAGGAGGAGGGGTTGCGGAAGGCCGCTAAGAATATTGAGCAGCTTGCGAAAAAGTTCGAACAGAACTATGCAGTGCGCGACAAACAGGATGTACTGGCCATGTGTGCCTTGCAATTTGCATCCAAGATTGAGCAGCACGGCTTAGAGCAACAAGAAGACCACGAAGAGGTCAAAGAGCGGCTCCGGTCGCTCGAAGGCCTGGTGGCTTCGAAATTGAGCGTGCAATAAGTTCTTTAACATAGCTAAACGATACTGCCCACATTGGTACTATATTTTTTGGCAAACTCAACACTAATTCATTTGAAAAGGGTGAGTTTAGGTTGTAAAAGCAAGCCTTCCTGAAAGGATCCTTGAGCAGCCTGTTAGCCCTAAACCTGTATTACGGAGTTTGTGCAAAACTTCTCATCAATGTGGGCTTTTTTTATCTGTCTGGCAAGTGCACAAAGCGTGCGCAAGCCTTGAGAACCTGACAGGGACCGCTGCCGCAACCGCAATTAAAAACGACTAAAAATGGACATGACAACAATGGGGATTATCGCGTTGGTGGTCGGGTTGGGCATCGGCTTTGCCATCGCCAAATTCCTCGAGAAAGGGAAAGCCTCCAAAACCATCGCTGCTGCCAAAAAAGAAGCGGCTTCCATCCTGAAAGGCGCCCAGGCCGAAGGGGAGAATATCAAAAAGGACAAAATTTTCCAGGCCAAGGAAAAATTCCTCGAGCTCAAAGCCGAGCACGAAAAGGTGATCCTGGGCAAAGACAAGAAACTGGCCGAGGCCGAAAAGCGCACCCGCGACAAAGAATCGCAGGTTAGCCACGAACTCTCGCGAAACAAAAAGCTCAACGAGCAACTCGAGACCCGCCTGCAAGACATCGAGCAGAAACAGGAATTTTACGAGCGCAAGCAGGGCGAACTGGAAAAACTGCACAAGAGCCAGGTACAGCAGTTGGAGGTCATTTCGGGCCTCTCGGCCGAAGAAGCCAAGGGGCAGTTACTGGAATCGCTCAAAGAGACCGCCAAGTCTGACGCTATGGCCTACCTGCAGACCACCCTCGAAGAAGCCAAGATGACGGCCCAGCAGGAAGCCAAGAAAATCATTGTAAACACGATTCAGCGCATCGGCACCGAAGAGGCCGTGGAGAATTGCGTTTCGGTCTTCAACCTGGAATCTGACGACGTGAAGGGCCGCATCATCGGGCGCGAAGGGCGCAATATCAGGGCCCTGGAAGCGGCCACAGGGGTCGAGATCATTGTCGACGACACCCCCGAGGCCATCATCCTCTCTTGCTTTGACTCGGTGCGGCGCGAAGTGGCCCGCCTGTCCCTGCACAAGCTCGTGACAGACGGGCGCATACACCCTGCCCGTATCGAGGAGATTGTCAAGAAAACCGAGAAACAAATCGAACAGGAAATACTGGAGGTGGGCAAGCGCACCGTTATCGATTTGGGCATACACGGGTTGCACCCCGAGCTTATCCGGGTGGTGGGCCGCATGAAATACCGTTCCTCTTACGGGCAGAACCTGCTGCAGCACTCCCGTGAGGTGGCCAAACTATGTGGGGTGATGGCGGCCGAGCTGGGCCTGAACCCGAAACTGGCCAAACGGGCCGGGCTGCTGCACGATATCGGCAAGGTGCCCAATACCGAAGCCGATATGGAAACCCCCCATGCCATTCTGGGCATGCAGTGGGCCGAGAAGTACGGTGAGAAACCCGAGGTGAGCAACGCTATTGGCGCCCACCACGACGAGGTGGAGATGAAATCGCTCATCGCCCCCGTGGTGCAGGTCTGCGACGCCATTAGCGGGGCGCGGCCGGGTGCTCGTCGCCAGGTGCTCGATTCGTATATCCAGCGCCTGAAAGACCTGGAAGAGATCGCCTTCGGTTTCGGGGGCGTGCAGAAAGCCTATGCCATCCAGGCAGGGCGCGAACTCCGCGTTATTGTGGAGAGCGATAAGGTGAGTGACGAAAAGGCGGCCCAGCTGTCGTTTGAAATCTCCCAGAAAATCCAAACCGACATGACCTATCCCGGGCAGGTGAAAGTAACCGTTATCCGGGAGACCCGTGCGGTGAACGTGGCCAAGTAAGTGGCCCGCTCAGCCGAATAATTGCCTCAGCGCTGCCGGGCTTCGTACGCGTATACGGCCCGGCCCAGCGCCGACAGGAAGGGGATGCCCACCTGGTCGTACTCGTAGTGGTCGTCGTTGAAAACCCCGTTTTGGTTTACCAGCACCGTGGCGGTTAGCATGAATTCCACCCCGTTGCGACTGTCGCGTATATAGGCGCAGTCGGTAAGGGTGCCGTAGGCGAACCCTACCTTGTTAAAGATCTGCAGGGCAGCGGGAATGGCTGCTTCTGTATCGCCGAATAAAAAGAACTTGCAATACCCATCGGGGTATATCTCAGGGTCGTACCCCACTTCGCGGGGGGTGTTCTGCATGGCCTCCAACACAAAGGCGCGCTGTTCCTCGCTTAGCCTGAAGCGCTGGGAGGAGGCGAAGTTTTCCGGGAAAATCAGACGTTTCATAATCGCATCCAGGCTGGTAACCGGCAGGTAGTTCTTCAGGCTGAAATCGAAAGGTTCATGCACCAGGGAGTCGCCTTCGCCGTACGCTGTACCCTTGCGGATGCCTTCCAGTTCCAGGGGCCCGGCGGGCCGGCTCACCAGGGGCAGCAACTGGGCGGTCAGGCTGTCGGCGAGGTAGACGATGAGCGGCCGGGTGCTTACCCGGGCGTCGTGTACGCCCAGCCGGTGCGAAATGCGCACGGGGCCCACGCCTTTGGCGGCCAGGCTGTCGTTAATGGCGTCCTGCCCGAGGAATTCGAACAACCGGTTGTTGGCGTGGTTGTCGCTCACGGCAAAGATGTCGAGCACATCGCGCTCAAAGGTATTTTCCAGGCTGTCGCCCTCCACATAGTAGCGGGTATGGCGGTCAATGCTGTCGAGGCTGCCCAGTTTTTCCAGGGCCAGCAGGGCAATGGGGAACTTCACCATACTGGCAGGGTAGAAATAGCGGTTGGCGTCTACCCTGTAGTCATAGTCGGCAAATCGGACCGAATCGCCTTCCCGGAAAATGCGCGTATATCGGATTTGCACCTCATGGGCCACGGGATCGGCCATTACCCGGGCGATGGCCGGCTCTTCGGAGGCCAGGATGGCCTGGAGCGGATCACCTGTTTCGGGGGGGCTTTCGCAAGACAGGGCCAGGGCCAGGCAGAGGACTACCCCCGCCCATCCCGGGCCTGAGACCGTGTTTTTCCCGCTTGTGACGCATTTTTTCATGGCTCCGCAACTTCGCCCCGGTGCGGCTTGAGCCGGTCGCGCACGGCCCGCATTTCCGATTCGGGTACAATCATAAACACCAGGCTGTGCATGCTGTTGATTTGCTGTACGCCCATGTCACGGGCTTCTTGCCCCGCCTGGGCCTCCCCGAGGTGGATGAGGTAGTGTTCGGCGGTGTGGGAGGCGTTTGGCCCCCTGAAGTCCCAGATCAGCTTGATTTTTCTATCCATACAAAGCACTGCTATGCGGGCCTCAGGCGAACAGGAGTCGGGCGCCGGGCCAGCGGTAGACACCCTTAAATTACAAATTTTCACAGCCCTGGCCCTTATAAAAATCTGTTAATGGCTGCCGGCAGATTGGCCGGAGCAGGGGAGTTGCTTATTTTTGCGCAATGCGCAAACCTAACCACCCGTTCCGGTTCCCTGCCATGCTGGCCCTTTCAGCCCTGCTGGCGGTATCGCTCCTGGCCTGTAAAGACCTGTGGCGCAAAGAGCCCGAGAAGGTGGCCGTGGCCCGGGTGGGCGAACATTATTTGTTCCTCGACGACCTGAAGGGCCTGCCGGCCGAGGGGCTCAGCAAGCAAGACAGTGCCGCTTTCGTAAGCAATTATATCAACAACTGGGCTACCAAAGAGCTCCTGTTCTCTAAAGCGCAGCTCAACTTGCCCCCCGAAAAAATCGCCGAATACGAGGCCCTGGTTGCCGATTACCGGGCCGATCTCTATGCCAGGGCTTACAAGGAGGCCCTGGTGGCCCAGGCTGCCGACACCGTGGTGGGGCGTAGCGAACTGGAGGCGTTTTACGAGGCCGAAAAGGAAAACTTCCGTTTGCAGGAAAAGCTGGTACAGCTCCGCTTTATAGAGCTGCCCAAACAATTTTTAAACAAGGAGGAAGTAACCCGGCGGCTGAGGCGTTTTAACCGCGACGACCTCCAGTTCCTCGATTCGGTGGGGGTGCAGTTCCGCAAGTTGAATTTCAACGATTCCCTTTGGGTACCGACTGCCCGGGTGCTGGACGAAATACCCCTGCTGAACCCCGACAACGAAGCCCAATATTTAAAAAAATCACAATTTTTTGAACTGGAGGACGAACAGGGGGTATATTTGGCTGAAGTGAGGGATGTGCTGAATGTGAATGACATAGCCCCGCTGAGCTTTATAGAGCCCACCCTTCGGCAAGTGCTGCTGAATCGCCGCAAGATGAGTTACCTTCGCTCCCTGGAGGTCGATTTGATCAATGAAGCCATACAACGCAAAGAATTTGAAATCTATGACCAAAACCCGTAAAATTGCGCTTTTGGCCCTGCTGCTCGGCAGCGGCCTCACCGGAAGCGCCCAGGAGCGCGATTCCATCGCCGACACCCAAATTGAACCCCCGCAGCAGCAGGTGGTTCCCGAACAACTGGCCGAAGCCGGCCAGGCCAAGCCCAAACTTCGGAAAAAACTGGACGGCATAGCGGCTGTTGTTGGCGATTATGTGATCCTCGATTCGGATGTTGAAAAAACTCTGATGGACCTGCGTACCCAGGGGGCGCGCGAAGATGAGATCAACAACTGCAGCCTGTTGGGCAAGCTCATGGAAGACCGCCTCTACGCCCACCAGGCGGTGCAAGACAGTATTTTGGTCTCAGACGACGAGGTGTACGCCACCAGCGACCGTTACCTCCAGGAATTTGAGCAGCGGCTCGGTTCCATGGAAAAAGTGCTGGATTTTTACAACAAGGAGTCGGTTGAAGACCTGCGTGACGAGTTGTTCCAAATCAACAAACTGCAGATGCTCTCCAATAAAATGCAACAGAAGATTGTGGGCGAGATCAAGGTAACCCCAGAGGAGGTACGCCAGTTCTTCCGCAAGATTCCCGAAGATCAGCGCCCGGTATTCGGGGCCGAAATGGAGATTGCCCAGATCGTGAAAAAACCGGAAATCCCCGAAGTGGAAAAGAAAAAGGCCATTGACCTGCTCAACCAGATCAAAGCCGACGTGGAAGACAACGGGGCGAGCTTCCGTATCAAGGCCATCCTCTATTCCCAGGACCCCGGTTCCAAATCAAACGGTGGCTTTTACAGTATTACGCGCCAGACCGGTTTTGTCAAGGAGTTCAAGGATGTGGCCTTCAGCCTGCGCGAAGGCGAAATATCAGAGCCCTTCGAAACCACCTTTGGTTTCCACATTATCTATATCGAAAAGATCCGCGGGCAGGAACTCGACCTGCGGCACATCCTCATCCAGCCCGAGGTGCCCCAAAGTGCCCTCGACGCGGTGCGCATGGAGCTCGACAGCATCCGCCAGCAGATTATGGAAGGCAAATACACCTTTGGCGAGGCCGCCCGCAATTTCTCGGATGAGAAGGAAACTAAGTTCGACGGCGGGCTGCTGCGCAACCCGGAGAACTTCGACACCCGTTTTGAGCTTACCCGTATGGACCCGAACCTCTACAACCAGGTGCGCAACCTGAAAGACAATGAGATCTCGCGGCCCATCCTCGAGCAGGACCCGCGCGGCGGCCCCTCTACCTATAAGATCTTGATGGTCACCAACAGGTACGACGAGCACAAGGCCGACTTTTCGCGCGATTATATGAAGATCCAGGAACTGGCCCTTCGGGAAAAGCAGTTCAAGACCATCAAGGACTGGATCAGCGAGCATATCGACGATACGTACATCAGCGTAAACGGCGGGTACCGCGATTGTACCTTCGCCAACAACTGGATAAAGAACTAGGATGTCTGACGTGGCAGCCATAGAGCGCCTGGTAGCCAAGCACCAGGCCCTGCGTGAAGAAATCGGCCGGGTTATCGTGGGCCAGAACGAGGTGGTGGAACAGGTGCTCCTGTCGATCTACACCGGGGGGCACTCCCTGCTTATCGGCGTTCCCGGCCTGGCCAAAACCCTGATGGTAAATACCATTGCCCGCATTTTGGGGCTCGATTTCAAACGCATCCAGTTTACGCCCGACCTGATGCCCAGCGACATTTTGGGCAGCGAGGTGCTCGACCAGAACCGGCAATTTGTGTTCGTACAGGGCCCTGTATTTGCCAACATCATTTTAGCCGACGAGATAAACCGTACCCCGCCCAAAACCCAGGCCGCCCTGCTGGAGGCCATGCAGGAACGGGCTGTAACCATTACGGGCAAGCGCTACACCCTGCCCCAGCCCTATTTCGTACTGGCCACCCAGAACCCCATCGAACAGGAGGGTACCTACCCGCTGCCCGAGGCCCAGCTCGACCGCTTTATGTTTGCCATCGAGCTGAAATACCCGAGCGTCGAAGAGGAGGTGGAAGTGGTACGCACCACCACGGATGACCGGGAAACGAGCCTGAAAACCTTATTCAACGCCGCGGAAATACTGGAAGTACAGCACCTGATACGGCGCATTCCCGTTACCGACAACGTAGTGCGCTACGCCGTGGAGCTAGTGCACCGCACCCGTCCGGGCCAGCCCGGGGCCTCTGAACTGGTGAACCGCTACCTCGACTGGGGGGCCGGGCCGCGTGCCTCTCAGAACCTGGTGCTCGGATCGAAGGCCCACGCCGCCATTCAGGGCCGGTTTTCCCCCGACATTGCCGATGTGCAGGCCGTGGCCATGGGTATCTTGAGGCACCGCATCCTGCGGAATTACAAAGCCGAAGCCGAAGGCGTCAGCGACGAGGAGATTATCCGCCAATTGTTATAGGGCATCAAAACCCCGATACAAAAAAAACCGGCATTGCCGGTTTTTTTTATGGGTTGGTTGGCCGTAGCTTCAGAAGGCGTTGGAGCCGATGTTGGCGTGGGCAATGATGTTGTCCATGCTCTCTGAGCCCAGGTAGATATTGATGTAGCCGTCGAAAACCATTAATTGGTCGAAGCTGATGGCCGTATTGTTGTCGAGTTCGGTGATAATGGTCTCGCTGATCAGGCACTCGCAGGCGTTCAGGGTTATGGCGATGGGCCCGCCTTCTTCCAGGCTGTTGTTGTGCACGGCTGCGGGGTGCAGGCCATCGGGGGCATTGTTGAGCTCTATATAGATGGTAGAGGTACCGTCGTCGTTGCGGATGAGTTTGGCGGTGCCGGTTGTGCCCGAATTGTTTACAGCGGTAAGGTTGTAGGTAACCAATTCTACCGGTACCGGGTCTGGGTCTGGTTTGCTGTCGGGGTTATTTACATCGGCGTTCTCGCTTTTACTGCAGCCCAAAAAAAGCAGGATCATCGGCAGGGCGAGGGATTTTAGGAGTGTTTTCATTTTCAAATTACGATTTAAAGGCAATGCCAAAATTATGCGGGTTCGCGATTCTCGTTTAAAATGTCCTTCGAAATGCATCAAATAAACGACGAAAGCACCAAAAGGAACCCGTTATACCCCAATCTGCTACTTTCCCCTTTCAGGCTATCGATTAATTTAAGCGATACGACGAATGACCGGGCACAAAAAAAGCCGGCAGGGCCGGCTTTTTGTCAGGTCATAAAGGGTGCTACAGCCTCAGAAGGCGTTCGAGCCGATATTGGCATGGGCGATAATGCTATCCATGCTCTCGGTACCCTGGTAGATGTTGATGTAACCGTCGAAGACCATCAGTTGGTCGAAGGTGATGGCCGTGCCGTTGTCGAGTTCGGTAATTACGGTTTCGCTGATCAGGCACTCGCAGGCATTCAGGGTAATGGCTACGGGCCCGCCTTCTTCCAGGCTGTTGTTGTGTACGGCGGCCGGGTGAAGCCCTGCCGGGGCACTGGTGAGCTCAATGTAAATGGTCGAGGTTCCGTCGGAGTTGCGGATGAGTTTGGCGGTACCCACAGCGCCGGAGTTGTTCACAGCGGTAAGGTTGTAGGTTACCAGTTCTACCGGGTCCGGATCAGGGGTCGGGTCTTTGCCGTCGGGGTTGTTCACATCGGCATTTTCGCTCTTACTGCAGCCAAAGGCGAAAGATAATAGCAAAATCAGCAGGATTCTAGAGGGGTTTTTCATTTTCTTTTAAGATTATAAGGCAATTAAAGGTAGTAGGAATTCACAACACAAAAGTACTTGTTCTTCAAACCGCATGAAAGTTCGACGAACTAAACTTATGAACCACGCTATTCACGTTCAATGACTTATATCAGCATTTAGGGTGTGTCTTCAGGGGTTATTTGCGGGGCTGAAGAATTGATTAACAAAGCAAGTGAGGCCTGCTTGCGGAAGTGGTTTTCCCGATTTGGCAAATAGGCCGAATGCAGGCCCCGATTTGTTTTAATTCCCTGCCGATTTTACTACTTTTGGAGCTACACAAAATCTGAATCAATACACTTTACGATGGCATTCGATATAGACATGATCAAAAAGGTCTACCAGGCCATGCCCGGGCGGGTTAACAAGGCCCGGGAGCTGGTCGGCAGGCCCCTTACCCTGGCGGAGAAAATTTTGTACGCACACCTGTGGGATGGTACCCCCAATACCGTTTTCGCCCGTGGCAAGGATTACGTGGATTTTGCCCCCGACAGGGTGGCCTGTCAGGATGCCACCGCCCAGATGGCGCTGCTGCAGTTCATGCACGCCGGAAAACCCAAGGTGGCCGTGCCCACCACCGTGCACTGCGACCACCTGATCCAGGCGAAGGTCGGGGCCGAAAAAGACTTGAAGCGCGCCAATGAAACCAGCAATGAGGTATTTGACTTCCTCGGGTCGGTCTCGAACAAATACGGGATTGGCTTCTGGAAACCCGGGGCCGGGATCATCCACCAGGTGGTGCTTGAGAACTACGCCTTTCCGGGCGGGATGATGATCGGTACCGATTCGCACACCGTAAACGCGGGCGGCCTGGGCATGATCGCGATCGGGGTCGGCGGGGCCGATGCCGTTGACGTGATGGCCGGCATGGCCTGGGAGCTGAAATTCCCGAAGCTGATCGGGGTGAAGCTCACCGGGAAGCTCAAGGGTTGGACCGCCCCCAAAGATGTGATCCTCAAGGTGGCCGACATCCTCACCGTGAAGGGAGGAACCGGTGCCATTATCGAGTATTTCGGGGAAGGGGCCACTTCCATGTCGTGCACAGGGAAAGGCACCATCTGCAACATGGGCGCTGAGGTGGGTGCCACCACCTCTACCTTCGGGTACGACGATTCCATGGACCGTTACCTGCGGGCCACCGGGCGGGCCGACGTGGCCGATGCCGCCAGGGCCGTAGCACCCCACCTTACAGCCGACCCGGAAGTGTACCGCGAGCCGGCCAAGTACTTCGACCAGCTGATCGAGATAGACCTCAACACCCTGGAGCCCCACCTGAACGGGCCGTTTACGCCCGACCTGGCCACGCCCATCTCCAAAATGGCAGAGGCGGCCAAAAAGAACGACTGGCCCCTCAGGGTAGAGGTGGGCCTCATTGGTTCCTGCACCAACTCGTCGTACGAAGACATTTCACGCGCCGCTTCCCTGGCGCGGCAGGTAGCCGAGAAGAAATTGAAGACCAAGGCGAAATTCACCATTACCCCGGGCTCGGAGCAGGTGCGGTTTACCATAGAGCGCGACGGTTTTATCGACACCTTCAACAATATAGGCGCAACGGTATTCGCCAACGCCTGCGGCCCCTGCATCGGCATGTGGGACCGCTACGGCGACAAGGCGGCCGATGGCCCCCGCAATACCATTGTGCATTCCTTTAACCGGAATTTTGCCAAACGGGCCGACGGAAACCCGAACACGCTGGCTTTCGTGGGCTCTCCCGAGCTGGTAACGGCCATTGCCATTGCGGGCCGCCTCGACTTTAACCCGATTACTGATACCCTGCTCAACGAAGACGGGCAGGAGGTAAAACTTGACGAGCCCCGCGGGTACGAACTCCCCCCGGAAGGGTTTGCGGTGGAAGACGCCGGCTATATTGCCCCCAAAGCAGACGGCAGCAGCGTAACGGTAAAGGTAGACCCCAAATCGGAGCGCCTGCAGTTGCTGGAACCTTTCGAACCCATAAAACCGGAAAGCCTGAAGGGCATGAAGCTGCTCATCAAGGCCTTCGGCAAGTGCACCACCGACCACATTTCCATGGCAGGGCCCTGGCTGCGGTACCGGGGACACCTCGATAACATTGCCAACAATACCCTGATCGGGGCGGTGAATGCCTTTAACAAGAAGACCAACTTCGTTAAGAACCAGCTCACCGGACAGTACGGGGGGGTACCAGACACCCAGCGGGCCTACAAGGCCAAGGGCATCAAGACCCTGGTAGTGGGCGACCACAACTACGGGGAAGGCTCATCGCGCGAACACGCGGCCATGCAGCCCCGCCACCTGGGTGTGGCAGCCGTGCTGGTGAAATCATTCGCGCGTATTCACGAGACCAACCTGAAAAAGCAGGGGATGCTGGCCCTCACCTTTGCCAACGAGGCCGATTACGACAAGATACAGGAAGACGACACCTTTACCTTTATCGACATCGATGCCTTTGCACCCGGAAAACCACTCACCATTGAGGCGGTGCACGCCGACGGCAGCAAAGACCTGATCAAGGCCAACCATTCGTACAATGCCGCCCAGATTTCATGGTTCCTGGAAGGGTCTGCCCTGAACCTGATCAAAAAGGAAAACGCCTGAAGGCCCTAACGCAAAAAGCCCCCGCACCTTCAGGGGGCTTTTTTACAGTGTAAACCACTTATGAAGACCCGGAAAAAGACCTGGCTTAACCTGCTGCTGATCGCCTTCGTGCTCTCGTTTTTCGTGACCCCCCTGGGGCACTACTCCAAGGTAATGCTCATGCAGCTGTTTGCTTTTTCCCCAGAGGTAATCGCCGAAGAGCAGCGTGAGCAAATCGATTCCTACGACTGGCAGCTCAAAGACCCCCAATGGGCTTTTTTCAATTTCAACCGCTCTGAAGGGAAGGTGGTACTCATCGATTTCTGGGCGTCGTGGCGGTTGCCCTGCCTCCCTGAGCTAAAAGGGCTGCAAGCCCTGTACGACGACTACGGAGACCGGGTCGACTTCTATTTGATCACTGATGAAGAGCAGGCTCCCGTTGAGGCCTTTATGGCCCAATACGGCTTCACCTTCCCGGTAACCTACCTCATAATCGGGGAGAAGGCCCCGGTTGCGGTGTCAGACCCGCCCCGCTCTTACCTGATTGATAAAAAGGGTTTCGTGGTAGTGGCCCAGGACGGCATGGCTGACTGGGATACTGCTAAGATAAGGGCCCTGCTCGACGAGTTGCTGGCCCAGTAAGGTCAGGATGTTTTCCGGAAATACTTAAAGGGTACCAGCAACATCCCGAAACACTCCCCGTCTTCTTTCCCCAGGTGTTTGTGGTGCATTTTGTGCGCCCGCCTGATGCCCCGCGCGTACCAGTTGTTGGCGTTGCGCAGCAGCTTGAAGCGCTGGTGGATGAAAATGTCGTGGACAATAAAGTAGGCAATGCCATAGGCCAGTATGCCGAGGCCGATGGGCCACCCGGGCCAAAAGCCCTGGTATACAGCCAGGCTGATGAACGACATGCTCACCACCGCATAAAAGAGGAAAAACGCGTCGTTGCGTTCGAACCAGGAGTCGTGGTCTTTTTTGTGGTGGTCTTTGTGCAGTGACCACAAAAAGCCGTGCATGATGAATTTATGGGTAAACCACGCCATGAATTCCATGAAGAAGAAGGTACCCAGAAAAACTGCGATCCAATAGAGCCAATCCATAATCACACTAAATTTAAACGATATTTTACATACGACCGGGCCAAAAGCCCCACTTTCTCGTAATTCGGCACACGAATGCGCGCCTGGCGCAATTGTACCGAGGGGGTGCGCTGCAACTTATGCAGCAAGCGGTTGTAGTAGCGGTAGGCCATGTAGACCCCGAACTTGGATTCCCCGGGCAATTTGACGATGCCCTGGTAGCCCTTGCTGAAGTCTTCCTGTATCTCCGCAACGATACGGGCTTTGGAAATCTCGTCGAGCTCCAGCAGGTTTGTGTTCGGGAAATAGGTGCGATCCAACCCGTCGTAATCGGCCTTCAGGTCGCGTAAAAAATTCACTTTCTGGAAGGCCGACCCCAAAGCCATGGCCGATTCCCGGAGCTGCTCATACCGCTCGGCATCGCCCTTTACGAACACGCAAAGGCACATGAGCCCCACCACATCGGCCGAACCGTAGATGTATTCCCGGTATTCGGCCTCGCTGAGGTATACTTTTTTGGTGAGGTCCATCCGCATGCTTTTCATGAATGCGTCTACCAGATGCCGCGGAATCCCGTAGTGGTGGAAGGTGGCCTGGAAGGCATTCAGGATGGGGTTCAGGCTGATGCGCTCGTCCAGGGCCCTGTCGAGGTCTTTTTCAAAGCGGTCTAGCAGCGTTTTTTTGTCGTACCCGTGGAAAGAATCCACGATTTCATCGGCAAAGCGTACAAACCCGTAGATGTTGTAAATATCTTGCCTGATACTGGGTGCAAGCATCTTGGTCGCCAGTGAAAACGAGGTGCTGTAGCGGTTGGTGACCAGTTTGCTACACTTTTGTGAAACCGTATCGAAGAGGGCTTTCATAGGGTGGTTTTAGGGGTTGTGTTTCAAGATCAGTTCAGAGGCCAGCTTGCCCGAGATCAGGGAGGGGGGCACCCCGGGGCCCGGGACGGTGAGTTGCCCGGTAAAGTAAAGGCTTTCCACCTTGCGGCTTTTAAGGCCGGGCCGCAAAAAGGCGGTTTGCCGAAGCGTATTGGCCATGCCGTAGGCATTGCCTTTATAGGAATTATAGCGATCTATAAAATCACTTACACAAAAACTTTCGCTAAACCGGATGGCGGGTCTCACAACCTGCCCGGTGCGCTGCTCCAACCGGTCGATCAACCGGTCAAAATAGGCTTCCCGCAATTCGGGCCGGTCTTCCAGGCCAGGGGCCAGCGGCATTAGGAAAAAGCCGGTTTCTCCACCCTCAGGGGCCATCCCGGGGTCGGTCACCGAAGGAAAATTGGCGTAAAAAAGCGGGTCTTCGGGCCAACGGGGCCTATCGTAGATCTCCCGGGCGTGCTGCTCAAAATTGGTGTCAAAGAACAGGTTGTGGTGCCTTACTCCTTGCAGCTTGCGGTCGAACCCGACAAAAAAGAGGAGGCTCGAGGGGGCGAAGGTGCGGGCGTCCCAGTATTTTTCAGAGAACTGCCTGTAACTTTGGGGCAGGAGGGTTTCGGTATGGTGGTAATCGGCCCCGCTCAGTACCAAATCGGCCTGCACCTCGCCCAGGGGCGTGCGCACCCCCACAGCCTCCCCGTTGCGCACCAAAAT
>JBNKGM010000004.1:0-99296 GCA_050289825.1 Robiginitalea sp.
GTCTGCAGTCCGGAATTCGGCGGCTACCTTAAAGCTGCTTTCGGGATTGAAGGCCTCGATGGCCCGCTCGCGCTCAACGATCAAACGCACGGCCACCGATTGCACCCGCCCGGCCGATAAGCCGGGCTTTATTTTCTTCCAGAGCACCGGGGAGAGTTCATACCCCACCAGGCGGTCGAGGATGCGACGGGCCTGCTGGGCATTGACCAGGTCGTAATTGATGCCGCGCGGGTTTTCGATGGCCCGCTGAATGGCCGATTTGGTGATGGAGTTGAAAACGATGCGCCGGGTTTTCTCCTTGTCGAGCTTCAGGGTCTCAGCCAGGTGCCACGAAATGGCTTCCCCTTCCCGGTCTTCATCGCTCGCCAGCCAGATGGTTTCTGCCTGGGCGGCCAGGTCTTTGAGTTTCTTGACCAGGGTCTTCTTGTCTTTATCAACCACGTACTTGGGGGCGAAATCCTTGTCGACATCCACCCCTAGTTCTTTGGAAGGAAGGTCTGCGATATGGCCGAAGCTGGAGGTTACCTTAAAATCCTTACCAAGGAATTTCTCAATGGTCTTGGCCTTGGCGGGTGATTCCACAATAACCAGGTTCTTTGCCATGCAGATCGTTTTTGGTTCACAAAAGTAGGGCAATTTTCTGATTTTGCAATTCATAGGGCCGGCGGCAGCAGCGTGATCCCTCTGCAAACAGGGCTCCTCCACGGCGGTTCTCCCCCCTGTTGCAACCCGTTGCTGCTGCCAAAAAATCATTACTTTATAGGCCGTTAAACCGACCGCCATGAAAACCGTACGTCTCGCCCTGCTGACCATCCTTACCCTTGTAATGTGTGCCCCCCTTCAGGCCCAGCGGAAAAAGCAAACGCCCGAAACCCGTTACGAGGAATCCCTTTACAATTCCATCCGCTGGCGCCTGGTAGGCCCCTTCCGGGGAGGGAGGGCCGGCACCGTGACCGGGGTCGCGGGCAACCCGAACCTGTACTATATGGGTACGGCAGGAGGCGGCGTCTGGAAATCGGAAGATGCCGGAAACACCTGGGAATGCATTTCGGATGGCTTCTTCGGGGGTTCGATCGGAGCCGTGGCCGTGGCCCCTTCCGACCCCAACGTGATCTATGTGGGGGAAGGCGAACAGACCCTCCGCGGCAATGTGTCGTCAGGGAAAGGTTTGTGGAAGAGCACGGACGCCGGCAAGACCTGGACCTTCATCGGGCTGGAGGGCTCCGAACACATCGCGCGGATCCGGATCCACCCCCAGAACCCCGACCTGGTCTACGTAGCGGCCCTGGGCAACCTTTGGGTCCCGAACGAAACCCGGGGCGTATACCGCTCGGCTGATGGGGGCCGCACCTGGGAGCGGGTCCTGTACGTGAGCGACACGGCCGGGGCAGGCGACCTGATGATGGACCCCAACAACCCGAGGATCCTCTACGCCTCCACCTGGGAAATGAAGCGCAACGGCTATCGGATGGACAGCGGCGGGCCCGACAGCCGCATGTTCAAAAGCACAGACGGGGGTGACACCTGGGCCGACCTCTCTGAAAAGCCTGGCCTCCCGGGCTTCCCCTGGGGCATTGTGGGGATCGCGGTCTCCCCTCAGAATTCCAACCGGGTATGGGCCATCATCGAGGCAGGCGATGGCGGGGTTTACCGCTCCGACGACGGCGGGGCCACCTGGAAGGTCATCAACCAGGACCGGGCCCTGCGCCAGCGGGCCTGGTACTACAGCCGGATTTACGCCGACCCGCAAAACATCGACCGGGTCTATGTGATGAATGTGAGCTACGGGGTGTCGTCAGACGGGGGCAAGACCTTTGAACTGAAGGATGCACCCCACGGCGACCACCACGACCTATGGATCGACCCAGATAACAACCAGCGCATGATCATTGCAGACGACGGGGGGGCGCAGGTCTCCAACGACGGGGGGAACAACTGGACCACCTACCACAACCAGCCGACGGCCCAGTTTTACCGGGTGGTAACCGATAACCATTTCCCCTACCGCATCTACGGGGCCCAGCAAGACAACTCCACCGTGCGGATCCTGCACCGCACGGCGGGGAACGCCATCGGCCCCGATGCCTGGGAGGAAACCGCCGGGGGCGAAAGCGCCCACCTGGCCCCCGACCCCAATAACAACGACATCGTGTACGGGGGCACCTATAAAGGGTATATGATGCGGGTGGATCACAGCACCGACCAGGAGCGTTCGGTAAACGTGTGGCCCGACAACCCGGCCGGTTCGGGCGTGGAAGTAATGAAATACCGGTTTAACTGGAACTTTCCCATCGGCTTCAGCCTGCACCACCCCAACCGCCTTTATGCGGGGTCCAATTTCCTGCATGCCACCGAAAACGAGGGGCAGAGCTGGAAAGTGATCTCCCCCGACCTGACCCGCGGGCTGCCCGAGACCATCAAATCGTCAGGGGGGCCGATCACCCAAGACAACACAGGGGCCGAATTCTACTCCAACCTGTTCGCTATCGCCGAATCGCCCCTGGAACCCGGGGTGATCTGGGTCGGGAGTGACGATGGCCTGATCCATGTTACCCGCGACGACGGGGCCAACTGGGAAGATGTCACCCCCCCGGCCGGGATGTCGCCCAGGCTGAACATGATCAATTGCATCGATCCGAGCCCGTTCCGCAAGGGGACTGTCTATGCGGCGGCCACCTCCTACAAGTTCGGGGATTACACGCCCTACCTGTATAAGACCACCGATTACGGGAAGACCTGGAAGCTCATTACCCGTGGAATCCCCCCTGCCCACTACACCCGGGCCATACGGTCCGACAAGGTGCGGGAAGGGCTGCTCTATGCCGGCACCGAGTGGGGCATGTACCTGTCTTTCGACGATGGGGAAAGCTGGGCGCCCTTCCAGCTCAACCTGCCGGTCACCTCCATCCGCGACCTGCATGTGCGCGACAATGACCTCATCGCCGCCACCCACGGGCGGAGTTTCTGGATGATCGACGACCTGACCCCCCTGCAACAGCTCAGCCCCGGCCTGCGCGATGCGGACTTCCACTTGTTTGCCCCCGACGACGCCTACCGCCTGCCGCAATCCGGGTGGGGAAACCCCGACCTGAAACGCGAAGGGGAAAACCACCCCAACGGCGCCCTGATCCATTTTTATATACGGGAACTGAAGGAGGGCGATAGCGTGGCCCTGGAAGTGCTCGATGCGGACGGCAAAGCCATCCGTCGGTATTCGAACAAAGCCGAAGAGGATAAATTCAATCCGGCGGCCACCAAACCCCTCCAGGTGAAATCGGGCGGAAACCGCTTTGTCTGGGATCTCCGGCATCCCGGGTTTACTGCCTTTGAAGGCATGGTGCTCTACTCCTCCCCCAATGTCGGGCCCAAAGCGGCGCCCGGCGAATACCGGGTACGGCTGACCTATAACGGCTCCTCCCGGGAGGCTGGCTTCAGCGTTCTTGGGGATCCCCGCCTGCCCAACACCCCTCAGGATTACACGGCGCAGGAAGATTTCCTGCTGGAAGTGCGCGACCAGGTGAGCCGGGCCAACAAGGCCATCATCGAAATCAGGCGGATCAAGAAAGACCTGGCCTTCCTGCGCGAGAAGGCCCAGGAGCACCCCACCCTCGAGCAGGATGCCGGGGCATTCGAAAAGGAGTTGTCAGAGGTCGAAAACACGATCCACATGACCAAAAACCAGAGCGTGCAAGACCCTATCAACTACGGAATAAGGATCAACAACCGGCTGGCGTTCCTGCTGGCCGATTCCCAGCGGGGGGATTACCCCCCAACCGACCAGTCGCGCGAATTCTTCAGGGAGGTAAGCGAAGAACTGGCCGGGGCCCTGCGGAACCTGGAGGCCGTAAAGGCCACTTACCTGGAGCGCATCAACAGGCAGGTAGCCGACCTGGGCATCCCCATGATCAGCGAGCCGGACTAACCCCGCTGCCACGGGTGATCAGTTTTTCAGGGAGAGCGTGCTGAGCAGTTCGAGGCCCGATTCCAGGTACCGGTACTGGTAGATGATTCCGTCGCCCACCATCAGCAGATTGTTGGGCAGGGGAATTACGTCGTAGGTAACCACATCGGGGAAATGGGCCTGCTCCTGCAGGTTCATTACGTCTGTTTTGTCGTAAACCCGCAAGCCCGAGGCCCCGTCGCAGACAAAGAGCTGGTTGCCGCTCACCCCGAGGCCGTAGGGCCCGTCGAGGGGGTAGCTAGCCACCATTTCGGGTGAGCTGATATTGCTGATGTCGATTACGAACAGGCCGCTCTCGGTGGCCCCGCAGCCGTTGCCGCCCCTGAGGGTCACAAAGGCGTAGTCGCCGTCTACCACCACCGGGTCGCAGGCCGTGCCGTGCTGGAATTCGGAGACAAAGGTGGGGGTGGCCGGGGAGCTGATGTCGTAGATGTACATGCCGCGCATGCTGCCCAAAAAGAGGTGGTTGCCCTGGTTGAAGATGGTTTCGATGTCGAAACCGGCAAAGACGTCTTCAAGGGCGGCAGGCGCCTCCAGGTTGGAGATGTCAAAAACGTTGATGGTGTGGCTGTCTACGGCGTAGAGGAAGTCGCCCACAATTTTAAAGCGGGCCATGGAGCCCCCCTGCCCGGTGCCCGAATCGGCAGCCGCGGCGGCTTCCATCAGCATCACGTCGTTGGTCCACATGCGGGGGTTGGCCTCCTGCACAGGCAGGCGCTCGGTGGTTACCTCCCACCCGACCAGGATTTCGGTGGCCGGGTCCCACTGGTCAGACTCGATTATCTCGGCTTCAAAGGGCCACACAATGTTCTCCTGCAGCACGGCCTCAAGCCTTGCCACCGGGCGGATGTTGTTCATGTCGGAGATGTCGAGGGCAACCAGGTCGCCCATGCTGTCGGCAAAGAGGTAGTTGTCTTTTACCGAGATATCCACGTTGCCCGGAATGGCGATAAAGCGCACCTTTTCAGGGGCCGAGGGGTTGGTATTGTCAATCACATGTACGCCCTTGTAGGGTTCGTTCACGAAAATGTAGTCGCCGTACACGTATATTTTGCCCGATTGCTCCATGGGCTGGGGAGCGATGACCTGGGGCCCGGAGTTGAATTCCTCCAGGGTCATGGTGAGGGGGTGTGCAACCAGGTAGTCGCGGAATTCGGTTTCGGAATCGTTCGAACAACCGAAAAAAGCCAACAGGGCCGATAGCAGGAATAAAAGGCGGATAGGTTTCATAGCGGTTTAATTGGAGGCAGTTACACTACAAAGATACGGCGCCCCGGCCAGCGTTGCGTTTTGGGAAAAAATTAGTTTCTGCCAAATTGTCATATCGTCATTATCCCTTATCTTTGCACCCCTTCCCCGGGTGGGAAAGAAAGCATCACATGGAAAAGATCATAAAGGAAGAACAGCAGGGCACGGCCCTGGAAATGCGGGGTCCCGAGTCGAACACCCGCAAACTCTACATCGAGAGCTACGGCTGCCAGATGAATTTTTCCGACAGCGAAATCGTGGCATCCATCCTCTCCAGCGAAGGGTTCAATACCACCCAGCGCATGGAGGAGGCCGACCTGATTCTGGTGAATACCTGCTCGATTCGCGAGAAGGCCGAGCTCACGGTGCGCAAACGCCTGGAAGCGTTCAACACCCTGAAGCGCGACCGCCCTGGCCTGAAGGTGGGCGTGCTGGGCTGTATGGCTGAGCGCCTGAAGAGCCAGCTGCTCGAAGAAGAGCAGATCGTAGACATGGTGGTAGGGCCAGACGCCTACAAAGACCTCCCCAACCTGGTGCGGGAAGTGGATGAGGGGGCGCAGGCGGTTAACGTAATCCTCTCGAAGGACGAAACTTATGGCGATATCGCCCCGGTACGCCTGAGCAGCAACGGGGTTACGGCCTTCGTGTCGATTACCCGGGGGTGCGACAACATGTGCACCTTCTGCGTGGTGCCCTTTACCCGGGGGCGCGAACGCAGCCGCGACCCCCAGTCGATCCTGAAGGAGGTTAACACCCTTTGGCAGCAGGGCTACCGCGAGGTTACCCTGTTGGGGCAGAACGTAGACAGCTACCTCTGGTACGGGGGCGGGCTGAAAAAAGATTTTGAGAAGGCCAGCCCCATACAACAGGCGAGTGCCGTAAACTTTGCCGGCCTGCTGGAGCTGGTGGCCAAGGCCCAGCCCCGCATGCGCATCCGGTTCTCGACCTCGAACCCCCAGGATATGTCGCGGGAGGTTATCGAGACCATGGCCCGGCACACCAACATCTGCAAGTACATCCATTTGCCTGTCCAGAGCGGCAGCGACCGCATCTTGCAGGCCATGAACCGCCTGCATACCCGCCAGGAGTACATGCAACTCATAGACACCATTCGCGAACTGATACCCGGTTGCGGCATCAGCCAGGACATGATCGCCGGTTTCCCCGGCGAGACCGAGGCAGACCACCGCGATACCCTCGAACTGATGAAGTATGTGAAATACGACTTCGGGTTTATGTTTGCCTATTCGGAACGCCCCGGCACCCTGGCGGCCCGCAAGCTGCCCGACGACGTGCCCGACCAGACCAAGAAACGGCGCCTGCGGGAGATCATAGACCTGCAGCAGGCCCACAGCCTGGAGCGGAACCGCCAACACCTCGGGAAGGTCGAAGAGGTGCTCGTCGAGGGTCCTTCCAAGCGATCAGACGCCCATTGGATGGGCCGCAACACTCAGAATACCGTTGTTGTTTTCCCGAAAGAAAACTACCGGGTGGGCGAACTGGTGAACGTGCGCATCGAAGACTGTACCTCGGCCACCCTGCTCGGCACGGCGGTAGGACTTTCAGAGAACTGAGACCCATGGAAAGCATTCAATCCATCAAACAGCGGTTTGAGATCATCGGGAACGATGTGAAGCTGAACCGCGCCCTGGAAAAAGCGATACAGGTGGCCGCCACCGACATTTCGGTGCTGGTTACCGGCGAGAGCGGGGTCGGGAAGGAAGCCATCCCGAAAATCATCCATTCCCTCTCGCACCGCAAACACGCCAAGTACATAGCGGTAAACTGCGGGGCCATTCCCGAGGGCACCATCGACAGCGAGCTGTTCGGGCACGAAAAAGGCTCCTTTACGGGGGCCACCCAGACCCGCAGCGGCTATTTCGAAGTGGCCGACGGGGGCACCATCTTCCTCGACGAGGTGGGCGAACTCCCCCTTACCACCCAGGTGCGCCTGCTGCGCATCCTCGAAAACGGGGAGTTCCTGAAGGTGGGGTCGTCGCACGTCCAGAAAACGAATGTACGAATCGTGGCCGCCACCAACATCAACATGCTCGATGCGATCAGCAAGGGCAAGTTCAGGGAAGACCTCTACTACCGGCTCAGCACGGTGGAGATCCACATCCCGGCCCTTCGCGAGCGGCCCGAAGACATCCACCTGCTTTTCCGCAAGTTCGCCTCCGATTTCGGGCAGAAGTACAAAATGCCCACCATTCGCCTCGAAGACGATGCCGCCGCCCTGCTCCAGCACCACCGCTGGCCGGGGAACATACGCCAGCTGCGCAACGTGGCCGAGCAGATCTCGGTGCTGGAGAAAGAACGTTCGGTTTCTGCCGTTACGCTGCGGGGGTACCTGCCCGATGCGGGCAACAACCTGCCTGCCGTGGTGGAACAGCAGCGGCGCAGCAGCGATTTCAGCAACGAGCGCGAAATTCTCTACAAGGTGCTCTTCGATATGAAGTCTGACCTGAACGACCTGAAAAAGCTCACCCTCGAACTGCTCAAACACGAGAGCACCGAAAAGGTGCAGGAAGAAAACCAACAGCTGATCCGCAAGATTTACGGGGAAGACGAAGACATTGTTGAAGAAGAGGCCGTTTCAGTCTTGCCGCCGGCAAGTCGGTACCCCGAGGTTCAGCCCCATACCCCAAAGCAGGCCGAGCGGGTGGTGCCGTCTGCGGTTGCTCCTGAAGACCGGTACCATTTCGCCGAGGAAATCGAAGAAGAAGAAACCCTATCTTTACAGGAAAAGGAAATCGAACTGATCAAAAAGTCCCTGGAACGGAATAAAGGCAAGCGGAAAGCGGCCGCCACCGAACTCGGCATTTCAGAGCGGACCCTGTACCGCAAGATCAAGCAATACGATTTGTGATATGGGCAAGATGGTAAAACGCCTGTCAGCCGTGCTGGCCCTGCTGCTGAGCAGCTGCGGGGCCTATAACTTTACCGGGGGCGACGTGGGCCTGGCAAAGACCTTTCAGGTAAACTATTTCCAGAACTTCGCCACCCAGAGCCCCGGCTCCATTTTCCAGCCCGCCCTCGACCGCGATTTCACCCTTTCGCTCCAGAACCTGATTCTGAACCAGACCAACCTCGACCTGGTCAATGCCAGGGGCGACCTGGTGTACGAGGGTGAGATTGTGGAGTACCGCGTGCAGCCCATGTCGGCAACCGCCGAACAGCGGGCGGCCCAGAACCGGCTTACCATGAGCGTAAACGTGCGGTTTTTCAACCGCACCAAGGAAGACTCCGACTGGGAGCAGCGCTTTTCCTTTTTCTTCGATTACCCGGCCAACTCTCAGCTGTCGTCGGTACAGGACGAGGCGCACCAGATCATCTTCGAGCGCCTGAACCAGGACATTTTCAACAAATCACTGGCCGACTGGTAAGCCATGAAGGTTACTGACTTCACATACCTGCTGGAAGATCCCGGGAAGCTCGACTCCCCGGTACAGACCCGCCAGCTCGAAGAAGTGCTGGAGGCCTACCCCTGGTTCCAGGCGGCCCGCGCCCTTCACCTGAAAGGCCTGAAGAACCTGAACAGCTACAAGTACAACCAGGCCCTGAAAGTAACGGCGGCCTGCACGGCCGACCGGGAGGTGCTGTTCGACTTCATCACCTCTGACGTCTTTTTGCAGAACCAGGTAGCCGGCACCCTTTCGGGCAAGGCCTCCCTGCTCGACCAGGAGATCGAATCAGAAGAGGTTGCCCCCAATACGGAGCGCGATACGAGCCTGATCGGAAAGGGAGAAGACAGCCCCCTGCCCCGCTCCACTGCCGAAGCCGAGCGCATCCTCGACCCGAAGCTCTTCCGTTCGGTAGACCCCGAGGTAGACCGCAAACTTTCAGAACGGCAAAAAGCCAGGGAAGAACTCGAACTCGGCAAGCCCCTGGCTTTCCAGAAATCGGAACGACATTCCTTTTCGGAGTGGCTGCAGCTGACCAGCTTTGAACACCCGCAGCCCAAGGGCCCGGCAAAGGCCCCGGCCCCGGAGCAATCGCCCCTTGAAGAAGAGGAGCGGCACCGCAAGTTCCAGCTCATCGACCGCTTTATACAGGAGAACCCCAAGATTGTGCCGAAGCGCGACGGGCCGACTGTCGAGATAGACCTGAGCAACTCCCTGAAAATCGACCAGAAAGAGCTGATGACCGAAACCCTGGCCCGGGTGTACCTGGAGCAGAGCCAGTACAAAAAAGCCATACAGGCTTACCGCGTTCTGAGTTTGAAATATCCGGAAAAAAGTGGTTTCTTTGCAGACCAAATTAAAGCGGTCGAGAAACTGCGCGAAGATAACAAGCAATAACAATGAGCACATTTTCCATATTCCTGGTCCTCATCATTATCGTCTGCCTGCTGCTGATGCTGGTCATCATGGTACAGAACCCGAAAGGCGGAGGCCTTTCATCCTCTTTCGGAGGGGGCGGCACTCAGGTCGTTGGCGGCGTTAAGAAAACAGGCGATTTTCTGGACAAGAGCACCTGGACCCTGGCCACCGTGCTGATCGTACTGATCCTGCTTTCGAACGTGGCCCTTAAAAGCAATTTCGCCGAGTCTGAATCCAAGCTGTTGCAGCAAGATGGTATTGAGAGCGTTCCCGAGTCGAACCTCGACGCCATCCCCGAACAGGCCCCGGCCGACACTCCCGCCGGAGGGCTCGACACCCTGCAGTAAACGGGCAAACCCATACCAAAATGCCAGCTTCTCTGACAAGCTGGCATTTCTTTTTAAAAACTGTCAGTTTTTTTGGCCCTGGCACAATTTCTGCCAGAGAAAAGGGCGAAAGTTTAATATAGTATAAAATCGATTAAATATGGCTAAAGTAAACATCAAACCATTGGCAGACCGCGTATTGGTAGCTCCTATGGCTGCCGAAACCAAAACGGCCTCCGGCATTATCATCCCCGACACCGCCAAGGAAAAACCGCAAAAGGGTAAAGTGGTTGCGGTAGGTCCCGGAACCAAAGATGAAAAAATGACCGTGAAAATTGGCGATACCGTTTTGTACGGCAAGTATTCCGGCACCGAGCTGAAGTTCGACGGGGCCGATTACCTGATGATGCGCGAGAGCGATATTTTGGCAATTATATAACTAACTCCTAATTGACCGTGCCGGCCGGCCCTGTGCCCGCTGGCCTTTCACCTTTAAAATTACACAAGCATTATGGCAAAGAACATAACCTTTGATATCGAAGCACGCGACGGCCTTAAGCGCGGGGTAGACGCCCTGGCCAATGCCGTAAAAGTAACCCTGGGCCCCAAAGGCCGGAACGTGATCGTAAGCAAATCTTTCGGCGCCCCGGTAGTGACCAAAGACGGAGTTACCGTAGCCAAGGAAATCGAATTGCAGGACGCCCTGGAGAACATGGGCGCCCAAATGGTAAAGGAAGTAGCCTCCAAAACCAACGACCTGGCGGGTGACGGTACCACCACCGCCACCGTACTGGCCCAGGCCATTGTTAAGGAAGGTCTTAAAAACGTAGCCGCCGGAGCCAACCCCATGGACCTGAAGCGCGGCATCGACAAGGCTGTGGAAGCCGTGGTGGCCGACCTGGCCAAGCAAGCCAAGAAGGTGGGCGACTCGTCTGAAAAAATCAAGCAGGTGGCCTCCATTTCTGCCAACAACGACGAAACCATAGGCGAACTCATCGCTGAGGCCTTCAACAAGGTGGGCAAGGAAGGCGTTATCACCGTAGAGGAAGCCAAAGGAACCGACACCTACGTAGACGTAGTGGAAGGGATGCAATTCGACCGCGGATACCTGTCTCCCTACTTCGTGACCAACTCCGACAAAATGATCGCCGAGCTGGAAAACCCCTTCATCTTGCTGTACGAGAAGAAGATCTCTACCATGAAGGACCTGCTTCCCGTATTGGAGCCCGTGGCCCAATCTGGCAAGCCCCTGCTGATCATCGCTGAAGATGTGGACGGGGAAGCCCTGGCCACCCTGGTACTGAACAAGCTGCGCGGCAACCTCCGCATCGCCGCCGTTAAAGCCCCCGGTTTTGGCGACCGCCGCAAAGCCATGCTCGAAGACATCGCCGTACTGACAGGCGGTACCGTAATCGCCGAAGAGCGCGGCCTGACCCTGGAGCACGCCAGTATCGACATGCTCGGGACCTGCGAGAAAGTGAGCATCGACAAAGACAACACCGTTGTGGTAAACGGAGCCGGTGCCAGCAAGAACATCAAGACCCGCGTAAACCAGATCAAATCTCAGATCGAGACCACCACTTCCGATTACGACCGCGAGAAACTGCAGGAGCGCCTGGCCAAACTGGCCGGAGGCGTAGCCGTTCTCTATGTGGGCGCCGCTTCTGAAGTGGAGATGAAAGAGAAGAAAGACCGCGTTGACGATGCCCTGCACGCCACCCGTGCCGCCGTTGAGGAAGGCATCGTTGCCGGAGGCGGGGTAGCCCTGGTACGCGCCCAGGCCGTGCTGGCCAAGGTGAAAGTCGAAAACGCCGATGAAGAGACCGGCCTGCACATCGTGAGCCGCGCCATTGAATCGCCCCTGCGCACCATCGTGGAGAACGCCGGCGGCGAAGGCTCCGTAGTGGTTGCCAAGGTACACGAAGGCAAAGGCGACTTCGGTTACGACGCCAAAAGCGAGAAATATGTCGAAATGATGAAGGCCGGAATTATCGACCCGAAAAAAGTGACCCGGATCGCCCTCGAAAACGCCGCTTCGGTAGCCGGAATGATTTTGACCACCGAGTGCGCCCTGACCGACATCAAAGAGGATAACCCTGCCCCCATGCCCGGAGGCGGCGGTATGCCCGGCATGATGTAATCGGGCCTCAGACCCAAAACGAAGATCCGGCAGTACCCCTGCCGGATTTTTTTTTTGCCCGGCCCGGCCCGCTGTCTCAGCAGATTGTTTTGTAACTTGCCGCCCTGCAAAACCAGACCCGAATGCTAGACGCCCTGAAACCCCGTATTGAATCGTTGCTCTCGGCACCCGGAAGGGAAACCGACCAACGCCTGCAAGCCATTTGCGAGCTGCTTCGCGCTGAGGTGCCTTACTACAATTGGGTGGGCTTCTACTTCCGCAACGGGGAAAAGGAAGAATTGCTGTTGGGCCCCTACGCGGGCGACCCCACCGACCACACCGTAATCCCTTTTGGGAAGGGTATATGCGGGCAGGTGGCCGTGAGCAACAAAAACTTCGTGGTGCCCGATGTGGCCGCCCAGGACAACTACATTGCCTGCAGCCTGCATGTGAAGGCCGAAATCGTGATCCCGATTTTTGTCGGTGGCCGCAACATCGGCCAGATCGACATCGACTCCCACACCCCCGACCCCTTCACCAGCGCAGACGAAGCCTTCCTGGAATGGGTGTGCCTGCGGGTAGCTGCCATTCTTTAAAACTTCCCCGGTTTTGTTGATAAACCGGCCGGTGCAATCTGGCTAAATGCCTTATTTTTGCTAGCCTAAACCCCTTATAACACCCCCTTGCAATGAATACTTCTCGAAAGGCGAGCTCCGCCCTGATTTCGGTATTTCACAAAGACGGCCTGGAACCCATTGTGCGCAAGCTGCACCAGTTGGGCATTACCTTGTATTCCACCGGCGGCACGGAATCCTTTATCCGCGACCTGGGCATTCCCGTGGTGGCGGTGGAGTCGCTTACCGGGTACCCCTCCATTCTGGGCGGGCGGGTAAAAACCCTCCACCCCAAGGTATTCGGGGGCATCCTGGGCCGGCGCGAGCTGCAGGGCGACCAGGACCAGATGAAACAATACGAGATCCCCAACCTCGACATCGTGGTGGTAGACCTCTACCCATTTGAAAAAACGGTGGCATCAGGGGCTTCTGAACAGGATATCATTGAGAAAATAGACATAGGCGGCATTTCGCTTATTCGCGCTGCGGCCAAGAATTTCCGCGACGTAATTTGCGTTGCCTCTCAAGACGACTACGCCCCCCTGCTGGCGCTGCTCGAAAAAGGCAATGGGCAGAGTACTCTCGAAGAGCGGCAGGCCTTCGCCGCCAACGCCTTCCAGGTGTCGTCGCACTACGACTCGGCCATCTTCAATTATTTCAACCGCAAGGCAGGCGTGCCGGCCCTAAAGGTAAGCGAGCCTTCCGGACGGGTGCTGCGCTACGGCGAAAACCCGCACCAGAAAGGCATGTTCTACGGCGACTTCGAGGCCCTGTTTGAGCAACTGCACGGCAAGGAACTCTCGTACAACAACCTGCTCGATATAGACGCGGCGGTAAACCTGATGGCGGAATTCCGCGGCGACGACCCCACCTTTGCCATTTTGAAGCACAACAATGCCTGCGGGGTGGCCACCCGGGCTACGCTGGCCGATGCCTACCGCGACGCCCTGGCAGGTGACCCGGTATCGGCCTTCGGGGGCGTCCTGATCTGCAACCGCGCCATGGACCTGGCAACCGCCACCCAGGTAAACGAGCTCTTCTGCGAGGTGGTGATCGCCCCTTCGTTCCAGGCCGACGCCCTGGACCTCCTCAAGGGCAAGAAGAACCGCATTTTGCTCGTACAAAAACCCCTTGCCCTGCCCGACACCCAGCTGCGCACCTGCCTGAACGGACTGCTCTGGCAGGAAAAAGACAACAAAACCGACCAGGCCAAAGAACTACAGCAGGTTACCCAAACGCAGCCTACCCATGCCGAGACCGAAGACCTGCTCTTTGCCTCCAAGATCTGCAAGCACACCAAATCGAACACCATCGTGCTGGCCAAGGGCAGACAGCTCTGCGCCAGCGGCACGGGGCAGACCTCACGCGTAGATGCGCTGAACCAGGCCATCCACAAGGCCAAATCCTTTGATTTTGACCTGAAAGGGGCCGTTATGGCCAGCGATGCCTTCTTCCCCTTTCCCGACTGTGTGGAGATTGCAGGCAATGCGGGCATCCGCGCTGTCATTCAGCCCGGTGGGTCAATCAAAGACCAGTTGAGCATTGATTACTGCAATGAAAATGGAATTGCGATGGTAATGACGGGCACCCGTCATTTTAAGCATTAATTTCACTACTTTTGTCGGTAAAATTCGCCCGATCATCGGGTGCTTAAGCTTTTCTGAATGGGATTTTTTGATTTCTTGACCGAGGAAATCGCCATCGACCTCGGGACGGCCAACACCCTTATTATTCACGACGACAAGGTAGTTGTAGACAGTCCTTCCATAGTCGCCCGCGACCGTATTACCGGAAAAATCATCGCCGTGGGCCGCGAGGCCAACATGATGCAGGGCAAGACCCACGAGAACATCAAGACCATCCGGCCGCTCAAAGACGGGGTAATCGCCGACTTTGACGCCTCGGAAAAGATGATCAACATGTTCATCAAGAACATCCCGGCCCTGAAGAAGAAATGGTTCCCTCCGGCCCTTCGCATGGTAATCTGCATCCCTTCGGGCATTACCGAGGTGGAAATGCGGGCTGTTAAGGAATCGGCCGAACGGGTAAACGGGAAGGAAGTATACCTGATTCACGAGCCCATGGCTGCCGCGATCGGGATCGGCCTCGACATCATGCAGCCCAAGGGCAATATGATTGTCGACATCGGGGGCGGGACCACCGAAATCGCCGTTATCGCCCTGGGGGGTATTGTGTGCGACAAGTCGGTGAAGATTGCGGGTGATGTTTTTACCAACGACATCATCTACTACATGCGCACCCAGCACAACCTCTATGTGGGCGAAAGCACAGCCGAAAACATCAAGATCAGCATCGGCTCGGCCACCGAGGAGCTGCAGAACCCGCCGAACGAAATGTCGGTACAGGGGCGCGACCTGCTCACCGGCAAACCCAAACAGGTCTCCATCTCGTACCGGGAAATCGCCAAGGCCCTCGACAAATCGATTTTACGGGTAGAAGACGCGGTGATGGAAACCCTTTCGCAAACCCCGCCCGAGCTGGCAGCAGATATATACAACACCGGTATTTACATGGCCGGTGGCGGTTCCATGCTTCGCGGGCTTGACCGCAGGCTTTCCCAAAAGACAGACCTCCCGGTTTACATCGCCGAAGACCCGCTGCGCGCCGTAGTGCGGGGCACGGGCATCGCCCTGAAAAACCTGGAGCGCTACAAGAGCATTCTCATCAAGTAAGGGCCGGGCCTGACGCAAGGGGAACAGGCCCCCTCAACAGAGCAGTTGCATGCAAAGGATCATCAATTTCATCTTACGGAATAAGATCGCCCTGTTCTACCTGTTCCTGCTTTTCATTGCCCTGCTGCTCACGATCCAGAACAACGCCTACCACCGTTCCCGCTATTTCAATTCGGCCAACTGGCTCAGCGGCACCCTGTACGGGGCCTCTTTTTCGGTGAGCAGCTACTTTGACCTGAAGACCGAAAACAAGCTGCTGCTTGAGGAGAACCGCCGGCTGCGCAGGCTGGTCTTCAACCGCCAGGCCCCCGATACGGTCGAAATGGACACCGCCAAGCTCACCTTCGAGGTGCTTTCGGCCCAGATCATCAAGAACAGTTTCTCCTCGGCCAACAATTACATTACCCTGAACAAGGGCAGCCGCAACGGCATCGTGCAAGACATGGGGGTCATCACCTCCAGGGGCATTTTGGGCATCGTGGAGCATACTAGCCCCGGGTTCGCCTCGGTACAGAGCGTGCTGAACACGAAATCGAACATCAACGCCAAAATAGCCGGCACCGGGTACTTCGGCTCCCTCACCTGGAACCGGAAAGACTTCCGCCTGGTGCAACTCGAAGACATTCCCCGCCTGGTACCCCTGCATCTGGGAGACACCATTGTAACCGGGGCCATGTCGAGCATTTTTCCCGAAAACATCCCCATCGGCACCATCGAGGCCTTTGACCTGAATGAATCGCAGAGCTTCTACCACATAGACGTACGGCTCTTCAACGATATGACCAACCTGAAACAGGCCTATGTGATCCGCAACCGGCACCGGGCTGAAATTCTGCAACTCGAATCCGAAACGGCCGATGAGCAGTAGATTTCTCATAGCTATACTCCGATTTGCGGGGCTGTTGCTGCTGCAGGTACTTATTTTCAACGGGCTGAACCTCTTTGGCCAATTGAATCCGATGGTCTACATCCTGTTCCTGTACTGGTACCCGGTGCGGGAAGAGCGCTCCCTTCTGCTCGGGCTTGCCTTTTTACTCGGTTTCATGGTCGACCTGTTCTCAGACACCATGGCGATGCACGCAGCGGCCACCCTAACGGCGGCCTTCGCCAGGCCCGGCCTGATGCGCTTTGTATTCGGGGTGAACCTCGAATTCCAGAATTTCAGGATTTCGAACTCCACCCGGGTACAACAATTCACTTTTTTGGCGTTATTAATCGCGATACACCACCTGGTATTCTTTACGCTGGAAATTTTTAGTTTGACGAATTTGCTGTTAATTTTGAAACGGGTGGTGCTGACCGGCCTGGCAACCTTTTTCTTTTCGGTTATCCTCGCCTCCCTCTTTGCCGTGCGCAGGGAGTAAGAACGGGCCGCCCGCCCACCATGACGCCTGACATAACCCGGAGTATGTTCTCCGCCTGTAGATGAAGAAGCTGGTTCTCACATCCATTATCGTCCTGATAGGCATCACCTTTATCGGCAGGCTCTCCTATTTGCAATTGTTCCGGCTTTCGCAAGACCAGGTGCTGGAAGACCCGGCCATTAAACTGGTGTACGACTATCCGGAAAGGGGGTATATCTACGATCGGAACGGGGAGCTTCTGGTAGCCAACCAACCGGCCTACGACATCATGGTGATTCCGCGTGAGGTGCAGCCGCTCGACACTCTTGAATTCTGTTCCCTGCTCGACATTACCCCCGAGCGGTTCCGGGAACAACTGCGCAAGGCACGCGTGTATTCGCCTCGCCTGCCGTCGGTGCTCGTGCCCCAGCTCTCCAAGGAAGATTACGCAGGCCTGCAGGAGAAAATGCGCAAGTACAAGGGCTTCTACATCGAAAAACGCTCGCTGCGCGACTATAAAACCAATGCCGCGGCCAATGTACTGGGGTACATCAGCGAGGTGAACGAATGGGACCTGGAGCGCAACCCCTATTATTCGCAAGGGGAACTCACCGGCCGCACCGGGATAGAGAAGGAATACGAAGAGCTGCTACGGGGCCGGAAAGGGGTCAAAATGATCCAGAAAGACCGGTATAACCGCGATATCGGGCCTTATAAAGATGGTGCCCTCGACACCCTGCCGAAGCCGGGCACCGAGATTGGCATCACCATCGACAAGACCCTGCAGGAATACGGGGAGCTCCTCATGCACGGCAAGCGGGGCGGGGTGGTGGCCATTGAACCCGAGACGGGCGAAATCCTGGCACTGATCTCAGGCCCCACTTACGAACCGGCCTTGCTGGTAGGTCGCGAACGCTCCCAGAATTACAGCAAGCTCCACTACGACACCATTGCCAAGCCCACCTGGGACCGCGCCATTTTGGCCGAGCCCTCCCCGGGTTCTCCCTTTAAGATCCTGAATGCCCTGGCTGCCCTGCAGGAAGGGGTTATAACCCCCGAGACCAGCTTCCATTGCTACCACGGCTTCTACGTGGGGAACAAATTGCGAGGCTGCCACTGCGGGGGTGGGGTACGTACCATGAACAGCGGCATCTTTAAATCGTGCAACGCTTATTTTGCCGGCACCTTCCGAAAGTTCTACGAGAAATTCGAGACCACCGACATGGCAATGGATGTGTGGGAAAAGCACATGCGCAGCTTTGGCCTGGGCGATTACCTGGGGTACGACCTGCCCACCGGGCGCAAGGGACGCATCCCCAACAAGGAATACTACGACCGGGTATACGGCGACGGCAGGTGGTCTTCAAGCTATATTATCTCAAATGCCATCGGGCAGGGCGAGGTAGCCGCCACACCCGTACAACTCGCCAATATGGTGGCCGCCGTGGCCAACCGCGGTTGGTACCGCACCCCCCACCTGATCCGCAAGATCGACGGGAAAGACATCGACATCCCCAAATTCACCGAGCGGAAGTTCACCACCATCGAACCCCAGTATTTCGAGCCCGTGATCGAAGGGATGGCCGATGTTTACAACAAGGGAACCGCATACAACCTCCGTATTCCCGGCATTGCCATTGCCGGTAAAACCGGGACTGTGGAAAACTACACCCGTATAGACGGCGTGCGTACCCAGCTTACCGACCACTCCCTCTTTGTCGCCTTCGCCCCGGTAGACAAACCCAAAATCGCCCTGGCGGTCTATATTGAGCACGGCTACTTTGGGGCCCGCTATGCCGGGCATATCGCCTCCCTCCTCATCGAGAAGTACCTGAAGGGTACCATTACCCGCACCGACCTGGAAAAACGGATGCTCGAAAAGACGCTGGATGCTGAGTACGCCAAACCCTACAGCGGGGAAGCCTTTGAGATCAACGAGCATGCTTGGTAGCAGCATCCTAAGGCGAATTGACTGGTTGTCGGTACTCATCTTCGTGCTGCTGGTCGCCATGGGCTGGGTGAACATTTACTCCAGCACCTTTACCGCAGACTCGGCCTCCCTTTTCGATATGAACCAACTCTACGGAAAGCAGCTTGCTTTTATCGGTTTCAGCCTGCTGATCATTATTCTGGTCATGGGCCTTGAGGCCTCCTTTTACGAGCGGTTTTCGAGCCTGTTTTACATCATTACCCTCTTGATGTTGGTGGGCCTTTTCCCCTTCGGGAAAACCATCTCCGGGGCCACCTCGTGGTACGACCTCGGGTTTTTCAACCTCCAGCCTTCCGAACTGGCCAAAACTGCCACGGCCCTGGCGCTTGCCAAGTACCTGAGCGACATACAGACCGATATCAAGCGGCGTAAAGACCAGCTCTATGCCCTGCTGATTATCGTGCTGCCCGCCCTGCTCATTATTCCGCAGCCCGACCCCGGGAGCGCCCTGGTCTTCTTTGCCCTGGTCTTTGTGCTGTTCCGCGAAGGGCTTCCGTTGTGGTACCTGCTGCTGGCCCTGCTGGCCATTGTGCTATTCATCACCACCCTCATGTTCGGGACGGTTTGGGTGGCTATCGGTATAGGCATGATTATCCTTATTTTTTACATGCTCAAAAAACCGAGTTACAAAATACCCCTGCTCCCGGTGCTGGGCCTGGCCCTGGCAGCCCTGGTTTTTTCCCTCTCGGTGCGTTTTGTCTTTGAAAAGGTGTTCGAACAACGCCACCGCGACCGGTTCAGCCTTTGGCTGCGGCTCGAGAAAGACCCGGATAAACTGGAAGAAATCCGCAAGACCATCGGTTATAACACCTACCAGTCTGAAAAGGCCATCGAGGCCGGCGGCCTCTGGGGCAAGGGTTTCCTGGAAGGCACGCGCACCAAGGGCGACTTTGTGCCCGAGCAGCATTCCGACTACATTTTTACCACCGTGGGTGAAGAATGGGGCTTTGCCGGTACCTCGGCTGTGGTGCTTTTATTCACGGTATTGCTGCTGCGGCTGCTGCACCTGGCTGAGCGGCAGCGAAACCCGTTCACCCGCATGTACGGCTACGGGGTGGTATCCATATTGCTAATCCACTACTTCATCAATATCGGCATGGTGATCGGGGTATTGCCGACCATCGGGATTCCCCTGCCCTTCTTCAGTTACGGGGGCTCTTCCCTTATCGGCTTTACCATGCTGCTCTTTATCTTTTTACGGCTCGATGCCAACCGCCTGAACGAATACGCTTAAAACGTCCAGCCTTCGGCCTGTACGGCTGCCTCCAGCTCGTGTTGCCGGGCTTCGCTCAGCCCGGGGAAGAAATCGATGCCGCTGAGGGCCTCTACCTGGTCGAGGGGCACCAGGTACCCCTGGAGCGGGCCTCCCTGGGGCCGGTTCTCCATCAGAAAGGCCAAAACGGAAATACCCCCGCTTCCTTCCCGGACCACCACCTTGAAAAACCGGGCAGGTACAGCCACCTCCTCTTCGCCGATTACGGGCAGGCCCGGCTCCAGAATGCCCCCCGTGATCACACAAAGCGGCCCGTAGCGCTTGCACCAGCGGCGCACCTGCAATTCGAGGTCGTTCCAGAGCCCGGCGTTGAACTCGCGGTTTTGCGGGCTGATATTGCTGGTGTAAAAGGTCTGGTTGTAGGCCCCTTCAGAAAAGCGCATATCCCCGGCCGGGCAGAGGTGGCCCCGGTCGTAGCCCGACCCCCGGTAATTCCTCCAATCGGCCGAATGGGTCGACACTTTCGGGTCTTCTACGAAAAAGGGGCGCTCGCGGTCCTGATAGGTCAGTTGTTCTGGCCACAGCATATACGCCACCCAGGCAGCCTGCTCATAGGCTTCGCTGTAGGCAAGGCGATAGTAGTCGTGCTGCACGGCCTCCCCTCCCTGATATTCGGGCACCCAGGCATCCGGAATAGCCGAACCCGCCTCGGTCGGGCCCGAAGACCCGTACGGATCGGGGGTATAGAAGTTTTCAAACCACCAGAAGCCGAAAATGCAGGCGGCCATGAGCAAGGTGTACAGGAGTCGGTTTTTTTGTTGGGAAGTCAGGGACATGACGCAAATTTAGGGTATTTTGCAACGGCCGGCTGCTGTAAGCCCGGGTCTGTATTTACGACTCATGGGATAGGAAAACAGCCCTGACTCTGCGTTTCAGGCCAGCCCTGCGCCCCTGCTCCCTGATAGGAACTTGCAGGGGGGTGGGCGATCTTGATCCCGGGGGTGGGCTGGGCGGGAAAGAACCACCCGCAACGATCCAAAGCCTTCACAAACACAATAAACATGAACCTCACCTGGAAAAACATCATCCACTTTGCCACCCACGGCAATCCGCAGCCGAACAGGCGGGTAGAAAAGAGCCCGGAACAGTGGCGTGCCCAACTCAGCCCCGAGCAGTACCGCATTACCCGGGCGCACGGCACGGAAGCCCCGCATTCGGGAGCCCTGTGCTCAATCTACGAACCTGGCATTTACACATGCGTCTGCTGCGGCGAGCCCCTGTTCGACTCCACCATTAAATTTGATTCGGGCACGGGCTGGCCCAGCTTTACGCAGCCCATTCGCGAAAACGCTATAAAATATAATAAAGACACCTCTTTCGGGATGATACGGGTAGAGACCCTCTGCAATACCTGCGATGCCCACCTGGGGCATGTATTCCCAGACGGTCCGCCTCCCGGCGGGCTGCGCTACTGCATGAATTCCCTGGCCCTGGAGCTGGATAAAACCGGGAAGGATGTCTCCTGAAGTGTTTGCCGAAGCCACCTTGGGGGGAGGCTGCTTCTGGTGCACCGAGGCTGTTTTACAGCGCCTGAAAGGGGTGGAACGGGTGTTTCCCGGGTATGCCGGGGGTAGGGTACCCGGCATCCCGACGTACCGGGAGGTATGCTCGGGGCTCACCGGCCATGCCGAGGTGGTACGCGTGGTATTCGACCCAAACGTTATCGGGTACAGCGACCTGCTAACCGTCTTTATGGCCACCCACGACCCCACCACCCTGAACCGGCAGGGGGCCGACCGGGGCACCCAGTACCGTTCGGTTATCTTCTTCCACGATGCCATGCAGCAGCAGACGGCCCTGGAGGTAGTCGGCCAGATGCAGGCCTATTACAACGACCCCATCGTTACGGAAGTCGCCCCCTTATCCAATTTCCACCCGGCCGAGGCCGAACACGTCGATTATTACAACCAGCACCCCGAGCAGGGGTATTGCCGCTACGTGATCGACCCCAAAGTCAAAAAACTGCGGGAAGGCTTTGCCAAACTGCTGAAAGACCCGGCCCGGTAAGGGCGCCAAAAAACAAACCCAGGCCGCGGGGCCTGGGTTTGTCTGTCCGGTCAACAGCAGCTTTCCTTAGTCCTGAAGGCGGCTGGCCAGACGGTCTTTTTTGAAGTGGTTTAATTTCAGGTCTTCCAAGACGTTTATGGCTTCTTCCACGTAAACATCCTGTGCCAGGCTCTGGTGCCAACGATCGCGTTTCTCACGCAGCACCGAGTCTTGGGTAAAGAGGTCCTGTTCGTATTTCAGGGAACTGAACGAGAGGTGCGAATCGTACTTCATCATAGACTTGAAGTACTGTGAACGATCCTTGTTCTCCTGTTCGGTTTTCCGGTATTCGTCGTAGTTCAGCGAAATGCGGGTTTGGTCCTGCTGTTCTTTCAGCCAGCGGGCATTTTCCTCGATCACGGCAATCTGGGGGTGTTTTTTCATCCGCTCAGCCGAATGGGCAATAGTCGCCTCGAAGTCGATGTAGCCATTCCAGGGCTGGAATTTGGCAGGCTCGATTTTATCCCATTGCAACGGATTTGCCTGGTCGCGCTCGCCCAGGTCAATGTAACTGTAACGGTCTGGTACCACCACGTCGCTCTTCACCCCTTCCAATTGGGTAGAACCCCCGTTGATGCGGTAAAACTTCTGCGTGGTAAGTTTGATGGCACCCAGGTCGCCGTGCTCATTGCTCCGAACGATGTTTTCAAGCGGTATCACGTTCTGCACGGTACCCTTCCCGAAGGTCTGTTGGCTACCGATAATAACGGCACGCCCGTAGTCTTGCATGGCGGCGGCCAGAATTTCAGAGGCCGAGGCCGAAAGTTCATTCACCAGGATAACCAGCGGGCCGTCCCATTGGATGCGTTCGTCTTTGTCGTCGTATACTTCTTTGTCGTTGGCCGAAGAGCGAACCTGTACTATGGGGCCGTCTTTGATAAACAACCCGGCCATTTCCACAACAGTCTTAAGGGAACCCCCTCCGTTGTCGCGCAGGTCGAGGATTAGACCCTGCATGCCTTCGTCCTTCAGCCTTTCGATTTCCTTGGCCACGTCGGTGGCGGCATTGCGCTCGCTGTAATCGTCGAAATCGACGTAAAACTTCGGCAGGTTGATGAGTCCGTATTTGTACCCGTCTTTAAACACGGTGGCCGATTTGGCGAACGACTCCTCGAGTTCCACTACATCGCGCACCAGGGAAATTTCCTCAATAGTCCCGTCTACCTTGCGTACGGTGAGGTCTACCTTAGTCCCCTTCGGGCCCTTGATCAGTTTAATGGCATCGTCAAGACGCATCCCGACAATGTTGACCGGAGATTCCCCGGGCTGACCCACTTTGAGGATTTCGTCTCCAACCTCCAGGCGCTGGTCCCTCCAAACGGGGCCTCCTGAAATGATCTCAACAATCCTGGCCCCCTCGGGCTGCTTTTGCAGGCGGGCGCCGATCCCTTCGAACTTGCCCGACATATTCATGTCGAAACGCTCCTTGTCGTCGGGGGCGAAGTAATACGTATGGGGATCAAATTCGTCAACGATGGTATTCAGGTACTGCACAAACCAATCCTTGCGCTGCAGGTCGTCAACGAAGACAAAGAATTCATCCAGGTTTTTCAGGGTCGCCTCACGCGAAGCCGCTTCTGCTTCAGAAACTGACATACGCTCTGCTTCCCCATTGTCGGCCAGGCTCATCTTGGCGTCATAGGTGCCAATGGCAGAGTACTTGAGCTGCTTTCTCCAGCGTTCGCGCAGCTCCTTCTTGCTAGTCGCATACGCCTGGTTCTCGTAGTCAATCTCTATATCTTCCTTGACCGAAAAATCGAAGGGCTCGGCCAGTACTTCCTTATACAGGTCGCGGGCCTCTTTCATGCGTTGCATCAGGCGGTCGTAAACCAGGTTAAAGAAACTGATGTCGGTGTTTCGAATCTGGTCGTCGATCTGGAACTTATACTGTTCAAATTCTTCAATATCCGATTCGAGGAAATAGCGCTTGGTCGGGTCAATGATGTCGATGAAATCTTCGTACACGCTCGCAGAAAAATCATCGTTTATATCCTTGGGTTCGTAGTGACCCCGCTCCAGTACGTAGGTAATAAGGTCGAGCAACAGCTTGTCGCGGTCGTCATTCTCAAAGGCGCGGTTGGTGAAGCTGCAGGAAGCCACAGCAATCAGCGGAACCAAAAAGGCAATCAGCAATTTTCTCTTCATGAAATTTGTTTTTAACCGCCCGGGCGAATGGCGCCCGGCACGGCGCTGAAATCAAATCAACTCCCAAGATACAGAAAAAACCATGCCAGTATCGGGCCCTGCCGCTTAATTTTTTGTTAAGGCGGCTTTCGGGAGCGCTATTACTGAAAAACGTATTTTTGTACGATAAAGTATAGCCGCGAGCCAAACTGCCAAAAATGCACAGGTGGCGCGATGCAGGCTTAGGTTTCAAGGCGGCTCCGAGCCAACCTCTTTGGTTTGGCAGGCATCCCTGAAGGGCCGGTTGCCTTGCCCGGTTCCGTGAAGTGAAATTTTGTTTTACAGTATTAGATAACATGCGCGTCATAAACACAAAAAAAGAAACTGCCATAGGCTTTTTGGTGGGGATCATTGCCAACACGATGGGGGTACTCCTCTACATCCTCCTTTTTTCTGACCTGGGCCTGGTCGAGACCTACCAGGCTGCCGTAGAACAGGGGCATGTGGGCAGCCTGCTGGCCCTTGGGGCCATCCTGAACCTGGTGGCTTTTTTCGGGTTCCTCAGGCTGCGCAGAGATCACCGGGCACGCGGGGTACTGATGGCCACCGTACTGACGGCCCTGGTCATTCTCTATTACAAGCTAACATAGGGTGAAATACTATATCATTGCCGGCGAAGCCTCTGGAGACCTGCACGGCTCCAACCTGATTCGGGCCCTGCACCTCGAAGACGCCAAGGCCGAGGTACGCTGCTGGGGAGGCGATCGCATGCAGCGGGCCGGCGCCACCCTGGTAAAGCACTACCGGGAACTTTCCTTCATGGGATTTCTGGAGGTTATCAGGCACCTGCCCGACATTTTTCGGAACCTGGCTTTCTGCAAGAAGGATATTGCCGCCTTCAAACCCGACGCTCTGATTTTTATCGACTTCTCGGGTTTTAACCTGCGTATTGCGCGTTGGGCCCGGCAGCAGGGCCTCCACACCCACTATTACATCTCCCCCCAGGTATGGGCTTCCCGGGCCGGCCGGGTAAAAAAGATCCGCCGTGACATCGACCATATGTACGTGATCCTCCCCTTCGAAAAAGCCTTTTACCAAAAACAGGGCATGGAGGTTCACTTCGTGGGGCATCCGCTGATCGACGCCATGGAAGGCCTTCCCGGGCCCGACCCCAGTGGCTTTCGCCAGCGCAACGGCCTCGACCCGGAAAAACCCCTGATCGCCCTGTTGCCGGGAAGCCGTGCCCAGGAAATCGAACACATCCTCACGGCCATGCTCACCGTAGTACCGCACTTCCCTGACTACCAGTTTGCGGTAGCCGGGGCCCCGAGTCTCGACGCCTCCCGGTACGAACCCTACCTGAATGGCACCGGGGTGACCCTGCTGGCCGACCAGACCTACCCCATGCTGCAAAACGCCCATGCCGCCCTGGTTACCAGCGGCACAGCGACCCTTGAAACCGCCTTGCTGAACGTGCCCCAGGTAGTCTGCTACAAAGGAAGCCAGGTTTCGTACCAGATCGCCCGCAGGCTCATCAAGCTCCGTTTTATTTCCCTGGTAAACCTGATCATGGACCGGGAGGTGGTGCGCGAACTCATCCAGCACGACCTCAATACGGCAAATCTCCGGGCAGAACTCAGCGCCATTCTGGGTGGGGCCGGGCGCGAAAGCCAGCTTGAAGCCTACAGCGAGCTCCGCGAAAAACTGGGCGGGCCGGGCGCGAGCCGCGATGCCGCCCGACTGATAGTGGGTTTCAGCAAGCCCCGTTAATTTTGGGCTTCGCTAAAGGAATCGCCGGATTTCCATAATTTAGCTCAACAGAACCCGTTATATCTGCATGAGGCGTCTTTGTTTTATCGGCCTGGGCCTATTGTTTTTCAGCAGCTGCGGTCTGGTTAAAAAAAGAACCACCTATGCCGAGCGGCCCACGGTGAGCGTGGCCGCTTCGGAAACCCCCGCCGATTCAATACCGTCCGAAGCCGGTGAACCCACCCTTTCTGAGCATGAAGCGTTCGGTGCGCCTGCGGTAAATGCCGTCGACGCCGTGGTGGCCACGGCCCTTTCGTTCAGCGGGGTGAAATACCGCTACGGCGGCACCACCCGAAACGGCATGGATTGTTCGGGCCTGCTGTATGTCTCCTTTCAGGAAATCGATTTCACCCTTCCCCGGGTATCGCACGAGATGGCCCAGGAAGGCGAAAAGGTAAAGATCGGGCAGGTGCGCAAAGGCGACCTGCTCTTTTTCCGGACCACCCGAAGGGGCGGGAAAATAAACCATGTGGGGCTCGTAGTCGAGGTGGAAGGCGACGACGTGCGATTCATACACTCCACCACCTCGCGCGGGGTTATCGTCTCTTCCCTGCGCGAAGGATTCTGGAACTACGCATTTGTGAAGGCCACCCGGGTCTTCTAAATGGGGCCGGGACAAACGGTAGCGCCCTGGCTGGCCGGCAGCCTGGCGCTGGGTATATGGGCTGCCTACGCCCTGAGGCCCGCCCTTAGCCACTCCCTGGCTGTATTCCTCCTGACGTTGCTCCTCCTGGCGGTTGCCCTCCGCAAAGGGCGCAGATGCCCACCCCATACCTATCTGGGCCTAACCTGCGCAGCCTTTTTTGCCTTCGGCCTGCTGCGCATGGCCTGCGAGCTGCCCGAAAACCAGCCCGACCATTACGCCAACGCCGCCCCGGGCCCTCAGGCCTATCAAATCCGCCTTACCGAACGGTTACGCCCCACTGCATTTTCAGTGCGTTGGATGGGCGTGGTACGATCCATAAACGGGAGGCGGGCAGGCGGGAGGGTGCTCCTCGCCCTGCCTGATTCCCTGGAGACCCCGGGCTGGAGGCCGGGCGACCTTCTGCTGGCGCTGGGGGAGGTACGTAAACCTGCAGGGGCACCCAACCCCCATCAGTTCGATTACGGGGCCTATCTGAATAGCCTGGGGGTTTCCGGCAGTCTGCGACTGGAGCCCGGCCGTTTCCGGCACCGGCCGATGCCCGCCCTAAGCTGGCGAACTGCCCTGGCCCGCCTGCGGCAGCGGTTGCAGGAAGACCTCAACGGCTCAGGGTTCGCCCCGGCCGAAACCGGGCTGCTGCAAGCCTTGCTGTTGGGCTCGCGCAACGGCATGGAGCCCGACCAGCTCGCCAGCTACCAACGGGCGGGGGCAGCCCATCTCCTGGCTGTTTCCGGGCTGCATGTGGGGATATTCGGCGGCCTGGCCTCGTGGTTGCTATGGCCCCTGAGGCGAATGCGCCGCGGGAAAACGGTACAAACGGCCCTGGTACTGCTCTCCCTTTGGTCGTACGTGGCCCTGGCCGGGGCCGGCCCCTCGGCCGTGCGGGCGGCGGTGCTCTTTTCACTGCTCACCTATGCGGTCTTGAGCCAGCGGCCGGGCCAAAGCCTGCATTTCTGGGCCCTCGCCATATTGTTCCTGCTGGGCGTTGTGGAACCCCTCTGGTTGTTCCAGGTCGGGTTCCAGCTCAGCTTTGCAGCGGTTTGGGCCATCCTTGTTTTTTACCCGCCCCTGTATCGACTGTGGCCCTTCAGGAAAGGAATCGGGGGGTACCTCGGGCAGCTTTGCTGCGTCGGCACTACTGCCCAACTCGGCGTATTGCCACTGAGCCTGTACTATTTTCACCAGTTTCCCCTGCACTTCCTGCTGGCCAACCTCTTGCTCCTGCCCTTTCTGGGGCTGGTTTTGGGTTGGGGGTTCCTGGTACTGCTGGGGGCCTCTGCCGGTTATTTGCCGGGGTGGTTGGCCCAACCCTATGGTTGGGTGCTCAAAAAAATGAATGACCTGGCTGGGTGGCTGGGCGGGCAGGATGGCTTCGTGCTTACCGGTATTCCCTGGGGGCCTACCGAACTGTGCCTGGGGTTCGGGGCCCTGTTGGCCCTGGCCGGGTGGGTCGGGAACCGATCCGCAATTTGGCTCAGGTTATCCCTGGTCTGCCTGCTGGCCCTCCAGGGTTTCAGTCTCTGGCAGGCACAGCGCAAAGCCACCCAGGCAGAGTGGGTGGTACCCCAGCGGGTGGCGGCCGGGGGGTTCTGGCTGCGCGAAGGCTCCAAGCTCACCGTCTTCAGCCCGGAAGCCGAACGCTTTGGCAGCCTTGTAACGGCCTATCAGACCGGGGAACGCATCACCGAGGTTAGCGTGGATTCCCTGCGCAACAGCTACACCCTGGGCGCCAAGCGGCTACTGGTCATCGATTCGGAAGGCATATACCCCATGCCCGGAAATCAGGTCGGGCTGGTATTGCTTACGGGCTCCCCCCGCTTCCATTTGGGGCGGTTCATCGAAACCTACACGCCCGAATGTATTGTGGCCGACGGCAACAACTATTCAAGCTATGTGAGGCGGTGGGAACAGACGTGCAGGGGCTATGGCATCCCGTTTCACGCCACGGCGCATTCAGGGGCATTCCGGTTGGAATTACCCAATTCGATTGAGCCTTAAGCAGGCTTGGCGAACAAATCGGTTCAGGCCGGCTCAGCAGCTGTTTCTTCCTCGATGCGGGTCTCGCCTTCCTCAGCCCCGTGGGTAAGGCGCTTAAGGGGTTTGAGCAACATCAGCACCACTACGCCAATGGCCGACCACACCAGGGTTATGCCCAGGAATATCTCAAATTCGCCCAATGACTGGGAGGCTTCCCCGATCAGGCCTGCAACCTTATTGCCCAGTCCCGTGGCTGCCCAGTAAAGCCCCATGATGATGGAGGCGTATTTCAGGGGGGCCAGTTTGGTGATAAAGGAAAGCGAAACCGGGGAAGCGCACAGTTCGCCAATGGTGTGGAAGAGGTAGGCCAGAATGAGCCAGTACATGCTGGAAGAACCGGTGTTGCCGTATTGTACCGAAGCCGCGGTCATAAACCCGAACCCGAGGGCCATGATAATGAGGCCGATGGCGATCTTGAACAGGGACGAGGCCTCCCGGCCCTTCTTGCGCCATTTCAGCCAGAATGCCCCCACCACGGTGGCCAGGGTTATGATAAAGAACGAATTCACCGACTGGAATATCGAGGCCGGAATGGTAAACAGTCCAAAGAATTCGCGGTCGGTTTTTTGCTTGGCATAGAGGTTCATAAGGCCCCCTGCCTGCTCAAAAGCAGCCCAGAACAGGATAATAAGCAGGAACGATAGCAGCAGCACCTTGATCCGGTCTTTCTCTATCTTTGTAAGCGGCCGGTTTAAAATTTCGCGGTCTTCCGCATTCTTCCGGCTCATGAGGTCGCCCACCCCGTGGAGGTATTTCTGACCCCAGATATAGACGGCCTGCCCGAGGAACATGCCGATGGCCGCCAGGCCGAAGCCGTAGTGCCAGTTTATTTTTTCACCTATCCAGCCACAGAGGATCGGGGCCAGGAAGCCGCCGATGTTGATCCCCATGTAGAAAATATAAAAGCCCAGGTCGCGGCGCTCGTCTTTGGGGCGGTACAGCCCCCCCACCATGGAAGAGATGTTCGGCTTCAGGCAGCCGACCCCGAGGATGATGAATAAACAGCCCAGGTAAAACGTCATTTCCGAATTCAGGGCAAGTACCGAGTGGCCGATGCAGAGCAAGGCTCCCCCCAGCATCACCGTTTTCTTCTGCCCCAGCAGGCGGTCGGCGATCCAGCCGCCCGGAATGGACGACACATACACCAACATGGTGTACCAGCCGTAAAGGGCCAGGGCCTCTTCATTGGTCCAGCCGAAGCCCGGGTTATTGGTGGTGGTTTCGGCAACCAGGAAGAGCGTGAAGAGGGCCCGCATGCCGTAATAGGAAAATCGTTCCCACAATTCGGTGAAAAAGAGGATGTACAACCCCACCGGATGCCCGAAGAGTTGCTTTTTGTGTGCTGGTTTGCTGATTTCCATGGTTGAGTTGATTTGTGGTTTCGGCCTCTAGTGAAAGGCCGCGTTCTGTTTACAGGTTTTCGAGAACGAAACGCGTTAGTTTGGTATATAGTTGCAGGCGGGTTTTGCCGCCGTAGATGCCGTGGTTCTTGTCGGGGTAAATGGCCCAGTCAAAAGCCTTGTTCTGCTGTACCAGGGCCTCGATCAGGCGCATGCTGTTCTGCACATGCACGTTGTCGTCGGCTGAGCCGTGCACCAGCAGGAATTTCCCCTGCAGGCGGTCTGCAAAATTCAGGGGTGAATTCAGATCGTACCCATTGGGGTTTTCCTGGGGCGTTTGCATGTAGCGCTCGGTGTAGATGGTGTCGTAAAAGCGCCAGCTGGTAACCGGGGCCACCGCGATGGCCATCTCAAAGGTGTCGTTGCCCTTCAGGATGCAGTTCGAGGCCATAAAGCCCCCGTAGCTCCACCCCCAGATGCCCGTTCTGGCAGGGTCGATAAAGGGGAGCTCGCTCAGTTGGCGGGCTGCCGCAATCTGGTCTTCCACTTCGTATTTGCCCAGTTCTTTCTGGGTCATTTTTTTGAAATCGCGCCCTTTCAGGCCGGTGCCCCGCCCGTCGACGCAGGCAATCACATAGCCCTCAGAGGCGAGCATCTGGTGCCAATAGTCGTTGCTGCCGTGCCAGCGGTTGGCCACTTGCTGCGAGCCCGGGCCGCTATACTGGAACATGAACAGCGGGTATTTTTTGGACGGGTCAAAATGGGGCGGCTTGATCATATACATGTTCAGGGCGTGCCCGTTTACCTCCAGGGTGCTGAATTCCTTAGGGGCCATTTCGAAGCCCTCCAGGGTGGTGAGCAGGGCCCTGTTGTTCTGAAGCTCTTTGACCAGGGAACCATCGGCAGCTTTATGCAGGGTGAAGACAGGAGGTGTGTCTACGCTGCTGAAGGCGTTGATGAAATAGCTATAATCGGCGCTGAAGGCCGCCTGATGGGTACCCTCGCCGGAGGAGAGCCTTTTCTTGCCTTTCCCCTTCTCGGTTACGCTGTATACATCGCGTAAAATGGACCCCTCTTCGGTAGCCTGGTAGAAAATCCGTTTGCTGCCCGGGTCGTATCCGTAATATTCCGTGACTTCCCAGGGGCCGCTGGTGAGTTGCCGCAGGGGGCGGCCGTCTGACCCGTGCAGGTAAATGTGGTTGTAGCCGTCCTTTTCGCTGGTCCAGATAAAACGGTCGTCGGGCAAAAAGGTCAGGTTGTCGGTAACATCCACATAGGCTGCGTCGGTCTCTGTGAGCAAGACTTGTGACTGGAGGGTGGACGCATCGACCCGGTAAAGGGTAAGGCTGTCTTGATGGCGGTTCAGGGCCTGTACGCTAAGGTGGTCGGGGTGGTGCATCCACTTGATGCGGGGCACGTAATAAGGGTCGCCCAGGGAAACCCGCCGCGTCTGGGCGTCAGCCAGGTTGTACAGGTGCAGGCTCACCAGCGCATTGGCCTCGCCCGCCTTCGGGTATTTGAAGGTATAGGGGAAGGGATACAGCTCTGAGCCGTATACATCCATCGTGAATTCCGGGACGGCGCTCTCGTCGAAGCGCAGGAAGGCAATTTTGGTGCCGTCGGCATTCCACTGGAAAGCGCGAACAAAGCCAAATTCTTCTTCATACACCCAGTCGGTAACCCCATTGATGATGGCATTGCGCCTGCCGTCGGTGGTAACCTGGCTCAGGCGGTCAGAGCCCAGGTCGCGCACATAGAGGTTGTTCTCATATACGTAAGCCACCCGGTCTCCCCGGGGCGAGAGGGTAGGTTCCTGGATTTTAGTGTCGGAAACCTGCTGCAGTTCCCCGCTGGCCAGGTCGTATACGTAATAGATCCCCAGGCGCGAACGGCGGTATATGGCTTCTTCTTCGGTAGCCAGCAAAACCTTTGACTCATCGTCGCTGAATTCGTACGAACTGAAAGCGGGAATGCCCTTTGCGGCATTGGTCTGCAGCAAGGTGGCCACCTTTTGCTGGGTGTGGTATTCATATTTATCGATGCTGCTGATACCCGTGGCCCGGTCTGTGTGGAGAATGGTGTAGTGCTGCCCGTCTTTCATAGACCGGAGCACCTCAAGGCCTTCGGTGCTGAATGTGCCCCCCCAGATATCTTCGAGGGTGATTTTCGATTGCTGGGCCGACAGCAGGGCTCCGGCCAGCAGGAACAACAGGCAAAGCCCGGATCGTCTCTTCATGGAATCGGTAAAAAGTTATAAAACCCTCAAGTTTATGAATATTTTGTCAGAAATCGCGCCTTACTCCCCTTTTTCTTCTCGGCCGGGGGCCGGCCTCAGCGCCCGTCAATTGAAGCGGTTTGCGTATCTTTGAATCGCCAAAAAAACGAGATGTCTCAGCCTGTAGAAGGATTCTCCAAACTCAGCAAGGAGAGCAAGATCCGGTTTATCGCCGAGCGGTATACCGCCCACCCCGAACAAACCGAAACCCTGCTGCGCCAATACTGGAATACCGACGCCCAACTGCAGCAACTTCACGACGAGTTCATCGAGAACACGCTCAGCAATTTTTACCTGCCCCTGGGGGTGGCCCCCAACTTTTTGATCAATGGCGAGCTATACGCCATTCCCATGGCCATTGAAGAGAGTTCCGTGGTGGCCGCTGCAGGAAAATCGGCCAAATACTGGCTGGAGCGGGGCGGATTCCACACGCGCGTGCTTGGTACCGAAAAAATCGGGCAGGTGCATTTCTCCTTCCCGGGAAACCCGGAAAAGCTGGCCCGGTTCATCGAGGCCGTGAAACCCATGTTGCTGCGCGAGGCCGAGCCCATTACCCGCAACATGGCCAGGCGGGGGGGCGGCATACTCGGGGTGGAATTGCGCGATAAAACCCAGGCCATGGCGGGGTATTACCAGCTGCATGGCCGGTTCGAGACCCGCGATGCCATGGGTGCCAATTTCATCAATTCATGCCTGGAGCAATTCTCGGCCACCCTGCTGCGCGAAGCGGCCGTACACCCAACCCTGGCCGGTGAGCCGCCCCTTGAAATTCTGATGAGCATCCTCTCTAACTACGTGCCCGATTGCCGGGTTAGAGCCGAGGTTTCGTGCCCCGCATCGGCACTGGAGGCAGAAGGAGGCCTTTCGGGCGAGCAGGTGGCTCAGCGGCTGGTGCAGGCGGTACAGGTAGCCGATTGCGAACCTTACCGTGCCGTTACCCACAACAAGGGCATCATGAATGGGATCGACGCCGTGGTTATAGCCACCGGCAACGATTTCAGGGCTGTGGAGGCCGGGGTGCATGCCTATGCCGCCCGCTCCGGTTCGTACCGGAGCCTGACCGGGGCCTCCCTGGAAGACGGGATATTCCGGTTCTGGCTCGAAGTGCCTCTGGCCCTGGGCACCGTCGGGGGATTAACCACTCTGCACCCGCTGGTTCGCCTGGCCCTGGAAATTCTGGGCAAACCGTCCGCCCCCGAACTCATGCAGATTGTGGCCGCCGCCGGGCTGGCCCAGAATTTTGCCGCCCTGCGCTCGCTGGTTACGGTGGGCATCCAGCGCGGCCATATGAAAATGCACCTGCTCAACATCCTGAACCAGCTGGGGGCCAGCGAAGCCGAGAAGCAGGCCATGGTGGAATTCTTCAAGACTCATACGGTAACCCACAACGCCGTGGTAGACCACTTAAAGACCTTGCGTTCGGGCACATGAAAACGACCTTCTTCAGCCACGGGAAACTGCTGCTCTCAGGCGAGTATGCGGTGCTTGACGGCGCCAGGGCCCTGGCCCTGCCCACCCGCCCGGGACAATGGCTGGAGGTGTCGGCAACAAACGAACCGGGGCTGAGCTGGACCAGCCGCGATGCCGACGGGAACAGCTGGGTCGAGGCCCATTTCGACCCTGGAGAACTGGAACAAGACCCGCCTTCGGGCCCATTCCCCCCCACCCCCAAAGAACGCCTGCTCCGCATTTTACAAACTGCAGTGCAGTTGCGCCCCGATTTCCGGGAGCAATGCCGGGGGGTCCAGGTAGAAACACGCCTTGATTTTCCAAGGGCCTGGGGCCTGGGGTCGTCTTCCACGCTGCTGGCCAACCTCGCCGCCTGGTCGGGGGCCGACCCCTACGACCTGCTCGACCGCACCCTGGGGGGTAGCGGCTACGACCTGGCCTGCGCAAACAGCAGCCACCCGATCTACTACAGGCGCAAGCCCAACGAACCGCCGGAGATAGCACCCGCCCCCTTTAACCCGCCTTTTGCCGGTTCGCTCTGGTTCGTATACCTGAATGTCAAACAAGACAGCCGGGAGGGCATTGCCCGCTACCGCCAAAAACGGCCGGTACCTCAAGGCCTGTTAAACGAAATCTCCGAATTGGGAATAACCCTGGCAAAGGCAACAGACCTGTCTGAATTCTGCAGGGCGATAGACCGGCACGAAGCACTTATTTCAGGCCTGCTGGGCCTGCCCACCGTTAAGGAACGCCTGTTCCCCGATTACCCCGGAAGCCTGAAAAGCCTGGGGGCCTGGGGGGGCGATTTCATCCTGGCCGCCTCCGAGGCCGACACTTCAGGCTACTTCCTCGAAAAAGGGTACCCTACCCGCCTGGCCTACCGCGACCTTATTGCATAAAAAAACCCCTGCCACGGCAGGGGTCGTATATGGAGAAACAGACGTCTTATTAATAGTAAAACGCCCGGTTATCTTCGATTTCGGCCTTGGCTTTTAAAGCCTCGATCACCGCTGAGTTGATGCGCGGGCCGAGGGCGGCGGTTACCGCATTGGCATACGCCTTGTAGTTTTCAAGCTCGGGAGCCACTTCTTTGCGCACGATTTCGACCTTGAATATGCCGGTTTCGCCTTCCAGCGGCCCGGATACCTGGCCCTGGTCCATGGCCACGGCGATACCCACAACCAGGGGCTCACGACCGGCTCCCGGAATGGTGGGCGACTTGGCGTTGAGGGCAGAGGCCGAAGAAACCATCTGGTTGCTTTCGCGGGCCATGTCGTCAAGGTTGCGGCCGGCGATGGCGGCTTTGATCATTTCGGCTTTCTTTTTCTTGCGCAGAATCGGCAGCACCTGTACCGAAGCGTCTTCGACGTCGCGGGTCCCTTCGTGGTAGGTGGCGGTAAGCTGCACTATGGCATAGCCGTTGCTCATATCAAAGCGGCGGATGTCGGCCACTTCGGTGTCGGGGTTAAACGCCCATTGCACGATGCGCCGCTGTGCCCCAAGGCCGGGAAGGTTCTCGTCCATGGCCTTGATTTTGTTAACCGGGCGAACTTCATAGCCCTTCTCTTCAGAGATGCCCCCAAAGGTTTGCGGGCTTGCCGTTACCGCCATTTCCAGGCTGGTAGCCTCGGTGAAGAGGGCATTGATGGTCTCTTCAGAAGGCTCGATGGCGCGGGCCAGGGTGGCCAACTGTACCACATCCTGTTTGTCGTCTACTTTCACAATGTGGAAGCCGAATTCGGTTTCCACCAGGCCGATGGTTCCAACCGGATTCCCAAAGGCAAAATCGTTGAACTTGGGAGTCATAACCCCTTCCTGGAAATAGCCCAGGTCGCCTCCCGAAGGTGCCGAGGGGCCATCTGAATTGTCGCGGGCCAGCTGGGTAAAGCGGGTTACGTCTTTGCGGGCCTCTGCCAGGAGTTCTTCGGCACGGGCCTTGGCTTCTTCCTGGGTACGGGTCACAGACGGGTTGGCCCTGAGGGCTCCCTGGTAGGCCACCAGAATATGGCTGGCTTTTACCGAACCATTTTCTTTACGTCCCATCTTGCGGGTAAGCTTGAAATAGATCCCGTCGCGGTACGGGCCGTATACCTCCCCAACCGGCAGGGCCATCAGGGTGTCGGCATACTGGGGAGACAGTTCGTTTTTGATGTGGTATACCGTATCGTATTTCGTGTCTGAATTGCGGTCGAGGAAGGCTTCCATATCATCGGTGTGCCTGAAGCCGGCAATGGTCAGGGTCGAATCCAGGTCTTCCCGGTATTCCTGCTTGTCGTCCATCAAGGTAAGCAACTCGGCCTGGATGGCATCCTCGTCGGCCTTGGAGGCCTTTTCTTCAAAATAGACATAGCGGATATCGCGGGCCGCTTCCTGCTTGTACTGCTCGGCGTGCTCCTTGATATACTGGGCCATTTCTTCCTTGCTCACGGCTATGGTGCTGTCTGCGATGGAAGAAAAGGGCACCCGCACATAGCGGATGTCTACCTTGTCATTGGCCAGGTGGTAATCGCGTTTCCCTTCTTCCAGGGTGGCGCTCGTGCCGGCCATGATCAGGTTAAAATAGGTGTCTTCCTTGGCGGCCTGTATCAGCGCTGCCTCGCTTTGCAGCCACAGTTGGTACTGCTGCGGCTGGTTTACGCGCAATTCGGTGATGAAATTCCGGAAGGCATCTTCGTCAAAATTCCCGTCTGCATCCTGGAACTGGGGATTCTGGGTAAAGTTCGGGTTGCTCTTGATGAGCTCCATGATCTGGTCTTGCCCGATTTCGATGCCCAGCTTCTCGAACTGCTGGTCGAGCAGGGTGGTGCGCAGGGCCTGGTCCCAGACGGTGTTTACCACCTGAGTGGCGGTGAGCTGACCGCCCAGACGGCTTTCCATGACCTCCATCTGCTGCCTGAACTCGTCAATGGAAATGGGGTCTCCATTGATCTCGCCAACGGCAGAGCCGGCCTTGCCGCCCTGAAAGCCATTGCGGGTAAATATGTCTGAAATCACGAATGCAAAGAGTGCCAGACCGATGATCAGGATCAGTACCGTGGTACGCTTGCGGATTTTCTCTAAAATCGCCATGCTAAGGGTTCTTTAAATCAGTGGGCGAAAATACAATTTTGTGCCCAATAATAAAAGGGAAATGAAAGGGGGTTTGCCCTGAGGATTTCTCAATCGTTTTCCAGCACCTCCAGGGTCACCAGATCTATTTTGGTGTTCGACACTTCCAAAATGCGGAACAGGAATCGGCCCAGGCGAATTTCGGTGTCCTGCTTGGGGATCTCCTCGGTCTCGCCCAAGATCATTCCGCCCAGGGTGCCGTACTCGTCGCTTTCGGGCAGTTCGAGCTTGTAGCGCTCGTTGAGGTAATCTACTTCAAGGCGGGCCGAGAACTTGTAGCTGTTTTCGCTGAGCTGCTCTTCGACCAGGTCAGTGGTGTCGTGTTCGTCTTCGATTTCCCCGAAAAGCTCTTCGATAATGTCTTCGACGGTGAGGATGCCCGAGGTGCCCCCGTATTCGTCAAGCACCACCGCTATGCTCTTCCGCTTCTTGGTCAGCACGTTAAGGATGCCGTGGATAAGCATGGTTTCGGGCACAAATTCCACGGGTAGCAAAATACTTTTGATGGTTTTGGGCTTCTTGAACAGTTCGTATGAATGCACATAACCGATAATATTGTCGATGGTGTCTTTGTAGACCAGAATTTTGGAGTACCCGGTTTCTGCAAAGAGCTTGGTGAGGTTTCGCGGAACCTCGTGCAGTTCCACCGCCGTAATCTCGGTGCGGGGCACCATCACGTCCCGGGCCTTTACCTCCGAAAATTCGAGGGCGTTCTGGAAGATCTGGATTTCGGAATCTACCTCGTCTTCTTTCTCGACGGTCTCCATCTGTTCGGTAATGTAGTCTCCCAACTCCAGCTTGGTGAAGGAGAGCTGCACCTCATCGCCCCTGCTTTTGAAAAACACGCGCAAGATCAGGTCTGAAATACGCATGATGCCTTCCGTAATCGGCCACAGTAAAATAAAGCTGATGTACGCCGGCACGGCCAGGGCTTTCAACAGGATGTTGGAGTAGATCTGGAAGAGCACCTTGGGCAGGAATTCGGCCGTCAGCAAAATAATAATGGTAGAAATAACCGTCTGGCTCACCAGGGCGAAGTCGGTAATAAGAACCCGCACCAAGGCTGAGTCCACCGGCATCATCCCCTGGAACCAGGCCATGAGGTATTCGCCCATGTAATAGGCGTACACCACCAGGGCCACGTTGTTGCCGATAAGCATGGTGGTGATGAAGCGGGAAGGCCTGGCCGTGAGGCGCGAGAGCACCATGCCCAGCGGGCCGCCCTGTTTCTTCTCGATTTCGATGTGGATGCGGTTGGCCGATACGAAGGCGATCTCCATTCCGGAGAAAAAAGCCGAACACAAAAGGGTAATCAGGATTATGGCCATGTGCCCTTATTTGCGACCTTGGTCGTTGCGCTTTTCGAAGCGCCTGCGGTAATTCCTGCGGAAGAGGAACATGCCGGCAGACACCACCGCGAAGAAAATAAACAGATAGCTCTTCTCCCGGTTCACCCCCCACAGGTTCCAAATTTCATAGAGGGAAATCAAGGCGATGGCCAGGTAGAGGTATTCGGTATATTTCAGGATGCGGATCATGATTCTTCTTCTTCGGGTTCTTTTTCTTTGACGAGCATTTCGCCCCCCGTTTTATGGGCGTTAAAGTACGTAAAATCGCGGTTAAAGTCCATCCCTTCCCCATTGAGCACGGTGCCGTCTTCCGGATTGGTCATGGTAAACCGCCCTTCAGTGAATATCCAGTCGCTATCGCGGTCCCAGAACAATTGTTCGGTCTGCAGCCGTTTCCCGTCGTGGGTTTCCATCACCACATGACCCCTCAGGTCGTACAAATTGGTTTGGGCGTAGATAATGGCATAGTCGGCCTCGATGGTGCTCAGGTTCCCCTGCTCGTCGTAATACTCGACCCGAAGGCCATCGGGAAAGGTTCGGTACTGAAAGGTCAGGTTGGTGAAATCTTCACTAACCGGGCTTTTCAAAATGGCAATTACCCGTGTATTGCTGCTGTCCTGGTTGTTGAGCTGCTTGATGCTCTCGGTATAGGTCAGGGTGAAGTCGCGGGCTATCCCCTGGGGGTATACCAGTTCGGCGGCTTCATCGCCCACCCTTTTGTAGGTGTCTTCACATCCCAAAACGAACATTGCCAGGACAAATGCCCTGGCAATGATCCGCAATGCGTTTATCTGTGAACCCATAGGGTCTTATAAGTTCGGCACCGTAATGCTACCCCCAACCCAACAGCTGAAGGCGATGGTTTTTCCGGCCATACCTGACTGGAAAATATCCGTCTTGGAAGGCGCTTTTGCGCTGTAGCTGGCGGCTGCCTGGCTGGCGTGTGAACTCAGGGCCGGGTCTACCCGGGCAGCCTGACGGGCCAGGTCGGCGGCTTTCCAGTATACAGCCCGCTTTTCGAACGGGGTGTCGCCGCATTCGTTGGCGCTGGAGGCATACAGGTTGGCGATGAGCAAATAGGCCTTCCCGTTGGAGCCGTTGGCGTTAATGGCCTTCTGGGCATAGGTGCGCGCCTGTGTCTTGCTGAACTTGCGGGCCACAGTAGCGGCCTTGTAATAGATATCAGATTTCTTGCGACGGTCGGTCTCCAGTTCGGCGGCCTTGTCGAAGTCGGCAATGGCCCCGCGGGTATCACCGTCTTTTACCTTCAGGGTTGCCCCGTAGAGGTAAGCGCTGGGCGAGGGCTCAAGGGCAATCTGGGCCTCGAAAAGCTGGCGAAAGAGCGGGTCATCGGTACAATCTTTGGCGAACATACGGCCTACGGCACGCTTCACCCAGGCGATATCGCCCTTTTTCTCGGCAAAACTCTTCTGGTAGAGCGGGATGAGGTTATCACAGTCGGCCAGGTTCCCCAGCTTGGAATCGATGCTGCCGGAAATTTTTCCGTAATTCTCCGAGTAGCTATTATAGGAATTCAGCTGTTTCTTCTCATTTGAAGTCAGGGTCCCCAAAGAATCCTTGGGTAGCAGCTTGCCGATGGCTTCCAGATATTTCTCGTTCTCTTCCTCGATTTTCTCGGTAACGTCGTCGTAAACGTCAAAAACCTCCTGCAGGTCTTTCTTGCCGGCGCCATGCAGGTCTACCAGGGTAGAGAAATACAGGTACAGGGCCTTCGGGTTGTCAAAGTTGGCCCGGTCTTCTTTGAAAGCCTGAGAGAGGATGTTGAACAGCTCGTCGTCGGTGGCCCTTTTGTTGTCGTACAACAGGGAAGCCTTGTCGCTGGCAATCTCGGCCTTGGTATAATTGGTCGGGAAGTATTGCAGGCTCTTGTCGTACAAGGCCAGCAGGTCTTTTATAAATCCTTCCTTTTCGGCTCCGCTTGTGCTCTCGATTTTATATTCGAGAATGCGCTCCCCATAGGAGAAGTTGGCCTTGTTCAGGCCAGGGCATGTTTCGTAAACCATTTTCCAGGGAGAATAGGCCGCATCGTAATTTTTCACTTTAACGTGCTCGGCATAGATGGAAAGATTGGTCATACACTCCGGGTCCTGGGCCTGGGCCGTCCCTATGGCGGCAAACCCAAGTATGGCAACGACCACTACGTAGAATTCCTTTTTCATCTTGTCTACAGTTTTTCAGGGGGGTTAAAGTAGTAATTTTTTATCAATTAATTTGTCTTTTCTGGAACCATCGGTTGGGGCCGGAGGCATTGAACGAGAGGCCTACGCTTACTTTAAAATAACTCTCGCGCACCAGTTCGTTCATGGTCGTACCCCTGCGACCGACTTCAAACCCAAGATTCAGGTTGGAGTATTCAAACCCCAGCGGTAATCCCATTCCAAATGTTATGCCAAAATTTGAAATGGGCTTCTCATTTACGATAAAACCCGTATTATCCAGACGAACGCCGGCCCGGTAGGTAACCCGGCTGAAGTAGGCGTCCACGTTGGTGTAGTCGGGCACCCAGAACCCGCCCAGCGCATAGCTGCTGGCATCTTCGTAATCAATATTGTCGCCGTCGAGGAAAGGATTGCTGAAGTCGCTGAATTGCTGCATCCCGGCTTCGGCGCCAATCATCCAGTGGTATTCTTCTCCAATACCCAGGCCTAAAGTAAAGGTAGTCGGGATCTTGATTTCGGTATTCCGCAGGTTGTCGCGGTCGAGGTCTACCTCTGAAGCCTCAATCTCGTTTCCGTTCAAGGGCACAAAGGTGCCGATGCGCCGCTGGTTCGAAGAAATCAGATTGGTCTGGGTATGGGCCCTTAGCGAGGTATACAGGGTGTAGCGGTCGCTCAGGCTTGGCGCGTAGGTAAGGGCGTAGTTAAAGTCGAAGCCGCTGATGTTAGACTTTCTTTCGTCGAGGGTACCATAGGCAATTCCCTCGGTTACCTGCACCCGCTTGTTCATGATCTGTCCGAAGATGTAATTGGCCGTGGCGCCTACCTGCAATTTGGGCAACAGCCTCAAACCGATCGAGAGGAATGCCTGGTTAAGTCCGCCTTCCCCGCTATATTCGTTTAGGACCTGGTTGCCTGCTTCGTTATTGCTTACATCTTCCAGTTTAAAGCCGACCGAGCTGTAAGGCTTCAAGCCGAAGGAAAGCCCGCCCCGCTGCGTTTTGAGCGGGAAGGCAATGGTCAGGTACTCCAGGTTGGTTACCGAAGTGTTCTGCTTCTCGCTATAGGTCTCCATGCGCATTTCCTTCCGGGCAAAAGCCCCCGAATAGGTAGCCAGGCCCAGTTTGCCCAGGCTAGCCGGGTTGTTCAGGTTAATGTGGATGCTGTCGGTGAAGAACTCGAGCCCTCCCATGGATTGGTTCTCGACAGTGCGGACACCCCTCAGGTCGCCGATGCCTAATGCCGAATACGGCGATACGGTTCCGTTTTGAGCGGAAGCCGAAAAAGTCGCAAAAATAAGGATTGCGAGAACGAATCTTTTTACCATCTAGCTTTTGTTGTATTCCAGCAGCTGGTTTAAGCCCTCCAGGAGAAAGTTAGAATGGGCAAATATGACACTTTTTAAGCGTCTGGACAAAAATTGGGCATCGCCCCCTGTTAAAATTACTGTTAAATCAGGGTAGCGCGATTTATATTGGTCTATTACGCCGTCTATTTCATGGCAAAGGCCAATTACCACCCCGCTGTGGATGCTGCTCTCGGTGGCATTCCCAATCAGGTCAAGGGGCTCCTGGGGCTCCAGAAGCGGTAGGCGGGCCGTAAAGGTATTCAGGGCTTTGTAGCGCATGCGCAGGCCCGGGGATATGGCGCCCCCCAGGTATTCCCCGTAGTCGTTCACAAAATCGTAGGTAACGCAACTGCCCGCGTCGATTACCAGGGTATTGGAGCGCGATTGCTGAAAGAAGGCGGCCGACGCCAGGGCCATGCGGTCGGCCCCCAGGGTCTGGGTGGTGGCGTAGGAATTGCGGTAGGGGGTTTTGGTGGCGGCGCTTACCACATGCAATTTGCAAAAGACCGCCAAAAGGTCTCGGATGGTGTGCCCGGCTTCCCCTACTGAGGCCAGGATGGCGTAGCCAATGCCCGGGTAGGTATTAAACAGGGCCTTCAGGGCCTGGGCAAACCCTTCGTGAGCAACCGTTTCGACATGCAGAAGCCGGTCCCCGGAAAAGACCCCCATTTTCACTTGCGTATTCCCTGCGTCGACGGCCAGATTCATACTGCAAAGATCGGGAAACGCGAAAAAACAAATCCCCTTTTTTCCCTTTTTGTTGGTTGTTTTCTTTTTTGAAATTATATTTGCCCTCCGTTTGCGGAACGGACCCAACACCCCCTGCCGCAAACCGCCTGACATTCTGGTACCTTAGCTCAGATGGTAGAGCAACGGACTGAAAATCCGTGTGTCCCTGGTTCGATTCCTGGAGGTACCACTTAAAGCGCCAAAACCCGCTCTCGTAGGAGAGCGGGTTTTTTGTTTTCCGGAACTGTTGAAAGCTCGCTTTCATAAGGGACCGGGAAACAAAAAACACCCGCGGCGTGCCACCGCGGAGGGTTTTGGCATTTTCACATGGGGAACCAAAGGAACACCGAGCGCAGCGAGGTATCTCCTGGAGAGTCCCTAAATGGAAATACCAAATTCCAAAAATGACGGGGGCAGGGTTTTGGCATCCCTCGATATCACTCGGGACAGGTTTTCAGGCGGGGTTCCAAAGGAACACTACCCCCCTACGCTATCGCGTGAAGCATCCTGGCCTATTGCGCTGAACGGTAATAAAAGTTGCGTTGACGGTTGAAAGATTAAAAGGTGTTTTTCAGGAAGGACAGCAGATGAAATCTAAAGACTGAGAAGCCCCAATATAAGAAAGATCAATGCCAACAGAAATGAAAGGTAGAACTGGTAATAGAGCCCCCCTGTCTTTCCGTTATTTTTAAGGGTTGATTCTTTATAAACCGGCAGGTAGGCGAAAATCTTTCCTTTTACAAAAAACCCACACCTATAGAGGCTGGCTTCCTTCCCCATTGACCTGAGGTATTTGATTATGGCAATACTCACGAAAAGGTTGTACCAAACAAACGCCAGAGTAATTAGGCCAAACACGATTGAGGTATTCATGATACGGTTTACGCTTGAAGGGCCAGCGGGATTCTAATACTGCCCGTAATGACCCCTGTTAAGATACAGATAAAATCATGGTTATACAGACTGTTAGCCCGACAATATGGCCTGGATCGGGCCGGGGCCAACATTCTGCCTGGGGTTACGGTAGGTGTAAATTCAATTGTGGCTGCCGGGGCGATAGTATCCAAGGTCGTACCGGCCAACAGCATCGTAAGGGGTGTGCCGGCACGGTTTTTTCGGGCAATCGAGGAAAATTAACGATCCCGGCTTCACTTCCTGCGAAACGAGGCCCGCATCAGCACCCACAGGTTGGGGTCGAGGGCGATGCTCCGGGGTTCCCCCTCTGTTTTGATTTCAAAGCGGTTGGTCTTTTGGGCAATCAGAATTCGCTCCACCGACCTGGAGCCGTCTTTGGCGGTAATTTCCACCTCGAGAGGCATCTCTATCACGGGGCCGCCGGGCTGCACTTGTTGCAGCTCGACTACCACCTTGCCCCCCATGCGATCGTACCTCCAGGTGCCTTCCAATTCCAGTGACCCGGGCTCGTACAACCACTGCCTGAAAAACGGGCCCAGGTCCTGGCCCGAAACTGCTTCCATCACCCTTTTAAAGTCTGATGTGGTGGCATTCCGGTCTTTGTATTGGCTGTAATAGGCCCTGATCCCTTCCCAAAACACCTCGGTGCCCACTACCCCGCGCAGCATGTGCAGAACCCAGCTGCCCTTCTGGTAGGTCTGGGACGTGGTTACCTGGGTCATGTCGGCCAGGTTTTGATGGATGATGGTGTACCCGGGATTTTTTTCGTGAAACGCCTCGACGCTTTTTTGGCTGCTGCGCAGGCCCTCCACAAAGGCATCGCGGCCGTAGGCGTGCTCGATAAAGAGGAGTGTAAAATAGGTGGCAAACCCTTCGCTGAGCCAGACGTCGTCCCAATCGTACTCGGTTACCGCATTGCCGAACCACTGGTGCGCAATTTCGTGTATAACCACGTTGCGCCAGCGCAGGCTCCGGTCGCCCGTTACCGAATTGGCGCTGTAAAAAATGGCCGAAGCCGCCTCCATGCCCCCGCTGACACTGTTCGACTGGATGTTGGCCAACTTCTCATAGGAATAGGGTCCCACGTAATCGCTGTAGAATTCAAGCACCTGCCGGGTGGGCACGGCAAAGTCGTAAAACCCGGCATCGCGGTCTTGTTTGAAAACCCAGGTCTGGATGGATTTGTCGTCGAACTGGTCTACATACTGCACGGCAAACTCGGCCACCCCCAGCACGTACAACCAGGAGGCAATGGGCACCGATTGCTTCCAGTGGGTGCGCCTGAGGCCCTGCCCCAGGTTCGTCTCTTCTTTTTTCAGGCCATTGGAAACCACCTGGTAATGCGCCGGAGCCGTTACAATAAACTCGCAGGTGGCCTTGTCGTAAGGATGGTCTACCGTGGCCAGCCAATGCCGGGCCCGGTCGGGCCAGTTATCGCTGAAGAAGGTGCGGTCGCCGTGCTGGTTTTCCCCGATATGGAGCCCCAGGGCCGGCGCCCCGTGGTAGCTGATGGTCACCTGCCTGCGCTGGTCCGGTTCGGACCCCTCCGGAAAGGATACCAGCAGGGCGTCTTGCTCATGGGTATAGGCGAGTTCCCTGCCTTCCGACACAACCCGGGTTACTGTCATCCCCTTGTTGCCCAAGGCAGAAGAGGCATTGACCAGGTCGAGGCGCAATTGCCGCATGTCGCTTTCTTTGAAGACAAAGTCGACCGTCGCCTCACAGTGAATTTCATCGGAAGCATCGGAAAGCCGTATATCAAAAACATAATTTAGGATGTCGATTTTTGGGTTCTTCGGGTAGGTATCCGTGGGCGCCAAGTGGGATGCCTGCAGCAGCATCCCACCCAACAGGCAGAGCGCCGTCAAAAGATTCTTCCTGAAATTCTTCATAGGTCTGCGTGAATGGGTTGCATTTCCTCCTTAAAAATATGCTTAATTTAAGGGGTAATTCCATAGGTCTGTCTAAATTCAAAATTTTTCGGAAATGACTCCGCCCCTCCATACGCTCCGCAGTTTCCTGATTTGCTTCCTGACCGCCTGGCCGATCGAGGCTCAGGAAACCCATTATTTCCAAACCGACTTTCCCCCTGCTGAATTTGCGGCGCGCAGGGCCCGTATCTTCGAGGCCATCGGCCCCAACGCCATCGCCCTGATACAAAGCGCCCCCAGCGTGGCCGGATTTAAGGTGTTCAGGCAGTCGAACACCTTTTATTACCTGAGCGGCCTGGAAGAAGGCCATGCCTATTTGCTGCTGAACGGCAAAAACAAGAGCACCACCCTGTACCTGCCCCACCGAGAGGAAGGCCGGGAGCAGAGCCAGGGCAAGATCCTTTCGGCCGAAGATGCCGACCTGGTCGCCCGGCTGACGGGGATCGAGCGGGTGCGCCCCGTGGAATTCCTGGGGAATGATTTGGTCGGCACCGGGTTGATAAAAGCAGATGTGCCGGTTGTGTACACCCCATTGAGCCCGGCCGAAACCGGCAACGACAGCCGGGACGAAATCCTGCACGGGCAGGCCCGTGCAGCGGCCGATCCCTGGGATACAAACATCCCCCGCGAGGCACGGTTCAAAAACCTGTTGCACGATCGCTTTCCGGGTTTTGAGATTAAAGACCTATCCCCGATTTTGGACGCCATGCGGGTGGTCAAAAGCCCCCGCGAAATCGAAGTGATTCGAAAAGCCACCCAGATTGCGGGCCTGGGCATCATGGAAGCGATGCGGTCTACCCAGCCGGGGGTATACGAATACCAACTCGATGCCGCTGCCAAATACATTTTCTACCAGCACGGCGCCCAGGGCGACGGCTACCCGGCCATTATCGGGGGCGGCACCAACGCCTACATGGGGCATTATTTCCGGAAAACCGACCTGCTGAAAGACGGGGACCTGGTGTTGATGGACTACGCCCCCGATTACCGCAACTACACCAGCGACGTAACCCGGATCTGGCCGGTGAACGGCACCTTCGACCGTGCCCAAACCGCCTTATATGACTATATCGTCGCCTACCGGGATGCCCTGTTCCGCCACCTGAAACCCGGGGTAACCTCAGACGATGTGCTCGACCGGGCCGCTGCCGATATGGCCGCATACCTGAAAGGCAAAACCTTTGAGCGCCCTGCCCACCTGAAAGCCGTTCAGGAAGGCATAAGATTCAGGGGGCATTTTCAGCACCCCGTGGGCATGGCCGTGCACGATGTGGGGGTTATACACCACCTCCCGCTGCAGCCCGGGATGGTCTTTACCATCGACCCTATGATCTGGATCCCGGAGGAGCAGCTCTACATCCGCATCGAAGATGTGGTGGTGATTACAGAGACCGGGGCAGAAAACCTGAGTGCCTTTGTCCCCTCGTCTGTCAAAGAAATTGAAAAAACAATCCGCGAAGAAGGTTTGACCGACTTCCGGCCAGCCATTGACCTGCCGCTCGGGGGTTTGGATAAAAACCACTAGGCGGTAATCGGGTAACCTGATCTTTAGAACTTTTTGCGGGTATAAGGCATGGCTCTGCCCCTGGCGAGCACCATGGGCAGCCCCCGATTGGGTGTCTTACTGGTTCGGGGACATCTGCTGTTCCCAGACCAATTTTCCCTCGGCATCAAAATATCTGATCCCCGTAAATGCCATTTTGTTTTGGAACCAGGCCCCGGGCTCCCTTGCCGATCCAATCATCAACCTGCCATTGGTGCCGGCAATAATCAGGGCATTGGTCCCGTCTTCCAGCGCAACCAGGTGAACCGCTTCTCCGTTGTCGTTGTCCAGCCCGATTACCGATCTTGCCTTCCCATCGCTCGCGGTATTTACGCCAGCTCCCCCCAGCTCCCATCCTTCCTTGTCATTCCAGGTAACCCCTGCAATCTGGAAGAGGCGCTTACCGCTGTTTGGGTCGGCCAGTTTATCCCCTACCAGTACCCGATCAAAGCCCCTTTCATTCATAATGACCATCCCGTCGGTGCCGTGATAATAATCCTTGTACCAACCCATGAAATCATCCTCCCTGGAGCCATAGCCCTTTGCCCAATATTGGCGCACCAATGCCGTGTCGGTTCGAACACGGTCTGCCGAGAAGGGAATTGGGGCGCCGATCAATATTCTGTCTTTCCCTGCCGCATCTTCTATGATGATGCCTTTGGCCCGTAAAAGCCCGAAAGTACGGGGTTGTACCATACCGAAATAGACCACGCATGAAATAACAAGCAAGACGGATGCAAAAAAACCCATCCGCAACCGGGTGTATTTTTTTTCAAGTGCTGAAAGTCTCAAGTCTGAGTCTGATTCCATAAGATGGCCTATTTGATTCTTTAGCCCGGGCGATCCGATGCTTTCAGATTCAAAGACGAATCCCGCACGGCTTTGTTTCAACGTAGAAGGCATAATCAGCATAGCGCACAATTTTAAATACCTGAGGGTCTGCCTTAGAGTGAAATGTCCGTCTTGATTTCAAATTTTTGCGAACTCCCGGGAAAAAGCAACTGATAGACAATGCGGTAGGTCTCAAAATAAACCTTACCTTTTTTCAACCTTTCAGAGGGATACCCGACAACCTCGGTTTCCTCAAAAACCTTAAATGAACCAACATGCCTGCAATTATCCGGAATGCCCTTACACTAGTTTGTCTTACCCTTCTCCTGAATTATTTTTCCCATGCCCAGCAGGGCGCATTAGACCTGTACCGGGAAGCCGCCAAAGGCCTGGCGCTAAGGCCCGTTGGCCCGGCCCTGATGGGAGGGCGCATCGCCGATATAGCCGTTAACCCGGCCGACAAGAGCAACTGGTACGTGGCGGCCGGCTCGGGCGGGGTCTGGAAAACCACCAATAGCGGTATTACATGGAAACCCGTCTTTGAAGATCAGGCCTCTTTCTCGATCGGATGCGTCGCCATTGACCCCGCCAATCCGAGCGTAGTTTGGGTTGGAACCGGCGAAAACGTAAGCGGGCGGCACGTGGGCTGGGGCGACGGCATCTACAAAAGCCTGGACGGCGGACAGACCTGGCAGCGCATGGGGCTTGAAAAATCGGAGCACATCGGCAAAATTTTGATCGACCCCAGAAACAGCGAGGTGGTATATGTAGCGGCCGAAGGCCCGCTCTGGTCATCGGGGGGCGAGCGCGGGCTGTACAAAACCACTGACGGGGGCGCGACCTGGAACCTGGCCCTGAAAATCGACGCCGATACAGGCGTTACCGACGTGGAGTTCGACCCGTCGAACCCCGATGCGATATATGCCGCAGCCTATCAGCGGAGGAGGCATACCTGGTCGCTGTTGGCCGGGGGGCCCAAATCGGGCATTTACAAATCGACCGACCAGGGCGAAACGTGGCGGCAGGTTAAAACCGGATTGCCCACCGGCGACATGGGCAAGATTGGCCTGGCGGTAACCCCGGCCAACCCGCAACTGGTCTATGCCACCATCGAGGCCGGCGACAAGGAGAAAGGTTTTTACCGGTCTGCCAACCGTGGTGAAAGCTGGGAAAAGCGCAACAGCTATATCTCCGGGGGAACGGGCCCGCACTACTACCAGGAATTGGAGGCTTCCCCGGTTAGCCCCGATTTGGTCTACCAGATGGATGTATTTCTGCACGTAACCCGAGACGGGGGCAATACCTTTGATTACCTGGGAACCGGTCGCGAAAAGCACAGCGACAACCACGCCCTGTGGATCGACCCCGACAATGGGCAGCACCTGATTGCCGGCACAGACGGGGGCTTGTACGAATCCTTCGATGAGGGGGTTACCTGGCGACACTTCGAAAACCTGCCCATTTCGCAGTTTTACAAGCTGTCTTTGGACAATGCCGAACCTTTCTACAATATCGTGGCCGGGGCCCAGGACCTGGGCACGCTCATCGGCCCTTCCCGCACCACCAATACAGAAGGGGTGCGCAACCAGGACTGGTATGTGCCCCTGGGCGCCGATGGTTACGACTGCGCCTTCGACCCTACAGACCCGAATATCGTGTATATGGAAATCCAGGAGGGCATGCTGTACCGGCTCGACCGCCGCACCGAGGAAACCCTGCTGATACGTCCCCAGCCGGCCCCAGGCGAGGCGCCGGAACGTTTTAACTGGGACAGCCCGGTGTTGGTTAGCCCGCACAACCCGAAAACGATCTACTACGGTTCCCAACGGGTATGGCGAAGCAACGACCAGGGGAATTCCTGGACACCCATCAGCAGTGACCTGACCACCAACCGGGTGCGGTACGAATTAAAGATGTTTGCAAATGTGCCCAGCGTGGATGCCCTGCACGACACGGGGGCCATGTCTAAATACGCCACGCTGACCTCAATTTCAGAATCGCCTGTGAAAAAGGGCTTGCTGTACACGGGCTCCGATGACGGCCTGATTCATGTGAGTGAAGACGGCGGGCAAAGTTGGCGCCGGGCCCAGGGCCTGCCCCGGGTACCCGAGCTGTCGTTCATCAACGACGTGGAAGCCTCAGCTCACAACCCAACAACGGTTTTCGTCGCTGCAGACGCGCATAAACTGGGCGATTTCAGCACCTACCTGTATATGAGCAACGACGCCGGCAAATCCTGGCAAGCCATCAGGGGCGACTTACCCGCCAATACCACCGTGTGGGTCATCAAGCAAGACCCCGTGGAAGAGAACCTCTTGTTTATCGGCACGGAATACGGCATTTATTTCTCCCCGAATAAAGGGGTGAACTGGATCAAGCTGGGTGCCGGGGTGCCGACCATCCCCTTCCAGGATCTGGAATTACACCCGCGCGATACCGACCTGGTAGGCGCCACCTTCGGCAGGGGCATTTATGTGCTGGATGACTATTCCGCCCTGAGGGAAGTGAGCCGGGCAGCCCAATCGGGCTCCAACGCGCTCTTCGGCGTGCGCGACGCCTGGTGGTATGTGCCCAATGTGCCTTCACAGGCCAAAGGCATGCCCACGGCGGGGTCTTCGAGCTTCAAAACGCCCAACCCGCCGCACGGGGCCCTGCTCACCTATTACATCGGCGAGCTGCCCCAAACCGACCGGCAAAAACGGGAGGAAAGAGAAAAGGGCCTCTACGCCCAGGAAGTCGATATCCCCTTTCCGGGATGGGAAATCCTGAAAGCCGAATTGCAGGATGCCGAGCCCGTCGTCTTGTTGCTGATATCAGACGCCGCCGGGCAGGCGGTGCGCTGGCTGAAGGGGGACGCCAGCAGAGGGGTACACCGGGCCAATTGGGATTTGCGCCTGCCGGCCCCAGACCCTGTCGACCTCGCCCAACCCGCCTTTATGCCGCCCTGGGTCGAAGCCCCGCAGGGGCCGCTGGCCGCTCCCGGCACTTACCGGGCGCAGCTCTACCTGGTCGAAAACGGGCAACTCAGGGCGCAGGGCAACCCCCAATCGTTTCAGGTGAAGCCCACCCCCCGGGTAAAAGCCGATATCAATTATGAGCAACTGGCCACCTTTACCCGCCAGACAGCCGATTTAGCCCGGAGTGTAGGAGCTGCCGGCGGTAAGCTGGGGGAGGCCCAGGAGAAATTGCGACATATGGAAGCCGCATTGCTGCAGGCCTATAGCCTGGACCCGGAGTTATTCGCCCAATTAAAAACCCTCAAAAACAAACTGTCGGAATTGCGGGAAGGCCTCTATGGAGACCCGGTTCGCTCCGCTAAAAACGAATCGACAGCCCCCGCTGCCGCAACGCGCATCTGGAGCGTGATCTCGGGCCATTGGGGTACCACTCAACTCCCCACGGCAACACAGCAACAAGACATAGCCCTGGCCGGGCGGGAGTTCGACCAGTTTTTGGAAGCCTATGCGGGCTATGCGGATGAACTGGCCGGGTTCGAGACAGCCCTGATCAAAGCCGGGGCCCCTTACACCCCGGGGAGGAAGATCGAATAAGGGCGTTCTGGCCCTCAGGTGAAGGGCGCCGTGGGTTGCCGATTGGAGCTATTTCCTCAAGATCTTCTCCATGGCCCGGCCCTTGGCCAGCTCGTCGATAAGCTTATCGAGGTAGCGGACCTGCCTCATAAGCGGGTCTTCGATCTCCTCGATCCGGTACCCGCAAATGACGCCGGTAATTTTGGAAGCATTCGGATTCATTCTCGGGGCCTGCCCGAAAAAAGTCTCGAAATCGGTGCGCTCGTCGAGCACCTTTTGCAGCCCCCGGGCATCATAGCCCGTGAGCCAGCTAATGATGGTATCTACCTCTTCCTTGGTTCGGCCCTTCTTCTCGGCCTTGGCCAGGTAATGCGGATACACCCCCGCAAAGGCCATGGTGTAGATGCGGTGTTTGGTCATGATACGATTGATTGGATTAGCTGCACCCTGAAGTTACAAATTAACGGGCAGACCCGGCCAGAAAAGTGGTTCCAGCGGGCAAAAAGACACCCGTTATTGACCTAAGGATTTCACAAAACAAACCACCCGGTTCACTTCCCGGAATCCGGCAGATACATGGAAGTCGATACTGGTTTTATTGTGGAGTTCGGCATCAGAAGCCATTTCGACGCAGCCCCTTTGCAGCCCCCAGGCCTCAGCTGATCGCACCAGCATGCGGGCTACTCCCAGCTTTCGATAAGCCGGTTCTACGTAAAGTCCTTCCAGGTACAGTACCGGGGATGTAGCGGTACCTTCCACATAATCCGAACGCAGCGCCAGTTGGATGAAGCCCGCAAAATGCGCCCCGTTTCTGGCGACAAAGGTGGTTTGTACAGGATCTTTGATGATGCGCATCCCGTGCTGGTATTCCTCCTCATAATCGCACCCAGGCCAGAGCTTAAGCGCCAAGGCGGTGGCCCCGGGCAGGTTGCCTTCATCCAGTTCCTCGATGCGCATGTCGGATGGGTTCTTCATATTTTTCTGACTACTCCCCCTGGGACTGATCAATTTTCGTGCTGCAGCAATTCCCGTTCGAGCCGGTCGAAATTCTCTTCGTTTTTCGGGGTCGCGAAGGGCCTGATTTTTTCACATTCCGCCTCTGTTTTAAACCGCATACGGAACGATATGCGGGTCTGGGAAACAGCGACCTCCTCAAAGCCGACTTCCATATCGAAGTGCGGCTGGGAAACCCGGCTCCAGGAAATCACCCGCCGGGGTTCCACCCGTTGAAAAACAGAGGCATTTTCGTAATGCCCCTTCCCGGGCCCGTGCATGGTGAGTACCCATTTTCCGCCCGGGCGCAGGTCAAATTCGCCGAAGGTGTTTGTAAACCCCTCGGGGGCCCACCAGCGCGCCAGGCGCAGGGGGTCTGCAAAGGCCTGGTACACCTTCCCTACCGGGGCTTCCAACAGGCGGGCGCTGCAGATTTCGAGAGTTGGGTCTGAGCTCATGCTATTTGCCGGCTTTCTGCCTGTTTTCGGCTACCCTGAATTTGATGATACGCTCGATCAGCTCATAGGGAATGGGGCGGTCGAGCGGGAACTGCACCGACCCCTTCCCTTGCTTGTACGAGGAAAGTGCCTCCCTGAACTCGGCATGCCCCGAGGGGGTGGCATACAGGCCCACATGGCGTTGGTAGCCCGCAAAATACACCAGGGGTTTGCCGTGGGTTTTATACCCGGGCATGCCGTAGGCCATCTTTTCTTCGGCCGTCGGGGCGCAGGTTTTGATCAGTTCCCGCAGCTTTCGCAAGACGGCCTGCACTTCTTCGGGGAACTGACCGATGTATTTTTCAATGTCGTTCATAGGGTCGCAAAAGAAGGCGGGCTATCCCGTTTAATAACACCCCGTAAATGTAGCTTTTTGGAAAGAACGAAACAGGGCCGCCCGCCATTCGCAAAACCACCGGTATAGCAGAAGGCTCAGACCTTCACCTCGCTGATCTGCACCACCGGTTCGATGTTCGTGTAATTGGGCAGGTCGGCCATAATTTCAGCGGCATTCGGCCCAAAGGCATTCTGGAAGGCCTCCATGCTGTCGAAATACAAGTGCCCTATGGCCACATAGGCCGGTTTGGTGCCCGGGGCTGCCCCTGCCAGTCCTTTATCAATGCTTGCGCCTTTCATGGCTTTGCCCAACAGCCTGCCAACCAGGGCCACATGCTGGTTGCAGTAATAGTCCAGATCGAACTTCTTCCCTGCTGTATTGGGATACATAACGCTTACTTTTATCATGCCTTTTTTCATAATGGGTTGTTTGAAGTTATTCGGCCTTCCGGTTTGAACGTTGCTGTTCGCGCCATTTACACCAGGGCATTCTCAAACCCGGAATCGATACAAAAGATAGCGGAAATTCGCGAGGCCTGAACAATTTGAATCATCTCTTTCACCTCCATTTTCTGCGACATGCTGAAAACATTCAGGTCGGCATTACGCAGCTGTTCAACGTTTTGCAAAATGCCGTTGTCCAGAATAGTCAGGCTGGTGCCTTTCGGAAACCGGATCATATCGCTGAAGGTGGTCAGTTTTTCGCGGGCCATTCCGGTATCGCGGCTAAAGTAGACATCGATGGTGCCTTCCCAGTTTCGGGTGATCAGAATCGACAGGAGAATGGCCAGGTCGTTGGGGCCCATATCGTAGGTTTCATCCCACTTATCGGGCAACTCCTCAATATAGAGCGAAACCGTCTTTTCGATGGCCAGGCTCGCAGTGCCGAAGGGCACATAATAGATAAGCCCGTACCGATAGGCGCCTATATCGTTTAGCAAACGGTCGTAAACCCGAAAGTCGGCGAGGTTCGGATCTATGGTGAGCAGCAGGGTATTGGGCTTGAAAAAGGCTGCGTTCAGGGCCTGCATGCTGATGTTGATCGCATCGTTGAAAACCGGGCTGTCTACGGTGGTTTTGGAGATGGGGATGTCGATTTCCCGGAATTTCTTTTCGACCAGGGGCAGGAATTCGACCAATCGCTGCCGTTCATGCTCATCGGGGTGCACCAGGGCCAGGATTTTGATGGACCCCTTGGGGTATACGATCGACTCAATGAGTTTGAAGGCCGAGCGGATTTCGCGCGGGTAGAGCACCGGCAGCAGCAGGTCGGGCCGCCACGACCTGACTTCCTTTTTCGGGTTCAGTTGGGTCGTCTTCTTGGTGGCCCACTCGGCCAAGGCCGTAAAAAGCCCGCTTCGGGAATCGCCCGTAGTCGACTTGAGCTTCATCCGCACCAGGTAGAGGTAAAAAAAGACGATGGCCACCAGGGCGAGCAGGGCCACAAAGGCATTCATAACAAACATGACGGTGAGAGAGCCCACCGCCCCGATCAGCGGCACATAGATGGGGATTTTGATGGAAGGGCGGAAACTGGGCAACCCCAGCCACTGCTCGATCAGCGCCACCACATTGACCATGGCATAGGTGATCATGAAAAACATGGTGAGCAAGGGGGCGATGGTATTCAGGTTGCGCAGGGAAATGCCAAAGATGACCACCACTGCGGTAATGAGCATGGCGTTGAAGGGCTCACCCCGCTTCGACAGCCGGGAAATAATGCCTCCTTTGGGGATGATGCGCTTTTCGCCCAGGGCCGACAAGATGCGCGGCGCACCCACGAAAGACCCCAGGGCCGAGGAGAGCGTGGCGCCCAGCAGGCCCGCCAACACCAGGGGCGGGAAGAGCGATTTTTCGATAAAGACGTTGTAGTTCTGCACCAACTCCTCTTGGGTGGCCAGCAGGGAAGCCACGAAAATGAGGGAGAAATAGATCACCGTGGTGAGGAGTACCGAGCTGATGGTACCCTTGGGGATGCTTTTGCGGGGGTCGGTCAGGTCGCCCGACATGTTGGCCCCGGCCATTACGCCGGTCACGGCCGGGAAGAACACGGCAAACACGCCCCAGAACGAGGTGCCGCTGAAGTCGTTTTCGACCGAACCCGCATATACGCCTTTCCAGGCGAGGTCGGTGTTGAGCGGGCCCACGAACAGGGCCCCGTAGATCGAAACCAGCGACAAAACGATTATCCCCAAAATCACATACTGGATCTTGAAGGCAAAGTTGGTGCTGATAAAAGCAATGCCCATTACCAAAACGAAAATGGCCACATCGAGCAGGAGGGGGCTCATGGCCGGCAGCAGGGTCTGAACCCCTTCCCGGAACCCGAAAATATACATGGCCACCGCAATGGCCTGGGCCAGGTAGAAAGGGATGCCGATGGCCCCGCCGATCTCGAGGCCCAGCGACTGGGAAATCACGTTAAAGGCCCCGCCCGCCCCGATTTTTACATTCGAGGTAATGGTCGAGATACTCAGGGCCGTAGACAGGGTAATGGCCACGGAAAGCGCCAGGATAAGGATGGCCCCCACAATGCCCGCATTGCCCACCACCCAGGGCTCCCGGATGTACATAATCACCCCCAGAATCGTTAAGGTCGTAGGGGTAAATACCCCCCCAAAGGTGCCGAACGTTTTTTTCATGGGCCTACCTCAAGAAGCCGCGTCGCCCGAAGCAGATCGGGTAAAAGGGAACTACGGGGCTATTTTCCCTTAATTTAAGAAATTTCCGGGGGTTGCCGGCAATCCCCGATCGGGAGATTGCCCTTCGGGTTTCGGTCAGGAATAACCAGGAGTACCCCAACTATGACACGTCTCAATATGGATTATCGGTTTGCGGGACTTTCCATAGTGGCAGATATCCCTTAACTTGTAACGGCTTTGCCAAAGCGATTCTGATTGACTGGCCCTATTGCCCCCAAGCTACCGGTTTCATCAATGTTCCCTATGAAGAAAAGAGCGACCCTTATTTTGGCCCTTGTCGGCATGGTAATTTCACTGCACTCCTACGGGCATGAAGGCCACACAGACCCGGAACTGGCAGAGATTAACGACTACCTGATGGCCCTTCAACTCATGCGGCACACCGACCCGCAGGCAGTTGCAATTTTTGGAAAATGGCAGCAGTTACGCGAGGCCTCCTGGAAAATCCGGGAACTCACCGATGCGGAAAACCTGTTGATCAGTTCAGACAAGGTTCTGGAGCAGATTGGTCAGGCAAGGCGCCTGCAGAACGACCTTTTAACAGCCTGCCGCTTGTATTTTGAAGCGCTTGAAAAAGAGCAACCCGTACTGCGTTTTCTGCTTGAGGAATCCGGATTACAGGTTGTTTGGGATAATCCGGCGTTCGAGGTGGAGGTGCAACATACCAAGGTGGTGCTCATCAAGCTCACCAACCAAACCCCAGTAGACCAAACACTTTCCATTTCAAGCAATTACAGCGACGACATCCTGTTCTGGAAAAAAGACATTCGCCTGAAAGGGGGCCATTGGCGTTATACCTTCGCCGTTTTGCAGCCCAATCGGGAAGGGATATCGGAAAGCGCGATTGCTGTTGGAAGCGAAGCCGGCATCGGGGCAGCAGCCCCGATCCGCCTCCGGGGCGTACCGATGCGGTCTGTGCCCATGCGCGTTTTTCCGGGGAAACCGGTGGACCTTGCCCCGCTTTCAGCCTATGATCATCTCGGCAACGACCAATTACCCGATTTTGACCGGGGAATCGACCTCAAGGTAACCGATGCCCAAAGCGGAAAGCCCTTGACGGCCCGGGTGGAAGTCAAAGACCCGGACAACCACTTGTACTGGACGCCCCTTAAGGGCCCATCGTATGCCCTGAACCGCACCAAGGGATGGCATACCACCCTCTGGGATTTTCAACCCGGGCCCTATTTCTATCTGGACGGGGAAGCCAGCCTGGGGGTGGACCCGAAAGGGAAAACGGCAACCTTCTACCACGGCTTTGAGTACAGGCCCGCAACCGTAGCCGTGCCTGAAAACGGCGCCGTGAAGGTGCAACTGGAACGCTGGATAGACATGCCTGCCCTGGGCTGGTACTCAGGTCATACCCACATCCACACCACCGATAGCGGCATGCCCGTTATGTTCTCCAGGTTCTGGCCCCTGATCTCAAGGGCCGAAGACCTGCATGTCTCCGCCATCCTGACTTTGAAGGGTGAATGGGACACCCACGCCATTTACGCCAACGAATACCCCATGGGGCTGCGTAAAGCCTTCAGCACAGATGAGCACCTGATTACCTACGACCAGGAATACCGGAGCAACCCTTACGGCCACCTCATCTTCCTGGGCCTAGACTACCTGATGCAGCCCATCAGCTCGGGTGCCTTGGGTGAACTGGCTGGGCCCGACTACCCGCCAAACGCTGTGGTTTTACAAGAGGCCCTGGACCAAGGCGGAACCACCATCGGCGCCCATTTCGGCAATTTCATCACCGAGGGGGAAGCTATTAAAACCCCTTGGCCCTCTACCGGATTTGAAATGCCGGTCGATGTGGCCCTCGGGAAGATCCAACTGGCTGAGATCTACGGCAACGGCGGCCAGCAGCAGGTGTGGTACGACCTGCTCAATTGCGGGTTCCGGGTTATGGCCACTGCCGGGCCCGATTGGGATATCAAAGACACGCCCCGGGTCTATGTGAACCTGGAAGGCAAACCCTTTACACTGGAGAACTGGCGGGCCGGGTTGCAGGCGGGCCGCAGTTTTATTACCAAAGGCCCCATGCTGTTCTTCACCGTAAACGGGCAATTGCCGGGATCTGAGATCAAAGTGAATGGAAAAAAGGCTACCCTGCAAATTGCTGCCAAAGCCCTGACCCCTGAAGGAGAATTGCCTGTAGAACTGGTTTACAACGGGCAGGTGATGCACAGGGAGACTGACTTAAACGCTTCTATTACCCTCGACGACTCGGGCTGGCTGGCCATCCGGACCGAGGGGGCCCATTCCAACCCGGTTTTTATCAGCTTCAAAGGCCGGCCGGCCGGCCATTTTGAACCCGCCGAACGGTTTATCGAAATCACAGACCGTTTCGAAGAATGGGTCAATTCCAAGGGTCTTTTCTACACCGAAGTGCAAAAGCAGGAAGTATTGGACGTGCTGGAAGCCGGCAGGAAGGTTTTTAGGGCCGTTGCAGAAAAAGCCCGGCAGCGCAAGCGTTAACCGGGCCTTCAGTTCGCCCGAATAGCCATAATCTGAATCTTATCAGATGCGTCGAAATGGGCTGTGGGGGCGATGAGCTGCACGCAGTTAAAAAGGTTTTTTTCCTTTATTTCCGGTTGCACAGCATAAAATAAGTAGATCAGGTATTCAGCTTTAATATTATCCTAAGGAAAGACCTGGTAGACGCTTTCGGCATTTCGGCAGTATTCGGTATAAACGCCAGGCATTTTATACGGCTCCGGATTTCACAAGAAAAGTTTACCAAGTGTGGGTATAACTTTCTTTAAGAGTATGTTGAACAATCATACCAACTAATTCCAGTTCTTTTTCCCGCTCTTTCAGCCAATCTTCCAATCCGCAAGCCTGAATACCGCGATTCTTCTATTTTGGCTTACTGGAATATTATCTATTTATCGCATTGGCACATTCAAAAATCCCCCATTCACCCAAAGAAACCCACCCTTGATCGAATAAACCGGATTTCCAATAGGTTTGGCCCGCTGCTGGATTGTTACCCAGTAAAGACTCGTAAATACAAACGCCATGAAAACTGCCATTCTTCTCAAGGAAATCTATCTGGAAGCCTTCCGCGACTTGGGCCACTTCCTGGTCCGGAATTACTTCAAACTGTTCAGCTGGTTCAGCTTTGCCTTGTTTGGCATTGTGCTTTATGCCTTTATCTTCAGGTTGGCCACGGGCTTCGCCTTTGATTAAGCCCCAAGGTTGCTTTCGGGCTGGTGAGAATCTTGCTATCTTTCGATAAAAATAAAGACCGTTGCAGCAGTTTGATTCCGCTTCCAATCCCGACACTATTACTGACAGCCTGAGATCTCTGGGCTGGCTGGAACCCGGCGAAACCATACGCGCGTTGTCAAAAGCGGGCGAAGGCAATATGAATGTGGTGTTGCGCCTGGGCACCGACCGGCGCTCCCTCATCTTGAAACAGTCACGGCCATTCGTGCAGAAATACCCCCAGATACCGGCTCCCCTGGAACGCATCCACACCGAGGAGCGGTTTTACCGGGCCGTGGCAGGCTCGGGCATCGGGGCCCACCTGCCCCGCGTGCTGGGGTTTGACCCAGCCGCGAATCTGATGCTTCTCGAAGACCTGGGGCAGGCCGAAGACATGACCTTTTTGTACAAAAAGCGGCACGTGGCCCCTGAAACCCTCCAAACCCTGGTCGAAGTGCTGGGACGCATACACGCCACCCCGGCTCCGGCCGGCTTTCCCGACAACCTGGAACTGCGCCGCCTGAACCACCAGCATATATTCGTGCTTCCCTTCCTGGAAGACAACGGCTTTAACCTCGACCAGATCCAGCCCGGCCTCGAAGCCCTGGCCCTCCCGTTCAAAGCCGACGCCGCCCTGAAAGCGGTTGTAGCAACCCTGGGGGAGCGCTACCTGGCGTCAGGCAGCGTGCTGCTCCATGGGGATTACTACCCGGGCAGCTGGCTGCAGGCCTTGGGAACGGTATACGTAATCGACCCTGAATTCAGCTTTGCCGGCTTTGCCGAATTCGACCTGGGGGTGATGGCGGCCCACCTCTTGCTGGCCACGGGAGAACCCGAAATCGTAAACCAGGTGCTGGAGCGCTACCCCGGCCCGGCCAACCGCGAACTGGCCGTACAGGTGGCCGGCACCGAAATCGTAAGGCGGCTCATCGGCCTGGCCCAGCTGCCCCTGGAGCGAAGCCTGGAGGAAAAAGCGTACCTTTTGCGCCTGGCCCGTAACTTCCTGCTGCATGCCCATTAAGAACCACTTGCTGATATGGCTTTCGCTGGCCCTGCTGGCGGCCTGCACGGAACGCAAACCCGAATCCCTGGAGCTGCCCATCCCCCGCAACCCGGTTTACGGGACCGGGATGGCACCCCTCGATTCTGCCGCCTACTACGACCGGGTGCTGGGCGCCTTAGTGGGCTCGGCCATTGGCGATGCCATGGGGGCCTCTACCGAAATGTGGGGCCGCACCGATATTCGGCGCGTCTATGGGTATATTACCGGTTTTACCCCGGCCATCAGGCCTCAGTCGGCCGAAGGGACCTGGAACCACAACCTGCCGCCGGGCTCGGGCACGGACGATACCCGCTGGAAGGCCTTTACGGCCCACTACCTGAGCCAAAACCCCGGGAACCCCGGCCCCGGTGCCTTCGCCAAAAGTATTACCGACTACTACGCGAGCGTGGCCGGGGATTTGGGGGAGGCCGCTGCCGGGGGGAGTACCGATGCGCTAGACAGTACCCTGCAAAAGGTAGACTGGGTGCGGGAGTGGGCCCGGGTGGCCCGCGCCTACCAGGAAGGGCCCGAGGCCTATGCCCAGGCCCGCGACCGATTCTACGGGGGGGAGATGTCGTGCGCCGGGATGCTGTACACCCCTGTGTTCGGGCTTATTTCGCCCGACCCAGAGGCCGCCTACCGGATGGCCTATGAGCACACCCTGTTCGATCTGGGCTACGCCCGCGACATATCGGCCCTGGTGGCGGCCCTCACCCAAATGGCCCTGCATACCCGCAACACCGATTCCCTTTTGAACACGGCGGTTTTTACAGACCCCTTGCGCTACCAGGACAGCCGGCTGGTAGGCCGCATTTCGGCCCAGACGGCCCAGGCCGCCCGCGACTATGTGCGCAAGGCGCAACTTGAACCGGCAGAAAGCCTGAAGCTGGCCCTCGACTCCCTGGCGCGGCGAGCCCCGTCTGGGTACCCTGACGGTTCCCTGGCCTGGCTGCAACAGGAATACATTTACAGCCTGCTGGAAGAAGACCAGCATGCCATCCCCTTCCACGCCGGGGAAATCTGGGAAATTTTGATCGCAGGGCTACAGTATGGGCAGGGCGATTTCCAAAAGACCATCGCCTTTATAGTGAATTACGGGCGCGACAATGACACCGTGGCGGCTGTGGCCGGTATGATCGTGGGGGCCCAGGTTGGCTTCGAGGGCCTGCCGGAAACGGAACGGAGGCAAATACTTCAGGTAAGCCGCGACCTGATGGGCATTGACCTGGAAGAGCTGGCCCGGGAGATATATCACTATGCCCGGAGCAGCGCCCCGGCCCGCTGAGGGGCAAGCCCCCCCACCCCCTTTAACCAAAATAAACCCAGGCCCCGCAAAACCCTTGCAATTCATTACCCGGGCATCCAAATCACGTCACGCCCCGGCGAGTGCCGTGTTAGCTGTTTAAAAACCTAATCTTAATACAGGGGTAACACCCTGCACCCCGAAATTGCCCAAATTTGAATCTCATTCATTGCTAAGCCCAATTGAGTTAGTTTGGTTGAAACCGGTGCCTTGCGTACCGGTTTTTTTTATGGTTCTTATCAGGCATCCATCCGGGCCTGCAGTTCACCGATATTATTTCCCCTTTTCCCGACGCTGTAGGAATTGCCTTAGTTCGGCAAACTTCCGAATTAGTCGATATAAGGGACCCAAATGTGCAGTTCATCGATGAATTGGCCTGCTAAGACCAAAACGGAATCCCATAAATATGAGGCTCCCCAACTTTGCCTCAGAGAAAAACTAAATCCGTAAAAGTCCCTCTATGAAAACAATTTTACTCGTCAAGGAAATTTACATGGAAGCCTTCAAAAACCTGGGCAGCTTTATTGTCCGGAACTATTTCAGGGCTTTCGCGTGGTTCAGCTTCGCCATGTTTTTGGTGGTGCTGTACGCCTTCATTTTCCGCGTGTATACGGGTTTTCCCTTCGACTAATGGTCGGGGCGAATTCCAGGTAACTGCACTTGTTTCACAAGACCGCTCTTTTACGGGAATACAATCTGAATATGAAAAACAATAGCTACTACTTGAGACTCTGCCGGTTCGGACAATTTCTGCACCGATTCAGGACTCCACTCCTGTTTTGGCTGTACCTGATGGCCGTGATGGCCTATGCTTACCGGGCAGTGCCCAACTAATCCGAAACCGGTGGGGGGTGCGCCGGTGAAATCCGGAATACCCCAACACTTCAGGCGGGCGGCAATCCTTGCAAGTATTATCTTTGCAGGGGGTGCCGCCCGCTATTTATTTGGCAGGAGGCGACACCCGGTAAAAACGATCGATTTGTCGCATACAACCCAGCAGGCCCTGCTCATCCTTACCCGAAACCCTGAACTCGGGAAATGCAAAACCCGCCTGGCCGCCACCATTGGCGACAAGGCCGCACTGGCCGTTTATACGTTCCTGCTCAGACACACAGCGGCCGTTACCCAGACCCTGGAGCACACCGATAAGCATGTATACTACAGCGAACGCCTGGGCGACGGTCAAATCTGGGCTCCTTCGGTGTTTACAGGCCATGTGCAGCAGGGGGCCGATTTGGGGGCCCGCATTCAGCATGCCTTCGGGGAAGCCTTCGCAGCCGGCTACAGCAAAGTGGTGTTGATTGGCAGCGACTTGTACGAATTATACCCGGCCGACCTGGCCGCTGCCTTTGCGAGCCTAGATACCCACGAGGCGGTGGTGGGGCCCGCTACCGACGGCGGGTATTACCTGCTGGGGCTCACGCGACTGGTCCCGGCCCTGTTCCGCGACAAGGCCTGGGGCACCGATACGGTATTGGAGGCAACCCTGGGCGACCTGGAGGGAACGCCTACCTTTTTGCTGCCCGCCCGCAACGACATAGACCGGTACGAAGACATTGCCGGCAACCCCGTTTTCACCCCTTTTTTAAAAAACCTTTCCCATGACTAACAAGCAACTGGAAGCCTCGGTCGACTACCTCCATTCCAAAGGATTCACAGAACCCGAGATCGGCATTGTGCTCGGGTCGGGCCTGGGCCGCCTGGTAGACGAAATTACCGACGCCAAGGTGGCGCATTACCACAACATTCCGAATTTTCCGCTGGCCACGGTGGAATTCCACAGCGGCAAGCTTCTATACGGCATGCTGGGCGGAAAGAAGGTGGTGGTGATGCAGGGACGGTTCCACCTCTACGAAGGCTACGACCTTACCGAGGTAACCTACCCCATTCGGGTCATGCACCAGCTGGGCATTAAAAAACTGCTTATCTCCAATGCCGCCGGGGGGCTTAACCCGGGCTTTCGCAAAGGGCAGCTCATGCTGATAGACGACCACATTAACCTGCAGGGCAGTTCGCCCCTGGCCTTTAAAAATGTTTCGGAATTCGGGGAGCGGTTCACCGATATGAGCCGGCCTTACGACCAAGTCCTATCTGAAACCCTGGCGGCCCTGGCCGGCGAGTTCAAGATTGAGCTGCACAGGGGGGTTTACGTTTCAATGACCGGCCCCCAGCTTGAGACCCGGGCCGAGTACCGCATGTTGCGTATGCTTGGTGCCGATGCAGTGGGCATGAGCACGGTGCCCGAGGTAATCGTGGCCAACCACCTGAAACTGCCCGTGGTGGCCGTCTCGGTGCTCACCGACGAGTGCGACCCCGACCATCTTGAGCCGGTGCGGGTGGAAGAAATCCTCGCGGTGGCCGCCAAAGCGGAGCCCAACCTGGTGAAACTCTTTATGGGATTGATAGCCCGAATCTGAGCCGGGCGTAAGTTTCTGCACCCGTTTCCCACTAAACTCAGCAAACAGGCAATTGCCAAACACTCACAGCGATGCGCAACCCAGCCCCTACGCCCCTGATGGCACGACTCCCTTCCCTGCTGCTGCTGGTGTTGCTCGCCTGCACCTCCCTGCCCCGCTTGCAGGCGCAGACCGCTGACTCCGGCCCTGACCACGCCCTCTGGGATGTCTTGCTCCGGAAGAATGTACGGGCCGACGGCCTGGCAGACTATCCCGGTTTTGCCAGCCAACGGGCCCAACTGGACGCCTATATCACCCAACTCAGCAGCCGGGCGCCCGATTCGGCCTGGACACGCGACCGCCGGCTGGCTTATTTCATAAACCTGTACAACGCCCTAACCGTTCGCCTGATCCTGGACCACTACCCCCTGGGCAGCATTCGCGACCTGCGCGATCCCTGGGGGCAGCAACTGGTTACCATAGGCGGGAAGGGTTACAGCCTCGACGCCATTGAACACCAGGTGCTTCGCAGAATGGAAGAGCCTCGCATCCATTTTGCCCTGAATTGCGCCTCACTCTCCTGCCCGGTGTTGCAACCCCATGCCTTTACCGAAGCGGGGCTGAATGCCCAGCTCGATGCGGCCGCGCGTGCCTTTATCAATGACCCGGCCCGCAACCGGATCGCGCCCCAATCGGCCAGCCTCTCGCGTATTTTCCAATGGTACGCCGGCGATTTTAAAGGGCCCCGGGGCGGATTAATAGATTTCCTGAATACCTACCTCGACACCCCCATGGCGCCAGACTGCCGAATTCGTTACCTGCCTTACGACTGGAACCTGAACCAATCCGACCGCCAATGAGCCGGATCAGCCTCATTATCCCCGTGTTGAATGAGGCCGAGGGGCTCAAGAAGCTCCTGCCCTATTTGCAGGAACAGGCGCAATCCGACGCCCTTTTTGAACTCATTGTGGTAGATGGGGGCAGCAGCGATGGGAGCGCCGGTATCGCAGCCTCCCTGGGGGCCACGGTACTGCATTCCAGGCCCGGGAGGGCCGTACAGATGAACGCCGGGGCCCAAAGCGCCCGGGGGGAGCTGCTGTACTTCCTGCACGCAGACACCTACCCTCCCCCGGGTTATGACGTATTGATTGCCCGAGCCCAGGATAAAGGGCCGGCCGCCGGGTGTTTCAGGCTCCGCTTTGACCAGCCCGATGTGGTATTGCGGTTTTTCGCGTGGTTTACGCGCCTGAACTGGCCACTTTGCCGGGGCGGAGACCAGTCGCTCTTTTTGCCTGCCCGGTGGTTCCGGGCCTTGGGGGGCTACAACGAGGGATACGCCATCTACGAAGACAACGAGCTGATCGGCCGCCTTTACCGCCGCTATGGGTTTGTAGTACTACCTGAAGCGGTAACCACCTCGGCCCGCAGGCACCGGCAGGTGGGAACCCTTCGCCTGCAATACCACTTTGCGGTGATCCACCTGAAAAAATGGCTGGGAAGCGGGCCGGAATCGCTGTACCGGTACTACCTGAAAAACATTGCCCTGAAATAGGTCAGCGTGTCTCGTAGTCGAGAATGATCCCCTCGCAAATCCAGTTGGCCAGGGCCTGGCGGTTGTCGGGGTCTAAGATGCGCCGCTGGTCGCGGGTGTTTTTGATGTTGCCGATCTCTATAAAGGTAGTGGCAGGCAGGGTGTTCTTGACTACGTACAGGTTGCTGCGGTCTTCAAAGGTGCCCGAATACACCCGGTTGGGCTGGTACTGGGCGTATTTTTTCCGGAAGGTTTCGTGTATGCTCTCGGCCATCTTCTTACCCGATTTGCTCTTCTCGTGGTAGTAGAAAAACACGTCAATGTTCTGCCCCTGGCTGCGGCTATCGACGTGGGTAACCACCAAGCGCTGGTGCTTGCCGGTATTTTCACGGTACAGGCTGTTTACCGCATCGACCCGCTGCTTGAGTCGGGCCACCTGGTTCAGCGGAATGGGCTGGTCGGGGTAGGCTACCTCATCTTTGTCCATTTCCAGGATGCGCGCATCGCGTATGCCGTCGTCGGGGTCGCGGATAATCACATACACCTCGGCCCCGTTGGCAATCAGGTTGCGGGCCAGGCGCAGGGTAACGTCGTATGCGTATTCGTCTTCGGAGATCGGCGAATCCCCATGATGGGTCATGGCACCGGGGTCGGGGCCTCCGTGGCCCGATATCAGATAATAGATGGTGTTGGCAAGGCGGGTACTCTCGGGTTTGACCTCGGCGTAGTCGGGCCCGAACAGCTCGTACCTGGCACCCGCATCGGGGCGGGCCTCCTCCGCGGCGGCCACGGGGGTTGTCGGCTCAGGGGCCCCCTTTAAAACAGGGATCAGGTAGGTAGATCCTTCATAGAGGCCGGTGGCCCCGTGCATCCTGCTCTTGTTTAAAGTCAGGAATTCAGACAGGGAGTTGGCCGGGTCGGCCCCGTGCTTTCGCAAGAGCGAATACACCCCGTCGCCGGGTTCGGCGACTACCTGCAAGAGGCTGTCCTGCGCGTGCAGGGATGCAGCCAAGATCCCAAAAATTCCCAGAAAAATGGTGTTTTTAGCGTACCCCATCGCCAAAAGTGTTTTACAAAGATTATCAAAAAAGTTGCCAACTTGCAAGAGGGGCCTAATTATCGGTTGCGTCGGTAGTAGGCTCGTATAACCCGTTCGGCCGGCTTGTTCTGGGGGGTAAATTGGTTGTCTAAGGGCCCTCCCGACAAAGGGTAGTTGATAAACCACTTCCACACGAAGCCCCCGGCAAACCAGGGCTCATGCCAGAATTCCTCGAAGAGGGCGGTTTTCGCATTCGACTGGGCCTGCAGGTTCACCCTTTCCTGGTTGCGGTCGAACAGCCAGGGTTTGCGGGCGGTGTAGTCGATGCTTCGGTACCCGTATTCGGTAAACACAACGGGGCGGTCGAGGCGCAGCGCCAATTCCCGCATGGGGGCCTTCCAGCGCGCCCAGCCTTCGCGCAAGGCCGTTACCGTAGGGTCGCGTTCCTCGGAAAGCGGAAAATACGCGTCAATGCCGATTAAGTCGAGTTCGGCCCAAAAGGGCACCTGGTCGTATTCGTCCCAGTTGGCGGCATAGGTTAGCTGCCCGCTGTAGCGCTCGCGCACCTGGGCGATGAGGCTTTGCCAGTACTCGGGCCTGGCCTTTACGAACTTCTTCAATTCAGTACCGATGCAGAATAGCTCTGCCTGGGTTTCCTCGGCCAGGGTGGCGTAGGTAAGGATAAAGTCGGTGTAGTTGGCTTCGAACTGCTGCCAGTCGGCTTCTGACTGCATTTCCAGCTCGCCTGTGAAAAGGCCCCGCCAGATCCAGAGCTGGGGTTTCAGCATTACCTCGATGCCATTGCGGTGCAGCAATTCGATATACTGTCGGGCCCCGGCCCGGGTTTCGCCGAACATCTGTCGTTCAGTGTCGAAGCTTATTTCGGGCACCCCCGGTTCGCGGATGAACCCGTAGGGCATAACTGAAGCATGGTCGGCATAGATGCCGAGCACCGGGTCTATGTGCGCCTGGCTGGCCGCCTCGCCCGAAGCCACAAAACTGACCCCGTTGATCTTGGCCACGCCTGCTGCCTTGCATGAGAAAAGGAGCAGCAGGAGCAATACAGACCCGATTTTAACCATAACTAATCGATTGATCGAATTAAAGATACAGATTTTGGGCCTGGCCCGCCTCTGCCTCGTGTAAAGTTCTTAATTTCCCTTCGACTTAAACACCAACCAGCAGCTGCAAACCATGCATATCGCCATCATTGGGAACGGCATTGCCGGGGTCACGGCCGCACGGCACATCCGCAAGCGCTCCGACCACCGCATTACCCTGATTTCGGCCGAGTCGGATTACTTTTTTTCGCGCACGGCCCTGATGTACATCTACATGGGCCATCTCACCTTTGAACAGACCAAACCCTATGACGATGGGTTCTGGGCCCGCAACCGCATCGACCGGGTTCGCGCCCGGGTTGAAGCCGTACATCCCGAAACGAACTCCCTGCTATTGAGCGATGGGGGCGAAATCGGCTACGACCGGCTGGTGATCGCCACCGGCTCGAGCCCGAACAAATTCGGCTGGCCAGGGCAAGACCTCGATGGGGTGCAGGGGCTGTATTCCCTCCAGGACCTGGAACTGCTCGAGCAAAATGCCCCCGATAAAAACACCTGCCGGCACGCCGTGATCGTGGGCGGGGGTCTGATAGGCATTGAATTGGCTGAAATGCTGAGAACCCGCAATATTCCGGTAACCTTCCTGGTACGGGAATCGAGTTTCTGGAACGGGGTGCTGCCCGACCGCGACTCGGCCCTGCTGAACCAGCACATCCGCGAGCACCACATAGACCTGCGCCTGCAAACCAGCCTGAAAGAAATCGTTCCTGGCGAAAACGGGCGCGTGAGGGCCGTGGTAACCGATTCGGGGGAAACCCTGCCCTGCGACCTTGTGGGGCTAACCGCCGGGGTGTCTCCGAACATCGGCTTTTTGAAGGGCTCGGGCATCGACCTCGACCGGGGCGTGCTGGTCAACCGCAGGCTCGAAACCAACCTGCCGGGCATCTACGCCATTGGCGATTGCGCCCAGCAGCGGGAACCCCTCGAAGGCCGCAGGGCGGTGGAGGCTGTCTGGTACACGGGCCGCATGATGGGGGAAACCGTCGCCCAAAGCCTGTGTGGCACGCCTGCCGAATACCGGCCCGGACACTGGTTCAATTCGGCTAAGTTCCTCGATGTCGAATACCAAACCTACGGGCGGGTTTCGCCAGATGGCACCCGGCCCGCCGACGAGGCCCAGTTCCACTGGCGCCATACCGGCAAACCCCTTGCCATGACCCTGGCCTATCGCAACACAGACGGAAGCCTGCTGGGGGTGAATACCTTTGGCATCAGGCTTCGTCACGAACACTTTGACCGCTGGCTCAGCGAGCGCCTTCCTATAGGCACGGTGGTAAATCGCCTGGGAGAGGCCCTGTTCGACCCGGAGTTTTCGAACAATTACGGCCGGCAGATCAGGCAGGCCTTTGAACAAAACCAACCTCAGCCTCTATGAACACCCCTCGCTCCATGTCCCTGGCCGGAGGGCCTCCCCAGGCGCTCAGCACCCCCCAGCGCCTCGCCGTGTTCGCCGGCTTCGCCGGGCTGTTTGTACTGCTGCTGGCTGCCTTCGGCATTTCCTTCCCGAACCGGGCCGCCTGGCTCGCCGGTTCCCTGACCCTGATCCTGGCAGGGGTTATCGCTTACAGTTGGGCTACATATGCCTCACACCCCCCGGGCATCCGCAACGACGGGGTCTGGTTCAAATCGGTGTCGGCACGCGGGCTCTGGGCCTGGGGGCTGGGCATTTTGCTTACGGGTTTTTACATCGTGCTGTATTTCTACCCCCAGTATTTGGGGCTGGCAACCGAGGGGCCCAACCAGGGCCTGATCGCTTTCTTTGACCCCCTGAGCCGGGCCCTGAGCGGCAACCCGGCCAGCCAGTGGTTCGTGTACGGCGCCCTGTATACCCTGGCCATTCTGGCTTTCGGCGTCAAGTTTATCTGGAAATACCGCCACAACCGGTACGAAGTATTGCGGACCCTGAGCGTGGTGTTTTTCCAGTTGGCCTTTGCATTTATAATTCCGGAGGTGATGGCCCGCCTCAACGGTGACCTTCCCTACTACGACCTGAAAAACATCTGGCCCCTGAATTACTACAATTTTGAAGGGTACCGCATCAAGGCCTTCCTCGGGGCCGGGAACATCGGCCTGGCCCTGCTGCTATTCGGCATCGGCTCGGTGCTGGTCATTAGCCCGGTACTCACCTACTTCTACGGGAAACGCTGGTACTGCTCCTGGGTGTGCGGCTGCGGGGGGCTGGCCGAAACCGTGGGAGACCCGTTCAGGCAGCTGAGCGACAAACGCCTTTTTGCCTGGAAGGTCGAGCGCTGGGTTATTTACAGCGTTTTGGTATTTGTGGTGCTTATGACCACAGCCGTGGTCTATTCGTACCTGGGGCCCGACAACAGCCGGTACTGGCTAAGCCGGACCCAGTTTTTGCTGAGTGTGGGCGGCCTGCTTACGGCCGTGTTCGCCGGGGTCCTGGCCTTTCGCCGTAACGAACTGCAAAAAGACGCCAAATACGGCGCCTGGGCTTATTTAATCATTATCCTGGCCCTGATCGGATTCCATTTCATGAGCGACTCCCAGCACGTATTCCTCTTCAAATCGGAAACCCTGCGCAAATCGTACAGCTTTTTGATCGGCAGCATTTTTTCAGGGGTGATAGGCACGGGCTTTTACCCGATCTTCGGCAGCCGGGTGTGGTGCCGCTTCGGCTGCCCCATGGCTGCCATTCTGGGCCTGCAACAACGCCTCTTCTCCCGCTTTCGCATTACCACCAACGGGGGGCAGTGCATATCGTGCGGCAACTGTTCGAGCTATTGCGAAATGGGAATCGATGTGCGCGCCTATGCCCAGCGGGGCGAAAATATCGTCAGGGCCAGCTGTGTGGGGTGCGGCATCTGTTCGGCCGTGTGCCCCCGCGGGGTGCTCCGCCTCGAAAACGGCCCCCTGGAGGGGCGCATCACTTCCCGTGAAATCGTCCCGGGCCATGAGGTGGATTTATTGCAGCTCCTTGAAAAGGAATCCTGATTTGGCCGGGATTGCTTTCCTTTGCAGGGCAGCAACCCAACCGGCATGACGACCATCGACCTTATTATTCCCGCCTACAACGAAGCCGCCTCTATCGGGGCCGTGCTGGCCGAGGTGCCCGACCGGGTGCGCGAAATCGTTGTTGTAGACAACCGTTCTACCGACGGAACGGGCGATGCAGCCCGCAAGGGCGGGGCCACCGTATTGCACGAATCGCGCATGGGGTATGGCTATGCCTGCCAGAAAGGCGTAAATTATTTATTTGAAAAATCCAACCCGCCCCATATTATCGTATTTATGGATGGTGATTATTCCGATTACCCTGAGGAACTCCCGAAGCTGGTGGCGCCCATCCTGGAAGGCAGGGCAGAACTGGTGATCGGGGCGCGTAACAAAAACCTCAGGGAACCCGGATCGATGACCCCCCAACAGGTCTTTGGCAACTGGCTTGCAACTTTTCTGATGCGGATACTGTTCCGGTCGCGCTTTACCGACCTGGGCCCATTCCGCGCCATACGGGCCGAAGCCCTGAAAAAGCTGCAGATGGTCGATAAGACGTACGGCTGGACGGTGGAGATGCAGTTGAAGGCCTTGAAGCAAAAACTTACATATACCGAAGTCCCAGTGCGTTACAAAAAAAGAATTGGGGTATCCAAGGTGTCGGGAACCGTAAAAGGTACTATATTTGCCGGCGTAAAAATCTTGGGTTGGATTTTTAAATACAGTTTCAAATAAACTATGGGAATTACACTGACTTACCTGATTATCGCGATCTACAGCCTGGCACTGCTGCTGATTTTCTTTTACAGTCTTTCACAGCTCAACCTGCTTGTGAATTATCTGGGCCACAAACGACGCAACCAGGAGGCTCCCAAGTTCAACCTGCTTGACCCGAAAGAGATCCCCTTTGTAACCATTCAACTGCCGATCTACAACGAAGAATACGTGGTAGAGCGGCTGCTTGAAAACATCGCCAAAATCGAATACCCGAAGAGCAAGCTGGAGATTCAGGTGCTCGACGACTCCACCGATGACTCGGTGGCACAGACCGCTGCCATGATCGAAGACCTGCAAAAGCAGGGGCTCGACATACAGCACATCCGCCGCGCCAACCGGGAAGGCTACAAGGCCGGGGCCCTGAAAGAAGGGCTTAAGATCGCCAAAGGCGAGTTCATCGCCATTTTCGATGCCGACTTTTTGCCGGGCAGCGACTGGCTCAAGAAAACCGTCCCTTACTTCAAGGATGAAGAGATCGGCGTGGTACAGACCCGCTGGGGGCACATTAACCGAGACTACTCTACCCTGACCAAAATCCAGGCCTTTGCGCTGGACGCCCACTTTACCCTGGAACAGGTAGGCCGCAACTCCAAAGGACACTTCATCAACTTCAACGGCACCGCCGGTATCTGGAGGAAAGAGTGTATCTACGACGCCGGCAACTGGGAGGGAGACACCCTTACCGAAGACCTCGACCTGAGTTACCGGGCTCAGCTCAAAAACTGGAAATTCAAATACCTTGAAGATGTGGAGACCCCGGCCGAACTGCCCGTGGTAATCAGCGCCGCCCGCTCGCAGCAATTCCGCTGGAACAAAGGCGGGGCCGAAAACTTCCGCAAAACCGTTTGGAACGTGATCAGGGCCAAGAACATCCCCTTCAAGACCAAATTCCACGGGGTGATGCACCTGCTGAACAGCAGCATGTTTCTGTCGGTTTTCATCGTGGCCGTCTTAAGCATCCCCATGCTGTACATCAAGAACACCTACGGCCACCTGGGCTGGGTTTTCGAGGTGACCAGCTTCTTTATCGTGAGCACCATTATCTTGTTTGTTTGCTACTGGTTTACCTACAAGAGCATACAGGGAAGCGGGTTCGACAGCTTTGTGGACTACATTAAACTGTTCTTCACCTTTTTCTCGGTAGCCCTAGGCTTCTCGCTCCACAACAGCGTGGCCGTACTGGAAGGCCATATGGGCAAGCGCTCTGAATTTGTGCGCACCCCCAAATTCAACATCAACAGCCTTACCGACAGCTGGAAAGGGAATAAATACCTTACTAAGAAGCTCTCCCCGAACATGATTCTGGAGTTCGCCCTGATGGTGTACTTCCTCTTCGGGATGTACAGCGCCATTCCCCTGAATGACTTCGGGCTGTTCCCCTTCCACTTCATGCTGTTCCTGGGTTTTGGCTTTGTGTTTTTCAAATCATTGACTGCCAAGGCTTAAAAAGCAACATAACCGCAATTTATCGAACTGCCGGACCCCAGTGGCCCGGCAGTTTTGTTTTGAGAATACCCTTGCCCTGCCGCATGGTTATAAAGGGAAATTTTAGTTACTTGTAGGGCGAAACCAAACTAAGACCCATGAGCAGGTCGCTCCTGACTTTCTGGAACCTGCACCGGATTCCGCTGCTGATGCTGCTGCTGAGCATGGGCTTTTACGCGGCCTTTGCCTACGACCTGGTGCGCAGCGATTCGGCAAAGCTCCTAACCCTGCTGGCCGGACTGTTTTTCCTGTGCTACAAACTGATACAGTTCGAAAAATGGAATTACCGCTTTTTGGTGGCGGCGGGCATCCTCTTTCGCCTGGTTTTCCTGTTGGCCGAACCCAACCTCTCGCCCGACTACTTCCGCTTCCTGTGGGACGGCAGCCTCCTTGCACAAGGCTTCAACCCCTATTTGTACACCCCAGAACAGTGGATGCAGGGGGCCGGGCCTGCCTTTCCGCTGGCGGCAGAGCTTTTCCAGGGCATGGATTCCCTCAACGCGTCTCACTTCAGCAACTACCCTCCGGTTAACCAGTATTTCTTCGCCCTGGCCCGTTTCCTGGGCGGGGAATCGGTGATGGGAGGCCTAATCGCCCTGCGGGCCACGGTCATACTGGCCGACCTGGGTGTCCTCTATTTTGGGCGCAGGCTGCTAAGGCACCTCAACAAGCCCCCCCACATGATCTTCTGGTATTTCCTGAACCCAATGGTTATCGTGGAGCTCACCGGCAACCTGCATTTTGAAGGCGTCATGCTGTTATTCTTCGTCCTGGCCATGTACCTGCTCCTGTCGGGGCGGTGGATGTGGGGAGCCATCCCATTTGCCCTTGCTGTGGGGGTTAAGCTCATGCCGCTGATGCTGTTGCCCTTGTTGCTGCCCGTATTGGGCTGGAAACGAAGTGTGGTTTTCTACGGGGTAGTCGGGGCCGTACTGCTCGGTTGCCTCTACCCCCTGTACTTCCCGGCCTTCGGAGAACACTACATGCAAACCCTGAAGCTGTGGTTCTCCAATTTTGAGTTCAATGCTGGCCTGTACGGCCTTGCAGAATGGCTGGCTGTCTGGAAGGGGGCCAAACCCTGGCAGTTTATTGCCGATTACGGGCGATTTGTACCCTGGGTTACGGCCAGCGTTTGCCTGGGGCTCTCCCTGCATCCCAAAATGCGGCACGGACGGCACTGGTTCAGCGGCGCCCTGGCGGTCGTGGCGCTCTATTATCTGGTGTCGGCCGTGGTGCATCCGTGGTACCTCACCTTCCCCCTGCTCCTGAGCCTGTTTACCCGTTGGCGTTTCCCCCTGGTCTGGTCGGCCCTGGTTCTGGTCTCGTATACGGCCTACACCGGGTTACAGGTGGCCGAGAAAACCAGCTGGTTGCTTGTTGAATATATTGCAGTATATGGCTTCATGATCTACGAAATCATCAAGTACAGGGGTGATATTTTTTCACTTCCCAAAAACTCAGGCTCAGAAACTGCCTGATGAATAATATTTGTACATTTGATCTTGACATGAAGGATCACACAGTACATTCCGGAACCGGCCGTTTCTTCACAGTGCCGCACAGGCCTGAACGCCGCCGCCCGTAAGGGTGCGCTCTTGTTTTGGAATTAGGTGAGTCCATTTCCGCATTATCCGTTTCACTTTTCCCTTTACTTTAATTAAATTAATTGGCAATGGACATTGTTATTGCTAATGCATCACATGTAAAATACGCGCAGATTATCTGCGACACTATTGCGGAATCAGCTAAAATCCGGGGCACCGGTATTGCCAAGCGAACGCCGGAATACATCATCAAGAAGATGATGAACGGCAATGCCATAATCGCGGTAGAAGGCGAGCAATTTGCCGGTTTCTGTTACATCGAAGCCTGGGGCCACCAGAAATACGTTGCCAATTCGGGCCTGATCGTTCACCCCGACTTCCGCAACCAGGGCCTGGCCAAGAAAATCAAGAAGGCCATCTTCGACCTTTCACGCAAAAAATTCCCAGATGCCAAGATATTTGGCATTACCACCGGGCTGGCCGTCATGAAGATGAACTACGAGCTGGGGTACCGTCCGGTAACATTCTCGGAGCTCACCGACGACCCGGAGTTCTGGAAGGGGTGCCAAACCTGCAAGAACTTCGATATCCTTACCCGCACCGAGCGGAAAATGTGCCTGTGCACGGGCATGCTCTTCGACCCCGCCGAACCGCGGGCCGAACGGGTTGCGCGCTCTGAGAAAAAGATCAGCAAAAAAACGTTTGAGCGGCTGAAAAGCATCAAGGAAACCCTCTTTCTAAAAAAGAAGAACTCATGAAAAAACTCGTACTGGCTTATAGCGGCGGGCTCGACACCTCGTATTGTGCCCACCAGCTTTCCCACCAGGAAGGCTTTGAAGTCCATGCCGTTACGGTAAATACAGGGGGCTTCGGCCCTGAAGAACTGAAGGCCATCGAAGCCAAGGCCCTTGAACTCGGTGCCGCCACCTACAAGGCCATTGGGGCCGAGCAGGTGTTTTACGACCGCGTGGTCAAATACCTCATCTTCGGCAATGTGCTGCGCAACAACACCTACCCCCTGTCAGTCAGTGCCGAGCGTATCGTACAGGCGCTCGAAATCGTGCAATACGCCCGCAAGATCGGGGCCACCCATATCGCCCACGGCAGCACCGGGGCCGGCAACGACCAGGTGCGTTTCGACCTGATTTTCCAGACCCTGGCTCCTGAAATCGAAATCGTTACGCCCATACGCGACAAAAAGCTCTCGCGCGAGGCCGAGATCGAATACCTGAAGGCCAACGGCATTGCCTACAGCTGGGAAAAAGCGAAATACTCCATCAACAAGGGCTTGTGGGGCACCTCGGTAGGGGGGGCAGAAACCCTGGGCTCACGCCGGGGGCTGCCCGAACAGGCCTACCCCAGCCAGGTAGGCGTTACAGACCCCCGCACGGTTTGCCTGGAATTCACGCGGGGTGAATTTACAGCCCTCGACGGGGCCAAGGCCTCCCCGGTTGCCAACATCCAGGCACTTGAAAAAATAGCCGCTGCTTATGGCATTGGCCGCGACATCCATGTGGGCGACACCATTATCGGCATCAAGGGGCGGGTGGGGTTCGAAGCTGCTTCGGCCCTGATCACGCTCAAAGCACACCACCTGCTCGAGAAGCACACCCTGAGCAAATGGCAGCAATTCCAGAAGGAACAGCTGGCCAACTTTTACGGCATGCTGCTGCATGAGGGGCAGTACCTCGACGAGGTAATGCGCAACATCGAGGCCTTTCTGGCCGATACACAGCGCCACGTGAGCGGCGAAGTCTATGTGCGCCTGCACCCTTACCGCTTTGAACTGGAAGGCATCAGCTCGGCCAACGACCTGATGAACGCCTCCTTCGGCAGTTACGGGGAAATGAACAAAGGCTGGACGGCCGACGAGGCCAAGGGCTTTATCAAGATCCTCTCCACCCCGGGCAAAATCGCCCACCAAATACACGACCGGTCATGATTTCGGCAGGGATCATCGGCGGGGCCGGCTACACGGGCGGGGAGCTCATCAGGCTGCTGTTGGGGCACCCTGAGGTGGGCCTCGACTTCGTATACAGCACCACCCGTGCCGAAAAATTGCTGAGCAGCGCCCACCCCGACCTGCTTGGCATTACAGACCAACGCTTCACGGGTACCGTAAACCCGGGGGTCGACGTGGTATTCCTTTGCCTCGGGCACGGGAACTCCAGCGCCTTTTTAAAGGAAACTACTTTTTCGGAATCTACCCGGGTCATTGACCTGAGCAACGATTTCCGACTGCAGGAAGACGCCCGGTTTGAAAGGCGCGACTTCGTGTACGGCCTGCCCGAACTCAGGCGGGAAGCCATAAAATCCGCACGCAACATCGCCAACCCGGGGTGCTTTGCCACCGCCATACAGCTGGCCCTGCTGCCCCTGGCCCAACGCGGGCTATTGACAGAGGCCGTGCATGTAAATGCCACCACAGGCAGCACCGGGGCCGGGGTGGGCCTGTCGGAAACCACCCATTACAGCTGGCGCAACAACAACCTTTCGTGGTACAAGCCGTTTACGCACCAGCACCTGGGGGAGATCAACCAGAGCCTGCGAAGCCTGCAAACCAATACCGGGGAATTGCTTTTCCTGCCCATGCGGGGGAATTTCACCCGGGGCATCTTCGCCACGGCCTACACCCCTTTCGGCGGATCGCTGGATGAGGCCCGCGCCATGTACCGCGACTTTTACGATTCGGCGCCCTTTACGGTGCTTGCCGATGAACCCCTGCACCTGAAACAGGTGGTAAACACCAATTTCGCCCACCTGCACCTGCACAAGCACGGGGGCCAGTTACTGGTAAGCTCGGTAATCGACAACCTGCTCAAAGGGGCCTCGGGGCAGGCCGTGCAGAATATGAACCTGATGTTCGGGTTGCCCGAACGCTGCGGCCTGGAACTCAAAGGCAGCGCCTTTTAAAAAAGAACACCATGAAAATAGCCATTATCGGTGCCGGGAACCTCGGCCTTTCTATCGCCACCGGCATCTTGCATACCGGGGGGGCCACCACCATGTACCTCACCCGCCGGCACCTCGACACCATACGGGAATTCGAATCGTACGGCAACGTGAAGATCACCTCCGACAACCGGGAGGCCGTGGCCGCATCAGACATCCTGATATTCGCCATACAGCCGGCCCATTTTTCGGCCATCCTGGAATCGGTGAAAGACCTGCTGCACGACAACCACGTGCTGATCTCCACCATTACCGGGTACAAGATTTCCAAAATGGAGGAGATCATTGGAAAAGACCACCACATTATCCGCGCCATGCCCAATACGGCCATCGCCGTGGGCCGTTCCATGACCTGTATCTGCTCGAACGAAAAAGGTTCAAAGCGCCTCGAGCTGGCGGGGGCCATCTTTAACCGGATGGGGCATTCCATGGTCATACCCGAGAACCAGATGCAGGCCGCCACGGTCATATGCGCCAGCGGCATCGCCTTCTGGATGCGGCTCATCAGGGCAACCACCCAGGGGGCCATACAACTCGGGTTCGACGCCCATGACGCCCAGGAACTGGCCATGCACACCTGTGCCGGGGCGGCAGAGCTCCTCATTACCTCGGGCAACCACCCCGAAGAGGAGATCGACCGGGTTACCACCCCCATGGGCTGTACCATAGAAGGCCTGAACGAAATGGAGCACCAGGGCCTGAGTTCGTCCCTCATCCGGGGCATTGTTGCCTCCTATGACAAAATTTCTCAAATCCGCAAAGCGTAGGCCCATGGAACTTTTTGACGTTTACCCCTTGTACGACATCACCCCGGTGTCGGCTTCGGGATGCTGGATTACCGACGACAAGGGAGAACGCTACCTCGACCTCTACGGAGGGCACGCCGTTATCTCTATCGGCCATACCCACCCGCATTATGTGAAGCGCCTGGAAGCGCAGCTGCGCCAGATCGCCTTTTACAGCAACTCGGTTCAGAACCCGCTACAGGAGCAGATGGCTGATAAACTCGGGGCCCTGTCGGGTTGCGGGGAGTACCGGCTGTTTTTGTGCAATTCTGGGGCCGAAGCCAATGAAAATGCACTGAAGCTGGCCTCGTTCCACACCGGGAAGGCCCGCGTGGTGGCCTTCAAAAACAGCTTCCACGGCCGTACCTCTGCCGCGGTGGCCGCCACCGACAACCCGGCCATTGTCGCACCCCTGAATGCCTCCCACCAGGTTACCTTTTTACCCCTGAACGAGGCGGGCCTACTCGAGGCCGAACTGCAGCAGGGCGACGTTTGCGCCGTGATCCTGGAAGGGATACAGGGCGTGGGCGGGCTCGATAGGGCCACCCCGGATTTTTACCGGGCCGCCTCGGAGCTATGCCGCCAGCACGGGGCCGTGCTCATCGCAGACGAGGTACAGTGCGGTTTTGGCCGCAGCGGCCGTTTCTTTGCCTTCCAGCACAGCGGGGCACAGCCGGGTATTATAAGCATTGCCAAGGGCATGGGCAACGGCTTTCCGGTGGGGGGCATCCTGATCCACCCCGAAATCCAGGCTTCCCATGGCCTGCTGGGCACTACCTTCGGGGGGAACCACCTGGCATGCGCCGCGGTTATAGCCGTACTCGAGGTACTGGAAAAAGAACAGCTGCCGGCCCATGCAACCCAAATGGAAACCTATGTGCGCCAAAAGGCAGCCGAAATCCCGGCCATAAAAGAAGTGAAAGGGCAAGGGCTCATGCTGGGCCTGGCGTTCGATTTTGAGGTGGCTGAACTGCGCAAGCGGCTCATTTTCGACCACCACATCTTTACAGGCAGCGCGAAGAACAAGAAATTGCTGCGCGTTTTACCGGCCCTGAATGTTTCCACCGAAGAGCTCGACCTTTTGTTTACCGCACTGAAAACCGAACTGGCATGAACCACTACCGCAGCACCGACGATATACCCGACCTCCCGGCCTGGCTTGCAAGAGGCCGGCAGCTGGCTGAAGAACCGCGCCTGCTCCAGGAACTCGGGCGCGGCAAAACGCTTTGCCTGCTCTTTTTCAACAGCAGCCTGCGCACCCGCCTGAGCACCCAGAAAGCAGCCATGCTGCTCGGGATGGAGGTTATGGTCATGAACTTCGGTTCAGAGGGCTGGAGCCTGGAATTTGCCGACGGCACCCGTATGGACGGGGGCACGGCCGAACACATCAAAGAAGCCGCAGCCGTCGTGGGCCAGTACGCCGACCTGGTGGGGATACGGGCCTTTGCGGGTCTGAAAGACCGGGAGGCCGACTATGCCGAACAGGTGTTAAACGGGTTTGTGCGTTACGCCGGGGTGCCCATCCTGAATATGGAAAGTGCCACTGGACACCCTTTGCAAGCCCTGGCCGACGCCCTCACAATCGAGAAATACCGCCGCACGGCCAGGCCGAAGGTGGTCTTGTCGTGGGCGCCGCATCCGCGGGCCCTCCCACAGGCCGTCGCCAACTCCTTTGTACAAGTGATGCGCCGCATGGAGGTTGACTTTACCGTGACCCATCCGCCCGGGTACGACCTGGCCCCCGAAGTGATGGGCGGGCTCAGGCCCGTTTACGACCAGGAAAAAGCGCTGAAAGGGGCCGATTTCATCTATGTGAAGAACTGGAGCAGCTATACCGATTACGGGGCCATCCTCAACCAGGACCCGGCCTGGATGATGACTGCCGACAAACAGGGCGATGCCTATTTCATGCACTGCCTGCCGGTACGCCGCAATGTGGTGGTAGCAGATGCCGTGCTCGACGGGCCGCGTTCCCTGGTAATCCCCCTGGCGGCGAACCGCACCGTTTCAGCCCAGCTGGCCCTGGCGCATTTGCTGGAATCGAACCCCTGAACCCCTGCCGATATGAAGCAAACCGTATCCATCGTCAAAATCGGGGGCGCCTTCCTGGAAACGCCCGGGCTGGTCGAATCCTTTACGGCGGCCTTTGCCGCGATGCCTGGGCCCAAGGTACTGATTCACGGGGGCGGGCAACGGGCTACCCAACTCAGCACGCGCCTGGGCATCGAACCCAGGATGGTTGACGGGCGGCGCATTACCGACGAGGCTGCCCTGGAGGTGGCCGTCATGGTCTATGGGGGCTGGGCCAACAAAACGCTGGTGGCGCGCCTGCAGGCCCTGGGCTGCCCGGCCCTGGGGGTGAGCGGGGCAGACGCCGACCTGATCCGGGCCCACAAAAGGCCGGTCGGGGCCATCGACTACGGATTTGTAGGCGATGTGGAACAGGTAAACCTCCCGGCTCTCAAAGCGCTGCTCGGGGCCGGCCTTGTGCCGGTGTTCTGTGCCCTGACCCACGACGGGAAGGGACAAATGCTGAATACGAATGCCGACACCATCGCGGCCGAACTGGCCATTGCCCTTGGCAATGAATTCGAAAGCCACCTATTTTACTGCTTTGAGAAAGAAGGGGTGCTGCGCGACGTGAATGATCCGGGCAGCGTCATTCCGGTGATAGACCCGGCCCTGTACGAGTCGCTCAAAGCAGGCCAGCAGATTGCCGCCGGCATGCTCCCCAAGCTGCACAACTGCTTCCAGTCGCTGGAGCGCGGCGTGGGAAGGGTCTTTATCGGCTCCCCGGCCCTGCTGAGCCCCCAGCGAACCCTTTTTACCGAAGTGACCTTATGAACCGTATAGAGGAATTGACGGCCCGCGCCACAGACTTGCTGAAAGAGCTCATCGAAATCCCTTCTTTTTCAGGGCAGGAGGTGCAGACGGCCGACCAGATCGCCTCCTGGCTCGAAAGGGAGGGTATAACCGTTTTGCGTCGCGGCAACAACGTGTACGCCTTCAACCGCGATTTTCGCGAAGGCCTGCCGCTCTTGTTGCTGAACTCCCACCACGATACGGTGCGCCCCAACTCGGCCTATACCCGCGACCCGTTCAAGGCCGAGGTAGAAAACGGCAAACTCTACGGCCTGGGCAGCAATGACGCCGGCGGGGCACTGGTTTCACTCATGGCCTGCTTTGCCTATTGGCACCCCCGGAAAAACCTGTCGCACAACCTTGTACTGGTGGCTTCGGCCGAGGAGGAGAATTCGGGCCCGAACGGGCTCAACAGCATGCTTGAGGTATTGCCTCCTATCGATGTGGCCATTGTGGGCGAACCCACCTTGCTCGACCTGGCCATAGCCGAAAAAGGGTTGGTCATCTTTGATGGCGAAGTACACGGGACGCCCTCCCATGCCGCACACCCGAACGACAACAACGCCATCTACAATACCATCGCCGTGCTGGAATGGTTCCGCGACTTCCGCTTCCCGAAGGTTTCGGAGGTACTGGGGGAGGTAAAACTCACCGTGACCCAGATCAATGCGGGTACCCAGCACAACGTGGTGCCCGCCAAGGTAGACCTGGTTATCGACGTGCGGGTGAACGACTGTTATACCAACCGGGAAATCGAGGAGCTGCTCACCGCCCAGGCGCCCTGCACGCTCAAGGCGCGGTCGCTGCGGCTCAATTCGTCGTGCATTGCCCTTGAACACCCGCTGGTTCAGGCTGGCGTACGGTTGGGCCGGGCCACCTATGGCTCGCCCACCCTTTCAGACCAGGCGGCCCTGAGCTGCCCTTCCCTGAAGTTGGGCCCCGGCGACAGCCGGCGTTCCCATTCGGCGGATGAATATATCTTCCTGGAAGAAATCGGACAGGGCATCAGGTTGTATATCGCAATGCTGGAACAGCTGCTGGAGGGGGATGCAAAGCCATAGACAGGCAAAGGGGCCCGCTGATCGGGCCTTGCAGGGAAAAAACGTAGTTTTACCGTGGGGGTAGCAGGGGAAGGTTCCCCTTTGATGGTACCCCCTTCAAAGAACAGGACTTATGAAATTATGGGATAAAGGCACCAGCCCGGACGCAAAAACAGACCGTTTCACGGTAGGGCACGACCGGGAGCTGGATCTGGTACTCGCTGTTTACGACATTAGGGCTTCCCGGGCCCACGCCCGTATGCTGGGTAAAATTGGCCTGCTTACCACCGCCGAGACCGGCGACCTGGTACGCGAGCTCGACCTGCTCGAGCGCGAGGCCGAAGCGGGGCGGTTTACCATCGAGCCCGAATTCGAAGACATGCACTCGAAAATCGAGGCCCTGCTCACCGAGAAGCTGGGCGATACCGGGAAAAAAATCCACACCGCCCGCTCCCGTAACGACCAGGTACTGGTCGCCCTGCAACTGTACCTGAAAGCGGAGCTGGAGGGTTTGCAGCACCGCGTGAAGGCCCTCTTCGACCTGCTCATAGACCAGGCCGAGGCCCACAAAGGGGTGCTGCTGCCCGGTTATACCCACCTGCAAATCGCCATGCCTTCTTCTTTCGGCCTCTGGTTTTCAGCCTATGCCGAAAGCCTGATTGACGACCTGTACCTGCTGCAGGCCGCCTACCGCGTGGCAGACCAGAACCCGTTGGGCAGCGCAGCAGGGTATGGCAGTTCCTTTCCGATCGACCGGGATTTCACCACCCTTGAACTCGGCTTTTCGGCCCTCAAGGTCAATGTGGTGGCGGCACAGATGGGCCGGGGCAAGGTAGAACGCACCACTGCCACCGCCCTGTCGGCCGTGGCTGCTACCCTGGGCAAACTGGCCATGGATGTTTGCCTGTACATGAGCCAGAATTTTGGTTTCATCGGCTTTCCCGACCGGCTCACTACCGGCAGCAGTATAATGCCCCATAAGAAAAACCCGGATATCTTCGAACTCATCCGCGGCAAATGCAACCTGCTGCAGGGTATCCCGGGCCAGCTGGCCCTGCTCACCACCAACCTGCCCAGCGGATACCACCGTGACCTACAGCTTACCAAAGAGGTATTGCTCCCGGCCGTGGAATCACTGAAAGCCTGCCTGGAAATGGCAACGGAAAGCCTGAAAGAGGTACAGGTTCGGCGCGATATTCTCGACGATCCGAAATACGATTACCTCTTCAGCGTAGATGCCCTGAATCAGCTGGTAAACGACGGGATACCTTTCCGGGATGCTTACCGGCAAATGGCCGCCTCGATCGCCGACGGAAGTTACAAACCCCTAAAAAGTGCTGCGCACACCCACCAGGGCAGCCTGGGTAACCTGTGCCTAGACCGGATTCGCGAAAAGATGGAGCGGGCCCTGAAGACTACTTAATCATCCCCAGGTTAATCACCTCCTGCTTGGTGAGGGGGCGCCAATGCCCCCTGGGCAGGTCCTTTTTGGTGAGGCCTGCAAATACGACCCGGTCGAGTTTTGCCACCTCGTAGCCCAGGTGTTCGAAGATACGGCGCACAATGCGGTTGCGGCCGCTGTGGATCTCAATGCCCACTTCCCGTTTGCTGGCCCCCTCAATGTGGCTCACTTCATCGGCCTTGATCAGTCCGTCTTCCAGTTCAACACCTTCCCGTATTTTCTGGAGGTCTTCGGCTTTCAAGACCCGGTTGAGCTCTACATGGTAGATTTTCCGTACCCCGTGCTTCGGGTGGGTGAGCTTCTTGGCGAGTTCCCCGTCGTTGGTGAACAACAGCAGGCCCGTGGTATTCCGGTCGAGCCGCCCAACCGGGACAAGGCGTGAGCGCGAGGCGTTGGAAATGAGTTCCATGACGGTGCGCCTGCCCTGTTCGTCCTTGGTGGTGGTTATGAAGTTCTTGGGTTTGTTCAGCAAGATGTACTCCTTTTTCTCGGCCTTGATCAGGCGCCCGTCAAAACGGACCTCATCGCCTGGTCGAACCTGATACCCCATCTCGGTAACGGGTTTGCCGTTCACCGTAACATTGCCGGCGGCAATGTAGGTATCGGCCTCGCGGCGCGAACAAATGCCTGCATTGGCAACGTATTTATTGAGGCGGATAAGCCCGGGTTCCGCTTTAGAAGCCGGTGCCTTATTGCCGATTGGGGCATTGCCCCGCGAGAAGCTTTTACTCCTGAAATTGCCATCTCCCCGGCCGGAAGCCTTTCGGTCTTTCCCCGTACCACCCCTTCCCTGGGGTTTGTTGCCTTTGGAACCACGAGAATTGTTCATACCCTGTTTTCGGCAAAGGTACTAAATCGGGCGGGTCTGCCCCTTACTGGCTAAAGGATTCGGTTCAAGACCAGGTCGATGTCGATGAGTAAGATGCCAAACACCCCCGAGACGATAATGAATTTCAGGATGTTGTGCAGCCAGACGTAGTGTGTTTTGCTGCGTGATTTCCAGAGCAGGATCAGGAAAACAAGCAATAACAGACTGCTGGCCATGAAGTACAGGTACATATAACCCACGTCAAAAAAGCGAATGAGCAGGTAGGCCGGCACCAGGGCGAGTAGCACCAAAAGCGTCACATAGCGCTTAGATACCACGGTACCGTATTTCACGGCAATGGTGCGGTAATTCTGCACCAGGTCGCCTGCCAGGTTTTCCATATCCTTGATGAGCTCCCTGCTGAGGATCAGCAAAAACAGGAAGAGGGCGTGCACGAAGATGACGGTCTTGAAATTCTGGTAATAAACAAATACGGCGAAAAAAGGGGCGATGGCCAGGGTGGCCGAAACGAAATTCCCCAAAAAGGCAATGCGCTTGAGACGGTGCGAATAGAGCCAGATCCCGAAAATATAGGCCGAGAAGAAAAGGGCTGCCCGAAAGGAGACATAGCTCCCCAGCAGCACGGAGGCAAAATTGAGGACGAAATAGGCCTGGATCTTGGTACGCTGGGGCACCAGCCGGTCGAGCATGGTCTTGCGCGGTTTGTTGATCAGGTCTTTCTCGGAATCGTAAAAGTTATTGATGATGTAGCCCCCGGCGATAACCAGGGCCGAACAGCCGACAATCAAAAACAGGTTCGGGTCGAAAACCACCTTTCTCAGGGGCCACTCGGGTGCCAGGATGTAAATGGAAGCCAGGTATTGGGCCAGGGCGATGATGCCGATGTTGTAACCGCGGACGATGGAGAAAAGGCTCAGCGCCTTAAGGGCCAGGATGCGGTTCTTCCGGCTGACCATGCCAGCGGGTTTTAGAAGTTGTAGACTACTTCCAGGCGATGCCCTTTAAGCGCTTCCTGGGCTTTGGCCAGGTCTTCGGTAAAGCCGAGGATGTAACCGCCCCCGCCTGAACCGCACAACTTCAGGTAATAGGCATTCGACTCGATACCCTGTTTCCACAATTGGTGGAACTCGGCCGGGATCATGGGTTTAAAGTGGTTCAGCACCACGTGCGACAGCTTTTTGATGTTGCCGAACAGGGAGGGCATGTTCCCGCTCAGGAAATCTTCCACGCAGGCATCGGTATACCTGATAAACTTATCCTTGAGCACCTTGCGGAAGCCTTCCTGCTTCATTTTTTCCATGAAGATCTGCACCATGGGGGCGGTTTCGCCCACGCTGCCGCTGTCTAGCAAGAACACGGCACCCTTTCCCCCCGGGTTTTGAGAGGGCAGGCTGGTAGACTCGATGTGGTCTTTGGAATGGATCAAAATGGGCAGGCTCAGGTAGCTGTTCAGCGGGTCAAGGCCTGAAGACTTGCCGTGAAAAAAGGACTCCATTTTGCCGAAAATCCCTTTCAGGGTAAGCAGTTTTTCGCGGGTGAGGTTTTCAAGCACGGTAATTTTCTCGAGGGCATACCGGTCGTAAACGGCTGCCACAAGCGCCCCGCTGCTTCCCACACCATACCCCTGCGGGATGGAGCTGTCGAAATACATACCCTCGTCCAGGTCTTTAAGCAGCAGTTCCAGGTCAAAGCGCACGCCTTCCGGGTCTTCCTGCTGCAATTGTTCGAGGTGCCCTGCAAAACGGCGCAGGCTCTCATTCGACTTTAGTGCCGTCCCGTCAGGGTTGGCTTCCTTTTTCAGGGCCCCTTTGAAGAAATTGTAGGGGATCGACAAGCCCCTTGAGTCTTTGATGATTCCGTATTCCCCGAAAAGCAGGATTTTGGAATAGAAAAGAGGTCCTTTCATAGGTGGAGCGAAGTTACGCGATCAAAAATACAAACTTTCCGGCAAAAGTATTGAAAATTATGTCTTTATGCCCGTTTACCGCCGTGATTGGCCCGAAGCTGTCGACCACCTGTCAGCCGATGCGGCTGGCTCCCGGGCCGGTACGGTCGCAGAGGTGCTGCCCCTGCTGGCAGTATTTCAGCAATTCGTGGCGGATGAAGGGATATACGTCCTTCGCGGCCGTTTCGGGGTAAAGCACATGCACGTTGGCCCCTGCATCGAGGGTAAAACAAACCGGCTGGGCGCTCTCGGCGCGGTACTCCCGTATGCGCTCCAATATGGCGAGGGTTTCGGGCTTCATCAGCACGTACGACGGGCGGCTGGTCAGCATCATGGCGTGCAGGCTCAGGGCTTCGGTTTCCACCAGCTCCATAAAGGCTTCCAGGTCGCCCTCCTTCAAGATACCCCCCAGCCGGTCGAGGTTGTTCCCGGCCTGGGTAAAGCGGGCCTCTGCATAGGGGTGGCCGTGCATCAGCCCGTGCCCGGCAGTGCTGCTGACCGGTTTGCGCCCCTTGTCGACCAGAAGGATGGTGTCGTGGAATCGTTCAAAAACAGGATGAACCTGCCCCGGGTAGGGAATCGCATAGAGGTCAGAACTTCCGGCCAGGCCCTTGTGAGCCCCCCAGAGCACAAGCCCCCCATCAATGCTGCGGGCCGCCGAGCCCGAGCCCAGGCGGGCCAGGAAGGAAGCCTTCCTTTTGAACTGTGCTTCAGGCATCTCCGGTACCAAGCTGCGCTCGAGGTCGGTCAGGCACAGCGCCAGGGCCGCCAGGCCACTGGCCGAGGAGGCGATCCCGCTGCTGTGCGGGAAACTGTTGGAGGTGTGGATTTCGAGCTGCAGGTCCTTTAAAAACGGCTGGAATGCTATGGCATGGCCCAGGAATTTCCGGATCTTGGGTTCGAATTCAGGGGCCGGGCGTCCTTCGAAAATAACGCGAACCGACGGGAATTCGGCCGGTTCAGTCAGCCTCCTGTACCGAAGCTCGGTTCGGGTACGGCAGGCGTCGAGCGTAAAGCTGACCGAAGGGTTGGCGGGCAGCTGCAGGCCGGTCTTGCCCCAGTATTTTACCAGGGCGATATTGCTGGGGGCCTGCCACGAAACCGATCCCTCCGCAGGCAGGGATACCGCCGTCTTGCACTTGAATTGGTCCAGATTCATGCCGGTTTTTTGGCAAAGATAGTCCTTCTTGCCGCCGGCTCATAATCTAAATAATTCCTACATTAGGACCATGAGGGCCCGAAAACGAACCTACCAACGCATTGCCATTTCGGTTGCAGTATGCCTCCTGATAGGGGCTTTGTCGGGGTTTGCCACCCAGAGTTCCGTCGGGAGCTGGTATCAGGGGCTGGCCAAACCAGCCTTTACACCCCCAGACTGGTTGTTCGGGCCGGTTTGGACCGCCCTGTACGTCTGTATGGGCGTCGCCGCAGGGCTGGTATGGGCCCGGGGGCTACACCATATCTGGGTTAAGACAGCCCTCTATTATTTTGGGTGCCAGCTCCTGGTAAACGGCAGCTGGAGTATCGTTTTCTTCGGGCTGCGCAACCCCGAAGCTGGCCTTTGGGTAATTGGGCTGTTGCTGGTGCTGATTGTCCTGACCATCCGATCATTCCGGGTGGTGAGTCGAACCGCCGCCTGGTTGCTGGTGCCTTACCTGCTTTGGGTGCTTTTCGCCAGCCTGCTCAACCTTCGAATCGTCCAACTCAATTAACCTGGCCTCCCAATGGGCAAGCCCTAAAACCCGACCCAACCCATGGAAGAATACATTTTGGCCCTCGACCAGGGAACAACCAGTTGCCGGGCCCTGCTCTTCGACCGTAAGGGCCAGATCGTCTCCACCTCCCAGAAGGAATTCACCCAGTATTTTCCCCAGCCCGGGTGGGTAGAACACGATGCGGAGGAAATCTGGGCCGTGCAGTCGGGCATGGCTTCGGAAGCCCTGGCCCGCAAAGGGGTGCGACCCATCCAGATTAAAGCCATCGGCATAACCAACCAACGCGAAACCGTGGTGGTCTGGGACCGCCATACCGGCAAACCCCTCCACCCCGCCATTGTCTGGCAAGACAAGCGCACCGCAGACTTTTGTGAAGAACTGAAAAGCCTGGGCTATGAGCGCCTGGTGCGGGAACGCACCGGGCTGGTGGTCGATTCCTATTTCTCTGGAACCAAGGTGAAATGGATTCTCGACCAGGTGCCGGGGGCACGCGAAAAAGCTCGCCAGGGTGACCTGTTGATGGGCACCATCGATACCTGGCTTGTTTGGAACATGACATCGGGGGCCCTGCACATCACCGATGTAACCAATGCCTCCCGCACCCTGCTTTTCAACATCCACACCCTCGACTGGGACCGGGAATTGCTGGCCCTTTTCGACATCCCCGAAAGCATGCTGCCAGAGGTCAGGGAATCGAGCGAGCGCTACGGCGCTACCTCCGAGGCATTCCTTAAGGAAGGCATACCTATTGCGGGCATTGCCGGCGACCAGCAGGCTGCCTTGTTCGGGCAGATGTGCACCACCTCCGGCATGGTCAAGAACACTTACGGGACGGGCTGCTTTATGCTGATGAACATCGGCAAGGAGCCCATCGTTTCCCAAAATAACCTGCTCACCTCGGTGGGGTGGAAGATAAAAGGCGAAACCACCTATGTGCTCGAAGGAAGCATTTTTATTGCCGGGGCCGTGGTACAATGGCTCCGCGACGGGCTTAAAATCATTGCCGATTCATCAGCAGTCGAAGCCCTTGCCGCCAGCGTGACCGGCTCTGAAGGGGTTTACCTGATTCCGGCATTCGCCGGGTTGGGGGCGCCCCACTGGAACCAACGGGCGCGAGGCACTGTTTTTGGCCTGACCCGGGGCACTACGGACGCCCATCTGGCGCGTGCGGCCCTGGAGTCCATCGCCTACCAGACCATGGACATTCTGAAAGCCATGGAGGCCGATTCGGGGATCCCCATCCGGGAAGTACGGGTAGACGGGGGGGCCACCGTCAACAACCTGCTCATGCAGTTCCAGGCCGACGTACTGAACACCGAAACCGTCCGGCCCGTAGTGGTGGAAACAACCGTAATGGGCGCAGCCTTCCTGGCAGGCCTGGCCGTTGGCTTCTGGAAGGGCCTGGAAGACCTGCAATCGCTCTGGCAAACAGACAAACGCTTTGTGCCAACCTCCGAACGGGCTTCCATCGAAGCAGGCATCAGGGGCTGGTACCGGGCTATCCGGGCCCTGGAGGCCTGGTCGTCCGATCCGGGATAACCACTTTTTAAACATGGAGAAATGACAGCATTTTCAGCGGAAATTATCGGCACCTTTTTACTCATCCTCATGGGATGCGGGGTTGTTGCCAATGTAGTTCTGGAAGGTACTAAAGGGCAGCATGGCGGCTGGATCGTGATAACCACCGGATGGGCCCTGGCCGTGTATGTAGGCGTAGTGGTGGCCGCCCCCTACAGCGGGGCACACCTCAACCCGGCGGTGAGCATAGGCCTGGCCGCTGCGGGCGAATTTTCATGGGAGCTGGTGCCCCATTACCTGCTCGCCCAGTTAATAGGGGCCATAGCAGGAGCCTTTACGGTGTGGCTCATGTACAAAGACCATTTCAACCGAACCCCTGACCCCGGCCTGCAACTGGGGGTGTTCAGCACCTCCCCGGCCATTCGGAACCCGGCCCTGAACCTCCTCGCAGAACTGCTGGGAACATTCGTGCTCGTATTTACTGTGCTTTACTTCTCCGATGCCACGCTGGGCGAGGAGCAGACCGTGATCGGCCTGGGCTCACTGGGGGCCCTGCCCGTGGCTTTGCTGGTCTGGGGGATTGGCCTGAGCCTGGGGGGTACCACGGGCTATGCCATTAATCCGGCCCGCGACCTGGGGCCACGCATTATCCACTTTTTAGTGCCGATGCACGGGAAGGGCAGCAGCCAATGGGGATACAGCTGGGTGCCGGTGGTGGGGCCTGTTGCCGGGGCCTCGGCAGCCGCATTCCTTTATCTGGCGCTTTCTTGAGATTGCAGGCGGGAGGCAATTCCCCCGGCCGCCAGGAATGAGCCTGTCCAGGCATTCTGAAAATTGAACCCGCCCGTCACGGCGTCGATATCGAGTACCTCCCCCGCCAGAAATAGCCCCGGGCATTTCTTGCTTTCAAACGATTTAAAATGGACGTCCTTGAGGGATACGCCCCCTGCCGTCACAAATTCGTCCTTGAAGGTACTCTTCCCCTCGACTTGGAACACACTTCCAGAGAGTTGTTCCACGAGGCGTTCCAGGCCTGCCGATGAGATTTCCGCCCAGCGGGCTTCGGGGCCAATACCAGCCGCCTCGGCCAACCTGGTCCACAACCGCCCCGGAATGGGCATGGCGCGGCTGCGCCAAACGGTTTTCCTGGGGTCTGTATCCCGAACCGAAGTCAGAAAGGGCTTCAGGGCGCCCCGGTGGTATTCCGGCAGCCAGTTTACCCGTACCCTGAACCTGTAGCCGCAGGAAGCAAAATACCGGGCTCCCCAGGCCGACAACCTGAGGACAGCCGGGCCGCTTAGTCCCCAATGTGTAATAAGAACAGGCCCCTCGGCTAACAATTGGCCACTGCGCTGGGCTTTGCGGAAATTAACCCCAGCTACGGGTTGCTCACCTGGCCCCGGGGGCAGCACTTCGAGGTGGGCCTCGGCGCTGATGCCCTGCAGCCCATTCAAACGGGTGTCTGCCGTACGGAAAGTAAACAGGGACGGAACCGGGGACACCATACGATGCCCCAGCCTGCCCAGGATGCGCCAAATCGAGTTGCTGCTGCCCGGGCAGACCAACAGACAGCGGGTGTTGTAGATGCTCTCAGTCGTTTGAACAACCCAGCCGTTTGCGGGCGCCGGGCCCGCTTCAATTTCTGTAACACGGCAGCAGGTGTGTATCCGTATTCCGAGCCTTTGTGCTTCACCCATCAGGGCATCGATTACCGATTGGGACGAATCGCTTTTCGGAAAAACCCGCCCGTCGGCTTCGGTTTTCAGGGGTACCCCCAGGTTTTCGAAGAAGGCCATGGTTTCCCGGCTGGCGTGGGTGTGGAAAGGCCCCAACAACTCCCGGCCGCCCCGCGGGTAATGCGAGGCCAGTTCCCTCGGTTCCAGGGGGCGGTGGGTTAGGTTGCACCGGCCTCCTCCCGAGATCCTCACTTTGGAAAGCACTTCCTTGTTCTGCTCCAGGATAAGAATACGCGCTCCGGGTTTCTGCCGCGCCACGTGGATGGCCCCGTAGAATCCGGCCGCCCCTCCCCCGATTACAACCAGGTCCAGCATTAACGCATCCGATCGGGATAATTCGAGAAGACCCCGTCGACCCCCATGGCTTTCAGCTCTTCGAACTGCTTGGGTTCATTCACCGTCCATACGTAGATTTTGAAGCCCGCCTCGTGAATGGCCCGGGCTTTTTCCGGGGTGATTTTGCCGTAAGCCGGATTAATGGCTTCGGCCCCGAGCTCCCTGGCTACCTCCAGGGCCTCTTCAGGGTCTTCCTCGGTGAGTACGGCGATGCGGGCCTTTGGATCAAGGGCGCGGTAGGAGCGCAGCTCGTCCCAGTTAAAGCTCGAAATGAGGAATTGGTCAGGCGACCAGCCCTTCTTTTCGCTGTAATAGGAAGTGATCATTTGTACGCGCTCGGCCATGCCCGCCCCCTTCAATTCGATATTGAGGGGCACCCTGTGGTTGATAAGCCCCAAAACATCCTGCAACATGGGTATTTTGTGCCCCCCGTCGAGGGTGAGCTGCTTCAGGTCAAAAATATTGTACCCTTCAATTTTTCCCCCTCCGTTGGTCAGGCGGTCTACCGTATCGTCGTGGAATACTACAATTTCCCCGCTCTCGATTTCAAACACGTCTATCTCGATCATATCGACCCCGAGTTCCAGGGCCTTTTGCACGGAAGAAAGGGTGTTTTCCATTTCGTAGCCCATCGCCCCGCGATGACCGATGATCAAGGGCTTTTCGCCCGAATTGTTGCACGCACTCATACCGCATAAAAGTAGGATTCCTGCAAGGATTCGCATGATGTCATCATTTTGTCGGACTAAAATACCAATTCCTGAGTTATCGGCCAGATGAGCCCGAAGCAATTTTAGGAACCGGCAAGGCAACCGCTTAATTAGATTTCTTATATTTAATTCACTATTAACCAATTAAACAGCCCAACTATGTTCAACAAACAAAATCTTTTAGCCACCCTGGCAGGAACGGTAGTCATGTTCCTGCTGGGCTATGTAATTTGGGGAATGGCCACCATGAGTTTTTTTGAAGCCCATTCCAACACCAGCCTGATGAAGGCCGATGCAGATATGGACATGCTCCATATTTTCCTTGGCAACCTGGTTGCGACCTTTGCCATGAGCAGCCTTTACGGCACATGGGCCCACGGCAACCACTCCGCAGGGGGAGGGTTTACATTCGGGGCCTGGATCGGCCTGCTGATCGGCCTCGGCCTCGGGTTGCTCTACATGGGAACCTCCAACATGATGGACGCCACCGGCCACTTTACAGAAGCAGCCTTAGACATTGTCTTTTACGGGATCGTTGGCGCCGTTATTGCATTAGTTTACAAACGCACCGCCCCCAAAGCGGCCTGAATCGCTTTTAAAAATTGACAACCGGCCGCTGGAATTCGCGGCCGGTTTTGTCTTTAAGGGATAAGGCGCAGGATCACCGACTCGAGCGGGCCCAGTTCCACCTGAATGCTGCCCATCGCATCGGCCACCTCGAGGTTGAAGGTGCCTGTCCCGTACAATTGCTCCTGCAGAGGGTACGAACCGGCCCCGAGGCCCCACTCCGCCAGGATCTCTTCCGGAATTTTCAGGTCGAGGGAATAGGAGCGGCCCGCATCAAAATTGGAAACAATAACCAGTCTGTCTTGCCCTTTCCAGCGCACAAACGAATACACCCGGTGGTCGTAGCCGGGGGTATGCGCCTTGTTGTGGTAGTGGATATCCCGGTACGCGCCCATCAGGGCTTCGCTCGAGATGGTGAAGTTGAGCAGGCGGCTGTAAAAATCGCGCAAGCCGGCCTCGTCCGGGTTCAGCCCACCCCCGTCAAATGCCCCGCCGTTCATCCAGCGCTGGTGGTGGGGCACCCCCACGTAGTCGAAAATAGAAGTTCGAGAAGGCTTCCCGAAACCGGCATCTTCGGCGCCGGGTTCCCCCACCTCCTGACCGAAATAGAGCAGGGTGGGCGCCGTGCTCAGGGTGGCAGAAACCACCATGGCAGGTTTGGCCAGGCTGGCATCCCCGGCAAATTCGGGGGAGGCAATGCGCTGCTCGTCGTGGTTTTCCAGGAAATGGAGCATATGGTGCTCAATATCGGCCAGCCCCTGCTGCACCACGGGGATGTGGTCGGTCCAGCCATAGCCCTTGATGATGTGTTTAAGGCTGTCGTAAAGTTCGACCTTGTCATAGAGGTAATCCATCTTCCCCTTCCGGATGTAGTCGCGGTAAAGGGCGGGGTTGTACACCTCGGCCAGCAAAAAGGCCTCCGGGTTGCGGGCCTTGATATGTGCATTCAGGTAGCTCCAAAATTCCACGGGCACCATCTCGGCCATATCGTACCGGAAACCGTCTACCCCCTGGTCTAACCAATAGAGGGCTATGTCGCGGAACTTGATCCAGGACGAAGGCACCTTTTTCCCCTGCCAGAATTCCAGATGGGCCCTGAAATCGAGCTCCCCGTAGGCGTCGGGCAGGGCGTCAAAATCATTTCCCCCATCGGGCCTTACCCCGTAGTTGACTTTTACCGTTTCATACCAGTCATTCATGTCGGGCCGGGCCAGGCGTGAACCATTCCCGGTCCAGCGGGCCGGGTTCTCGTCAAACAGGCCATCGGCTTCGGGGTGGGCTTCCCCGCCCAGGGGCGCGTATCCGTCCCGCCAGTTCGGCACCTGGAAGGCTTGCCCGGGCAGGTAGTAGAAGTTATTGTCGGGATGGTATTCCGCGCTCGTGTCGTCATCGGCGCCAAAAGGTCTCAGGCCCGTTGGGGTAGACAGCCCTTCGTAACGCCGGGCCACATGGTTGGGAACAATGTCTATGAGCACCTTCATGCCGGCCAGGTGGGTACGGTCGACCAGGGCCCGGAACTCCTCGAGTCGGGCGGCCACATCGGTGGCCAGGTCGGGGTTCACATTGTAGTAATCTTTCACCGCGTAGGGCGACCCGGCCCGGCCTTTCACCACATCCGGGTCGTCGGCGGGGAGGCCAAAAGCGCTGTAGTCGGTTACCATGGCGTGGTGCAGCACCCCTGTATACCAGATGTGGGTTACCCCCAAATCGCGGATGGCTTCCAGGGCTTCCGGGGTAAAGTCCGCAAATTTGCCAACCCCGTTTTCTTCGAGGGTGCCCCAGGGTTCGTTGGTGGTGTTCGTATTCCCGAACAAGCGCGTAAAAACCTGGTAAACTACCGCTTTCCGTGCTGTTTTCATAGTGAGATCTTCTTGTTTGGCCTCTGGCTGCTGCGACCTGTTCGCGCACGAGAAAAGCAGGCAGGCACAGAGAATAACCGGAATAGACTGTTTGTTTCGCATACCTATTGGGCGGGGATTAATACATAGGCTCCCTTTCGGGATAAAGGTATCGATTCGCCCCACGAGATGCGTTCCCCGCCAATCAGATCGGTAAACGTGCGCCCTTTCAACCCCAGTTCGGCAAAGCGGCCCAGGTCGAGCGTCACCGGGTGCTCATTCTTGTTGAGCAAAAGCACCACCGTTTCGTCCCCGGCGGTCCGGGCGAGGAGGTATACCCCCTTCTCCGGGGCAAAATGGCGGGTACTGCCGGCTGTAAGGGCCTTGCTGGCTTTCCGGAAGCGCAACAGGCTTCTCAGGGTCTGCTGCATGCGGCGTTCCGGGGTTGTGAGCCCAACCCCGGTAAAGGCATTTTTTGGGCTCCCCTCCCAGCCTCCCGGGAAATCGGTTCGGATCAGCCCGTGGTCGCCGGGTTTGGCCGTATTCTGCATGAGGATTTCGGTACCGTAATACAGTTGGGGCGTGCGGGGGGCTGTCAGCAAAAAGGCTACGGCCATTTCGGCCGCTTCGGGCGATTCCCCCAGCTGGGTATACAGGCGGTCCATGTCGTGGTTGTCTCCGAATAGCAGCAAGTGCTGCGGGCTGGCGTAATAAAAGTCATTGGCCAGGGCCTCGTAGAGCCTGACCAGCCCGCTGCCCCAGTCTTCGTCCTCCTTCAGGGCGTCGATTAGCGTGCGTTGAAGCGGAAAGTCCATGGCGGCCCGCAGGTGGGAGCGGTAACCGTCGCGGTTGCCGGCGCCGTCTTGCCAGTACCCCACAATAAGGGGGTTGTACGACCACTCTTCGCCCACGATGCTGAACTCGGGGTATTCGCGCATTATGGCCCCGGCCCAGGCCGCCGTAAAGGCCTTGTCGGCATAGGGGTAGGTATCTTGCCGAATGCCGCCCAGGCCCAGGGTTTCAATCCACCAGATGCTGTTCTGGATCAGGTAGCGCCCCAGGAAGGGGTTGGCCTGGTTCAGGTCGGGCATCGAGGGAACGAACCACCCTTCATTCATCAGTTTCCGGTCGGCCGCAGCCGCGTAAGGGTCCTGGTTTACGGTGCGGCGGTGGTTGGTGTTGGGCACTGGGGTTCCGGCCTCGAAAGCTTCCTGCATGTTTACCCAGTCTGCAAAGGGCAGGTCGGCCATCCACCAGTGGTACAACCCGCAGTGGTTCACCACCTGGTCCATAATCAGCTTGATCCCCCTTTGGCGGGCGGCCTCAGCCAGTTCCACATAGGCCCCCAGGGTGCCGAAGCGGGGATCTACCTCGTAGTAATCGGTAATGGCATACCCGTGATACGATTGGCGGGGCATATCGTTGGTCAGCAAGGGGCTGGGCCAGAGGGCGGTGACGCCCAGGTCGGCCAGGTAGTCGAGGTGGTCGATCATGCCCCTGATGTCGCCCCCGTGGCGGGCGTAGTCGTCGGTGCGGTCGACCCGGGTTTCGCGCATGCCGGGAATGCTGTCGTTTGAGGAGTCCCCGTTGGCAAACCGGTCGGGGGTAATCAGGTACACCACATCGGCAGGGCCAAAGCCCGTGAAGTGGCCCGCAGGCCGGCTTCGGGCCTGGAGCGAAAACGACACCGACCGTTGGGGTCGGCCAGGGCTGGCGAGGGTAATTTCGAGTGTGCCGGGCGGGGCATCGGCCCCTATTTCGAGATCGATAAAGAGGTAAGACGGGCTGTCTGCGCGGTGAACCTGCACCAGGCTCACCCCGGGATAGTCAAGGGCCACTTCACAGCTCCCGATCGCTTCCCCGTAGACCATCAGCTGCAGGGCACTTTCGCGCATGCCGGTCCACCACCCGGGGGGTTCAACCCGTAACTGCGCTTCCAGTGCATTCGGCATCTGCATCATCCCCAGTGCGATTAATACCGCCAGCGTGCGGCGAAACAGCCCCCAGCCCCCCGGGAACTCACGCATGCGTGGTACTTCCGGGGCTAATTACCACCCGCTTGTCAAACACCCTGACAGACATGTCTTCCTTGCCCTCCAGTTCAAAGGAACATCCCTTCGCGGTCACCGTTACTTTCAGGATACGGTGGCGGAAATTGATCTTGAAGGAGTACGACTTCCACTCTTTGGGAATGCGGGGGCTGAAGGTGAGCTTGTCGTCGCGCATGCGCATGCCGCCGAACCCTTCCACGATGCTCATCCAGGTGCCGGCCATGGAGGTAATGTGCAGGCCTTCGTGTACCTCCTTGTTGTAATCGTCAAGATCGAGGCGGGAGGTACGCAGATAAAAGGCATAGGCCTGGTCCATCCGGTCGAGTTTGGCCGCCTGAATGGCATGTACGCAAGGGGAAAGCGAAGACTCGTGCACCGTAAAGGGCTCGTAGAAGTCAAAGTGTCGTTCGAGCTCTTCCACGCCGAACTGGTCTTCGAAAAAGTAGAAGCCCTGCAGGGTATCGGCCTGCTTGATATAGGGCGACCTGAGGATGCGGTCCCAGCTCCATTTCTGGTTAAGGGGGCGGTGTTTGCGGTCGAGCTTGGCCACCGGGATGAGTTCCTTGTCCAGGAAACCGTCTTGCTGCAGGTACACCTGGTGCTTTTCGCTATAGGGTAGGTACATGTTTTCTGCCACTTTCTTCCAACCATCCCGTTCGCGGTCGGTCAGGCGCGTAAGGCCGATAATACGATCGAAGTCATCGGGATAGCCCTCCTTTACCTTGGTAAGTTGCTCCAGGCAGTACCGTATGCACCAGCGTGCCATGTAATTGGTATACCAGTTGTTGTTAACGTTGTTCTCGTATTCGTTGGGGCCCGTTACGCCCAAAATAACGTATTGCTGCTTTTGCTCCGAGAACGAGGCCCGCTGGCTCCAGAACCGGGCGATGCCGATAAGCACTTCAAGCCCCATCTCGGGAATGTAGCTGTAGTCGCCCGTGTAGCGGTAGTAGTTGAAGATGGCAAAAGCGATGGCGCCGTTGCGGTGAATCTCCTCAAAGGTTATCTCCCATTCGTTGTGGCACTCCTCCCCGTTCATGGTCACCATCGGGTACAGGGCCGCCCCTCCGGTAAAGCCCAGTTTCGCTGCATTCGCAATGGCTTTGTCCAATTGGTTGTAGCGGTACTTGAGCAGGTTGCGGGCCACGTGCTGGTCTTTGGTGGCCATATAGAAGGGGATGCAATACGCCTCGGTGTCCCAATAGGTGCTGCCCCCGTATTTTTCGCCCGTAAAGCCTTTCGGGCCGATATTGAGCCTCGAATCGCGCCCCGTATAGGTCTGGTTCAGGTGGTAGATGTTGAACCGGATGCCCTGCTGGGCCTTTACGTCGCCTTCGATGGTGATGTCGCTCATTTCCCAAACCCGGGCCCAGGCATCGGCCTGCGCCTTCAGCAGGGTGTCGAACCCTGCCGCCAGGGCTTTGTCAAGCACCCGGTCGGCCGCCTTCCGCAGCCCGTCTTTGGGGTGGTTGCGGTCTGTGGTGTACCCCCCGTATTTGAAGAGCACCAGGGTCTGTCCGGCAGGCACCTCCACGCGGTAACCCTGCCCGATTCGCTTCCCTTCGCCCCGGTTTTCACCCTCCGGGTTTATGGCCTCCCCGTTGAGTTCCAGGCGCGAATCCATAAAAGTGCAGGTATGGAAATGGGTCTTCAGGGTGCGGGCCTCGATGTAGGCCCGGGAGCCTGCACCCTCTACCGCGGTGGTCTCCCAGAAAGGGTCGTCCCAGTTGGTATCTTCGTTGTGGATACCACTGTCTACATAGGGCTCCAATTCCAGGGTGGCAGCAGCCCCCTGAGGGGTAATTGCATACCTGATGGCACCCAATTCGTCCAATTCCATTGACAAAAATCGGGTGGCCTCTACCGCCACTTTAGCCCCGTTGGGCAGCACCGCCTCAAACGTGCGCCGGTACCAGCCTTCCTTCATATTCAGTTCACGCCTGAACTTGCGCACCTCTTTACAGGTATTCAGGTCGAGGGGCTCCCCGTTCACGGCTACATCTATACCGATCCAGTTCGGGGCGTTAATCACTTTGGCAAAATATTCAGGGTAGCCGTTTTTCCACCAGCCAACCCGGGTTTTGTCGGGGTAGTATACGCCCCCTATATAACTGCCCTGAAAAGTAGGGCCGGTATAGCGCTCTTCGAAATTCGTGCGCTGACCCATGGCGCCGTTGCCCAGGCTGAACAAGCTTTCAGACGATTTAATGCGTGCGGGGTCGTATCCCTCTTCTAGGATCGACCACTCGTTGGGGATGATGTAATCCTGGTTCATTTTCTGTATTTGGATTTGTTTAGTGCTCCGTTTTGAGGAGCCTGTCGATAAAACTGAGTTCGATTTCCGTAAAGTCGCCGAATACTTTCCTGGCCTCCGAAAGGACCTCGGCCTGGCCGATGCCAATACTGAACATACCTGCCGCATTGGCTGCTTCAATGCCCGCCTGGGCATCTTCGAACACCACACACTCGTGCGGTGCCAACCCGAGGCATTCCGCGGCCAGCAGAAAAACCTGCGGGTCGGGCTTGGCCTTTACGACTTTATTCCCGTCAATCACGGCCTTAAAGTACGAACTAAGACCCACCTTTTCAAGGATGGGCACCGCATTCTTGCTGGCCGAGCCGAGGGCCATGGGCACACCTTGCTCCTTCAGGTGTTTCAGTACTTTGGGCACATCGGGCAATATCTCGGACGCATCCATCCGGGCAATGTAATGGAGGTAATCCTCGTTCTTTTCGAGCAGCCAGGCGTCGAATTGCTGTTGCGAAACCTGCATGCCGCCCATTTCGAGTAATATTTCCAGGCAGCGCTTGCGGCTTACCCCTTTGAAGCGTTCGTTATCTTCTTCGGTAAAGGCAATGCCCAATTGGTCTGCCAGGTGTTTCCAGGCGAAGTAATGGTATTTCGCGGTGTCTACAATTACACCGTCCAGGTCAAAGATGAAACCTTTCATA
>JBNKGM010000005.1:0-88932 GCA_050289825.1 Robiginitalea sp.
AAAGGGATGGACATGAACAATGCCGCCTTGAGAAACAACGGAGGCGGGTATTACAACCACTGCCTGTTCTGGGAAGCCATGTCTCCCAAAGGGGGAGGAGAGCCTGCAGGCAATCTGGCCGCAGCCATCAAAGGCAAATTCGGATCCTATGCCGGGTTCCGGGAAGCATTCAGCAATGCGGCCGCCAGCCGCTTTGGGTCTGGATGGGCCTGGTTATGCGTTCACCCAGGTGGAAAAGTTGAAATCTGCTCTACGGCCAACCAGGACAATACGCTCATGCCGGGCATCGGCTGCGGCGGGTATCCTATCCTTGGCCTTGATGTATGGGAGCACGCCTATTACCTGCACTACCAGAATCGCAGGCCAGATTACATCGACGCTTTTTACAATGTTATAAATTGGGAAAAAGTAGCCGCGGAATACGAAGCACATAAATAGGCTGCACTAGCCTTAAAAAAAAACCCGGCCAACTGGCCGGGTTTTTTTATGCCTGGTATTCAATAGAAAAGGGCAGAGAAACCTCTGCCCTTTTCATCCCAAATCTTACCATAAACTTAACCTACTTATGCTATGGCACGACCAAATTACTGGGTTTGTGAGAAATAACAAAGGATTTTTGCCACTTTTTCGGAAAGGGAGTTTTAAAAGCGGTCTGATTTGCCTGCCCTTGCAGCCCGTCAGGCAACAAATAAAAAGGCAAGGTTTGCACCTTGCCTTTTCCCCAAATCTTACCATGAACTTAACCTACTTATGCTATGGTCTTCCAAAAGTACAGGGGCACTTGGAAAGGACAAAAGCATTTGGATAAACGTCGATAAATTCCGTTGAAATGCGCGGTTGGGCAGAACTTCCTACAAAGGGAGGGGAAAGGATGCTGTAAGGGGGGCAGAAAAGGCCGGAAAATAAAAAAGGTGGAGAAAACTCCACCTTTTTTGCCCCAAATCTTACCATGAACTTAACCTACTTATGCTATGGCAGAAACTAAAGTAGCAGGGTTCCCGGCCGCAAACGGATAAATCCGACGAAATACACATATTATCGACAAAACGCATCTTTTTGCGTAGTTCATCGAATTTTTGCTCAGTAGGCCCTTTCGTTTTTTCCCTCGTAAAAGTTCACGAATGCCTGGTTTACCACCCGCATGCCACCAACGGTGGGATAGTTGCCGGTAAAGTACCAGTCACCCAAATTTTTCGGGCAGGCCTGGTGGAGGTTTTCTATAGTCTGATACAGGATAACGACTTCAGAACGGATATCTGGCGGGGCCAGGAGTTCGGCAATTTTAAGGGAGATTTCATGGGCCGTGAAGGGCGCATAGAAGGCTTTTACATGGTTTACCGCCGGTTCGTCGGGTCGGGCGAGCTGCGCCTTGCATTTATCATATATCTGGTCAACCAGGTCGGTGGTGCCGCGTTCGCGGTGCAGGGCCAGGGCCGCCCTGAAGGCGATAAAGTCTTCGAGCTTGGCCATGTCTATGCCATAGCAATCGGGGTACCTGATCTGGGGGGCTGAGGAAATGACGATGATCTTTTTGGGATGCAAACGGTCCAGAATGCGCAGGATGCTCTTTTTGAGGGTTGTGCCCCGCACAATGCTGTCGTCGATTATGGCCAGGTAGTCTCCCTGGTTAACCGACCCGTAGGAGATGTCGTAAACGTGGGCCACCAGATCGTCCCGGCTGCTGTCTTGCGTAATAAAGGTGCGCAGTTTGGCGTCTTTGATGGCGACCTTCTCAATACGCGGGCGCACCTCGAGGATCGATTGCAATTCTTCCGGGTCGGGATTGCTGCCCAGAGCGAGAATCTGCTCCCCTTTTTTGGCATTGAGGTAATTTTGCGCCTCGCGAAGCATGCCCAGGAAGGAGGTCTCGGCCGTGTTCGGGATATATGAAAAAACGGTATCCTTGATGTTGTGGTCTATCGCCTCCAGGATCTGTGGAAACAGCAGGCGCCCCAATTCTTTCCGCTCCAGGTAGATTTCCTGGTCGTTACCGCGCGAAAAATAGATCCGCTCGAAGGAACAGGCCTTGCGTTCACCGGGCTCCTGGATCTTTTTAATGCGGACGTCCCCGTTTTTCTTGATGATAATGGCATGCCCCGGGGGCAATTCCTGTACCGAGTCAAAAGAGGTGTTGAATACGGTCTGTATGGCAGGCCTTTCAGAAGCAACCACCACCACTTCTTCGTCTTTGTAATAATAGGCCGGCCTTATGCCGTTCGGGTCTCTCAGCACAAAGGCATCGCCGTGGCCGAGCAAACCAGCCATGGCGTATCCGCCGTCCCAGTTTTTGGACGACCTCCTTAGAATCTTGGCGACGTTGATTCTTTCGGCTATCAGCGGAGAGGCCTCCTGTTTATTGAATCCTTCCTTTTTGATGTCTTTGTAGAGCTTGGCCACGGCGTCGTCCAGAAAATGCCCGATCTTCTCCATGACGGTAACCGTGTCTGCCATTTCCTTGGGGTGCTGGCCGAGGTGTACCAGGTTTTCGAACAGCTCTTTAACATTGGTCATGTTGAAGTTTCCGGCCACGATCAGGTTGCGGTGCATCCAGTTGTTCTGCCGCAGGAAGGGGTGCACGTTTTCAATGCTGTTCTTCCCAAAGGTGCCGTACCGTACATGGCCCAGGAGCAATTCGCCCACATAGGGGATATTGCGTTTTTGCCAGGCCACGTTGCCCACTTGGTCGGGGTGTTCTTTCAGGGCTGAATTGATACGGTCGTTAATGCGGTCGAAGATGTCCTGAATAGGTTGGGATTCGATGGAGCGCACCCGGCTCATGTAGCGCTCGCCCGGTTTCATGTCGATCTTGATGCTGGCGAAACCGGCTCCGTCCTGACCCCGGTTGTGCTGTTTCTCCATCATCAGGTACAACTTGTTTACCCCGTAGAAGGCCGAGCCGTATTTTTGCTGGTAGTATTCCAGGGGTTTCCGAAGTCGAATGAGGGAGATTCCGCACTCGTGTTTGATAGCATCGCTCATACCGGCAAAATTAAAAAAAGCCCTTTAGACGGGCGTTATTTCATTTCAATGTCGAACTGGGTCAATTCTCTGAATTGCTCCAGCCGGGCATTTATCTCAGGCTGTTTAAGGTCAAGCAACCGTTCGGTGCCGAAACGTTCCACGCTAAAGGAGGCGAGGTTCGAACCGTGTATCACGGCGTTTTTCAGATTGCTGAAGGAGATGTTTTCGGTTTCTGCCAGGTAGCCCGTAAAGCCACCTGCGAAGGAGTCTCCTGCCCCGGTGGGGTCGAATATATCTTCCAGCGGGAGGGCCGGGGCAAAAAAGATGCGGTCTCCGTGGAAGAGCAGGGCCCCGTTTTCCCCTTTTTTGATCACCACGTAATCGGGGCCCATGGCGCCGATCATGGAGGCTGCCTTCACCAGGGAGTACTGCCCGCTCAATTGACGCGCTTCCTCGTCGTTTATCACGATTACGTCAATCTCCCTGATTACCTCCATCAGGGTGTCCCAGGTGTGGTTCATCCAGTAGTTCATGGTGTCGAGCACAATGAGCTTTGGACGCTTCTCCATTTGACGGATTACATCGAGTTGGATTTCAGGGTGCAGGTTCCCGAGCATCAGCAGGTCGGCATCGCGGTACCCCTTTGGCACAACGGGTTTGAAATCAGCCAGCACATTCAATTCGGTAGCCAGGGTGTCGCGGCGGTTCAGGTCGTTGTGGTAGCGTCCTTTCCAGTAAAAGGTTTTCGCGCCCCCCACCACTTCCAGGCCTGAAATATCGATGCCCTTGTCGCGGAACAGTTCGAGGTACGAGTCCGGGAAGTCGCCGCCTACCACTGAGACAATGGCCGCATCTGTTTTGAAGTAGGAGGCGGCCAAGCCAATAAAGGTAGCCGCCCCACCCAAGACCTTATCGGTTTTCCCGAAAGGGGTTTCGATAGCGTCGAAGGCGACGGTGCCCACAATCAATAATTTCCCCATGGGGTCCTGAAATTTGCTGCAAATATACGTTTTTGTACGACGACACCCGGGGTGCGCTTCCTGGAATCTGCCACTTATTTCCGCCCGAAGTCTGCCGGGATCTCACCCCACGCCTTGGTCTCCCATTTGACGATCCGGGTGGCATAAGCATGGGTCTGCAGCCAGGCTTCGGCCCTCCCTATCATTTCAAAGAGCGGTTTGTTGGCCTCGGTTTCGGCGAGTTTGGTATTGCAGTACTTTTTCTGCACCCAACCGATGGCGATGCGCGAGTCGGAATAGATGAGGCGGTCGCTCTGGTTTTTTTTCAAAAAGGCCAGGCCGTGGACTATGGCAAGGAATTCCCCAATGTTGTTGGTGCCCTCTTCAAAGGGCCCCTGGTGAAACAGGCGCTTCCCGGTTCGGGTGTCGACCCCCTGGTATTCCATTTTACCCGGGTTGCCGCTCGAGGCTGCGTCTACGGCTATGGAATGCAGGTTGGGAGGGCCTATTTTTTTGGCCAGGGCCCCGGCGTGCTTTTCACGGCTTTTCTTCTTGTGGGCAACGGCAGAGAAATAGCTCGACCCGAAGGCCTTTTCGGCCGCCTCGGCAGTGGTGAAGCCCATGTACTGGGCTCCCGGAAACCCTTCGATCTGCCGCTTACAGGCATCCCAGCCTTTGTAAACACCGGGCTTTTTGCCTTGCCAGACCACATAGAACCGGTTTTTCTCAGCCATATTCGGGGAATAAGAGCGAAGCGATAACCGGCGGATAGTGTTCGTATTCGAGGGCATGCACCATGGCCGCCACATCTTCGGGGGTTTCCGATCCTTCCAGGGCCACCCGCGCCTGAAAGACGACGGCCCCTTCGTCGTAGGCCTCGTTAACATAATGAATGGTAATGCCCGATTCCTTTTCACCTGCGGCTACAACGGCCCTGTGCACATGCATGCCGTACATGCCTTTTCCGCCGTACCCGGGCAGCAGGGCCGGGTGGATATTTACGATTTGCCGGGGAAAGGCGGCCACCAGGTGTTCGGGCACCTTCCACAGAAAACCGGCCAAAACCAGGAGGTCGGGTTTCAGGCTTTTCAGCAGGATTTGCAACCCCTCCGGGTCTTCGAAGGCCACCCGGTTAAAACAGTAGAGGGGCAATCCGAGCCGCTGGCAGCGTTCGATAACACCCGCCTTCGGATTGTTGCAGAATACCCCGCGGATGCGAACCCGCGAATCGGCATCGAAATATCGGGCAATATTTTCAACATTAGATCCAGAACCTGAGGCAAATAGAATCAGGTTTTTGGCAGGGTGCTGCTGCATGGGAAACCGTTTGCTAGGTAGGCAAAAGTAGTATAGATGTAGTACAAAGAGGTTATTTCGAGTACATTTTGTCGGGAATTGCTGGTTTTAATCTAAAGTTTTTTATTTTTGCCAACAATTTAAATTTAAAACCAAACAATATGTCGGACATTGCATCACGTGTAAAAGCGATCATTGTTGATAAGCTGGGTGTAGACGAAAATGAAGTGGTTCCTGAGGCGAGCTTTACAAACGACCTGGGCGCTGATTCCCTGGATACGGTTGAACTGATCATGGAATTCGAAAAGGAATTTGACATCCAAATCCCGGACGATCAGGCAGAAAATATTGCAACTGTTGGCCAAGCGATAAGCTATATCGAGGAGGCCAAGTAATTACATGCTGTCCTAATACCAGAAAGTAAATTATCCATGCGGTAAACACTCTGCATGGATAATTTTTTTTAATTTACGCTTGGGAAAATTCTCCTTCCAATAGAATCGTTGCATGCAGTTAAAACGAGTTGTTGTTACGGGACTCGGCGCCCTAACTCCCATAGGAAATAATATTGAAGCTTACTGGGAAGGCCTGAAAAATGGCAAGAGCGGTTGTGCTCCCATCACCTATTTCGATACGGAGAAATTCAAGACCAAGTTCGCTTGCGAACTCAAAGGGTACGATCCGCTGGCTTTTTTCGACCGGAAAGAGGTGCGCAAACTTGACCGTTTCGCCCAATACGCCCTGGTTTCTTCCGATGAGGCCATTGCCGACGCAGGCCTGGAGCTCGAACACCTCGACAAGTTCAGGGTGGGCGTTATCTGGGGGGCCGGCATTGGCGGGCTGGAGACCTTTCAGCAAGAAGTTCTGAGTTATGCGGAAGGCGACGGAACCCCGCGCTTCAATCCCTTCTTCATACCCAAGATGATAGCCGATATCGCCCCGGGGAACATCTCGATCAAGCACGGGTTCATGGGCCCCAACTACACCACGGTCTCGGCCTGTGCCAGTTCTGCCAATGCGATTATCGATGCGTTGAATTACATCCGCCTGGGCTATTGCGACGTGGTTGTGACCGGTGGCAGCGAGGCAGCGGTAACCATTGCCGGAATGGGTGGTTTTAATGCCATGCACGCCCTGTCAACCCGCAACGAAAGCCCCGAAACAGCTTCGCGTCCGTTCGACGCCACCCGCGATGGCTTTGTGCTGGGGGAGGGTGCAGGCGCCCTGATTTTAGAAGAATACGAGCACGCCAAGGCACGTGGCGCTAAAATATACGCCGAAGTGGCCGGTGGAGGCCTTTCAAGCGATGCCTACCACATGACAGCCCCCCATCCTGATGGTATCGGGGTGGTGCGCGTTATGGAAAACTGCCTTAAAGACGCCGGGGTAACCCCCGATGAAGTCGACGCCATAAATACCCATGGCACCTCCACGCCCCTGGGTGACGTGGCTGAGCTTAAGGCCATTTCGCATGTTTTTGGCGACCACGCTCACGACATCAATATCAATTCCACCAAATCAATGACTGGCCACCTGCTGGGAGCGGCCGGGGCCATTGAAGCCATCGCCTCGATTCTGGCGATGCAGCACAGCATGGTTCCGCCCACCATCAACCATTCGGTGGTAGATGAAAACATCGATCCGAGGCTCAACCTGACACTCAACAAAGCACAAAAACGGGATGTGCGGGTGGCAATGAGCAACACCTTCGGATTTGGAGGCCACAACGCCTGCGTCCTTTTTAAGAAAATAAGTTAAACCCCGTATGACATTCCCTGGAAATATATTCAATTCCCATTCCAAAGAGGATGGGGATTTTTTTTTGGGGATCTCTAAAATTCTCGGGTTTAAACCCAAAAAGCTTGAAATTTACAAGCGTGCCTTCTTGCACCGCTCAGCCAATCAGAAAGACAAGAAGGGGAACCCCATGAATTACGAACGCCTCGAATTTCTGGGCGACTCCATGCTGGGGACCATAATCTCGAAACACCTGTACAAGGAAGTTCCGGCCGGAGACGAGGGCTACCTCACCAAAATGCGGTCGAAAATCGTAAGCCGCAAGCACCTGAACGAATTGGGCAAAGATTTGGACTTGCTCCGGCACGTGGAAAGCCGGATACCCAAATCACATTTCGGGGAGAACATTTACGGCAATGTCTTCGAAGCCCTGGTAGGGGCCATTTACCTTGACCGGGGGTACGATTATTGCGAAAAGTTCATCAACAGTAGGGTTATAGAGCCCTATGTAGACATCGAGCAGCTCGAAGGACAGGTTATCAGTTACAAGAGCCTGGTAATCGAGTGGTGTCAGAAGCAGAAAAAGGAATTCCAATTTGAAGTGTACGAAGATACCGGGAAAGACCCGGTGAAGCATTTCGCGGTAAAGCTCCGGATTGAAGGGCGCATCCTGGCCAAGGCGCGTGCTACCTCCAAGAAAAAGGCCGAGGAAAAGGCGTCGAAGCGTGCCTTTTTCGCATTGCAAAATAAAATGAAAAGCTGAAAAGCCCTGGAAACCTGCTTTCCGCTGCACGGCCCCCCATCTCGATGGGGCTTCGGGATGGCTAGGTGGATTCGGGCAGAACCTGTATATTTACCATTCGTTTAAACCGAAATGGGCGCCATACACCATATTTGGGAAGAGCTGTTAGACGAGGCTTCCTTCGACTTGTTTGCCATTCACTGCCAGTCTGAAGACCACAGCCTGGCGTATTCGCTCAATGCTTTATGCGGCATTAACCTGTGTCGGGACCGGGAAGACCTGGAACTGGGCTCGTCTGCCTGTTTTCCCATATTCCATTGGAAAGACGAAGTTGCCTTTCAGGAATGGACCCTTTTCCGCAATGCCGGGTGGAGCCTGGGAGCAGGCACCGAAGCAGGCCTTTTCTCAGATCAGCCTTCGGAAGTGCGCCGCTACCTGATCCCCGAAAAGAAGGAAGTCGATTATTTCCTGAAGGTGGAAGGCGAGGAAGACCCCGACGGGCTGCTCGGCAAACTGCTTTCGATTCCGAGGCTGGTTACCGCGTACCGACTGGATGCCTCCGGATTGAAATCCAAACACAACCTTATTTACTAAACCCCTATGCCAAGCCAGAAAAAGACAAAAATAGTAGCCACTTTAGGACCAGCCACAAGCGAGCGCCAAGTGCTCCGCGACATGATTGAAGCGGGTGTCGACGTATTCAGGGTGAATTTTTCCCATGCCGATTACGAGGACGTGGCAGCGCGCATCCAAACCATTCGCGACCTCAATGAAGAAATGGGCGTTTACACCGCCATATTGGCCGACCTGCAAGGTCCCAAGCTGCGCGTAGGAGTGATGTCTGGGGAAGTGGTGGTGGCCCCGGGAGACGAGATTCTCTTCAAGACAGGCAAACCCTTTGAGGGCACGGCTGAGGCCGTTTACATGAATTACAAGAATTTCCCGAAAGACGTGAACCCCGGCGAGCGTATTTTGCTTGACGACGGGAAGCTGATTTTCGAAATACTGGAGACCAACGGGAAAGACCAGGTCAAAGCCAGGGTGGTACAGGGCGGCCCCCTGAAATCGAAAAAAGGGGTGAACCTGCCCAATACCAACATCTCTTTGCCGGCCCTTACCGAGAAAGACATCAAAGATGCCATCTTTGCGATTTCCCAGAAGGTAGATTGGATTGCGCTCTCCTTTGTTCGGCATAGCCAGGACCTGATTGATCTGCAGCAAATCATCGAAAAACACGCCGAGCACAAAATCCCGATCGTGGCCAAGATCGAAAAACCGGAAGCCGTAGAGAACATCGACAAGATTGTGGCGTATTGCGACGGACTGATGGTGGCTCGCGGAGACCTCGGGGTGGAAGTGCCGGCCGAAGAGGTGCCCCTGATCCAGAAACGGTTGGTACTCCGTGCCAAGAAGGCCCGGATCCCCGTAATTATCGCCACCCAGATGATGGAGACCATGATCACCAGCCTGACCCCTACGCGGGCCGAGGTAAACGATGTGGCCAACTCCGTTATGGATGGGGCCGATGCCGTTATGCTCTCAGGAGAGACCTCTGTGGGGAATTACCCGGTTCAGGTAATCAAACGGATGGCCAGCATCCTGAAAGCCGTGGAAAGCTCAGACCTGATCAAAGTGCCCCACGACCCGCCTACCATCCGCACCAAACGATACATCACCAAATCGGTGTGTTACCACGCTGCCATCATGGCCAATGAGATTAAGGCCAAGGCCATTTCAACACTTACCAATAGCGGTTATACGGCCTTCCAGATTTCGGCCTGGCGGCCCAGCGCGCACATTTTGGTGTTTACCTCCAACCGGGCTATCCTCTCGCAGCTGAACCTGCTCTGGGGGGTTAAGGCCTTTTATTACGACCGCTTCGTGTCTACCGACGAGACCATTGACGACGTGAACCACATCGCCTGCCAGAAAGGATACCTGGAAGTTGGCGACATGCTTATCAGCCTCGCGGCCATGCCCATCAAGGACAAGGGCATGGTCAACACCCTGCGGGTTACCCAGATCGATGCGAGTTGCGCCTGACCCCTGCGGTTAGGCGGGCTTAAAAGTCGAACCGAAGTTGTACCGATACGGTTTCGGGCCCGGAACTTGTATCAGTTCGGCCCTCAGGGTCGGTATTGAGGTTCGAGATGGAAATCCCCAACAGGCGCACGGAGTTCTGTAGCGGCTCCTGGTAGAGCAGCTCTTTAGCCGTTTCAAGGAGCAGGTCTGCCGAGCGGATGAAAAGCGGAAGCGTTTTGCTGCGGGTGTGCAGGCTGAAATCGCTGTAGCGGATCTTCAGGGTCACGGTTCTGCCGGCCCGCTGCCTGGGGGCCAGGCGCCGTTCCAATTCGGCTGCTATCCCAGCCAGTTTTTCGAGCATAAACACTTCACTGCTCAGGTTTTCGGCAAAGGTATGTTCTGCCCCGACCGATTTGGCGATGCGGCTGGGTTGCACCGGGCTGTGGTGCCTGCCGCGTACTACCTCGTAAAAATGGGTGCCGCTCTTGCCAAACTCGGCCCGCAGAAATTCTTCTGATTTCCCCTTCAGGTCGGCCCCTGTGAAAATACCCAGCCGGTTCATCTTTTCGGCCGTCACTTTTCCCACCCCGTAAAATTTCCGAATGTCGAGGTCGAGCAGAAATGCCTCTACCGCTTCGGGGGGCACGGTTTTCTGCCCGTTTGGCTTGTTTGCGTCACTGGCGATCTTGGCCACGAATTTATTTACCGAAATACCGGCCGATGCCGTGAGTCCGGTTTGCTCGTAGATACGCTGCCTGATTTCGCGGGCTATAAGGGTGGCAGACGGCATGCCTTTCTTGTTCTCGGTAACGTCGAGGTAGGCTTCATCGAGGGAGAGGGGCTCTACCAGGTCGGTATATTCCCTGAAGATGGCCCGAATCTGGTGCGACAACTCGCGGTACCTTTCGAATCTTGGCTTCACAAACAGGAGCTCCGGGCACTTCTGCCGGGCAAGGGCCCCGGTCATGGCAGATCGCACCCCGAATTTTCGGGCCTCGTAGCTGGCCGCGGCCACCACTCCCCTTTTGCCTGCCCCGCCAACGGCAAGGGGTTTGCCTCTCAGCTCCGGGTTGTCGAGCTGCTCCACGGAGGCAAAAAAGGCGTCCATGTCTACATGGATGATCTTACGTAGGATTCCATCGGCCGGCATACGCAAATTTAGGTATATTTAGGCGCCCGGTTCCCCGCTGGTTGTCAGCTCAGGGACCCCCTTAGCTCACAATGGCCACATGATAGAAATCGAGCGTAAATTCCTGGTAAAAGATACCTCATACCGCGAGGCTGCCAGTACCCAGACCGAAATCATGCAGGGCTTCCTGAACACCGACCCGGTGCGCACCGTACGCATTCGCCGTATGGGTAAGGAGGCCTGGATTACCATAAAGGGAAAATCCCATTCCGGGGGCACCACCCGCCGGGAATGGGAGTACCCCATCCCGGTAAAGGATGCCGAGGAACTTTTCAAACTCTGCAAGCCCGGCGTGATCCGCAAAAGGCGGTACCACGTTCCGGTGGGCGAACACCTGTTCGAGGTCGATGAATTCCTGGATGAAAACGAGGGGCTCGTACTGGCCGAGGTAGAGCTGAAAAACCTGAAGGAGGCCTTTGAGAAACCGGCCTGGCTGGGCCAGGAAGTGACCGGGCAGCCGGCCTATTACAATTCGCAGCTCAGTTTAAAACCATACAGCCAATGGGATACCTGAAACTTCGTTACCTGCCCGTTATGCTGCTGGCCTGGTCCATGGGCTGCAGTCAGTCGTCCAAAACCGGTTCGGGCGCCGGTGAGTCAGCCCTCCCGGCTGCGGCCCAGGAAGAAACCTCGGCAGCTATGCGCGAGCGGCTCAGCGCCAAAGGATATGAATTGTTCGATTATGTTGACGATCAAACCGGCGACACCATTTTGATGCAACAATACTTTATTGCGTTCCTTAAAAGCGGTCCGGTACGGTCGCAGAGCAAGCAGGAAGCCGACAGCCTGCAGGCATTGCACCTGGCCCATCTGGGGCGGATGTATGCCGAAGGCTATGCCGATATTTCCGGACCCTTTGGGGATGACGGTGAAATAAGGGGAATAACCATCTACAACGTGCCTACCCTGGCCATGGCCGACAGCCTGGCCAGCCTGGACCCCTCTGTCAGGGCCGGCAGGCTCGTCATCGAGGTGCATCCCTGGTGGGCTGCCAAAGGTTTTCCCCTGCGCTGAGGTTAGCGCACGCTTTTAAATTGCTTTAAAAAGCGGATGTCGTTTTCGCTCAGCAGGCGGATATCCGGAATTTGGTAAAGCAGCAGGGCAATCCGGTCGATTCCCATGCCGAAGGCAAAGCCCGAGTATTCTTTGGAATCTATCCCGCAGTTGTCGAGCACATTCGGGTCTACCATACCGCAGCCCATAATCTCAAGCCAGCCAGTACCTTTGGTCATCCGGTAATCGGTCTCGGTTTCAAGGCCCCAATACACGTCTACTTCGGCGCTGGGCTCGGTAAACGGGAAATAAGAAGGGCGCAAGCGGATGCGCGATTTCCCGAACAGGGCCGTGGTAAAGTACTGCAGGGTTTGCTTCAGGTCTGCAAACGAGACCCCCTTATCGATGTAAAGGCCTTCTACCTGGTGAAAAAAGCAGTGCGAACGGGCCGAGATGGCTTCGTTCCGGTAGACACGTCCGGGCGAAATGGTGCGGATGGGCGGCTGGTGGTTCTCCATATAACGCACCTGCACCGAAGAGGTGTGGGTGCGAAGGAGGATGTCTGGGTCGGTCTGAATGAAGAAGGTATCCTGCATGTCGCGGGCCGGGTGGTATTCGGGCAGGTTAAGGGCGGTGAAATTATGCCAGTCGTCTTCAATTTCAGGGCCTTCCGAAACGGTAAAGCCAATGCGGGAGAAGATATCAATAATACGGTCTTTGACGATGGAGATCGGGTGGCGCGAACCCAGCTCCAGGGGTTCCCCAGGGCGGGTGAGGTCGCCCAGGCGAGAAGCAGACGCCTTGCCTGCCTGCAGGGAAGCCCGAAGCGTTTCCAGCTTTTCGGCAGCTGCGTTTTTCAGCTCGTTAACCGTTAAGCCGAAGGCTTTCTTTTCGGCCGGCGGAACTTCCTTCAGGGCGGCGAAATAGGAGTTGAGCAGTCCTTTTTTGCCCAGGTATTTGATCCGGAAGGCTTCCAGGGCCTCCTCCGATTCGGTCTGGAAGGCCCGAACTTCTTCCAGGTCTTTTTTAAGTTGGTCGATCATGTGCTTTTATTTGGCATTCCCGCCCCCGTCAGAGGCAGTGCCTGCGTTGACAAATGTAAGGAATTCTACGTTGTAAGCCCCAAACTCAGCGGGCTGGACAGGGGTGAAAACTCCCTCGGCTAAGGGTTCAGGCCTCGTCCTTCACGTGTTCGCGCGCCCATTGCACGCAGGCTTCGAACGAGGGGAAAATGCACCGTTCGGGTACCAGTCCCGGAATAATGTCGATGCTTTCCATGAGGTAACGAGGTTGTTCCTGCACATTCACAAAGAGGATGGTAACGCCTTTAGCCCGCAATTGCTGCAGCACTTCTTCCATAGCAAACAAACCCGACTGGTCGAGGTAGGGCATACGTCCAAGCCTGATTATAACAGCACGCGCCGTGGTGGGGATTTGTTCGGCCAGCTGCAGAAAATCCTGGGCCGAACCGAAGAAAAGGGGCCCCTTGATATGTTTGATAAAGACTTCTTCTTTCAGGTGGGCCGGGAAGTTGGCTTCATCGGGCCAGGCTTTTTCTTTGAGCAGGGGGATAACCTCAGAGGTCTTGACCATGAGGTCGCCGATTTTTTTCATAAACATCAGGGAGGCGATTACCAGGCCAATACCCACGGCATATACCAGGTTCCAGAATGCCGAGAGCACCAGCACCACCAGCATAACCACCACCTCAGAACTGAGTTTGACGGGCCCGAAAACAATATCCCTGGGCAGGGATGGGATGGCCTTGAGCCCCCGGTAGTCGATAACACTGATGCCGACGGTAATCAAAATGCCGGCCAGCACCGCGGCAGGGATGCGTGAAGCCACCGGACCCAGGGCCAAAAGAATGACCAGCAGCAACAGGCCGGCCACCATACCCGAAAGGCGGGTTTTGCCCCCCGAATTGATGTTCACTACCGTGCGTATGGTGGCACCCGCCCCCGGAATTCCCCCGAAAAGGGCTGCCACGCTGTTGCCAATTCCCTGGCCAATCAGTTCCTTGTTCGGCAAATGCCGCGTTTTGGTCATGTTGTCGGCTACTACCGAAGTCAGCAGGGAATCGATGCACCCCAGCATTGCCAACGACAGCGCGGTGAAGATGTAAGGCGTGATCTGGCCCGGATTGAAGCCCGTCAAGATTTCGAGGTTGGGCATGGGGAACCCTTCTGGTATCCGTTCAATGGGACGGTATTGCAACCCGAGGGCAATAGCGGCCACCGAAACCACAACGAGGGCAACCAGGGTGCTCGGTATGGCCCGGGTAATGCGTTTGAAGCCGTAAATAACCCCTATGGTGGCCAGGCAGAGGAGCAGCTCGAGCCAGTTTACCTGCCCCAGGGCCCTCCTGAGCACGCGGAATGTGCCAATAACACCCGAAGCATGGCTGGCAGCCAGGTTGCGCGATTCAGCGGCAATGGCCCCGGGGGTAATCTCGTGCGAACGGTTGATGGTTTCCCGGAAGTCTTCCAAAACCAATATGCCTTCCTCTGCCTCGTCATGTAGGATTTTCTCCAGGAGTACCTCTTCGGCCCGGGTTTTAAACCCTTGGGCATAGGCCTCGTCTTCTTTGGGGTAGTACCCCAGGGCGGGCAGTATTTGTGTAATCAAAATGATTATGCCAATGGCTGTCATGAAACCCGACACCACCGGGTAGGGGATATACCGGATATAGCGGCCCAGCCCCAACATGCCAATAGTCACCTGGAAAAGGCCTGCAAGCAGGAAAATGGTTAGAATGGCCGGCAGGGCTTTCGCCACACTGCCTTCGTTTACGGCCAGCAGCGTGCTGATGACAACCATGCTCACGGCCGTCATGGGAGCCGTCGGGCCTGAAATCTGAGTTGGGGTCCCGCCGAAAAGGGCCGCGAAAAAGCTGAGGAATATGGCCCCGTAGAGCCCGGCGCTCGGGCCCAGACCTGAACTAACGCCAAAGGCAAGGGCCAGCGGAAGGGCCACGATGCCGGCCGTAATGCCGCCCAGGAGATCGCCCCTCAGGTGGGCAAAAAATCGATTCATGACAGGTAGGTTGCTTTACCTGACAAGGTATAACAAACTGTACAGATGAAAAAGCAATAGCCGGCAGGTTGCAACCTGCCGGCAAAGATTCATAATCAGGCCTGGCACTTGGGGTTATTCGTCGAAGAAAACCACCTCCCCGGAGCTCACGTCGTACATGCCCCCTACAATGGCAATTTCCCCATCCTTTTCCATGTCGCTGAGAATCTTGCTCTGTGAGCGGACATTTTCCAGCGCCAGGTGTACGTTCATTTCGGAAACCGCATTGACGAATGCATCGTTGCGGGAGTTGCGGAGCGACTCGTCCTTAGGTTCCTTAACGGCCGACACGGCAGGTTCTATCTTGTAGATCAGGGAGGTAAGGTGGCCCAGGCGGGCATGGTCGCAGGCCCCTTTCACGGCCCCGCAATTGGTGTGACCGAGCACCACCAGCAGTTTGCTGCCGGCAAGCTTGCATGCAAATTCCATACTACCCAGAATGTCCTGGTTAATGAAATTGCCGGCAATGCGGATGCTGAAGATGTCTCCCAGCCCCTGGTCGAATACCAGTTCGGCCGAAACCCTCGAATCTATGCAGCTCAGTATGGTGGCGAAGGGAAATTGCCCCTCGGCCGTTTCGTTGACCTGCTCCAGCAGGTTCCGATTCGCCTTCAGATTATTCTGGAATCGCAGGTTTCCTTCCCTGAGGAATTGCAGCGCTTTTTCGGGGGTTAACGTGGCCTGCGTTTCTTTGGTGTGTGCTCTCATGAATTTATGGGGTTGATGGGTTCTGTCTTAGGGTTATTTTTAAAGAAATCGCTGTAACTCGACGGGTTCTCTTTCTGTCCGCGTTCCGACACCAGCAAAATGTCGATCTGGCGGGACTGGGCCTTATGGGTAAAATCGTCCAGGATCTCAATAATATCGCTGTCCAGGTAGCGCGTTTTCCGCACATCCAGTTCAAGATACGTGTTTTCGGGCAATCGTTCCAACTCTTTCAAAATGGCGCCCTTGTTGATGAAGGTCACTTCCTCTGCCAGGGTCATTTTGATACGGTGACGGCCGTTGCTCTTGTCTTCGATATGCAGGAAATGGGAGTTTTGGTAGCTCTTGATCAGGATTACCACGATGCCGACGGTAAGCCCCAGCAAAATACCGGTCAACAGGTCGGTAAAAACGATTCCTATTACCGTAACGACATACGGAACCGATTGCTTCCAGCCTTTTTGATACATCTGCCTGAACTGGGCGGGTTTGGCCAGCTTGTAACCGACCAGGAACAAAATGGCGGCCAGTACCGAGAGGGGGATCATATTGAGCAGCCGCGGGATCAGAATCACTGAGATAAGTAGCAGAAAGCCGTGCACGATGGCAGAGAGCTTTGACCGTCCGCCCGATTGCACATTGGCCGAACTGCGTACGATTACCTGGGTAATCGGCAGGCCGCCCACCAGGCCCGAGAACATATTTCCGGCCCCTTGTGCGAGTAATTCCCGATTGGTCGGGGTAATGCGCTTTTCAGGATCTAGCTTGTCGGTGGCCTCAACGCATAGCAGTGTTTCCAGGCTGGCTACCAGGGCAATGGTAAAGCCAGTAACCCAAACCTCAGTCCGCAAAATAGCAGGGAAATTCGGAAAGCTGAATTGGCCAAGGAACGAATCGATGTTGGCCGGGACGGGAACGTTTACCAGGTGTTCTTTTGAAATAGAGAGCAGGGCGTGGTCGCGGGTAACCAGGTAATAGACAATACCCAGGGCCACTGCTACCAGGGGTCCCTGTACGAGCTGGAAAACCTTTGATTTTCCAGACAGGACCTTGTCCCAGAGCACGAGAATGCCCAAACCCGTCAAGGCGATCACGGTGGCGCCGGGGGAAATATTGTTAAGGGTATTCAGCAGTTCCGAAAATGTATTTTCCCCGTCGAGCTGGAAGAAGGCGAAATCGCCTTCGGGGTCTTGGTCATATCCAAAAAAATGGGGTATTTGCTTCAGGATGATGATAATCCCGATTCCGGTTAGCATCCCTTTGATGACCGAAGAGGGGAAATAATAGCCAATAATTCCGGCTTTAAGCAGCCCGAAAAGAAGCTGGATTGCACCCCCGAGGACCACGGCCACCAAAAAGTCTTCCCAGCCCAGCGCCCCGATGGCACTCAGCACGATAGCCGCCAGGCCGGCCGCCGGGCCGCTCACCCCTATTTGGGAACCGCTGAGGAATCCGACGACAATACCCCCAATGATGCCCGCGATTAGACCGGAGAAAAGGTTTGGAGCCCCGCTGGCCAGGGCAATGCCCAGACATAGGGGCAGGGCTACAAAAAATACGACAATGCTGGCAGGAATATCCTGCCGGAATGATTTAAACATGTGGAAAGAGCATTACAGCACCCGTTGAGGTGCGAAGGTTAGTAATTGTTTGACGCGTGCCTGAACGCGCAGGCGTTTACAAATGCTTTGCTTCAGGGGGCGGAAGCAGTATTTCGCAGACGTGATCGTGGTGCAGTCGCTCAGGGCTTTGCGGGGATTCGCTACGTAACATCGACAAATAGGCCGCCTGGGTCTCCTGGCCGACAGAGACGATTTTTTCCTGAAGGGAATCGAAGGAGCCCTGCTCCCCGGGTTCTTCTTCCCCGGAGCTGCTCAGGGAGAGAACCACGTTCTCGTCCTGGAGATACAGCAGTGCCAGAGGTGAGGCCACCAGGGAAAATGCCCAGAAAAGCAAGATGCAGCTGTATATCCGTTTTAATTTCATGAACGTCTCTAAAGTCACCGGGCGAGGAGGCCCCCCGGGCTGGCAGATTGACAAGATATTAAAAATCCTTCAATCGTTTTAGCGATTTCAGAGGCAACCACCCGGTTTGTCCGTCGGCAAGTTCCACTTTTTGCCAGCTGTCGAGGGTGTCGAGCAGCTGCACTTTGGTGCCTTCGTGCAGCAGGAAGGCTTCTTTGGCCCGGGCGTTGGGTTCTGAGCGGGCCGCCACTTCCTCGTCGAACACGATGGCGGGCTGATCGGCCTGGTATGCCAGGTACTGCAAATATGCCATGGTGGTGCTTCCCAGGGAAAATAGCAGGGCCGCCCCTCCTCCGATCAGGGCTACCCGCTTCTGGTTGGGGTAGCGCAGGCCCAGGAATAGCAAATAACCGATCACAAAGAGCACTGCGAATACTACTCCGAGATACGCCCAGGTATCTTGTTTGAAGAAAAATACCAGTTTGTCGTAGAACCGTTTCAGGTCGGTTTGGGGCAGGGGCTGGATGGCATCCAGGGTCATGTTGCGCGCAAAGCCGAGATTGCTCTGAATTTCCGCATCGTTGGGGCTCAGTAGCAGGGCCTTCTCGTAGTAATAGATGCTCGGGGCAATTTCCCCCAGCTTGTAATGGGCGTTACCCAGATTGAAGTACAGGGCGGCCGAATGTTGATTGCCAGACAGGATTTTTTCATACAGCGTAACCGCCTGCTGAAAATCGCCCGCGTTATAGGCCTCCGTGGCTTTCTCAAATAACCCGTTTGCCTGCGACCGGGCGGGAAGGGCCGGCGACAGCCAGAGCAAGGCGCAAAGAAAGAGTCTGTAGAACTTCATATTAGATTTCTTTATCCAGGGCAGTAATGACCTGGCTGGCCTTATCGTAATCTTGTTGCATCTGCACCCGCGAGAAGGGGCTGTAACGCGCCATTTCACAGTTAACCAGCAGTTCTGCGAACCCGTTGACCGAGACCTCCCTGGCCCCGCGTTGGCCCAGGAGTTCGCGAATCTTGTCTTTGCTGAATTCGGAGGTTTCTAGCTTGAGTTGAGCTTTCAGGTAATTGTGCAGCGCTTTTTCAAGGGCTACGTAAAAGGCATCCTTATCGCCCAGCACTTTCCGGGCCGTCGAAAGATATTTTCTGGCCAAGCGGTTGGCCCGTTTTATCTTAAGGCCTTCCACATCGCGCTCGCGCTTTTCCCTTTTCCTCCTGAACAAAATAAACAGGGGAATGAGCGCCAGTGGCCCGACGAGCCAGAGTAAGTGACGGCGACTGCCGAAAAAGGCATGAGTGGTCCTGGAGGTCAGGTCGGCTTGGAGCTTGATAAAGTAAAACTGGTCTCCCGTACGCACCACCGATTTAGTCCCTTCGGGAGCCACTTCATCCGATTTGGCAGCAGTGGGCCCACCCTGCACGTTGATGGTGATTTCCTTTGACCGGAGGTGCTCGTACCGTTCGGTTTCCGGGTTAAAATAGGAAAAGCTGATCTCCGGGATGGGGTATTTGCCCTGAAAGGAAGGAACTATGGTATACGATTCGCTTACGCTGCCCTGCATGCCATTGATGGTGGTGCGGATGTCTTCGCTGAATTCGGGCTCATAGACCTCAAGGGAGCTCGGCAGGGTGAGTTTGGGAAGCTGGAAAAGTTTTAGGTTACCCTTTCCGGTTACGCTGACGGTCGCCTGCATGGATTCTGAGGCATTCAGGGCATCACGGCTGGCTTCGACCTTGAAGTCGAAGGTGCCCACGGCGCCGGTGAAGTCAGCCGGCCGGCCGGCTTCGGGCAACGGACGCACCTGAATGGTACGCTTGCCTGCCGATACGGTTTTGTTCGTGTTGGCGTAAATGCGTTCCCCGAAGAAATTGCGCCGCTCGGTGGGCACTTCCAGGGAGACCTCCAGCGCAAGGGGTTCGATGTCGAGCTCCCCTTCTTTCTGCGGGTAGAGCACCACCCGTTTCAGCACTACATACCGGTAAGGTTGCCCTTCGAACAAGCCATTTTCAATGCTGTACTTTGAGAAGGGAATCTCCTGGCTCCAGAAATTGTTGTATTTGGGGTTGTCGAGCGGCCTGAAATTCGACACGCCTACAGACGAGCTGAAGTAGAGTTTGTACACCACGCTGATGGGCTCGTTCAGGTAGGGATCGGTTTTGGATACCTCGGCGACCAGGTGCAGGTTCTGATCGGCCACATCGTCGAGTGAAGACGGTCCGCCCGGTTGGTCTACCGCTTCGGTAATGGTTACCTTTTTCGGGATGGTCTTATAGGTGTTCCCGCTGATTACGATAGACGCCTGACCAATGGTGTATGCGCCCTTTTCGAGCGGGGCCAGCACATATCCATACGTTTTGGAATAGGAGCGAACCCCGTTGACCCATGACGAACTGATCGATTGAGAAGGCCCCATCAGCACGCGGAAGCCCTCGAAATCGGGCGGGATAAAATTATCGCCGTCCTGGTTCATAGTAAATTCGACCCTGAGGCGTTCGTTAACTCCCAGACGGTCTTTGCTTACCTGCACCTCAAAGGTAACTTCCTCCCCGTCTCGCTGGGCGGGCAGGGCCGCAGGAGCCAGGCAGAAGGCCAGCACGATTATATGCCTGAGAAGCTGTTGCATCTACCAGTCTTTTTCAGCTTTTACCTGGGCTCCCTTTACTTTCTGGGCGTCCAGTTTCTCTTTTACTTTTTTCTCTTCATTCTCCATGGCCTGGAGCAGGTTCTGGATCTGTTGGGGCGAGAGCTGGTTGGGGCGGGGTTGCTGGGGCTGGTCTTTCTCTTCGGGCTTCCGGTCCTGCTCCTGTTTTTTATCCCCGTCTCCTTCCTTATTCTCTTCCTTTTCAGAATCCCCGTCTTGTTGGTTCTGCTGGTCTTCCTGCTGATCCTGGTCGCCCCCCTCGTTCTGGTCCTGGTCTTGATTCTGCTGGTCTTTCTTTTCCTGGTCTTCCTGGTCTTTCTCGTCGTCCTGGTCGTTCTTTTGCTGTTCCTGGTCTTTTTTCTGCATTTCCTTGGCCAGGGCCAGGTTGTACCGGGTTTCTTCGTCGGCAGGGTTGTTGCGCAGCGCTTCCTTGTAGGCTTCAACGGCCTTTTGGTAGTCTTTCTGCTTCATGTACACGTTGCCCATATTGTGATAGGCCTGGTGTTTCCGGGGCTTTTCGCCGGCCCGCTCCCCGGCTTCCTTGAAGCGCCCGAAGGCCTCCCCGTAACTCGCCTTGGCGTAATATGCATTGCCCAGGTTGTAGGGGGCAACCGGGTTTTCGACGCTTTTCGAAATGGCCCGGCGGAAATTCGCCTCAGCGTCAACAAAATCGTCGTCTGCCAGTTCCTTGTTGGCTTCCCGGGTCAGGTTTTCTGAGGCTTTAAGGGCCTCAGCGTCGTATTTTTCGCCCTCCTGGGCCAGGGCCAGCAGCGGAACAAAGCAGAAAAATAAAGCCCACACTCGTCTCATCTAAGCCGCTTGTTTTTCGTTGAACAAATCCAGTTTGCGGAGCCAGCTCGTTTTGCGCTCCAGCACAAATATGTCGAGGAACAACAACAGCAGGGCCCCGCCCAGGAACCACTGGAACTGGTCTTTGAACTCGGCAAATTGCTTGGCCTCAAACTCCATTTTATCCATTTGCTGCAGGGTATTGCTTATAAAAGCCACGGCATCGGCCGTATTGGTGCCGTCAATGTATTCCCCGTTGCCTTCAGAGGCGAGTTCGGCGAGTACCTCCTCGTTGAGCCGGGTAATAACAACCTCTCCCTGATTATCCTTTTTCAGGCTTTCCAGCACCCCGTTGCGTTTGATCGGGATGGGCGCGCCCTTGGTGGTTCCCACGCCTATGGTGTAAATGCGGATGCCCTGCTCGAGCGCTTTTTCTACGGCTTCCGGCATACCCCCTTCAGAATGGTCTTCCCCGTCTGAAACGATAAAAAGCACCCTGTTGGTCTGGTCTTCGTCGTCGAAGTAGGTGGCAGCCAGGTCAATGGCCTGCCCTATGGCCGTTCCCTGAGAAGATAGCATGTCGGTATTCATGCTCTGCAGGAACATTTTGGCCGCCCCGTAGTCGGTCGTAATGGGCAGCTGCGGATAGGCCTGGGCGGCGTAGGCGATGATGCCCACCCGGTCGCTGGCCAGTTCGTTGATGATTTCGGAAACCAGCCTCTTGGCCTTTTCGAGCCGGTTGGGGGCGATGTCTTCGGCCAGCATGCTCTTGGAAACGTCGACGGCAAAAACGATGTCTACCCCTTCCCGTTTGACCGTTTCGAGCTTGGTGCCCATTTTGGGGTTTACCAGGCCCACCACCAGCAGGGCAAGTGCCCCCAGCAGCAGCAGGAATTTGAGCTGGGGCTTAAAAAAGGAGCGGTCGGGCGCGAGCCTGCGCAACAGGCGGGCATCGGCAAACCGACGCTGGGCGCGACGCCTCCAGAGCTGGTGTATCACGTACAACAGCACCAGCACCGGGATAACGCCCAGCAGGTAGAAATACGCTTTTTCGTCCAGTTGAATCATATGCCTTATATAAAACTGCGGAAGAGGCTGAACCGCATCAGCCACTCCAGCAGGAGCAACCCCCCGGCGAGCAGCACCCAGGGCCTGAATTGCTCCTCGTACCGGTAGTACTTGAATTCTTCGATTTCTGTTTTTTCGAGCTTGTTGATTTCCTCGTATATGGCTTCCAGTTCGTCATTGTCGGTAGCCCGGAAATACCGACCCCCTGTTGCCTCGGCAATTGCCTTTAGCAGGTCTTCGTCAATTTCGACCTGCCGCATCCCGTACCGGAATGAGCCGTCTGGGTTATAGCCGATAGGGGATAGGGCGTTGCCGTTGGTCCCCAGCCCGATCGTATACGTTTTGATATTGTATTCCAGGGCCAGGTCGGCAGCCGTTTGCGGCTCGATAAACCCGGCATTGTTGACTCCATCTGTAAGCAGGATAATAACCTTGGAAACGGCGGCGCTTTCCTTGAGGCGGTTTACCGAGGTGGCCAGGCCCATGCCGATTGCCGTGCCGTCACTCAGCTGCCCGTAGGTGATTTCGCGCAGGGCCCCCAGCACAATGCCTTTGTCGCTGGTTATGGGGGTTTTCGTATAGCTCTCCCCGGCATAGGCGACCAGGCCAATGCGGTCGCTGGGCCGCTTGTTGATAAACTCGGCTGCCACTTCTTTCAGAGCTGAAAGCCGGTTGGGTTTCAGGTCGCGCGCCAGCATACTCGACGAAACGTCTATGGCCATTACGATATCGATCCCCTTGGTGGTTTTGGTACGCGTCGAGACATCCTGGGTTTGGGGTCGTGCCATGGCGATGATAACGGCGGCCAGGGCCAAAAGCCTGAGGGCTGGCAAAACGGGATATGCCCGGGCCAGCAGGGAGGGCTTGCCAAAGCCTTTCAGGCTTGGCATGCGCAGGCTGGCCGAGAGTTTCCGGCGCCTGAGCCAGTACCACAGCACGGCTACCGGCAGCAGGAGCAACAGCCAGAAAAACTCAGGATTGGCAAATTCGACGTGGCTCCCGATCATACAATGGTTTTTACTTCAAGTGTTTTCAGGATTCGCTCCACAATCTGCTCGGCATAGGTGTCGCCGCGTTCCCACGAAAGCACCACCTGTTGCAGGAACCCGTTGCCCCCAAAGAGCAGGATGTTGTATTCCCCTTCAATTACAGCCCCCGAATCGGGGACCGTGAGGCGCGCCGTGCCGAAGACCTTGATTCCCTTAACCCCTGAAACGGTGGTAAACTCTTCCTGTTTGGTAATAATATTGCGCGCCCCCGATTGTTCAAGCCGCTTCAAAACCTCTTCAATGCTCGCTTCAAAATCGGGCTCGGTCTTTTGGTCGGTCAAAACGGTTGAGTTAACCATGACAGACAGGTTTGCCCGGGGGTTGTCGGAGGCGAATACCGCCATATTGCGGATTTTGGCTTTGGCCTCCTGAGGCAAATCCAGCTCGCGGCGGTAAAGTACTTCGGGCGTCTCGAGGATGATGGGGGGAAAGCCGTAGGAGCTCTGCACCCATTCGCCTTCCAGCAGGGCTTTGGTGGGCGTGCCCAGCACGGTGTCGTGCACACGCTGGTAGCCAAAAATACCCACGGAAGCAATCCCGGCAACCAGCAGCAGGCCAACCAGGCTCGCCGCAGCAATCCAAAGGCGCTTACGCCGTTGATTCGCCCTGAGTGCCTCCTGGTAAGCTTCTTGTTCCAGCAGTTCCTCTTCGGTGGGCTCAGGCAGGGTCTCATGGGTTTTGACAACGATGAGTTCCACCTCTTTCCGGTCGCGTTCGGCATCGCCCACGGGCGGTTTCGATTTGGCGAATTTCACCAGGTCGGCCGTTTCCAGGATGCGGCGGAATTGCTTCAGGGTGTCGGAATCCAGATTAAGCTGGCCAGCATCGCGCAGCATCTCGAGTTTGGTAATCAGCTCAGCCGTGGTGCTTTCCAGGGCGCTAACGTGTACTTCTTCTTCCAGGTATGACCTTACGATGCCCGTGAGTTCGGTATAGTATTGCTTGTATTCGTCCTGGATCAAATAGCGCGAATCTTCGAGCCGTTTCAGTTCGCGCATGGCCCGCTCGAAAGGGGGGAGCAGCGCCTCCTCTTCCTGGGGGGTAAGCGGTTTTTTGCGGAGGAAGAACCAATAGTACACCCCTGCCGCCAGCAGGAGCAGCCCGGCGATCCATCCCACCCAGGTTAGCCAGGCGAGGGAGCGCCCCTGCACCTCCATCATGGGCTTGATGTCGTACATTTTCTGCACGGTCGTATCGACAGGCACCGTAGCCACAGCCACCAGCAGGGAATCGGTAAAGTACCCTTTTCCGTCTACCTCGATGCGCTGGGTGGGCAGCAGGTACACCCCGCTGTCGAACTGGGTCAGGGCGTAGGTCTTCAGCAGGGTCATCCGCTCGTCGTGGCGGGTGGTATCGGTCTGGAACGCTTCCACGGTCTCCAGGGGCGAAAAGGTCTGCCCTTCAGGGAAAATAACCTGGGAGGTGGTGTCTGCCTCTACGGCTATGGTGAATTTGACCTGCTCCCCGATGCGGATGGAGAGGGTGTCGATGCTGGTGCTGATGCGGGGAGCTTCCTGCCCGCATACTGCCTGGGCCCAAAGCAGCATACCCGAGGCCAGCAAGCCCCTCAAGGGGCCGGCCAGTGTGAATCGCTTAAATGTGCTTCCCGGATGCATCAGCTGCGTCGTTTGAAATAGCCCAACAATTTTTTCACATAACTCTCGTCTACCCGGCAGTCGAGTATCCCGCACCCGGCCCGGGTAAAGGTGTCGCGGAAATAATCGACCCGCTCCAGGTAGCTGGCCGCATACTGCCGTCTGAGCCGGCCCGACTGGGTGTTGATCATGCGCACTTGCCCGGTTTCGGCGTCGAGCATGGGCACCAGCCCCACATTGGGCAACTCGGCCTCGCGCGGGTCGTAGATACGGATGCCCGTGAGGTCGTGTTTGTTTCCCGTAATGCGCAGGGTTTGCTCGTACGACTCTGTCATGAAATCGGACAATACGAATACAATGGCCTTCTTCTTCAGCACATTCGAAAGGAACTTCAGCGCCGCTGAGAGGTTAGTTCTGCGACTGGCCGGTTCGAATTCGAGCAATTCGCGGATAATCCGCAGCACATGGCTCTTGCCCTTTTTGGGGGGGATGAAAAGCTCTACCTCGTCTGAAAATAAGATAAGGCCCACTTTGTCGTTGTTCTGCATGGCCGAAAAAGCCAGGGTGGCCGAAATTTCGGTGACCACCTCGCGCTTGAACTGCTCCACTGTGCCGAATTGCTCCGACCCGCTCACATCGACCATGAGTACCATGGTGAGTTCCCGTTCCTCTTCGAATACCTTCACAAAGGGCTGGTTGTAGCGGGCGGTCACGTTCCAGTCGATTGAGCGCACGTCGTCGCCGTACTGGTACTGCCGCACCTCGCTGAAGGTCATACCACGCCCCTTGAAGGTAGAATGGTATTCCCCTCCAAAGATGTGATCGGAAAGACGACGCGTCTTGATCTCGATCTTCCTGACTTTCTTTAAGAGCTCTTTGGTATCCATGACCAATAGGGGGTGTCGGCAGGCACAGGGCCGGACCCCGCGGGGAAACGGCCTACTAAAGCCCTTGTCAGGGCACCTCGATTTCGTTTACAATGCGGTTGATGATTTCTTCCGAAGTAACATTCTCGGCCTCGGCTTCGTACGTAATCCCGATACGGTGGCGCAATACGTCGTGTACGACGGCCCTTACGTCTTCGGGTATTACGTATCCCCTGCGTTTTATAAAGGCGTAGCATTTAGCGGCAATGGCCATGTTGATACTGCCCCTGGGAGAGGCGCCGAAGCTGATCAGCGGCTTGAGGTCTGCCAAATTGTATTTTTCGGGGAAGCGGGTGGCGAAGACAATATCGAGGATATACTTCTCGATTTTTTCATCCATATAAACCTCCCTGACCGTTTTTTGGGCGCTCAGAATTTGCTTGAGGCTCACGACCTGGTTCACGGGCGGCAGGGGCCCTTTCAGGTTTTGCCGCATGATGAGTTGCTCTTCGGTCATCTTAGGGTAGTCGATCACGGTTTTGAGCATGAAACGGTCTACCTGAGCCTCGGGGAGCGGATAGGTCCCTTCCTGTTCCACCGGGTTTTGGGTGGCCATTACCAAAAATGGCTCGTCGAGGGGGAAGGTTTCATCCCCGATGGTGACCTGGTGTTCCTGCATGGCTTCCAGCAGAGCAGACTGTACCTTGGCGGGAGCCCGGTTGATTTCGTCTGCCAGGATGAAATTGGCGAAAATAGGACCTCTTTTAATCGTGAAGTCGTTTTCCTTGATATTGTAGATCATGGTGCCAATGACATCGGCCGGAAGTAGGTCGGGGGTGAACTGTATCCGGGAGAAACTTCCCTTAACGGCTTTAGAGAGGGTGTTGATCGCAAGGGTTTTAGCCAGGCCGGGAACGCCTTCCAGCAAAATATGCCCCTGTCCTAATAGCCCAATGAGCAGGCGTTCGATCATGGCCCGCTGGCCAACGATCGCTTTGTCCATTTCGTGAATCAGCAGATCAATGAAAGCGCTTTCCTGGGCAATTTTCTCATTCACAGCGCTGATGTCCACTGCCTTGGTTTCTTCCATAAAAAGTGTTTAGATATAGTTTGGCAATAGGCCTGTTTGGTTGCACCTCGCAAATTGAAAATTTATTCATTGGGAGCCTGTTAATGATTGGTTAAAAAAATCGGCAAACCCTCAGTTTTATGATGCTTTTAAGGGATTTTCTCACTACTTTCACAAGCCTATGACACAGGCTTCAAACTACACGCCGGTCATTGCCGGAACCATGACCTGGGGGCGCTGGGGAAAGGGGTTCTCCACGACCGAAATGGTCGGTCTGATGCGGCAATGCCTGGAGCTCGGGATTACCACTTTTGACCATGCCGATATTTACGGGGGTTACACTAACGAATCCGAATTCGGAAAGGCCTTTTCCCAAAGCGGCATTACCCGCGAATCGGTAGAGCTAATCAGCAAATGCGGCATTCAAAACCCCTGCGAGGCCCGTCCGATGGCGGTTAAGCATTACCAGTACGACGCGGCCTACATTGTGCATTCTGCGGAGCAATCCCTGAAAAACCTGCATACCGACTACCTCGACCTGCTGTTGCTGCACCGTCCCAGCCCCCTGATGGACCCTTCCGAAGTGGGGGAAGCCTTTGGCCGGCTCAAAGACTCGGGCAAGGTGCGCGCCTTCGGGGTGTCCAATTTCACGCCTTCACAGATAGCACTCATAGAGACTGCCGTGCCGGTTGAGGCCAACCAGTTCGAGTGCTCCCTGACTGCCCGTCAGGCCCTGTACGACGGGGTGCTAGACGACTGCATCATTCGCAGGCGCACCGCCATGGCCTGGAGCCCGCTGGGCAGCTATTTCAGGGAAGATGACGCCTGCAAGGCGCGGATTGCCGAGGTAATGGGCGGGATGTGCGAAAAATACGGTGCCTCTGAAAGCCAGCTGCTGCTGGCATGGCTGATGCGCCACCCGGCAGGTATCCACCCTGTGGTGGGCACTACCGATGCCGGACGCCTGGCCGAAGCAGTAGCCGCAACACAACTCGAATTGGCATTGGAAGATTGGTTTGTGCTGCTCGTGGCGGCACAGGGGCATAAGGTGCCCTGAAACGCGATTAATATGAATAAAACAGTTTGTATCACCGGGGCCACCAGCGGCATCGGTCGTGCGACAGCCCTGCTGCTGGCCGGCAAAGGTTGGAGGATTGTAGCCTGCGGCCGACGCGAAGAGCGGCTCAATGAATTGAAACGGCAATTGGGAGAGCAGGTGCACACCCTGGCGTTCGACGTGCGCGACCGCAATGCCGTAAAAAAGGCGATCGCTTCCCTTCCCGAGCCCTTCAGCCGGGTAGATGTGCTGATCAACAACGCCGGGAACGCCCACGGCCTCGACCCGGTTCAGGTCGGCAGCCTCGACGACTGGGACGCCATGATAGACATCAACGTAAAGGGCCTGCTGTATGTTACCAAAGCCCTGCTCCCGGCCCTGATGCAGAGCAGGCAGGGCCACATTGTGAATATCGGCTCCACGGCAGCCAAGGAAGTGTATCCGGCCGGCAACGTGTATTGCGCAAGCAAACATGCCGTGGATGCGCTTACCACGGGTTTGCGCATTGACCTGAACGGAACCGGCATACGGGTGGGGGCCATCCATCCCGGCATGGTCGAAACCGAATTCAGCCTGGTCCGTTTCAAGGGCGACGAACCCCGGGCCTCGCGGGTTTACCAGGGGTTTGAGCCCCTTAAGCCGGAAGATATTGCCGAACTGGTCTGGTTTGCCCTGAGCCAGCCACCCCATGTAAACATCGCCGACCTGGTGGTGATGCCCACCGCCCAGGCAAGCAGCACCATCGTCCATAAAAAATGATCAATAAGCGCTTGTTGATTAAGAACCTGCTGGCTCACAACGACGAGAACAGCTTCTACGACAAAAAGCGCTTTATCGATATCGGGCCCAAGGAAGGGAAAGCGAAGTTCCTGAAGCACGTCTGTGCCCTGGCCAACAGCAACCCGGCAAACCGTTCGTACATCGTGGTTGGGGTTGAAGATGCCGACAATACCATTGTCGGGGTCGACTTTTTCGACGACAGCAAGATCCAGAATCTGGTAAACGCCTATTTGGACAACCCGCCTGCCATTACTTACGAGAACGTGCATTTTCCGCACCTGCCCGAGGGCAAGGTGGTGGGCCTGGTCACCATTACTTCCCCCGGAGTGGCCTGCACCCTTAAGAAGAACATTTGGAAATACTACGGGGGTACGTTGTTCTTGCGGGAGGGGAGCGTAAGCAAACCCCAACATACCGTTCCGGCCCTGCGCGACGTGAATTCCCCGGTGGTGGCCGAGATTGAACGGCATGCGCAGAACAACATTGAATTGACCCTAGACGGGGTGATTGATTTCATCCACATGCGCCACAAAGACCTCTCCAGCAATTACAAAGTGTTTAAAGAGCAGTTTGTGGTATGCTGGGCCGGCAACCGGAAGGTCGTCAAGGAGCAGGAGTATTTTTCGCGTGTAGATATCGAGCTCATCAACGAGCAGGTGAAGCTCTTCTTTTCAGCCCTGGACGAGGTGGCCATCCGCTATGACCCCGATTCGTTCGTGATCGAAGAGTATGTATACCTGGGGTTGGGCGACCAGAAGCGCTATTACCCCCTCGAACAGGTATCTATTGTTTTTGCCGAAAACGGCACGTACCAAATTCAGAGCGAGTTGATTTTTTCACCGCCCCAGTACGATCGCAAGACCCTGCACCATGTCTTTAACGCCAACAGGGCCTTATTGCACAAATTGCAACATAACATACCGCTGGGGAAGGCCGAAGCGGAAGACCTGCACCGCTTGCCCGCCTCACTGCTTATCTGCTATCTGAACGGTTTTGAACAGGCGGGCGAGCTGCTTCAGGAATCCCGGCAATGGCTGCGGCAAAAGGAGGAAAGGGCCTACCAGTCTTTGAAAGAAGCCCTGCGCATTCTGCGCAAGGTGCGCTACAGCTAGGTGCGTTTCAACCACAGCAGGGCATAGGGGGGCACTTCCAACAGCCCGCTGTGCACCGTCTGTGTAGTATTGTCGGCCAGGTTGTGGTACGATCCACCGTTCAGATAGCCCAGCCGGGCCAACCAGGAGGCGTTTACCACCTGTACCACCTCGTCGAAATTAGCGATTACCATCACCCCTGCTGTTTCTGACCGCCTCTCAAACAGGAGCAGGTGGTCATTCCCGGGGTTGTGGAGGTGTGTTTTTCCGGCAGACCCCAACACGGGCAGTTGCTGCCGCAGCCCGATAAGGCTGCGGATACGCCTGAAAACTTGCGCCCCGGGCCCTTTTCCCTTTTCCAGGGAGGCCGCGGCCTTCCAGTTGTGATACGGACGGTTCACCCAACGGCTGTCATCGGCCTTGTCGGCTTCCTTCAGGTAGGAATAGTCGTTCAGGGCGGCCATCTCATCGCCTGCATAAATCAGGGGGATGCCTTCCGAGGCCAGGATGATGCCGTGCAGGAGCACAATCTTGCGCACCGCAGTTTCCAGGGCGTCTGCCTGCCCAGTTTCAAGCGCTTTTTCAAGCCCCAGCAGGGAGGCGGCGCTTCCGGTAATCCGCCCGTCGCCCGAGAGGGGGTTGTACATGAAAATAGCCCCTTTGGCCGGAGACCAGTCGAGCCGCTGGCAGTAGTAGTCGAGCAGGAACCTGCGGTGTGCCCCGGGGTCCCATCCGAGTTCGCGGATGTGGTTGTCGTCATACCCCAGGCCGATATCGTCGTGGCAGCGGATGTAGTTGATCCAGCTCGCGTCGCGCGGTATGCGGGGCAGGCTCAGGAGGCTTTTGTAGAGCAGCGCTGTTTTTCGGGTGGCAATGGCGTCCCACAGGCAGGCCATAAAGGTGGCATTGTAGGCGAGTTCGCACTCATTGCCTTCCAGGGCCCCTTCCCCAAAGTATTTTACGATTTCTGCCGGGGCCACAATGGCCTCGGCCAGGATAATGACCCCGGGGGCCACCACCTGCAGGCAGAGCCGGAACAGGGCGATCAGTTTATGTGCTTCGGGCAGGTTCTGGGATGAGGTCCCTATTTTTTTCCATAGGAAGGCCAGGGCGTCGAAGCGCACCACATCTACCCCCTGGTTGGCCAGGGCTGTCAGGTTGGCGAGCATTTCCAGGAAAACCTCCGGGTTGCTGTAGTTGAGGTCCCACTGGTATTTGTTGAAAACCGTCATTACCCAGCGGTCCATCTCCGGGATGTAGGTAAAGTTGCCCGGTGCCGTCTCCGGGAAGATTTCGGGCAGGTGGGCTTCAAACAGGTCGGGGATGGTCCGGTCGGGATAGGTGTAGTAGTACCCCTGGTACTTCGGGTCGCCCTGCCGGGCCTTTTGGGCCCAGGAGAACTCGTCGGAGGTGTGGTTTACCACGAAGTCGAGCATCAGGCAGATCCCCTTTTCCCGGAATCGGGCGGTGAGTTGCAAAAGGTCTTCGGTGGAGCCGTAACGCGGGTCGATCTCGGTATAGCTGCTTACCGCATATCCGCCATCATTCGGGCCTTTGGGGCGCAACGTCAGGGGCATAAGGTGCAGGAAATTGATCCCCAGGTTTTCGAGGTAGGGCAATCGGGCCTCCAGGCCCTTGAGGGTATCGCTGAAGCGGTCTACATACAATTGCATGCCCACCCATTTGCCCTGTTGGTACCAGTTCCCCGCACTCAGGCGCTGCAGGTCCTGTAATTGCAGTTCGCGGGGCCGGTCACGGAACAGGGCAGACAGGCGTTCCAAAAGGGTGGAGAAATCGCCTTCCCGACCGGGGTAGAGCTCTTGAAAGAGCTGGTTCAGCAAGGTGAAGTTGGTCGCCAGCCGCTTTTCAAATAAGGGTTCCAGGTCTGAGGGCCGGGGGTTTGAAAGCCGTTTCCCACCAAGCCATTTATGTGCTGCGCTTTGGTTCATGAAAGGGCGCGCCTGAGTTGTTCCGGATCGGGCAGGGATTCAATGGCGCCGAAGCGCGTGGTTGTCAGGGCGCCTGCGGCGTTAGCCACACGCACCATCCCGGCCAGTTTTTCAAAATCGTTCCGCAGCGATGCCGGGTCGGCTTCGAGGGCTATTTGCTGCAGCAGGCAGCCGATAAAGGCATCGCCGGCCCCGGTGGTGTCTACAGGGACAACCGGGATGCTCGGCATCGTATCTGCCCGGGCCCCGGTACTTAAGTACGTGCCCTCGCTGCCCAGGGTAATGACTATAACCTCTGTCCCGATTTCGTGCAACACCTTGCAGGCGCTCTCCAGGTCGTGTTTCCCGCTCAGCAGCAGGGCCTCTTCGAGACTGAATTTGCAGAGGTTGGATTTCTCGATAAACGGCCTGCATTTTTTAACAAAGACGTCTTCGTTTCGTTTCCAGAGATCGTGCCGGTAGTTGGGGTCAAAGCTGATGTATGCACGTTGGGTAAGCCCGTCGAAAAAGTAATGCCCGTAGGCCTTTTCGAGAGGCCCTCCCAGCAGGGCGGTAGCGGCGCCCAGGTGGATCATGTTTCCCTTGAAGGCTTCCTTAATTGCCGGGAGATACTTCAATTCCCGGTCGGCACCCCGGCTGAATACGAAATCGCGCTCCCCGTCTTCGGCAATAGAGACAAAGGCCAGGGTCGTAAAGGTTTCGGCGCGCTGCAGGTGGCGGGTGTCTACCCGGTTGTCTTGCAAAATCCCGGCCAGGAAGGTCCCAAACGGGTCTTCCCCCACGCAGCCGATGAACGAGCTACGACCGCCCAGGCGGGCAATCGCACAAGCCACATTGGCTGGGGCCCCCCCGGCTTTCTTGGTGAACTGCCGGGCCTGTACCAGGTCACGCCCCTGGTTTTCAGCCACAAAATCGATCAGTAATTCCCCGATGCAAAAGACGTGTTTCATGGTGTATATAACGGCACTTATGCCGGGTTAGGCGCATGGTTTGGAAACCGAAATGTAATCAGTTTTCTGCGACTCTGCCAATAATACGCACATTAATAGGCCTGTCGTCTTTTCAAAACGGGGCATTGGTAGTACCTTCGGCCCCGACAGACAGCAATGCCTCTGTTGGTTATGAGAAAGTTGGTAATCGGAGACATCCACGCCGGCCTGAAGGCCCTGGAAGAACTGCTGGAGCAGCTCGGCCACGGGGCGGGCGACACCTTTGTTTTTTTGGGCGATTATGTAGACGGCTGGAGCCAGGCGGCCGAAACGGTCGAGTACCTGATCGAGTTCGGGCAGCGCCACAACAGTATATTCCTGAGGGGCAACCACGACGACCTGTGTATGGGCTGGCTTCGGGATGGTCAGGAAAACCCGGTCTGGCTGCATTCGGGAGGGCAAGCTACCCAGCAATCGTACCGGGGCGTTGGCGAAAATACCCGCAAACGGCACATCCGGTTTTTGGAGGGCTTGCAAGATTACCACCTCGACACTGAAAACCGGTTGTTCCTCCATGCGGGCTTTACCAACCTCAGGGGCGTCGAGCACGAATATTTCTCCAAGAACTACTACTGGGACCGCACCCTCTGGGAAACAGCCCTTTCCCTTGACCCCCGCCTGAGCCCGGGCGATACGGCCTACCCGTCGCGCCTGAAGCACTACCGGGAGATTTACATCGGGCATACCCCGGTCACCCGTATCGGCAAGGAGTTGCCGCACAAGGCGGCCAACGTCTGGAACATAGACACGGGGGCCGCTTTCAAGGGCCCGTTATCGGCCATGGAGACCGGAAGCAAAGAAGTATGGCAGAGCAAGCCGGTCTATTTGTATTACCCTGACGAAACCGGAAGGAACGGAGGGGGATAGCCGACCGATAAAGGGGAGTTGAAGCCAGGGGTTTCAGAGTTTCCCGTAGTCGTGTTGTTTTTGCCAGAGCACCAGCTCCTTCCATTTACCCTCATAGGCCATGCGCGCCTGCATGGGCCAGGATGCGGGATCGTGCGCCTTATAGCGGTCACCCCCGGAGTCGAGCACTTGCTGGCAGCGCGCCACCGAAGCTTCTGACAGGGCTTTCCAGGTCTTGATATCGAAATTGTGGAACAAGCCCTGTATTTTAGGGCCTATCCCTTCCACGATGGTCAGGTCGTCTTGCTTGATGGTTTTGCCAAAGGCCGCTTTTGCTGCGGCGGGGTCAAAATGGTGCCCCTCGGCATGGGCGGCCTTTACGGCTGCTACGCGACCCCGGCAGGCCTCAAGGTCTACCTTGAGCCGTGCATTGGCATCTATCAGAGCCTGCATTTCGACAGCATCTGCTCCTGTGCCACTACTCCCTTTGCCCCAGAGATAACCTACGACACCGCAGATTAACCCGACCAGCAGGGGGATGATCCAATACCAGATGCTCATGCTTGAGAATTCCATAGGGACATTATTTTAGGTTTGTGACAGATCGCAGGAAAGCCGGGCAACCCCTTCGGGGCAGGCGCTTGCGGAGCTAAAAGGTATTAAAAATTCTCAAGAAAAGGCACCTTCGCCCCGTTGAAAATGCAACACCCTTTGCGGACTGATTGGGTGTTTGGCCAGGCAGGGAGGTTGCTGGCTGCAAGCTATACATAATTCTCAACCAGTTGTACAAATGTGCCCTTTATCAAAAAGGGTCTGATTTATCTTGGAGGGAATCCGTGAAACTTCGCTGGGCCTCCAACCCAAGTCCGACATGGGGCCAGCGATGCTAATTCCGGAATAAATTGTTTTGGATTAGTTTGGTTAGTTTGGATATCCGCCCCTGGTACGCACACCTATAGGGGCGGATTCTTTATCCAACTGCAAGGGGAGTTCGGCCCTGGGGCCTATCCTTGCGGAAAACACTTGAAAATGAAACAATTTCTCAATCGTTTCTGCCGGATCTTTCGGTGGATTGCCATGGTGCTGGTCTTATCCCTGCAATACCTCCTGGAGGGAAGCTGGTCTTCCTCCGGCCCCCGCGAAACAGCCTGACCGTGTCTTACAGGTCAAATTTGATGCCCTGGGCAAGCGGCAGCTCCCTGGAATAGTTCAGGGTGTTGGTCTGCCGTCTCATATAGACTTTCCAGGCATCCGAACCTGATTCACGACCCCCTCCGGTTTCTTTTTCTCCCCCGAATGCGCCTCCGATCTCAGCCCCTGAGGTGCCGATATTCACATTGGCGATACCGCAGTCGCTGCCTGCAGCAGAAAGGAAGGTTTCAGCCTCGCGGAGGTTAGTGGTCATAATGGCAGACGACAAGCCCTGCTTCACGCCGTTCTGGATGGCAATGGCCTCTTCGACGCCGCCGGAATACTTCAGCAGGTACAGAATGGGTGCAAACGTTTCTTCCTGCACAATCTCGAAGGTGTTTTTCGCTTCTGCAATGGCCGGCTTCACGTAGCAACCGGATTCATAGCCTTCGCCTTGAAGTACGCCACCCGGAACAAGCAGGGTGCCGCCTTCCTGTACAACTTTCTTCAGGGCGTACTCGTATTTTTCGACGGCATCCCGGTCGATCAGCGGCCCCACGTGGTTGTTTTGGTCCAGGGGGTTGCCGATGCGGAGTTGCCCGTAGGCCCGGGTCAGGGCTTCTTTTACCTGGTCGTACATCGATTCGTGTACGATGAGCCGGCGCGTTGAGGTACAGCGTTGTCCGCAGGTTCCAACGGCTCCGAAGACGGCCCCGATAACGGTCATCTTGATGTCTGCATCCGGGGTAACGATAATGGCATTGTTTCCGCCGAGTTCCAGGAGGGAGCGGCCGAGGCGTGAGGCAACTGCCTGGGCCACGATTTTGCCCATGCGAATGGAACCGGTGGCTGAAATCAGGGGCACGCGCGCATCGTGGGTCATAAGTTCCCCAACTTTGTAATCGCCGTTGATGAGGCAGGAAATGCCTTCGGGCAGGCCGTTGGCCTCAAAAACGTCGGCGGCAATCTTCTGGCAGGCCACACCGCAAAGCGGGGCCTTCTCAGAGGGCTTCCAGATACACACGTCTCCGCACACCCATGCCAGGGCCGTATTCCAGGCCCACACGGCCACCGGAAAGTTGAAGGCAGAGATAATGCCCACCACACCCAGGGGGTGGTATTGTTCGAACATGCGGTGCCCGGGCCGCTCGGAGTGCATGGAGAGGCCGTAGAGCTGGCGCGACAGGCCCACAGCGAAGTCGCAGATGTCGATCATCTCCTGTACCTCACCCAGGCCTTCCTGGTATGATTTACCCATTTCGTAGGATACCAGTTTGCCAAGCGGCTCTTTGAGCTCGCGCAGACGGTCGCCGAATTGACGGACGATTTCACCCCGTTTCGGCGCAGGCATTTGACGCCATACCGTAAAGGCCTCAGTGGCTTTTTGAACGGTTCGTTCGTATTCTTCAGGGGTGGTAGATCTGACCTTGGCGATCAGGGCTCCGTCTACAGGCGAATAAGAGGCGATCTCCGGACCCGTGCCGAATTGTTCCTTACCGGTAGAAGTTCCGGGGTTTACTGCTTTAACGCCGAGTTGTTCCAGCGCCTTCTCAATTCCAAAATCCAGGGCTACCTCTGTCATTTTTGTAACTTTTATAAATAGGGGTGTTATAATCCTGACAAAATTACGAATTCTTCAGGCTTGTAAACCACTTTTGGGCGGAAACTTCGCGTAGGGGGCATGCCATCCACACCTGAGCCCTGGCCGGGATTCGGGGTACAGGGTATTATTTTCCAGGCCTTGCCACAAAACGCGGCTCGACCTCCATCACGGTGCCGCAACGCTCACAGGTGCGGAGATCCTCCGATCCGTAGAACCGCTCAAAATGGGCCAGGAAATCGTTTTCAATATCGTGTAGCGTAAAGTAGGCCTCGTAGAGCTTGTGGTTGCATTGGTCGCAAAACCAAAGTAAGCCGTCTTTTACGGGGAGGTTGTCGCGTTTGCGCTCGATGACCAGCCCGATTGACCCGGCACTGCGAACCGGGGAATGCGGCACCCCCGCAGGGTGGAGGTACATGTCGCCGGGCCCCAGGATGTGCGTTTTTTTCTTTCCGTCTTCCTGAATGTGGACCTGTATGGTTCCTTCGAGCTGGTAGAAGAGCTCCTCGGTTTCGTTGTAGTGGTAATCTTTGCGGGCATTGGGGCCGGCCACGATCATAACGATGTAATCACCGGAGTCTTTGTACAGGTTCTTGTTTCCCACCGGGGGCTTCAGGAGTTCCCGGTTTTCTTCGAGCCACCGGTTCAGGTTAAAGGGAGGGGCAATAGGCATAGGGTCCTGGCATTAAAGGGTCCGCTATCGAGACCAGCAGGGCGAAGGTACAAAAAAGACCTGAGCGCCGAATTGGGCCCATCGGGCCTGTACAGGCCAGGATTTATTGCTGGTAAAACAGTTGGGTGTAGTACAATTTGCCTTCTGGCGACTTTTTAACGCTAACTGCGGTATGCGTAAATTCGCCTACCATGGTTTTGCGGTGCGATTCGCTCCCCAGCCACCCCTCGAAAGCTTTTTCGGCCGTAGGGTAATCCTTTGCCACATTCTCGGCTACCGATTTGGCGTCGACCTGGGCGGTAATTTCAGAGGCCCGGGCGCTGAAACCGTCGTGGTTTATGGCCCCGGTTGCGATCATATAATCGGTGTGCTGGTTGGCATAATCGTAGGCGACCTGGCTGAAATTCAGGGCGGCATGCCCCTGGGAAAGCCGATACTCGTTCACCGTCTGCATCAATTCATTTTCCACGGCCCTGACATTCTCGGCCACCGGAATATCGGATGGCTCCGGAGAATCTTTGGAGCACGAAGCTGCCATTGCCAGCATTGCCGTCAGGGCCCAGAAAGACCCGAGCAAGCGCATTTTCATATAGTGTTCTCTTTGCAAGCAGGCAGGCAAAGCGACGGAAGAAGTGGGGGAGCCGATTGCAGCCCGAAAGCTGCGCGCGGGAGGTAATATTACTTAATAATCCACCACAGGCAGATGAATGGACCTGATTTTCGATGAAATACCAATTCTTTCGGAAACCGGTACGTTCAACCTTCAATACCAGCTTTTTAACTGAAGAATCGCCCTACAAATCAATGCCGGGAGGCTCCGGGTCCGGGGGCGGTTCGAGCACCAGGCTAAAAACAACGGCCCCAATCTCCTTAACCGGCTGGTACAATATTGATTTTTGCTTGGTTTCGGGCTCGATGAACTGCCAGGCGCCGTTGGCCCGCTCGTAAAAAATAAGCAGCGCCCCTACTATGACTGCCATTTTGACCAGGCCAAAAACACCCCCGGCCAGGGTATTGATAAAACCGAGCATGGCGAAATCGGCAATACGGGTCAGGAACCTGCCAAGCAGGTGCACCACAATAACAATGGCCAGGAAGGTTATGGTAAAAGCGGTGAGTTTGATATAGCGCATTTCCCAAGACAGCCGCTCGCCGAGGTAATCGGCTGCCACATACGAAAAGTGGATGGCGCCATAAAGGCCTGCGACCAGCGCAACGATGGAGGCGATTTCAACGAAGAGGCCATTGCGCAGGCCCCTGTACAACCCGTAGGCGAGCAACAAGGCCAGAACGATGTCGAGCAGTCCCATGGGGCTTTTTCACAAATATAGCGGTTTGATTTGTACCTTTGGGGCCTTCGGGCGCACCCTGCCCCGCACGCGACTCAAATGGCCAGAGACATACTCCTGAAAGAACGCTGGGACCTGCTGCAGCAGAAGCTGTCGGAGCAATTTGCCGACGGCGCCCCGCTTGAACTGGATGCCATTATATACCTGGTTGGGGTACAGGAACTGGGGCAGATGCACCGGCGCTTTAAAAAGGACGAGAAGATAGAACTGATGCATATCGCCATCTGTCGCTTACTGGAACCATACGGATACTATGAATTCGAGTATTTCGATGCCGATGGCTGGCCGCATTACCGCCTGGTGGAACCCCTGCCCCCTCTGAAAGCCGGCGAACAGTCCGTGCTTATGAAGGAAGCCATTGTTGGCTATTTTCTCGAAAAGGAATACCTGGAATGAAGGCATTCGTACCCTATTACGCCGTAATCTTTACTTCGGTGCGCACCGAGGTGGAAGCCGGATACGCCGAAATGGCCCGGGCCATGATGGAACTGGCTTCGCGTCAACCCGGATACCTTGGGGTGGAACATGCCCGAGATACCACCGGCATTACGGTTAGCTACTGGAAGTCACTGGAGGCCATAGCCGCCTGGAAGGCCCAGGCAGATCACCAGCTCGCCCAGCAACGGGGGCGGGAGGCCTGGTATGCCGAATACACGGTCAGGATTTGCCGGGTCGAAAGGCAGTACGATTTCGGCAAGTAGAGCAAAAATATTTCCCGGACAAAGACCGCTGGGCCTGCCGGTTCTTCAGGAGTTGCCTGGGGTTGATGCAGGGTGGCGGATACCCCCAAATCCAATATACCCATACGCAACGCAAGCTCCAAGCACTGGGTTCCTCCCCGGTTGACCACTTTCTTTACAACCCCCTTTCGTTCCGATATAGAGCTTTGCGGCGATCGGCCAATAAAGTATCTTTAGGGTCAAAACCGCGCATTGAAAAAACCCGCACCTTTTACGGTATTAGACCGGCCCACGCAGCTACGCACCCTGGGTTCAGAGCGATTTGACCTGGTTGTGATCGGCGGGGGTATCACCGGGGCAGGCATCGCCCTCGATGCGGCCTCGAGGGGCCTGCGTACGGTATTGCTGGAAAAAGGCGATTTTGCCTCTGGTACCAGCAGCAAATCCACCAAGCTTATCCACGGGGGGCTTCGCTACCTGAAACAATTCGATTTCTGGCTGGTAAAGGAAGTGGGGTCGGAGCGGGCCATTGTTCACCGGCTAGCGCCTCATCTGGTGCTTCCCGAAAAAATGCTGCTGCCCCTCATCGAGGGCGGAACATACGGGAAATGGCTCACTTCGTTCGGGCTGAAGGTATACGACCTGCTGGCACAGGTAGAAGGTGACGACCGGCGGCGGATGCTCGAGAAGGAGGAAGCCCTGGAGAAAGAGCCCCTGCTGCCTGAGGAAGACCTGAAGGGGGCGGGGTATTACGCCGAATACCGCACCGACGATGCCCGGCTTACCCTTGAAAATATTAAAACGAGCCTGCACTTTGGGGCCTGTGCCCTGAACTACGTGCGGGTTGACGGGTTCCTGCACGACGGGGCAGGGAAGGTAAGCGGGGTTCGGGCCACCGACCTGCTCGGCCACGGCAGCCTTGAGGTGGCTGCCGATTTCGTGATCAACGCGGCCGGTCCCTGGGTAGATGGGCTGCGCACCCTCGACGGCAGCCTGCAGGGCAAACGGCTGCACCTGACCAAGGGGGTACACCTGGTTTTTCCGCGGGAGAAGCTGCCGGTGCGACAGTCGGTTTATTTCGATGTGCCCGACGGGCGCATGATCTTCGCCATTCCCAGGGGCCGGGTAACCTATGTAGGCACCACCGACACCGAATATCAGGGCGACCTTGACCATGTGCGTACAGACCTGGCCGATGCGGTATATCTGATAGCGGCTGTGAACCATATGTTTCCGACCATTGAGCTGGAACTGGAAGACATCGAATCGTCCTGGGCCGGGCTGCGGCCGCTTATACACGAGGCCGGCAAATCGGCTTCCGAATTATCGCGGAAAGATGAGCTTTTCACCTCCGAAAGCGGGCTCATTTCCATTGCCGGGGGCAAGCTAACCGGGTATCGCAAAATGGCTGAGCGGGCCGTGAACCACGTGGCCAGGCAATTGGAAGAGTCGGGCCGAATCCTGGAGGCCTGCCATACCGATACCATCCCCTTATGCGGCAATGGGTTTACCGATTTCGCGGGGGTGCTGAGCTATTCCAAAAAGGTAGCCAAACGCCTGCAGCCGTTTGGATTCGAAAAGGAACGTGCCTGGGAACTGGTTACCAACTACGGCATGCAAACCGAACAGATTTTGTCGCTGTTCGAAACCTTTCCCGATGCTGACCCTGCCTGGCGCTTGCTCCACGCCGAGCTCCAGTTCGGCATCGCGCACGAAATGGTGAGCAGCCCGGCCGATTTTTTCATACGGCGCACAGGGCGGCTTTATTTCGACATAGCAACCATGCAAAAATACCTGCGTCCCGCAGCTGAAGTCTGTGCGGCACTGGTCGGGGCTGATGCCGAAAAAATGGGGGCCTGGGTGCTGGAAATGGAAGAACGCCTCGTTGAACACGCCCGGTTCGGCCTGGAGTAGGGAGGCTATCAGCTCATCTGGTCGGCCAGCTCCGCAAAGATCCTTTTGGCGTTTTTTTGCTCGTAAAGCACCTTGTAGACTGCGTCGATAATCGGGGTCTTCACCTCTTTTTTGAAGCCTTCCTTGATCCGATAGGCGCTCTTAACGGCATAATAGCCTTCGGCCACCATGCTCATTTCCATCATGGCGCTTTTTACGGTATACCCTTTCCCAATCATATTGCCAAACATCCGGTTGCGGCTGAAGGTGGAATACCCGGTAACCAGCAGGTCTCCCAGGTAGGCCGAATGGTTGATGTTCCGGTCGATGTTGTAGAGCCGCTTCACGTAGCGTTTCATTTCCCGTATGGCATTGCTCATCAAGACCGACTGGAAATTGTCGCCGTAGCCCAACCCATGGGCAATGCCGGCAGCAATGGCGTAGATGTTCTTGAGCATGGCCGCGTATTCGGTGCCGATAATGTCAGAAGAGACCTTGGTCTTGATATACGAACTGCTCAGGGCGTCGGCCACCAAACGCGCTTTCCCCTTATCGGAACAGGCAATGGTGAGGTACGAAAGCCGTTCCAAAGCCACCTCTTCGGCATGGCATGGCCCGGTTATGACTCCTATCGACCGGAATGGGATGTTGTATTTCTCGTGGAAGTGTTCGCCCACGATTTTCCCACTCTCGGGCACAATCCCCTTGATGGCCGAAAAGACAACCTTTCCCTCCAGGGATTCCTCCAGCTTGGAAAGTTCCGACTCCAGAAAGGCCGACGGGATGGCGAAAATAAGCAAGTCGGCCTGGGCCACTGCCTGATTGATGTCGGCCGTGAGCCGCAATTTGGCCGTGTTGAACTCCACCGAGCTCAGGTAATTGGGGTTGTGGCCTTCGCGGCCAATAAATTCGATGGCGTCTTCGCTGCGCATGTACCAGACCACCTCCGGCAGGTTTTCACAGAGCATTTTTACCAGGGCCGTGGCCCAACTACCTCCGCCTAAAACGGCAAAACGGGTCGCTTTTTTCAACGCTGGGGTTTTGAGGCAAAAGTACTTAAAAGGGTTTGTTCCGCGGGCAGGAAGCGATTCAAAACTTTAACACCGGATTATGACCGTTCAGACAATGTTTACCGCGGAAGGATCGTTTGAGTTTACAGAGAAAAGAACCCGGCATAAAGAACTTAGGGTTCAGGGCCTGAGTGCCCAAAACGACTTTTGGTTGGTTAATTAGTTGAAAAACCGCCCGGTTCTGGTTGGAACACGGGCGGTTTTTATTGGCACTGCTTTAGTCGTTTTTTTGGGCTATTCGCGCATGAGGCTCATGGCCAGGCCGCCGCCCGGGGCCAGGTGAACTTTCATTTTACTATCAGAAGTTACCTGTGCCGTTTCGATGGAAAGGGCCTCCGGGTTGTCGCGGTAGTGGGCCCCTTCCCCGTCTTTGTAAAGGGTGGCCTTATACGTCTGCCCGCCGGGCAGAAAGCTGAAATCGACTTCCAGGTCGCGGGCATTCTCATCGGTAACAGCCCCCACGAACCAATTCCCGGTTTCCCGTTCTTCGCGGGCGATGGCGATATAATCGCCAACCTCCCCCTCAAGCACGACAGACTGTTCCCAATCTACCCCCACGTCGCGGATAAACTGCAGGGCCGGCCGGCCTTCATAATTTTCGGGCAGGTCGCAGGCCATCTGTATAGGGCTGTATATGACCACGTAGAGGGCCAGCTGCTGGGCCAGGGTGGTGTTGATCTGGTTGTTGGGCTTGCTGGGCAGGGCGATGTCGAAAACCCCCGGCGTAAAGTCAATGGGCCCGGCCAGCATGCGTGTAAAGGCCACTATTGGGATATGTTCCGGAGGGTTGCCCCCATCAGTGGCCCAGGCGTTGAACTCCTGCCCGCGAAGCCCTTCGCGAGCTATGGCGTTGGGGTAGGTGCGCCTCAGGCCGGTGGCCTTGATGGGCTCGTGGGCATTTATGGCGATTTCGTACCGGGCTGCCGTTTCCAGAACTTTCCGGTAGTGGTTTACCATCCATTGCCCGTGGTGGTATTCCCCTTTAGGGATAATCTTGCCCACGTAGCCGGTCTTCACGGAATGGATTCCCAGCGATTTCATGAGCTGGTAGGCGGTGTCGAGCTGTTGCTCATACGTACGGGGAGCAGCAGAAGTCTCGTGGTGCATGATAACTTCCACTCCCTTTTCCCGGCCGTAGCGCACCACCTCGTTCAGGTCGTAATCGGCGTAAGGGGTAACAAAATCAAAAACCCCTTCGCGGTCTTCGAAACCGATCCAGTGGTTCCAGCCGGTATTCCAGCCCTCTACCAACAGCCCTTTGATGCCGTTGGCAGCCGCAAAATCGATATAGCGCTTGGCATTGGCCGTTGTGGCGCCGTGTTTTTTGCTCAGCTGTTTTTTGTCGAGGGTCGAGAAAGTATTCATATCCTGGGTGGCTTCCATATCCCAGGTCGATACACCCAGGTGCATTTCCCACCAGATGCCCACGTATTTCATAGGGGTAAACCAGGACACATCGCCCAGAGTGTTGGGCGCGTTCAGGTTTTCGATCAGGCGTGACTCAATAAGGTCGCCGGCCCGGTCGCCTATCTGGATAGTACGCCAGGGGGTTTGGAAAGGGAGGGCGCGCCTCACCTTGTAACCGGTGCGGTCTGATCCGACCAGGGCGCTGGTAAAGGAAAGCGAATCGGTATTGACCCGCAGGGTCATTTCGGCGTAGTCGGTCAGGGCGGCTTCGTGGAAGCTCAGGTGGAGGCCATTGTCTGCCCGCAGGGTAACCGGGGTATTCACTGCATTCTCGGGGATGTAGGTGGCTGCCAGGTCGGGGTGGTTGCGGCGCGAAAGGGCATCGATGCCCGAAACGCGGCTGGTTTGGTACAGGTGTTCGTAAATGTCCCAATCGCCGGGGATCCACCAGGCCATATGGTCGCCGGTGAGTTGGAATTCCGTGTTTTCCGCAGTGATAACCACGCTGTCTACGCCTGATTGGGGAAGAAACTCATACTGGAAAGCCACGCCATCTTCATACGCCCGAAAGCGGATTTTCAGCTCGCGCCCGGGAGCCGCCTTTTCTTTAAGGGTCAGTTCGGTTTCATTGTAGTGGTTGCGCACCTGCCGTTGCTCGCCCCAGGGCATCTCCCAGGTCTCGTCCCCGGCGCTCCCGCTCTGGGAAACCAGTTCCATACCCCCCATTAAGGCCGGCTGGTCTTTGAACTCAAAGCCGAGCCCGGAGCTGTCGATTACCACGGCTTCCTGGTGCAGAACCCGGTAGCCGGGCCTTCCCTGGGCATCCAGGTAAATCTCAAGCCGGTTCGTCCCTTCAGGTGATACCAGGCCCACCGGCTGGGTTGCCGGGGTGGGCCCGCAGGCCCAAAGGGCGGCCGATAAAGCAGCCAGCCCCCAAATACGTGTCGTTCTCATGGTTTTATACATAAAAAAAGGGGGCCATTGCAGGGGCCCCCGGATTCATTCCATAGGTGTCTGGTGAGCCCCATCAAAGGGTACGCAGGTACTCAGCCACGGCCCGCGCTTCTTCCTCGGTGAAATTCTGGTTGAGCATAATGGCCCCGTTGTATTCTTCGAGCAAGGCCTTGGCGATGGGGTCTTCTTTAAGCATACCGTCGGGGTTCAGAATCATATTCATGACCCATTCGGGGCTCCTCCGCTCATATACGCCCTTCAGGGCAGGGCCGATCATTCGCTGGGTGGGATGGTGGCAGGCCACGCAGACGGTGCCGAACTTTACCTGGCCCTGGGCGGCAAGGGTTTGGTCTACTTCTGCCCCGAAAGAAACCGAGGTTACAGGGCCAATACCCTTATTGTTGAGGTCCGCCGGAACCCCATCAGAAGGGGTTTGGGCGGCAGGGGCCTCTTTTTTGGTACGGTTCATCTCAAAGCCGTCATCTTTTTTTTCCTCTTTCTTTTCGCCGCAACTCGCCAGAAAAAGGGCGGCGGCGCCAAAAGCAATAATTTTATTCATATCTCTCGCACAAATTAGATTGCTAATATAAGAATTAGGCCCTTAACAATATCGGCCGGTAAACTGAATTGCCCGTGCTTCATTGTAATAAACGTTTCCGGGTTGGTAAAATCCCACATGGCCCCCGTATTCGGGTCGTTCAAAAAAGAGGTGGGGGTTCGTTTCTCCGGCCTGCTGCGGGTAGCAGTCCGGCCCCAGGAAGCTGTCATTTTCGGCATTGATCAGCAAGGTCGGAACCCTGATGTTGCCCAGCAGGGGCAGGGAGCTGCACCGACGGTAGTAATCCAGGGCATCTTCAAAGCCATGGGCCTGGCTGGTGTAGAGGTCGTCAAAGTCTTTCAGGGTACGCACCCGGGCAATCAGCTGCTCGGTAATGCGCTCCGGGAACAGCTGTTGCTTCGCTTTTAGCTTGGCGCGCAGGTTGGTGAGGAAACGCTGTGAATACAGGCTGTTGCGGGCCTGGTTGAGCTGGAGGAGGGATTCGTGCAGGTTGCAGGGCACCGAAACCGTTACTGCCGCCCTGATGCGTGAGGCGGCCCCGGGGTCTTCGCCCAGGTATTTCAAGATCAGGTTGCCCCCCAGGCTGAAGCCTTTGAGGAACACGTGTGAATAGGCATACGCCTTTTCCAGGTGGTCGAGCACAGCCTTCAGGTCTTCGGTGGCGCCTGAGTGATACGAACGGTAAAGGCGGTTGGGTTCGCCGCTGCAACCGCGCAGGTTTACCGCGCAGACGTCATAGCCGGCTTTGGCGAAAACCCTGACGCTGCCCAGCATGTAAGGGCGCTGGGCATTGCCTTCCAGGCCATGCAGCAATACCACTACCCGCCGGCTGCCCGATTCAGTTCGGCTCCAGTCGAGATCCAGGAAATCCCCATCGGGGAGTTCGAGGCGTTCGCGCTGCTGGACCGGGGCATTTACCTTTCTGAAAACAGCCGAGTAAATGGTGGAAAGGTGGCCGTTGCGAAACAACATAGGAGGTCTGTAACCTGAAGGAACAAGCGGCATGGCAAATCAGGGATACCTTTTCAACAAAGCCGCCTGCTCGGCAAGGGCCGCCTTGAATTCGACCCGCAATTTCTCGATCAGCTTTTTTACCGGCAGCACATCTGAAATGCCTGCCACGCCCTGCCCGGCCGACCAGATGGTTTTCCAGGCCTTGGCTTCGGTGTCTAGTTCTTTGCCGAAATCGATCTTGGTATCCTTTTTCAAGTCTTCGGCTGTAATGCCTGCGGCCTGCAGGCTTTGCGCCAGGAAATTGGCGTGTACCCCAGAAATGGCAGCTGTGTAGACAATATCGCTGGCGCCGGCATCGATGATCATCTGCCGGTAGGCCTGGGGGGCGAGGTTTTCTTCCGTATTGATGAAACGGGTGCCCATATAGGCCAGGTCGGCCCCCATCTGCAGGGCCGAGGCAATGTCGCGCCCGGAGCTGATGCACCCGGCCAGCAGGATGGTCTTTTTGTAAAACGCCCGCACTTCGCTTACCAGGCTCAGGGGGTTATGGGTGCCGGCATGACCGCCTGCTCCGGCCGAAACCAGGATAAGGCCGTCTACGCCCGCTTCGGCCGCTTTTTCGGCGTGGCGTTTCTTGATGATGTCGTGAAAGACCAGCCCCCCGTAACTATGAACGGCGTCGACCACTTGCGACACGGCCCCCAGGGAGGTTATAATCAGGGGTACGCGGTGTTTGATGCACAATTTGAGGTCGGCTTCGAGCCGGGGGTTGGTGGGATGGACGATTAGGTTTACCCCGTAGGGGGCCGCTTTTTTACCCGTCTCGGCCTCATAGTCGGCCAGGGCCTTTTTGATTTGCAGCAGCCAGGCCTCGAATCCTTCGCTGCTGCGTTGGTTCAGGGCAGGAAAGGTACCCACCACCCCATTGGTGCAACAGGCAATTACCAATTCGGGGTTTGAAATGAGGAACATCGGGGCTGCCACCACGGGCAGGCTCAGTCGGTCGAGAAAGGGGGCTTTTGCTTCCATGTTGTAAATATGCGTTTAAAAATACACATTAATAATTCGGAAGGCCGTTACCACCCATAAATTCCTGTAATTTTGGTCGTAAGCCGATATGCCTATCCATGTACCTGAAACCCTTTGAAGTGCGCTGGAGCGACCTGGATGCCAACAACCACATGGCCAACAGCGCCTACGCCAATTTCATGAGCCATACGCGCATGGCCTGTTTTCTAGAACAGGGCATCGACCACAACTTGCTGGCCAGGCACCACCTGGGGCCGGTTATTTTTTACGAGCACATTTATTATTTCAAGGAGATTGTGCCCGGCCAGGCTGTTCGCGTTTCCCTGGAGATACTGGGGTTGAGTGCCGACGGCATGCTCTTTGAATTCCACCACAATTTTTACGACGAGGCGGGCAGGAACCTGGCCCAATGCGAGATGATGGGCGGATGGATAGACCTCAATAAAAGGTCGCTCACGCCCTTGCCCGCTGAGATGCTGGCCATTGTCGAAGCGATGGAGAAAGCCCCGGGGTTCAGGACCCTTACCCGCCAGGATACCCGCCGGCACCTCAAACACCCTAAACCCCTGGCTTAGGCTTGCGGCTGGCCAGGTATACCCCTGCGAAAACCAGTGCGGCAGCAAACAGGTCGAGGAGGCTCAGGGTATCGCGCCCACTCATCAGGGCGTAGGCGATGCCAATGATGGGCTGGGCGTAAATAAACACACTCAGGGTGGAAGCCTTGAGTTGGGTGAGGGCAAAAACGTTAAACAAGTAGGTCATAAAAGTGGTCCCCACTACAACAAAAGCGATGGCCCACATCCCTTCGGCGGGGATGGTAGCCCATTGCACCTCCATAACTTCGGGCAGGGTAACGGGCAGGTTCATGAAAAAGGCCAGGGTAAACAGCCAGCGCATCAGCACAAAGGGGTGGTACTTTTCAGTGAGCTTCTTGGCCAGGATCAGGTAGGTGCCGTAGCAGGTGGCATTCAGAATAAACAAGGCATTCCCCAATGGGATATTGGGGGCGTTCATGCCCTGGGGCTCGTTCATGACAATCAGGGCCAGGGCTCCGGCAAAGCCCAGGCCAATGCCGAGCAGGCGGGGGCGGGTCAGGCGCTCCCTGATCAGGAAATAAGACAGCACCGCCACGATTATGGGCGTTACGGTAACCAATATGGCGCTGTTTACAGGGGTGGAGAGCTCCAGGCCCTTGAAGAAAGCGAGCATGTTGATGACCATGCCGAAAAAGGAACAGACCAGCAGCCGGCCCCAATCCCTTTTCTCGATGGTCTGGCGGGGCCCCAGGGGGGCAATGAGCCAGAATAACAGGGTGGCTCCTGCCACGCGCAGGAAAATAAACCCGAAAGCCTGAACGTAATGAGGCATCACCCCCTTGGCAATGGTGTGGTTGAGCCCGTAGATGGTGGTGGCGGCCGTGGCGGCCAATATGGCTAGGGTCCGTCGGCTCACGGGTGGAGGGCTTCTCGGGCGGCGGCCACGGTTTTAGGGGCGTTTCCTATAAAAAGGTGTCCGCCGGCGCATACAACGGGGCGTTTGAGAAAAGTGTAATGTTCCAGCAACAGTGACTTGAAATCGGCCTCGCCCAGGGCTTTGTCTTTAAGCCCACGTTGGGCGAAGAGCCGGGCCCGTTTGTTGAGCAGCGCCTCATAGCTGCCGGCAAGGCCGTATAGTTCGTCGAGCTGTTTGGCGCTAAGAGGGTCGGAGCCAATGTCCTGGAGTTTTGTATCGGCCCCAGGGGCTAATTCACGGACGATGCGGCGACAGGTATCGCAGGTGCTCAGGTAATAGATTTTCTTCATAACGCGGTTGGTTTGGCAGGCCTGCAGACCCAAATTCACGTTCTCAGGCCCCTGGCTTCTGACCCAATTTTTCGGCCAGCAGGGGTTTTATGCGCTCCATGGGCACAATCAGGCTAATCGGCCCGTCGGCATAGGAAGCTATTTCATACGGATTGTAATAGAGCTCGAGCCCCTCAGCTGTAAAGCCCATGTTTTCGGGCAGGTGGAACCGGCTTCCCTCAAACATGAAGCCCGACTCGTTGATGTTTGTCCCGTAAGGGATCCGGTGCGCTTCCCGAAACGTTTTCTCGGCCAGGTTTTCCAGGGCACCCCAATCTGCAAAGAGGTCTTCATTGCTGAGTTCCTCTCCGGTGGCCTTATCGAAATTCAGGTAATGGGTGGTCATTAACCCGTGAGCCCCCCCGGTAAAAATGTACATTTCGAGTTTCAGGCTCACCACGGAGTCATCTTCGTAGGTCACAAAGCCTTCTACGGTGGCTTCCCACCCGATGAGCTCGTCGGGGAATTGCCGCTGCAGTTCCCGGAATCCTGCCCCAAAGGCTTCTATGGCCTCGGGAATATTGGTGGCATCGCGGGTTTCGTCGTAGTCCAGTATTTCGATCACCTCTTCCCTGATGGCCCGGTTTACACCCTGTCCGAGGGCCGAATTTTCCCCGGCCTCCGGCACGGCGATGCGCACCGCAGGGCACTCCTTACATACGGGCCCCAGGTATTCGCGCGGATGCCATTCGGTTTTGGTTTCCCCCTGGCAGGCCCAAAGCACAACGACCAGGATACTAAGTAGCCTTTTTGACATGGCAATCTGGATTGGTTCGGCCAAAAGTACGATTTCCAGTCTGATTTCCACCCGCTTCGGGAAGGCTCCGGGCGATGGTCTTTTCCCCTTGTCCGGGGTTGGTTCAAACCCGGGAGTTCGGTAGCTTTGCCTTACCCCTAAAATAACTCCTATGAAGAGCGACCTCCGATTCAATTCCAAAGCCATCCACGGCGGGCAGCAGCCCGAAGCAGCCTACGGGGCGGTGATGCCCCCGGTCTACCTGAGCTCTACCTTTGCACAAACAGCCCCGGGCCAGCACAAGGGGTACGAGTACTCCCGAAGCGGTAACCCTACGAGGCATGCCCTGGAATCGGCCCTGGCCAGTATTGAGAACGGGACTTCCGGCCTGGCTTTTTCCAGCGGCCTCGCCGCCATAGATGCGGTGCTCAAATTGTTGCGCCCGGGAGACGAAGTGTTGGCCAACCGAGACCTGTATGGGGGGAGCTACAGGCTCTTTCGCCAGGTATTTGAACCCCTGGGGATCGCGTTCCGATTCGAAGACCTGGGCAAGCCTGATAGTGCAGACCGGTTTATAGGCCCCAAAACCCGCCTGATCTGGATCGAGTCTCCCACGAATCCGATGATGCATGTACTCGATATAGCCGCGCTGGCCGCCCTGGCAAGCAGCCGCGGGCTGCTGCTGGCGGTCGACAACACCTTTGCCACACCCTACTTGCAGCAACCCCTGGACCTGGGCGCCGACATTGTCATGCATTCGGCAACCAAATACCTGGGCGGGCACAGCGATGTGGTTGCCGGGGCCCTGGTGGTGCGCAACCCGGAACTGGCCGGCCGCCTTGCTTTTTTGCAGAATGCGAGCGGGGCCGTGCTCGGCCCCATGGACAGCTATCTGGTGCTCAGGGGCATCAAAACCCTCCACGTGCGCATGCAACGCCACTGCGAAAACGGGCGGATCATTGCCGAATACCTGGCTGCCCACCCCAAGGTAGATCAGGTATACTGGCCGGGACTACCCGGCCATCCGGGCTATGAAATTGCGGAAAAGCAGATGCGGGATTTTGGGGGCATGCTCTCCTTTACCCCAAAAGGAGCCCGGTTCGAAGACGCCGTAAAGCTGGTGAGCGCCTTGCAGGTGTTTACCCTTGCCGAGTCGCTGGGCGGGGTGGAAAGCCTAGCCGGGCACCCGGCCAGCATGACCCATGCGAGCATCCCCAGGGAGGAACGCCTGAAGAGCGGCGTAACCGACAGTCTCATACGGCTGAGCGTGGGTATAGAAGACGCCGAAGACCTTGTGGAAGACCTGGCCCAGGGCCTTGCTGCACTGCCCGCGCACTAAGGCTGACACTGCCCTGTAGGGTGTACACAACAATATTTGTGAACTTTTCAAAATTAGGACGCAAGAATTATGGAAAACATATAATTTTGCGGCATAATTTTTAATTCAATAATCCGACACTCTATAGCTATGTCAGATATCCAGCAAAAAATCGCGGCCTTCATGGAAGAAGTGAAAGTCCGCAACGGCCATGAACCGGAATTTCTCCAGGCCGTGCAGGAAGTGGCTGAAACGGTAATCCCGTACATCGCCCAACACGAAATCTACAGCGGGAAAAACATCCTGCTGCGCATGGTAGAACCCGAGCGGCTGATCTCCTTCCGGGTTTCCTGGGTAGATGACCGGGGTGAAATCCATGTAAACCGTGGCTACCGCATCCAGATGAACTCGGCCATTGGCCCGTATAAGGGCGGTTTGCGCTTCCACCCGACCGTGAATGCCAGCATCCTCAAATTCCTGGCTTTTGAACAGGTCTTCAAGAACAGCCTCACCACCCTGCCCATGGGCGGCGGGAAAGGCGGGTCTGACTTTGATCCGAAAGGCAAATCAGACGATGAGGTTATGCGCTTTTGCCATGCCTTCATGACCGAACTGTGCCGGCACATCGGGCCCAATACCGACGTGCCCGCGGGCGATATCGGGGTAGGTGCGCGCGAAATCGGGTACCTCTTCGGCATGTATAAGAAAATACGGAACGAATTTACCGGGGTGCTTACCGGGAAAGGACTTTCCTGGGGAGGCTCGCTCATCAGGCCTGAAGCCACCGGGTACGGCACAGTCTATTTTGCCCAGAGCATGCTCGGCACCCACGGGCAAGATATCAAAGGCAAAAAAGTGGTTATTTCAGGCTCGGGCAACGTGGCCCAGTACGCCGCCGAAAAGGTAAACCAACTCGGAGGCAGGGTGCTGACCCTTTCTGATTCGGGAGGGTACATCCTCGATAAGGACGGGATAGACGCCGAAAAGCTGGCCTGGGTTATGGATTTGAAAAACAACCGCCGCGGCCGTATCTCAGAATACACCAAAAAGTATCCGGGAGCCACCTTCCACCAGGGTAAGACACCCTGGGAAGTGGTTTGCGACATTGCCCTGCCCTGTGCCACCCAGAACGAACTGGACGGGAATGACGCCAAAACCCTCATCAAAAACGGCTGTATCTGCGTAGCCGAGGGGGCCAACATGCCCTCTACCCCAGAAGCCGTACACGCCTTCCAGCACGCCAAGATCCTCTTCGCGCCCGGAAAGGCCTCCAACGCAGGTGGTGTTGCCACATCAGGCCTTGAGATGTCGCAAAACTCCCTCCGCATTAGCTGGACCCGCGAGGAGGTAGACGACCGCCTGAAAGGCATCATGGCTAACATCCACAACGCCTGCCTGCAATACGGCAAGGAAGAGGGTGGATACTGCAATTACGTGAAGGGCGCCAACATCGCCGGCTTTGTTAAGGTAGCCGACGCCATGCTGGCCCAGGGCGTGATTTAACAGCAGTTAGTTTTAGATACCCAGCTCCCCCGGCCCGGCCGGGGGAGCTTTTTTTTCGGCTATCTTTGGGGTTCAGCTGCTCAGCCCATGCCGGTATCGTCCAAAGCCATTGTAATCTCGACCCTGAAATACGGCGACAGCAGCCTGATTGTGCGCCTGTTTACCCGTGAGGGCGGGCTGCAGGGGTATCTGGTCAAAGGGATTCTGGGGCGTAAGAAAGGACGCTTGAAGGCGGGGCACTTTCAACCCCTTACCCAATTGGAGGTGGTGGGCAACCCCTCCCGTTCAGGCAAGCTGGGGTATCTTAACGAGGCGGCCATAGCCTTTCCGTACCAAAGCCTGCACGCCGACATCCGCAAGGGCACCATTGCCCTTTTCCTTTCAGAGGTACTTGCCCAGAGCATCAGGGAACAGGAACCTGACGCGGACCTCTTTAGCTACCTCGAAACCACCTTGCAATGGCTCGACCACCACGAGCAGGTTGCCAACTTCCACATCCGTTTTTTGATAGGGCTGTCGCGCTTTCTTGGATTTTATCCCGACCGGAGCCTGAGTGGGGCGCCCTACTTCGACCTGGGAGAAGGGGCCTTCGCAACGGAACCCGCCCTGCACCCGGTGCTCAGCGGCGAGCTACTGGCTCTTTTCAACCGCTTTCTGGAAACCGGCTTTGACAGCCTCGACCAGATCAGGATCTCGCAGGGGCAGCGCCGGGAACTGCTCCAGGCCCTGGTCACCTATTACGGCATCCACGTGCCCGGGTTTCGTGAACCCCGTTCCCTGGGGGTGCTCGATGCCGTGTTCTCCTGAGGTTCGAATGCTCCTGGATTAACGATTGCCCGGCTCATGGGCGTTTCCAGCCACTTTGAAGGCCCACGCAGGTAAGCCGAAAGCGCAACTTGCGCAGCCTCAGGGATGCGACCCTGACTTTTCAGGTCTAAGTGCAAACGGATTCCAGGTAAAATCACTAATTTTGCGCTCTTTAAGAACAAGACACGATGTCCAAGCGTCCGTCTAAATTCAACGAATACCCGCAATTGGACCTGCCAAAGGTGGCCGATGAGGTCCTCCGTTTCTGGAAGTCTGAACAGATTTTCGAACAGAGCATCGCTATCAGGGAAGGGGGCACCCCCTATGTGTTTTACGAAGGGCCGCCCTCGGCCAACGGCATGCCTGGCATCCACCACGTAATTTCGCGCACCATCAAAGACATCTTCCCCAGGTACAAGACCATGAAGGGGTTCCAGGTCAAGCGCAAGGCGGGGTGGGATACCCACGGGCTGCCCGTTGAGCTGGGAGTCGAGAAGGAACTGGGCATCACCAAGGAAGATATAGGCGTAAAAATCAGCATTGAGCAGTACAACGAAGCCTGTAAAAAGGCCGTGATGCGCTACACCGATGTCTGGAACGACCTGACCGAGAAGATCGGGTACTGGGTAGATATGGACGACCCGTACATCACTTACAAGTCGAAATACATGGAAACCGTCTGGTGGCTGCTGCAGCAGATCTACCAGAAAGGGTTGCTCTACAAGGGGTATACCATACAGCCCTATTCCCCCAAGGCGGGAACCGGCCTTAGCTCACATGAGCTCAACCAGCCCGGCACCTATCAGGATGTTACCGATACCACCGTTACCGCCCAGTTTGAGGCCGTTCGGGAAACCCTCCCCGATTTCCTGAAAGGGGAGAGCGGGGCCATCTGCCTGCTGGCCTGGACCACCACCCCCTGGACGTTGCCTTCAAACACGGCCCTTACCGTGGGCCCGGCCATTGACTACGTGTTGGTTGAAACCTATAACCAGTACACCTACCAGCCCGTCAAGGTAGTGCTTGCCAAGGCCCTGGTTGGCCTGCAATTCAGCGGCAAGTTCGAGGAAGTGCCCGAAGGGGAGGCCTGGCCTGATTTCGGCCCCGACGCCAAAAAGGTGCCCTATCGCGTGCTGCAAGCCTTCAAAGGGGAAAGCCTGCTGGGGGTGCGCTACCACCAGCTGCTTGATTACGCCCTGCCGTACCAGCAGCCCGAAAACGCCTTTCGGGTAATCGGGGGCGATTTCGTTACCACAGAAGACGGAACAGGCATTGTACACACCGCCCCAACCTTTGGGGCAGACGACATGCAGGCAGCCCTGGCAGCCCAGCCGCCCGTGCCGCCTATGCTGGTGCTAGACGAAAACGGGAACCCGGTGCCCCTGGTCGACCTGCAGGGTCGATTCAGGCCTGAGATGCGCGAATTGGCAGGCAAGTACGTCAAAAATGAATACTACGCAGATGGGCAAGCCCCCGATCGCTCGGTCGACGTCGAAATTGCCATCCGCCTCAAGGAAGAGAACAAGGCCTTCAAGGTCGAAAAATATACCCACAGCTACCCGAATTGCTGGCGTACCGATAAACCGGTGCTGTACTATCCGCTCGACTCCTGGTTCATCAAGGTAACCGAGGTGCGCGACCGCATGTACGACCTGAACCGGCAAATCAACTGGAAGCCCAAAGCCACAGGGGAGGGACGGTTTGGAAACTGGTTGGCTTCGGCCAACGACTGGAACCTGTCGCGTTCCCGCTATTGGGGTATTCCCCTGCCGATCTGGCGCAGCGAAGATGGGCGCGAAGAGCGGGTTATCGGGTCGGTGGCCGAGCTCAAGGAAGCGATGGCCGAATCGGTGCGGGCCGGCTTCATGGAAGCCGACCTCTTTGCCCAGTTCGTGCCGGGCGACATGTCTGAGGCCAACTACGACACCGTAGACCTGCATAAAAATGTGGTAGACAACATTGTCCTGGTTTCACCTACGGGCAAGCCTATGAAGCGAGAGAGCGACCTGATCGACGTCTGGTTCGACAGCGGCTCCATGCCCTACGCCCAATGGCACTATCCGTTTGAGAACCGGGAGATTATCGATTCAGGCGTTGGATACCCGGCCGATTTCATAGCCGAAGGGGTCGACCAGACGCGCGGCTGGTTCTATACGCTGCACGCCATCGGCACCCTGGTATTCGATTCGATCGCTTACCGGAATGTGGTGTCGAACGGCCTGGTGCTCGACAAAGACGGCAAAAAAATGTCCAAAAGGCTGGGCAATGCCGTAGACCCCTTTGAGACCATGGAAAATTACGGAGCCGACGCCACCCGTTGGTATCTGATCTCCAACGCCAACCCCTGGGACAACCTGAAATTTGATATTGAAGGGGTGGCCGAGGTACGCCGCAAATTCTTCGGCACCCTGTACAACACCTATGCCTTCTTTGCCCTTTACGCCAATATCGACGGCTTCCGGTACAGCGAGCCCGAGGTGCCCCTGGCAGACCGGCCAGAAATCGACCGATGGATTCTTTCGGAACTCAACAGCCTGATCGGACGGGTAGACGCTGCCTATGACGATTACGAGCCCACCCGGGCGGCCCGGGCCATATCAGATTTCGTACAGGAGAACCTGAGCAACTGGTACGTGCGGCTCTGCCGGCGACGCTTCTGGAAAGGCGAATACGGCCCAGACAAGGTTTCGGCCTACCAGACTCTCTTTACCTGCCTGAAGACCGTGGCCGAGCTCGGGGCCCCTATTGCCCCGTTCTACATGGAACAGTTGTATCGCGACCTGCTGGGCGGAACGGCGCTGAAAGGCTCCCAGAGCGTGCACCTGGCCGATTTCCCGGCAGCAGACAAAGGGCGCATCGACGCCGGCCTGGAGCAACGCATGCAACGGGCCCAGACGATTTCGTCCCTGGTGCTGTCAATACGGCAGAAAGAAAAGATCAAAGTGCGCCAGCCCCTGAAAAAGGTAATGATTCCGGTACTCGACGCAGCCCAGCGCAGCGAGATTGAGGCGGTGGCCGATTTGATCCGCTCAGAGGTGAATGTGAAGGAAATTGAGCTGCTCGACGACGCCTCTGACATACTCGTAAAACGCATCAAACCCAACTTCAAGACCTTGGGCCCCAAATTCGGCAAGGAAATGAAAGCCATTGCCGGGGCTGTGGCGGCCCTGGGCCAGGAAGACATCCAGAAAATTGAACGGGAAGGCGAATTAGTGTTGGGGCTGGAAAATAAAACTGTTATATTACAGTTACAAGATGTTGAGATCACTTCACAAGACATCGAAGGGTGGCTGGTGGCTTCTTCGGGCCCTGTTACCGTAGCCCTTGACATCACCATAGATGACGACCTCCGCAAAGAGGGCATTGCCCGCGAACTGGTGAATCGCATCCAGAACCTTCGCAAGGAGTCGGGACTTGAGGTGACCGATAGAATTGACATAACCTTTTTAAAAGAAGAGACGGTAGAGAAAGCTGTTGCGAGCAATTTGCAATACATCAAATCCGAAACCCTCACGGCTGAACTGCTGTTCGAGGAACAATTGGAAAATGGCACTGAAATTGCTTTTGACGATATCACTACCAAATTGCATATCCAGAAACATTAAGATTAAAGATTATGGGAGAAGATATTAAAGTACGGTACTCAGACAAGGAACTGGAGGAATTCAGGGAACTGATCGAGCAGAAGATCGAAAAGGCCCGCAACGACCTCGATTTGTTGAAGAGCTCCTATATGAACGACGGCAATAACGGCACCGACGATACCTCGCCCACCTTCAAGGCTTTTGAAGAGGGGTCTGAGACCATGAGCAAAGAAGCCAACACCCAACTGGCGATCAGGCAGGAGAAATTTATCCGCGACCTGAAAAACGCCCTGCTGCGCATCGAGAACAAGACGTATGGGGTTTGCCGCGTTACGGGCAAGCTCATCAACAAGGAGCGCCTGAAACTCGTTCCGCATGCCACCCTGAGCATTGAGGCCAAGAATATGCAGAAATAATCAAAAACGCCCTCAGGGGCGTTTTTTTGGCTCGATTCCACACCTGCTTTTGGTGATAGCCTTTTTGGCGGCCACCGGCCTGCAGGGGCAGAAACGGGTCAGGCGAACCTTTTTGGACCCGACGGTCGAGTCCGTGGTGATAGACGGGTCACAGTGTTACCAGTTGAGCCTGGAAACGGCCGACACCCGAGAAGTCCTGGTCGAGGCTGAAATGGACGGCGAATACCAGAACGAGGTGCTGGTCTTTGCAGAAACCCTGGGCAATACGCTGCGCATCGGCACCGGCCTTTCACCTAGTTTCCAGATGCCAAACGACAAGCTAGGGGCCCACAAGGTGCTAGCCGTGAAGTTGCGGGTGGTTTTACCGGCTCACCAGCGGGTCAGCTTTGCAGCCGGAAACTGCCGGGTAGAGACCCGGGGCACCTACCGCGACCTTAAGATCCACATTACAGGGGGGGGGTGTTTGCTTGCACATACCGGCGAACTTACCGAAGTGATTACCGCCTCGGCACCGATACGGGCAGCCATAAGTCAGGGACTGGTAGAGGCCCACTCACGCTACGGCCGGGTAGCGATGGAAGCTATTCCAGCCGGGTCGGCCCAATTCATCCTCAGCAGTAACACCGGCAACATTCGCGTAAGCCGCCATTTATGACCCATCAGGGCACCTGCTCGCGTATTGGGATATAATCCCTATTTTTGCCCCTGTTAATTCGCCCTGATGCAGCTTAAAAAATCCCTCTTTCTGGTCTTTGCCATACTCCTGGTCGACCAAATCAGCAAGATTTACGTCAAAACCCATTTTCAGCTGGAGGAATCTGTAACTGTATTTACATGGTTCAGGATATATTTTATTGAAAACGAAGGCGCGGCCTGGGGCACCAAGCTCAGCGACCTGCTGCCGCTTTCGGAGCGCACGGCCAAGCTCATCCTCACCCTGTTCCGGGTGCTGGCCATTGCGGGCATCGGCTACTGGCTCTGGGACATCCTGAAGAAACACGCCAACACCACCCTGGTCATGGCTGTGAGCCTCATTTTTGCCGGAGCGGTAGGCAACATCATCGATTCCCTCTTCTACGGTCTTATTTTTGACCACAGCTACGGGCAGGTAGCCACCTTCATGGCCGAGGAACACTACGACGGATTGTTTTACGGCAAGGTGGTAGACATGCTCTATTTTCCGATGATCGACAGCCAGTGGCCCGAGTGGATGCCAGGGCTGGGAGGGGACCGCTTCCGTTTCTTCGCCCCTGTTTTCAATATTGCCGACACCGCCATTTCCACAGGCGTGGGCATTTTGCTGGTCTTCAATAAGAGGGCTTTTGCCAAAAAGGCCCCTCAGAACGCATAGACCCGTTCGGGGCAAACTACGTACGACAGGGGCACATCCCCTGGGTGCAAGTCTGAGATCTCAGGCACGGGGCCAAACAAAGAAAGGCCGACCGACACCACATCTTCCCGGCAGAAATTCAGGAAGCGGTCGTAATAGCCGCCTCCATAGCCCACGCGGTTTCCTTTTTCGTCAAAAGCCAGGAGGGGTACAAACACCACGTCAATGGTTTCCGCAGCAACCGGGCTGCCTTTCGCGGGTTCAGGTATGCCCCAATGGTTTGGGATAAGGGGGGTGTCTTCAGTTAACAGGAGATGGGCCAGACTGCCATTCGGCCCCATTTTTGGCACGGCAATCTGTTTGCCGTTTTCACGCAGCAGGCCGATAAGGAAAGAGGTGTCTACTTCCCGTTTTTCGACAACAGACATAAAAATGTGGAACATTGCCTTCTCCCAGATCGGGAGTTGCAGGCAATTTTGTGCAATGCGCCGGCTGGCCTCCGAAAGGCGTTCTTCGGTACATTGATTTCTAAGGCGCAGGTAGTCTAATCGAAGCTCTTTTTTCAACATCGCAGATCGATCAAACGCTTAGTGTGGGATGGGGGAGCATTTAATCCTGCTAGTCCTTGGCCGAAACGGCAAAGTACACTTTGAAAAAGAGCATCAGGATTAGGTACAGTCCCAGGGTAATGAGATAATTGTCCATAAACGTAATGCCCTGTATTTGGCTACAATGTAAGTAAAAAAAAAGTTTCCTCAGAGTTAAACGGCATGAAATTATCGATGAAATGCACGTTTTTAAGTAATATTTAACCCCTTTCAGGCCAAGGCTCCTGAAGCAACCTTTTTTAGGTTGCCTCTTTGGGGAGGTTGTTGCGTCAAATTTCGGCTTCCCCGGTGCAACGGCCTTGCGCTAGGTGTTATTTTTTGTAAGCAAGGCCCGGGGAGAGAAGTAACCCCAAACCCCGGCTGCACATTACCCGGGTAACCCTATCTTTGTGCGGAAAGGTTGCCTATGGAGCCACTGCCCATTGAGATTCAGTTAAAAACCCTGCCTGACAGCCCTGGTGTCTACCAGTTTTTTGATGCCGAGGGCAAGATTCTCTATGTTGGTAAGGCCAAGAACCTCAAAAAAAGGGTCAGTTCGTATTTCACCAAAACGCACGATACGGGCAAAACCCGGGTGCTGGTTCGGAAAATCAGGTCTGTGAGGCACATTGTGGTGCCCACGGAGTCCGACGCCCTGCTGTTGGAGAACAACCTCATCAAGGAGCATCAGCCGCGGTACAATGTGCTGCTCCGAGACGACAAGTCGTATCCGTGGCTCTGTATCAAGAACGAGCGGTTCCCGCGTATCTTCCCAACCCGCAAACGGATCAGGGACGGGTCGGAATACTTCGGCCCCTTTACACAGATGCGCACGGTACGCACCCTGCTCGACCTCATCAAAAGTGTGTACCCGTTGCGCACGTGCAACTACGATTTGACAGAAGAGAAAATCCAGGCCGGCAAGTACAAGCTTTGCCTGGAATACCACCTCGGGAACTGCCTGGGTCCTTGTGAAGGCCTGCAAGACGAAGCCTCCTATTCCCGCGCCATTGGCGACATCCGCGAAATCGTGAAAGGGAATTTCGGGCATTCGCTGCGCTATTTCAAGCACCAAATGCAGCAACTGGCTGCCGAAATGCACTTTGAGGAGGCCCAGCTTGTAAAGGAGAAAATCGACATCCTGGAGAACTACCAGGCCAAATCGGCCGTGGTACACCCGGGTATTAGCGACGTTGATGTCTTTTCCATTGTATCTGACCCCACCCACGCCTATGTGAACTACATGCAGATCTCCCACGGCCTGGTGGTGCGTTCGCACACGCTCGAAATCAAGAAGAAACTGGAAGAAACCGATGAAGATTTGCTGCCCCTTGCCGTGGTGAGCCTGCGCGAGCGGTTTGAGTCAGATACCCGCGAGGTGTACCTCCCCTTTGAGGTGCCCCTCCCGGAATCGGTACGGGTAACAGTTCCCAAACAGGGCGACAAGCGGAAGATTGTGGCACTTTCTGAAAATAACGCCCGCCTTTACCGGCAGGAACGTTTCAAGCAGATCCGAATTACCGACCCCGAGAGGCATGTGAAACGGCTCATGGAACAAATGAAAAAAGACCTGCGGCTCCCGGTCGAGCCCCGGCACATTGAGTGCTTTGACAACTCCAACATACAGGGGTCAAGCCCGGTTGCGGCCTGTGTGGTTTTCCGCGACGGCAAACCCGCAAAAAAAGACTACCGGCATTTCAACATCAAAACGGTGGAGGGTCCTGACGATTTTGCCTCCATGTCAGAAGTGGTCTTCCGCCGGTACAGGCGCATGCTCGACCAGGACGAACCCCTGCCGCAGCTTGTCGTTATTGACGGCGGCAAGGGACAGCTTTCCGCTGCCCTGAAAAGCCTGGAGCAACTCGGGTTAAGGGGAAAGATCGCCATAGTGGGCATTGCCAAACGGTTGGAGGAAATTTATTTTCCCGAAGACCCTGTTCCCCTCTATCTCGACAAGAAATCTGAATCGCTCAAAGTAATCCAGCAATTGCGCAACGAGGCACACCGCTTCGGTATTACCCACCACCGCAACCGCCGCAGCAAGGCGGCCATTAGTTCGGCCCTGGAGGAGATAGACGGAATCGGGGAACAAACTGCCCGGGAACTGCTGCGCCGCTTCAAATCGGTCAAGCGGGTTCGGGAGGCCAGCCTGGAAGAACTCACCGAGGCCGTTGGTCCGGCCAAGGCCCGGAAAGTTTATGAAAGTTTGCGCGAATAAAGTAACTTCACGTCATGCGCCGAATCTTGCTTATCGCCACGCTATTTAGTCTGTGCTGGCAGGCTTACGGGCAAGATACTACCCAACTGGAAGACCTGCGGATCGGCCTGGTGCTAAGCGGTGGGGGGGCCAAGGGGCTGGCTCATGTCGGCGCCTTGAAGGTAATCGAAGAAGCCGGGGTGCGCCTTGACTACATAGGCGGCACCAGCATGGGGGCCATAGTGGGGGCCCTTTATGCCTCGGGCTACTCGGCCCGCGAACTCGATTCCCTGTTTCGACATACCGATTTTACGAACCTGATCCAGGATAACCTGCCCCGAAGCGCAAAAACCTTTTACGAGAAGGAAGATTCCGAGCGCTACGCCCTTACCCTGCCCTTTACGGGCTTTCGCATTTCGTTTCCGCCGGCCATCTCGGGCGGGCAGAACATCTATAACGAATTGGTGCGGGCCCTGTACCATGTGCGCGACGTAGACGACTTCGGTAAACTGCCCATCCCGTTTTTCTGCATGGCCACCGATGTGGAGACCGGGGAAGAGATACTCCTCGATAAGGGCTACCTGCCCGAAGCCATTATGGCCAGCGGCACATTCCCCTCCCTTTTTGAACCCGCCGAGGTGAACGGGCGTATCCTGATCGACGGTGGGGTGCTCAACAACTATCCGGTAGACGAATTGCGAGACCGGGGCGTAAACCTGATCATCGGGGTAGATGTGCAACACGGGCTCCGCGACCGGCAGGCCCTCTCCTCAGCCACGGGCATCCTGCTGCAGATCAACAATTACCGGACGGTGGGCGACATGGCCGAAAAATCGAAACGCACCGACATCTATATCAAACCGGCTATTGATGCGTATTCTGTCATCGATTTTAACAAGCGCGATACCCTTATAGCTTCAGGGGAGGCTGCTGCCCGGGAGCAGCTGGAAGCCTTGCGGCAGGCGGCTTCGCATCAGCAGAAAAAACCGGAACTACGCCCGTACATACCCATTGTCGACACCATAGCCGTAAACCGGTTGCTGGTGGAGGGCAACAACAGCTACAGCCGCGGTTATGTGAAGGGGAAACTCCGTCTCGACCTGGCCCAGGAAGTGCCCTTCAACAAGTTGCAGCAAGGCATCAGCAACCTGGCCGCCACGGGCAACTTCAAGACCATCCGCTACGAGCTTAAGTCTAACGGCCTCGGGGAAGACCTAATCATGCGGTTGCAGGAGAACCCGACCCGGTCGCTGATCCGTATCGCCGCCCACTACGACGACCTCTACAAGAGCGCAGCCCTGATCAACCTGACCCGGAAACACGCCTTGTTCGACGACGACGTGGCCTCTATCGACATGATACTGGGCGACAACATCCGCTACAACGCCCAGTACTACCTCGACAAGGGGTTTTACTGGAGCTTTGGCCTCAACTCCCGCTTCAACGGTTTCGACCAGAAAATCAGCTATGGCCTGATCCGCTCCAACTTCGGCCTCCCCGAAGATGAAAACCTCAACAGTATTGACCTGGATGTTTCCGACCTTACCAACCAGATTTATGTCCAGACTGTGCTGCGCGAAGAATTTGCATTTAGCCTGGGTCTGGAGCATAAGTACCTCAAGTATAGCACCGAAACCCTGAGCCTGCTCGACTCCACGAATATGGTGCTTCCCGGAAATACGTCTGACCGCCGCACCTACTTTGAAAAGAGCCACTTCGGCAGTGCCTATGGCACACTAACCCTCGATACCTACGACGACCACTACTTTCCGACGCGCGGGCTCTTCTTTGACGGCGATTTCCACCTGTACCTTTTATCATCCGATTTCAACAACAATTTCAGGGAATTCTCAGTGGCCAAAGCCCGCATGGGCGGGGCGTTTCCCATAGGGAGCAGGTTGAGCCTGAACCTGGAAACCGAAGGAGGTTTTAAACTGGGGGCTTCTTCCGTCACCTCCATGGACTTTGTACTGGGAGGCTTCGGGGGAAACCTGATCAATAATTTTGTGCCCTTTGTGGGGTACGACTTCCTGTCCCTTCCCGGCAACAGCTACGTGAAGGCATACGGTCGGCTCGATTGGGAATGGGTGCCCAAGAACCACCTGCTGTTTGCCGCTAATTTTGCCAACGTGGCCGACGACCTGTTCCGCACGGGCGACTGGTTTACCGCCCCTGATTACTCGGGATACGGCCTGGGGTACGGCTGGGAATCGTTCTTCGGACCTGTGCACCTGCTTTATGCCTGGAGCCCCGAGGGCAATCAGCGCAACTTTTTTATCAGCGTGGGCTTCTGGTTCTGAGGTTTTTGTTCGGGAATGGTCTCTTGAGCTAACCGGGATTTTTACGATATTTGTGGTATGCTAAGGAACACTGGTCTGCATATTCAACTCAGCGCGCACCTCAGGGCCATGTGGTAAGGCGATCTTGCATCGCCCGGAGCCTTCCCGGACCACCGGTCCGGTTGTTCTTTTCCATTTCACTCTAATTCTAGATCACATGCCTGTAACTGACAATACTTCGCTGCATCTTCCCAAAGAGGTTCCCGCAGCCGCCGATTTCCTGCCCCTTTTGGGCACCGACCACGTTGAACTTTATGTGGGCAATGCCAAGCAGGCAGCCCACTATTATATGTCGGCTTGGGGCTTCCAGCCCGTGGCCTATGCCGGCCTTGAAACCGGTTTGAAAGACCGGGTTTCGTACGTGCTGCAGCAAGACAAGATACGCCTGGTTCTGACCTCACCCCTCAAACCCGACGGGGAGATCAACCGCCATATCAACCAGCATGGAGACGGGGTAAAAGTGGTGGCCCTCTGGGTAGACGATGCCCGGAAAAGCTATGAAGAAACCGTAAAACGGGGTGCCGAACCCTTTATGGAGCCCAAGGCGGTTTCAGACGAAGACGGCACCGTGGTGTTGTCGGGCATTCACACCTACGGGGAAACCATTCACCTGTTTGTGGAACGCGCTGCCTATAAAGGCCCTTTTTTGCCGGGCTTCAGGGCCTGGAACCCCCATTACCGGCCTGAACCGACAGGACTTAAGTACATCGACCACATGGTCGGCAATGTGGGCTGGAACGAGATGAACAAATGGTGCGAGTTCTATGCCAATGTTATGGGTTTTGCCCAGTTGGTCTCCTTTGACGACAAGGATATATCGACCGAGTACACGGCCCTGATGAGCAAGGTGATGAGCAACGGGAACGGCCGCATCAAATTCCCGATAAACGAACCGGCCGAGGGGCGCAAAAAGTCGCAGATCGAGGAGTACATCGAGTTTTACAACGGGGCGGGCGTACAGCACCTTGCCCTGGCCACCGATAACATCATAGAAACAGTGACCTCCCTGCGAGACCGGGGCGTCGAATTCCTTACCGTGCCGGCCACCTATTACGAAGATGTGCTCGACCGTGTGGGCGAAATTGACGAAGACCTGGCTCCCCTGCGCGACCTGGGGGTACTCATAGACCGGGACGAAGAGGGTTATTTGTTGCAGATTTTCACCAAACCCATCCTCGACCGGCCCACGCTGTTCATCGAAATTATCCAGCGCAAAGGGGCCCGTTCGTTCGGGAAAGGAAATTTTAAAGCCCTGTTTGAGTCGATTGAACGCGAACAGCAGGCACGGGGAACCCTCTGATTTCTTAGGGAATTCTAAAAATTTACCCCCGAAACGATAAACCTTTGTTAAGGTTGGAGTTAAAGTCCGTTAAACATGAAATCGGAGCCAAACCCTTGTTCTATTTTTGATGGCATAAGGGGTGGTTCCCTTATAACTTTAAGTATTGGTTTTTCATAATTTAAAGTTTGGTTGGTTATTTAGGAAAAGCTCCGATCGCTCGATCGGGGCTTTTTTTGTGGCAATGCCCGGGTACCCCGACCTGCTCTGGCGGGGATTTTTGGCAATACTTTGGAACAAATCTTGTTTTAGGTATATAGAATTCCGGTCAGACCCGACCGATCTTACAGAATTTTAATGAAATTTGCCCAGATGAAGCCTCTTAAAGCCCTGATCCTGTTCTGTCTGCTCGGCGTGGTAGCCGGCATCGCGCAATACCGGGAAGATTCCGGACCGCGCGGGCAGGCAGCCGTGTTCAAGCCGGGTGAATGGCTCAAATTCCGAATCCATTACGGGTTCCTGAATGCGAGCTACGCCACCCTTCACCTCACAGAAGACAACCTGGATGGTGTTCCGGTGTACCACGTGGTGGGAAGGGGTCAGACCACCGGCTTTGCCAGCCTGTTTTTCAAGGTCGACGACACCTACGAAAGCTATTTCAGCAAGGAAGACGGGAAACCCTACCGCTTTATCCGTAAAATAGATGAGGGCGGATACACCAAAGACATCGAAATCCAATTCGACCACCAGGCCGACCGGGCCGTGCTCCACGACAAGGAGGCGCAGAAAAAATTGCAATTCGACACGCACGAGTCGATCCAGGACCTCATTTCGGCCTTTTACTACCTCAGGAAGTTTTACGAAGCCGACCAGTTGGTAGTGGGGAAGTCTATCGACCTCGACCTGCTTTACGACGACGACGGCATTTTTAAATTTCGCCTTAAATACCTGGGTAAGGAAGTGCTTAAGACCAAGTTTGGGAAGGTGGAGTGCCTTAAATTCAGGCCCTATGTGCAATCGGGCCGGGTTTTTAAAGAACAGGAAAGCCTATCTTTGTGGGTGTCGAACGACAAGAACAAAATCCCCATCCGGATCGAGGCCGACCTGATGGTGGGTTCAATCAAGGCCGACCTGGAAGGCTACAACAGCCTGCAAAACCAGTTCAAGATAATAATGGACTAAGCCAGCCCGATGGACAACAAGGAGCGTCTCGATTCTCAAATCCGGAAACTCGAAGCCAAATACAAGGACTCCGGGCAGGATATGAACTCCTACCTCGACGGGTTGCTCCACCAGCGTTACCTGACCTATTGGGATTACATCCACCTCGACACCCTGCTGAGCCTGCAGGTACCGCGCACCCATTTCCCCGACGAGGAAATATTTATCATGTACCACCAGATCACGGAGCTCTATTTCAAGCTCATCCTGCACGAGCAGAAGCAGATCGTAGACGACAAATCGCAGGAGGTGGGCTTTTTTACCGAAAAGGTCGAACGCATCAATAATTACTACAAGGCCCTGATTTCTTCCTTTGGAATTATGGTGCGGGGCATGGACCGGGACCAGTTTCTGCAATTCAGGATGGCCCTGCTGCCGGCCAGCGGGTTCCAGTCGGCCCAGTTCCGCATGATCGAGATTTACGCCACACCCCTGGAACTGCTGGTGCATCCGACCGAACGCGATCGGTTCTCACAGGCAGACCCCCTGGAAGAACTCTACGAGCATATATACTGGAAGAAAGGGGCAACAGACCTGAAGACAGGCCAGAAGACACTGACCCTCAAACAGTTCGAATACCGGTATACGCCGCGCTTCATCCGCATCGCCCGGGAAGTGGCCGGCAATACCATGTACCATAAATATCTACATTTGCCTGAGGAGCAGCGCCAAAATAAAGGGCTCCGGACTGCGTTACAACAGATGGACCTGAACGCAAACGTAAATTGGCCCCTGATGCACATGGGGTCGGCGCACCGCTACCTGAGCAAGGACAAAGAAACACTGGAGGCCACCGGGGGTACCAACTGGAAATCGTATCTTCCGCCGGGTTTCCAGAAAATCGTATTTTTTCCGGAGGCACATGAGCCGGAAGCATTGGCAAACTGGGGGAGGCAATGGGTGGAGCACCAGCTGAATCCTGAAAAACAAACGTAATGTAGTGATGCGCAAATACTGGGGCATATTTTTGTTGGCATTTCTGGCGACAGCCTGTAAGGATGCCTCTTCCGATTCGGGCGACACCGGGGCCGGGGCAGACGAAGAACTGTTGGCAGAGGTAACCCCCCGTATGGAGTACGGCTTTAATCTCGACGACTTTACGGTGGTTGCCGATACGGTGCGCAACGGAGACAGTTTCGGGGAGCTCATGCTTAAAAACAAGGTAGAGTATCCGAAGATTGCCCTGGTTGCCGAGCGATTCCGCGACACCTTCGACGTGCGACGCATTCGGGTAGGCAAACCATACCTCATACTCAAATCGAAAGATACCGCCCAGGCGGCCCAGGTGTTTATCTATCAGGAAGACCCGATTAACTATACGGTTATCGACTTCCGCGATTCCGTGGTGGCTTATAAGAACAAAAAGGAAATCCTGCGAATCGAACGGGAAGCCTCAGGGGTAATCCCCAAGGGAGGGAATTTGTCACAGGTTATAGACGACCAGGGAGTAAGCCACAAGGTTACCCTGGAACTGTCGCAGATTTATGCGTGGAGCATTGACTTCTCGAAACTGGATGCCGGAGATAAATTTCGCATCATTTTCGATGAAAAGTACATTCAAGACAGCATCTATGCCGGAACAGGCCCTATCAAAGCGGCCTATTTTGAACACAAAGGGAAAGAGTTTTACGCCTTTGCCTACCGGAATGATTCCCTGAACATCACGGAATACTATGATGAAACGGCCGAAAACCTGCGCAGTACCTTCCTGCGTATGCCGATTCAATTCGGAAGGCTTTCATCCCGTTACAACCTGAAGCGACGGATACAGTATTACGGGTATAAAGTTAGACCGCACAAGGGCACCGATTATGCGGCTCCCATCGGCACGCCGATATTGGCTACTGCCGACGGGGTGGTAACCGAATCGACCCGGAGGGGCGGCAACGGGAAATACGTAAAAATTCGTCACAACGAAACGTACAGCACCCAGTACCTCCACATGAAGGCACAAAACGTGAAGAAGGGCGACTATGTAAGGCAGGGCGACGTGATTGGCTGGATCGGGATGACCGGGAATACAGGAGGTCCGCACGTGTGCTACCGGTTCTGGAAAAACGGACGCCAGGTAGACCCGCTCCGGGAGGAGTTGCCGGCTGCCGAACCCCTTGCCCAGGCCCTTCAACCTGAGTATTTCCAACAAATCAGCCCGCTGAAGGCACAACTCGACTGTATCCCTTTTGACACTCCGGAAGAAGCTACCCCGGATGATCTGATAACTTTCAACCAACCCTAGCATGCCCCTAGCAAAAACTGATCCAACCAAAACCCAGGCATGGGACCAGCTGCGCACGCACTACAACGACATCCACACCACCCCGATCAGGGACCTCTTTGATGCCGACCCCGGTCGGGCCGGGCGTTTCACCATCGGCTGGAACGATTTCCTGGTCGACTATTCCAAAAACCGCATAAACGGGCAAACGCTCGAGCTACTCCTGGCCCTGGCCAGCGAGGCCGGGCTGAAGGAGGCCATCGGCAAGTATTTCGGGGGCGACCTCATCAACGAAACCGAGGGCCGGGCCGTGCTGCATACGGCTTTGCGGGCCCGGAACAAAGGCCCAATAAAGGTCGACGGGGCCGATGTGCTGCCTGAGGTACAGGAGGTGAAGCGGCAGATGCGGGCCTTCTCTGAAGCCGTAATCGGCGGGGCAAAAAAAGGGTATAGCGGGAAGGCTTTTACCGATGTGGTCAATATCGGCATCGGAGGCTCCGACCTGGGCCCGGCCATGGTAGCCGAAGCCCTCAAATTTTACGGCAACCACCTGAAGGTGCATTTTGTAAGCAACGTAGACGGCGACCACGTACACGAAACGCTGCGGCTGCTCAACCCCGAGACCACCCTCTTCGTGGTGGTATCCAAAACGTTTACCACCCAGGAAACCCTTTCCAACGCGCTCACCATCAAGAAATGGTTCCTGCAGCATGCTGCCCAGGAACACATCGCCCTGCACTTTGCGGCCGTGTCTACCAACACCGAAAAAATTGCCGAATTCGGCATTGCCCCCGGGCACGTTTTCCCCATGTGGGATTGGGTTGGCGGCCGGTTTTCACTCTGGAGCGCCGTGGGGTTGTCCATTGCCCTGGCAGTGGGCTTCGATCACTTTGAGGCCCTGCTCGATGGCGCCCGCGACATGGATGAGCACTTCCGCACTGCCCCGCATGGCGAGAACATTCCTGTGGTCTTGGCCCTGCTCAGCATCTGGTATAATAACTTCTTCGGGGCCGAGACCGAAGCCATTATCCCCTATTCACAGTACCTGCACCGCCTGCCGGCCTACCTGCAACAGGGTATCATGGAAAGCAACGGGAAAAGCGTAGACCGGGCGGGCAACCGTGTGGGCTACCAAACCGGCACCATTATCTGGGGCGAACCGGGCACCAATTCCCAGCATGCTTTCTTCCAGCTCATCCACCAGGGTACCAAGCTTATCCCGGCCGATTTTATCGGCTTCAAGCACGCCCTGCACGGCGACCGTGACCACCACCTTAAACTGATGGCCAATTTCTTTGCCCAGACCGAGGCCCTCATGAATGGTAAATCGGCTGCCGAAGTGCGGGAAGAACTCACCCGCCAGGGCTTGTCTGGAGCCCGGCTCGAGGCCCTGCTGCCCTTCAAGGTTTTCGAAGGCAGCAAGCCCACCAACACCCTGCTGATCGACCGGTTGACCCCACGCAGCCTTGGGTCGCTGATCGCCATGTACGAACATAAGATTTTTGTGCAGGGCGTTATCTGGAACATCTTCAGTTATGACCAGTGGGGGGTAGAGCTCGGAAAACAATTGGCGTCGACTATTTTGCGCGATTTGGAGGGAAATCATATCGCCAAACATGACGCTTCAACACTTCAACTTTTACAGTTTTTTAAGAAATAATTTAAAGACTGTGCAACACTTTTAACCAATCGTTAAGTTGTTGCCATTCAGGTCATTTATGGCATTTTTTATGTTAAATTTGCAGTGGACAATTTAACATTCCCTTAATGCTTAAGTGGGCACTCTGCCTCACTTTTGCACAACAATTGCAAACCTAAATGACACACACATGAAAAAACTGATCTTTTTCTGGTTTTTGGCGCTTTACAGTGCCACAACCTTCTCCCAGGAAATCTTTACCGGGAAGGTAGTGGACGGCGAAACCAACGAACCCCTTCCAGGGGCTACTGTATTGGCCAAAGGAACCACCAATGGCGTTGCCACCGGTTTTAACGGCGATTTCGTAATCGATGCCCCGGCCGGAACCATTCTGGTAGTATCCTACCTCGGATACAGCACCGTTGAGGTACCCGGAGGGCAAAACTTGATGATCGCCCTCGATGCACAAGCCAACCAACTGGGAGAAATAGTCCTTACTTCCAGCGTTATCGACATCGCCAAAACCCGCGAAACGCCGGTAGCTGTTTCTACCATCGCCCCTGCTGAAATCGCCCTCAAGGTGGGGAACCAGGAATTTCCGGAAATCATGAACCGGACCCCGGGTGTATACGCCACCAAGCAAGGGGGCGGATACGGGGATTCCCGTATTTCACTGCGGGGCTTCGACCAGCGCAACACCTCCTTCCTCATCAACGGGCAACCGGTGAACGACATGGAGAACGGATGGGTGTACTGGTCTAACTGGCAAGGCCTCACCGATGTGGCCTCTGGTATCCAGATCCAACGGGGCCTCGGGGCTTCCCGCCTGGCTGTTCCTTCTGTGGGGGGTACCGTATCCATCTTCACCAAAGCTGCCGAAATGAATGAAGGCGGCGTTATTGCCCAAACCGTGGGGAACGACCAGTACTACAAGACTTCCCTGGCCTACAACACCGGGAAGAACGACAAAGGCTGGGCCTCTTCTTACCTGCTTAGCCGCTGGGTGGGCGACGGATATGTCGACAACACCGCCGGGGAAGGCTGGACTTACTTCTTTGCAGTGGCTTATGCCCCAGAGGGATCGAAGCACGCTTTAAACCTTTCGCTGCTCGGAGCCGGCCAATGGCACCACCAACGCGATGCATGGGTTTCTATCCGCGACTATGAAAACTTTGGAGACCAGGGCGAGATTGACCCGCGCTGGAACACCAACGGTGGCCTCTTGAACGGCAAGGAATTCAACATGCGCCGGAACTTCTACAACAAGCCCCTGGCCACTTTGAACTGGGACTGGGACATTTCCGACAACGTGAAACTGGCCACCTCCCTGTACGCCTCAGCCGGCCGCGGAGGCGGAACCGGCCCGCGCGGTCAGAACTTCCGCAATGGCGACATAGACATGTATCCTTTCAACAAGGACCTGACAGAGCACTACCTCGAAAATGGCCGGGGTACCCGCCTGCCCAACGGACAGATCGACTTCGACGCCGTGGTAGCCACCAACCGCAACACCACCGGGCCCTACACAGGAGCAATCTCAGCCTATGACGGCCTGCGTATCGGTTCCAACGGTTTCCGCGACGACGGCGTTAACCGGGCTGTTATGATCCGCCGGGCTTCCATGAACTCGCACGACTGGTTCGGCGCCATCTCCAGCCTCGACATTACCAGCGGCAATTTCCGGTATTCCATCGGCATTGACCTGCGCGATTACAAAGGCTACCACTACCGTGCCCTGAACGACCTGATGGGCCTCGACGGATACTATTCTACCGGGAACCAGAACTCAGCCGGGGAAATCATCGAAACCGGCATCGATGCCGATCCGTTCAAGAACACCGGCATCAGCGGCCCCAAAATCGATTACTACAACATCGGTTACGTGGGCTGGCAAGGTTTGAACGGACTTGTTGAATACAACGATCAATCCAAGATTACCGCCGTACTCCAGGCCGGGATCTCGAACCAGTCCTTCCAGCGCGAAGACCTGTTCGACCAGCCGACCAACCCCCTGTCAGAGAAGAAAAACCTGACCGGTGGCTATGTGAAGGGAGGAGCCAACTACAACTTCAACGAGAAGTCGAACGTGTTCTTCAACGCCGGGTTTATCTCCCGTCAACCCAACTTTGACGCCGTATTCCCGAACTTCGCCAACGCCGTGAACCCCGACCTGCAGAACGAGGTGATTACCTCTTTCGAACTGGGTTACGGTTTCCTGGCCCGCGATTTCCGCATGAATGTGAACGCCTACTCTACCTCATGGGGCCACCGCTTTGTGTCGCGTGGCATCACCAACACCCAGGGCGTAGATGGTACCGCTCAATTCAAGGATATCAGCGTACTGCACCAGGGGATTGAAATTGAAGCCACTTACGACGCTACCAGCCAACTGCGCCTGAAAGGGATGGTTTCTGCTGGCAACTGGAAGTACACCAAAGACTTTACAGCCACCCTGTTCGACGGAAACAACCAGGAGATTGGTACAGGAACCCTGTACACCGATGGTGCCAAGGTGGGAGACGCTGCTCAGTTTACCGCCTTCCTTGAGGCCGATTACCGCATCGGCATGACCAGCTTTGACCTGGGCTTCCGGTTTGTAGACGGCCTGTACGCCGATTACTCCATCACCGATTCAGATTTCCTCCAGCCCGACAACAAGGGTGCCCTGAAACTGCCTTCTTACGCGCTGGTAGACCTGGGAGCCACCCACCGCTTCGAGCTGTTCGGAAAAGACTCATCGCTGCGGGTGAACATCAACAACCTGTTCAATACCACCTATATCGCCGAGTCTAACTCCAACATCCACGCCGAAGCCGGTGCGGATACCTGGAAAGGAATCGACAAGCGCAACTACGTGTGGCTCGGTTTCGGAACCACCTGGAACGCGACCTTCAAGATTAACCTGTAATGCCGTATTAGGCATTCAGAAATCGGTTTGGGCCCGAGAAGGTCCAACAACCCAAAACCCCCGGATAAGCCTATCCGGGGGTTTTTTTGTTGGCAAAAAATGATACCTTTACTGCAAAACCTTCTGCATGGAAATTGTTCTGAACGTACATTCCTACCTGGCCTACGTCGTGTTGGCGATGCTTTTCTTGGCCGTGGCCAATGCCCTGCTCGGTCTGGCCGGCAAAAAGATGTTTACCCTGGAGCGTGACTTTCGCCTCAGCCTTTTTGCCCTTATTGTGAGCCACATTCAATTGCTGGTGGGGCTGGCGCTCTACTTTATGTCGCCCAATGGCTTTCAGGCCATCGGCCGCCTCGGGATGGGCGGGATGAATGCACAAGCCCGCATGCTGGCCCTGGAGCACCCGCTGATCAATATCATCGCCGTGGTGCTTATTACCATTGGCTGGTCGCGCCACAAGAAATTTATGGAAGGGGATAAAAAATTCCGGGCTATCGCCCTGTTCTACGGCCTTGGCCTGCTATTGCTGCTGAGCCGCGTACCCTGGGCTACCTGGTTAAGTTAATCGATCCAAACTATGAAACGCATCCTCTTTTCGCTGCTCATGCTGGCCGGGAGCCTGGTGAGCGCACAGGAATTTGAATTGTTCAACGGGGTAGACCTCAACGGCTGGACCGTGTACGGCACCGAAAAATGGTACGTGGAAGGCGGGCTGCTGGTCTGTGAAAGCGGCCCGGACCAAGGATATGGCTACCTGGCCACCAACGAGTACTACAAAGACTTTGAGCTAACCCTCGAATTCCAGCAGGAAGCCAACGGGAACAGCGGGGTATTCGTACGCTCTACTGTAGAAGGCACCAAGGTGTCTGGCTGGCAGGTAGAAGTGGCACCCCCCGGGCATGATACGGGAGGGGTGTACGAGTCGTACGGCCGGGGCTGGCTCATCAAGCCAGAAGGCAAGCCCGATGTGAAGATGGGCGAGTGGAACACGATGAAAATCCGCATGTCTGGCGACACCCTTACCTCCTGGCTCAACGGGGTGGAGATGGTAACCCTCACCGACGAGAAGATCGGGGCCGGGGAAGGCTCCATCGCCTTGCAAATCCACGACGGGGGCGGCATCAAGGTCAAGTGGCGGAACATCCGCCTGAGTTTGCCGCAGTAGGGGTTCTTTCAATCTGCTTTTCGAATCAGTAGGGCGTAAACCGGGAAGTGGTCGCTGTACCCGCCCTGGTAGGCGCCTGCTGCGTAGGTCCGGAACGGATATCCCGTATATGGACCATCCTGGGTCTTCAGAAAATCGGGGTGGTATACCCGTGCTTTCCAGAAGGCATACCTGCCCGCATGCGGGAACCAGTTTCCATTGATCAGGATCTGATCGAAAAGGCTCCAGCTATCGCGGTAGGCCAGGGTGCCCGCGCCCGATGCAAAAAGTGCCTCCATCGGATTGTACAACAGATGGGCCGGCAGGCTGTCCGGGCTCGGGCGGGTTCCCAGCCCATACTTAAGGCTGAGGTCGGTGGGGTCATCGTTGTAGTCTCCCATGGAAACGAAGCGGGCCCCGGGATCGGCTTTTAATATGGAGTCAAAGATGCTGCGCTGCAAGGCGGCAGCCTGCCGCCGGTATGGTTCGCTTTTTAACTGCCCCCCGCTTCTGGACGGCCAGTGATTCACCGCTATGTAAAGGGCTTCCCCGTCGAGGTAACCGTATACGAGCAACTGGTCGCGGGTAGCCCGGCCGTTGTTCTTTTCATCGAGCAGCCACAGGCGCCGCCTCTGGCTTTCGACCACGGTAAAATTGCGCTTCTTGTACAAAAGGGCCACATCTATCCCGCGCGGGTCAGGCGAGTCGTAGTGTACGATCCCGTAGTCGCCTCCCTTCAGTTCTTCCTGCGCCAGCAGGTCGTGAAGCACGGCCCTGTTCTCGATTTCGCACAGGCCGATAAGGTCGGGCAGGCGGCGGGCTTCTTCCGTCCCGATCCCCGAGAGAACCCGGGCGACATGCTGCAGTTTGACCTGGTAACGCTCGGGCGTCCAATGATCTTCCCCATCCGGGGTTCGGGCATCGTCGTCGGTAAGGGAGTCGTTCAGGGTATCGAAGAGGTTCTCCACATTGTAGAAGGCGAGGGTACGAATCTCGTACGGGCCTGGACCCACTATTTGGGAAGGCCCGTCCAGGCCCGGTTTGTGGCAGGTAATAAGGCTCAGGCAGATTCCGACAAAAGCAAGTGTTTTTCCAGGCATGTCGCAAAACTACACCTGCAGGTTGCAAGGCGCATGCAGCGCCTGCCATTACTATTGCCATCGAACCCATATAAGCCTGCTGCCCGATGCGACTCCCCTGCCTCTCTTTGCTTCTGCTTTCCCTCGCGATGCAAACTAACGGGCTATTAGCCCAAAGCCATCGAATTGCAGGCCGGTTGCTCGATGCCCAGAATCGGCGGCCATTGGTCGGGATGGTTGTGGGGGAAGCCGGTTTTCCCAATGAAACCCGCAGCGATCTGCAGGGACGATTTGCCCTGGTGGCCTATACAGACAGCCTCTTGCTCCATTGTTCGGGGGAGGGATACCAGACGCAGACTTACCCGCTCGGGCCGGGCTTGCCAGACACGCTTGAGCTCGGCGACCTGTGGATGCGTCCGGCACCCGACCCTATAGCAGAGCAAGACGTGGTGGCCCTGAACGAACCCCTGCCCGAAGAAGACGATTTTGAAGCGGGCATGCCCCTGCTGCAGGCCGGACGCGACCCTTTCCTGGGCCGGGCTGCCTTCGATTTCAGTGCGGGGTACTTCAGGCCGAGGGGCCTCGACAGCCGCGAAACGGAAGTTTACCTGAACGGGGTGCCCATGAACCGGGCCTATGACGGGCGTGTTGCCTGGAGCAGTTGGGGCGGGCTAACCGACATTGGGCGCCATGCCGAACGAAGCTACGGATTGGGGCATTCGGGAAGCGCCTTTGGCGGCCTGCTTGGCACTACGGAGATTCATGCGGCTCCTTCGGCCCTACGACCCGGCATACGCCTTACCGCTTCTTTCGGCAACCGCAGTTACCAATTCCGCCAAATGGCCACCTACAATTCCGGGATTAACCGGAAGGGGCTGGGGGTACTCCTGTCGCTTTCCAACCGCCTGGGAACAAGCGGCTATGTGGCGGGCACCCCGTATCGGTCGCAAGCGGGGTATGCCGCCCTGGAGTGGCAGCCCGACCGGGCCAATTCCCTGTTGCTGACAGGGATCGTAAGTCTTACCAGCCGGGGCTCCGGGACCCCGTTGACGGAAGAGGTTGCGGGCCTTATGGGAAGCCGGTACAACCCCAATTGGGGATGGCAGGAGGGAAAGATCCGCAATGCCCGGGTCAGAACCGAAAACGAACCCCTGCTCCTGTTCCTGTACACCCACCATACGCCCCGGTTAAACTGGATCGTAGCGGGGGGCTATCAATGGGGCGGGAAGCTGCGCAGCCGTCTGGCCAGTTTCGACGCCCCGAACCCCGACCCGGCGTACTACAGGAATCTGCCCTCTTATTATTACAACAGCCCGTTGGGGGCTAATTACCAGAATACCAACCTGTCGGCAGCCGCTTTCCGGGCTGCCCCTCAGTTAGACTGGGAAGCCCTGGTTCGCACCAACCGGGCGGGGTCAGGGAAGGCCTCCTATATCCTGCAGGGCGATGAGGAAAGGGGACGGCGTATGCACCTTAGAACTACCGCTTCCTATCGCTTTGCGAAATCAGCCTCGGTGCGGGCGTCCCTGCGGTACTCGGCAGAGCGCCTCGATTTCAACGGCCGGTTGCTCGATCTGCTGGGGGCCGCGTACCTCGAAGATTGGGATCCGTTCAGCGATACCTCCAACGACCTGGACGGACCCGTACAAAAGGCAACAGGAGATCGAATGGGCTACGCCTATAACCTGCAGGCCCGACATTGGGAAGCCTTCGCGCAAGCCCATTGGGGTCGGGGACGAATAGATGCCGGGGCCTCGGTCAGGGTCGGGGGCTTCCGGATGGGCCGAACCGGCTATTTCAGGAATCAGCGGTACCCGGGGCAGGGCGGAGGGTCCCAATACGACGGAATCAACAGCATGTTGGGGGTAAAGGCCGGGCTCGGTTACCGGCTTTCGGGGCAGCAATGGGTCTACGCGCATTTTGCACATACCTCACGCCCACCCTTGCTCCGAGATGTCTATGCAGACCCGCGGGAGAACAACCACTTCTTCCCTCTTGATGGGCCTGAAACGGCAACGGGCGGCTCCGTAGACTTTTATTTTCGGTATCCCTGGCTAAAGGGGCGACTGTCGGGCTATTACCTCCGCCTGTCCGGTGGGCGGGTCCTCCGGTCTTATTTTGCGGAAACGGGTTTCGGGTCTGCCTTTATGCGCGAAGCCACCGGGGATATCGCTTCCCTGCACCGGGGCCTGGATGCGGGATTGGAAATCAGGCTTAACCCTTCCCTGACCCTGGCGCTTGCCGGGGCGGCCGGGGCTTATACCTATTCCGGGAATCCCCGCACCTGGCTCTATTACTATGCCGGTGACGCTGCCGAAAACCTGCCGTCAGGAGGCATGCTTTCAATGGGGGCTCCGCAGCTCGACGGGTATCACCTGGCCCGGGGCCCCGAAATGGCGGCATCTGTTGGGCTGTCGTATCGAGACCCGGCATTCTGGTGGCTCGATGTGCGCATCAATTATCTGGGTAATTCATACGAAGACCTGGCTGTGCTGCGCCATGTCGGGAGTTTTAGCCTGCAGGCCGGAACCGGCAGGGATGACCCGGCTGCCCAGGGCGAGGCACTGGAGGCAATCAGGGCGCAGCGTCCCCTGCCCCATTATTACTTTTTGAACCTAAGTGTTGGGAAATCGTGGCTGCGTGACAGGCATTACCTGAGCCTTTTTGCTGGACTGAACAATATATTCGACCAGGTTAGCCGCACCGGGGGCTACCAACAGGGGCGGCTCGCTACCTTCTCAGGTCTGGCGGAAGATAACCAAAGCGGCCACCCCTCTTTCGCGACCCGATATTGGTACGGTGTCGGCCGCACCTTTTTTATTAACATTTCATGGAGTTTTTAGTAATGGAACAAACAAGTATAGCCAGGAAGCTGGCATGGATTTGGGTGGGGATGCTGATGGCCTGTGCAGGCCCTGAAGCACCCGAAGCCGTCGAAACGGCTTGCGATGCAGATTCGACCAGCCTGATTGGCTTTGAGCAACTGATTGCCATGTATAGGGGAGAGGTGGTAGAACTGACCCTCGACCAGGTTTTGGAAGGGTTTGTGATTTCGTCAGACCGGGAGGGGAATATCTTTGGCAGCATTTACGTCCAGGACCGGCTTTCCAATCCGCAATTCGGGCTGGAATTGAAAACGGACCTTCTGGAAACCCACGCCCTGTTTCCACCCGGCTCGCGAATCAGGGTAACCCTCAAGGGACTATTTCTCGGGAAGCAGGGCATAGGTTTTGCCCTGGGCAGCGTGCGCGATGTATTCGGGAACCCAACGCTCGACCGATTACCGGCCCTGGCCACGATGGAACGGCTTGCACTGGCCTGTGAACCCGGAGGGCAGCCTGAGCCGAGGCTCCTCACGGCAGACTCACTCCGGGCCGGGTATGTGCATACCCTGGTTCGATTGCGCGAAATGGAAGTTGCCACGAGTTATGCAGACTCCCTGTTTGCCCTGGCAGAAACAGAAACCAGGATACCTCTGGAGGATTGCCTGGGGAACGGTCTGGAGCTGGTCAATAGCGGGTATTCCGATTTCCAGGCGCTGCACCTCCCGGCCGGGAGCGGAACAGTTACGGGCATCTTGCTGGGGACCAAAGGGGCGTATAGCCTGCTGATACGCGAAGCGTCTGATCTCGATTTCTCAAGCCCGTCATGCGGGGAACGCTACCCGCCTGTGCGTTCAGACCGTGTGTTTATCTCTGAACTGGCCGACCCCGATAATGAGCCCGAAGCGCGTTTCCTCGAGTTGTACAATGCCGGAGGGGAAGCCGTACCCTTGCGGGGTTGGAGCTTGCTGCGGTACACCAATGCCAATACGGAGCCCGGGGTGGCCGCTGACCTGAGCGGCCTGGTTATTGAACCTCGGGCCACCCTGGTTTTTTCGGCCAGGCCAGACGTTTTTGAGGCGGTTTACGGGAAGGCGCCAGATGTGGTACTCAGGGCCAACGGGCCGGCCGATTCCAACGGGGACGACACCCTGGTTTTGGTGAATCCCTTTGGAGAAGCCACTGATGTTTTTGGCCTGCCGGGAGAGGATGGCAGCGGAACCGCCCATGAATTCGAAGACGGTGGGGCGTTGCGCCGCCCGCATATACAAAAGGCCAACCCGGTATTTGCTGCCGATGAATGGGATGTTTACAACGACAGTGGCGGTAGCGGCACCCAAAACCTGCCGCGCCAGGCTCCCGCCGATTTCAGCCCGGGCACACATGTACAGTCGGGCGGGAAGAAGGTCTGACCCGCCGGTTAGAACGATTCCGGTACCCCCTTCATCCAGATTGCAAAACCTGCACTTTTTTCAGTTCGCAACCGGGCAGAAATGCTGCTTTGGGCCGCCCTGTTATGCCTTTTATTTGCTACTTTTATGGGCATGGACAGCACCCCATTTTTCAACCAGATCCGCACCGGCGACCTGGAGGGCGCAAGGCAGAGCCTGAAGGCCCAACCCGGCCTGGTAAGCGCACGCGACCCCCGGGGATCTACCCCCCTGATTTTGGCTGCCTATTACGACCATAGAGCCCTGGTTCGGCTCCTGCTTGAGAACGGAGCGCCTGTGAACGAGGTAGACGGCTCGGGCAACACGGCCCTGATGGGCGTTTGTTTCAAAGGGTATGCCGAAATGGCGCAAATCCTTATTGAGGCAGGAGCCGATGTAAATGCCCGTAACGGCATGGGGGGTACCTGCCTGATCTTTTCGGTGAGCTTTAACCGGCCCGAAATTGCCAGACTCCTCCTGGGGGCCGGGGCTGACCCGCAGGCTCGCGATGCACAGGGCAAAACAGCCCTCGACCACGCCCAGACCCAGGGCCTGGCCGAAATGACTGCCCTGCTCGAAGCTACACCCTAAAACCAATTTCCGATGGAAGTCGCCCTGGTCCAAACCTCGCTGCACTGGGAAGATCCCGAAGCCAACCGGAACCATTTGGATTCTGCCCTGGCCCCGCTTTGCGGAAAAACAGACCTGATTGTATTGCCGGAAATGTTTACCACCGGCTTCACTATGGAGCCTGCCCGTGTAGGCCGGGCAGAGGCTCCCCGCACCTTGGAATGGATGCGGGAATGGGCCCGGCAGGCCGATGCGGCCCTGGTGGGCAGCCTTGTGTGGCCCGAGGAAACCGGTTTCCGCAACCGGCTGGTATTCATGAAGCCCGACGGGGACTACGCCACCTACGACAAACGGCACACCTTTACCCTGGCTGGCGAAGACCGGGTGTATCAGCGCGGCAACCAGCGCCTGCTTGTGCCCTTCCGGGGCTTTACTTTTTGCCCCATGGTCTGCTACGACCTCCGTTTCCCAGTATGGAGCCGCAATACCGACGATTACGATGTGCTGATCTATGTGGCGAACTGGCCCGAAGTGCGGATATCGGCCTGGGACACCCTGTTGCGGGCCCGGGCCATCGAAAATATGGCCTATGTGCTGGGGGTGAACCGCCTGGGGAGCGACCCGAATAAACACCGCTACCCGGGTCACACCGCCGCCTATGACTGCCTGGGCACGCCCCTTGCCTTTGCCGGAAAAGAAGAAACCTTGCAGGTGAGGCTTTCGCGCACACACCTATCAGAGACGCGTTCCAAACTCCGGTTCCTCGACGATCGCGACCGATTTACTCCCTTATGGTAAAGGTTTCCACCTTCTCCCAGTTGGCGCGGATTTCGATGGGGGCGGGGTAGTAGATTACCTGCTCGGGCTGCTTTTTCTCCAGGAAATTCCCCGGGTCCCAGCGACCGTTCTTATTGTCGTCGAAAATGACGCGTACCCTGTAGGTGTTGGGTTTTAGCCAGTTGAATTCAAGCTCTTCGGCTTGGTTCAGGAATTTTTGGCGCACCGTTTTATCGCGGTTGTCGGTGAGCTCAACCACGAGCGGGAAGCGCAGGTTTCCCGCTAAGGAAAACCGCAACACCCCGAAATCGGCCGGTGCTCCAACCCGCCAGCGGGTTATGAGGGAATCGTTGGTAGACCCGAAAAAGTCGGTTACGGCCCCGGGCAGCAATTGCAGGGAATAGGTGTGCTCGGTCTCCTTGGCAAAATCGAAGCGCACCCGGCCCAGCAGGCTGTCTATCGAAATGCGGAAGGGCACCTTAAGGCTGTCCTGGTCAACCATGCTCATATAGGTGGTGTCGGCCCCGGCCAGGGGGATGGAGGTTGTCAGAAATACGGAATCGATGGGAACGGCTTCATTGCGGGGTGACCAGCTCAACATAAGGGAATCGGGCTTCAGCTGCAGCGGTTTCACCGTAAAGGTGTCGATGCGCTGGGGTTCCCTGGGGTGCCGCAGGGCGAACTGCATGGAATCGGGCTGCCAGGGGGTAAACCAGAAATTCAGGCTGTCTTTTCCGTCAACGGGGGCAACCAGGGTACGCACGCTGTCGGGCAGGGGTGTTACGAGTTCCAACTCTGGGGCTTCCCCGCCGAGGTACCCGAACAAGACCTTGTTCGAGGCGGCATAGGTCGGGGGTCGAATCCCGTATTTGGGGATTTCCTTAAAGAGGCGCAGCTTGTAGGTCGAGTCGGTGGGAATCACGATGGTATCTTCCACAAAGCCAATTTTATCGGCCCCCGGGTCAAAGAGGTTGTTTTTGCCCTCGTCTTTCAGGGCGATTAGCCGGTACTTGCCGGCCTTCAGGTTATCGAGCCTGAAAATGATCGCGCTGTCGAGGGTGTTGGTCAGGTAATAGGGCGGTTTCCGGTATACCGTGGAGTCGCTGTAGGTGCTGTCTATTTCGTAGAGCATTACGCTCACGAAGTCGTCTGCTTTGCGGTTGTAGCCGTCTGCAACCACCCCGCTCAGGCTCAGCGAATCGATGTAATCCCCGGTTGAGAAAACATAAGTGAGAAAGTTGTAGGGGTTTCCTTCGTTGTTGTCGACCACGCTCTGCCCGAAATTTATCGTATAGGTGGTGTTTTCAAGCAAAGTGTCAGACAGCTTAATGTCCAGGGCCTTGCTGGCGCCTCCCATGGGGCTGAATTCAGGAGGGTATTTTAAGGGAGGGGAAATGATGAGCTGCTTGTCGGTATTCTGCAGGCGCACATACTCGTCAAAATACAGGCGGATTCGGTCTGTCTGGAACTGTGTGGTTCGCAGGGGCGGGTCGGCGCGAAGCAGCACGGGCGGGGTTTCGTCCTTCGGACCCCCGCCGGGGGTCCCCCGGCGGCCACATTGGCTCAGGGCCAGTAGCAAGCAGAGCGCAAAAAGGACAGCCAACATGCGGCGGACGAGTTTCATAATCCCGGGTAATTCCCCACAAAGAAACAACTAATTTGGGAATTGCCGGGACGGAACAAGGGCCATGGCGGCGATGAAAATCCGTATCCCCGCAATGGAGCCCAACGCCTCGCAGCAGGCGTCGAGCGTAGCCCCTGTCGTAATTACATCGTCTACCAGCAGCACCCGGGCCCCGGCAAGGGCACCCGGGTCGGCAACCCGGAATACCCCCCTGATGCGTTCAAACCGCCTCCAGCGGTCTCGGGCGGTCTGTGTCTGCCCGCTTCGCCGGCGCACCAGCAACCTGTCGGAATACATGGCGCCCAGGCTTTCGGCTATGCGGCGGGCAAAGCGGTCGCATTGGTTGTAACCCCTCTGGCGCTTTTTGCGGGGATGCAGGGGTACGGGCAGCACCCAATCGATCGAATCCAGAGACTTTTCGGTCTTCAGCAGCCCTCCGTACCAGGCGCCGAGCCACTCCCCGACCTGTTGCTGGCCCCGGTACTTGAGGTAGTGGATCAGTTTCTGGGTGGTACCCCCGGATTCGAATTGCAGCAGGGCGCCTGCCTTGATTACGGCGCGCTGGCCGCAAAACAGGCGGTCTGCCGGGTTTTCCTCCTCAAAATCACACTCGGCAAGGGGTAATTCATTTCGACAAAATACACACAAGAGGTGTTCTCCCCGATATAAGTGTGCATTACATCCAAAACACAGGGGGGGGAGCAGGAAGGAGTCTAGCTCTTTTAGTACTTTTGGTAACTTACAATGCATCAATTCTGACCAAACCTACGTTATCCTATTAAGGACCCCCGCTCGGATGAACCTTCAAGACAACAAATTCAATTACAAAATCGTATTTGCTGCCCTGGTCGCAGTGATTGTGGGGATCCTGATTGCCTTTTACTACAGTTATGCCCAATCGCAGACGCAAATCGGCTACCTGGAGAAGGAACGAAGCCTTTTGGTGAAAGACCTCACCCTCATGCGGGCCGAGGTAGACCGGCTCTCGGCCCTGAACGAGGTTAACGACATCGAGCTCCAAGACAGCCGCGAACGGGTTCAGCAGCTGCTCGATTCGGTGGGGCGCCTCAATTTCAACATCCAGAAACTGCGCGAATTTCGGTCTGAACTCCGCAAAATGGAAGCACGGTACGATTCCCTTAAACTCCGGAACAACTACCTGCAGTACAACAACATGATGCTCGCCGACAAGTACGAGGAAACCCGGAAGATGATCGATGAGCTCCGCGGGCGCAGCAACACCCTGGCCGAAGCCGAGGCCGAGCTTCGCCGAAAGAACCGCGAGCTGAGCAGCGAGCTGAGACGCAAGAGCTACCTGCAGCTCAACAACCCTGAAGGCAGCGGCTTTCGCATGCGCAGCGGCAAGCCCATCCGCACCAACAAGGCTTCCACCATCGAAAAACTTCGCGGCTGCGTAACGGTGGCCGGCAACCCGAATGTGAGCGGCGAGGAAAAGGTGGTTTACCTCCAATTCCTGGGCCCCGACATGCGGGTAATCGAAGACAATGCCAATACGCTCTCGGTAAACGGAAACGTTTACAGCAAACGCGTGGAACTCCTCTTTATGGGCGACGAGTTGAATGTGTGCGACTTCATCACCATTCCGGAGGGATCGCTTGAGCCGGGCACCTATACCCTCAACGTTTTTGAGGACGAGCGCCTTCTGGCCACCTCCGAGTTCCAGTTGAAATAAGAGGCCTTCTTTCCTCCGAATATTCTATTTTTGCCCAATGGCAAATCAAGAAGACGATTTCAAAAGGGTCGTATCCCATGCCAAGGAGTATGGGTATGTGGTCCAGTCGAGTGAAATATACGACGGCCTGAGCGCAGTATACGACTACGCGCAGAATGGGGCCGAACTCAAGCGGAACATCCGGGAATACTGGTGGAAGGCCATGGTGCAGCTCCATGGGAACATCGTGGGGATCGATGCCGCCATTTTCATGCATCCCACCACCTGGAAGGCTTCGGGGCACGTAGACGCCTTCAACGACCCGCTTATAGACAACAAAGATTCCAAAAAGCGCTACCGGGCCGATGTGCTGGTAGAAGACCATGTAGCCAAGATCGAGGCCAAGATCGAAAAGGAAGTGGCCAAGGCTGCCAAGCGGTTCGGGGACGCCTTTGACCAGCAGCAATTCCTTGACACCAACCCACGGGTGCAGGAGTACCAGCAACAGGCCGATGGCATTTTAAAGCGCCTGGCCCGCTCCCTCGAGAAGGAAGACCTGGCCGATGTCAAGGCCCTTATCGAAGAGCTGGAGATCGTTTGCCCGGTATCGGGCAGCCGCAACTGGACCGAGGTCAAGCAATTCAACCTGATGTTCGGTACCAAGCTGGGCGCCAGCGCCGATTCAGCCATGGATCTGTACCTGCGCCCCGAGACGGCCCAGGGGATTTTTGTAAACTTCCTCAATGTGCAGAAATCGGGCCGTATGAAAATCCCCTTCGGCATCGCCCAGGTCGGGAAGGCTTTCCGGAACGAGATTGTGGCCCGGCAGTTTATCTTCCGCATGCGCGAATTCGAGCAGATGGAGATGCAATTCTTCATCAGGCCCGGCCAGCAGAAGCAGTGGTACGAATACTGGAAGGAGACCCGCCTGAAGTGGCACCTTTCCCTGGGGATTGCGGCCGACAATTACCGCTTCCACGACCACGAGAAACTGGCCCACTATGCCGATGCAGCCGCCGACATCGAATTCCGGTTCCCCTTTGGTTTCAAAGAACTCGAAGGAATCCATTCCCGCACCGATTTTGACCTGGGCAACCACGAAAAATATTCCGGCAAGAAACTGCAGTATTTCGACCCGGAACTCGACGAGCACTATGTGCCGTACGTAATCGAGACCTCCATTGGCCTCGACCGGATGTTCCTCGCTGTCTTTTCAAATTCCCTGCAGGAAGAAACCCTGGAAGACGGCAGCACGCGTACCGTGCTGAGGCTGCCGGCCGTACTGGCCCCGGTCAAGGCTGCCGTTTTGCCGCTGATTAAGCGCGACGGCCTGCCTGAAATGGCTCAGCAAATCGTGGAAGACCTCAAATGGGACTTTATCGTGCAATACGACGAGAAAGATGCCGTGGGGCGGCGTTACCGGCGCCAGGATGCCATCGGCACCCCGTTCTGCATAACAGTAGACCACCAGACCCTGGAAGACCAGACCGTGACCCTGCGCCACCGCGACAGCATGGAACAGGAACGCGTGCCCATAGCGGGCCTTTCTGCACGCATCCACCAGGAAGTGGATGCGAAGCAGTGGTTGCTGCGCATGGAGTCGGTCTAAAGGTCGTACAGGAGCAACAACCCCAGGTAGGCATTTCGCCCATTCCCCGGATAGTAGTAACGCGGTTCGGCACTGCCGAACGCAGTGGCATTTATGAGCACCATGCTGGCATAGCGAGCGTCAAGCAGGTTGTTCAGGCCCAGTTCCACGCTGCCGTGCAGGCGGGGCGATAGCTGGTGCCTGTAACCCATTTGCATGTTAACAAGCCGGTAGGCATCACTGAAAAGGGAGTTGCTGTCTGTAAGTGGCATGCGGTCTACATACTGGAAGCTCCCGTTCCAGTACCAGCCGGCCTGCCCGCGTAGGCGGAGACCGGCGTACACCCGGTGGCGCGGCACCCCGGTGAGTTCGTTTCCCGAGAAGTCTTCACCCGCATCGGTAAATTCCCGGAATACATGGTCGTTCAGGGTATACGACAGAAAGGGGATAGCCTCGGCAAACTGCCCCAGGGGCTGGCGGTATTCCACACTCAATTCGATGCCCCGGTGGCTGGTATGCCCGGCGTTTCGGCCGATATACTGGTCTTCCCCAACGCGGTCGGCTACCAGCAGGTCGCGGATTTCCATCAGGTACAGGGCGCCTGTGAGCAGGAGTCGGGCTTTGGGCACGGCCAGGGTTCCGCCCAGTTCGTAGTTAACCCCTTTCTCCTGCCCGATTTCCGGGTTTACCAGGCCGTCTGGGGTCAGCGATTCTTCCAGGCTGGGGTTGCTGAAGCCCCGGCTCAGGTTCAGGTAGGCAAAGGAGCCGTTGTCTGAGCTGTACCTCAGGTCAAGGCTGGGCAGCAAGATGGGGTCGAAATTGCGCTGGGCAGAACGGTCGGGACCGTCATTGGCAAAGCGGTCTTCGAAATCGTACCGGGTGTGGTTCAGCGCCAGGGCACCCCGCACCTCAAGCCGATCGGTAATGGGCCATTCCAGGCTGGTGAACAGGAAAAGCTGGTTGCGGAGTTCCCGGTTCCGGCTCAGCAGGTCTCCCTGCAGGCTGCCGTTCCCATTGTTGGATTGATACAGGTTCTCGTACGTGTCCCAGGCATACCTGTCGCGGTAATATTCTGAGCCCAGTTCTGCGGCCGGGGCGTTTTCCCCGCCCCCGAGCAGGGCCCTGAAAACCGAGCGGAACCCATACCCCAGGGTGGTTTCGTCCAAAATATTGAAGGGCCGGGCCTCGTAATGGTCGAGGTACGACAAGAAAAGGCTGCTGGTATTCTCAAAACCTTCTCCCAGTACCATGCGGTCAGACAGCCCGACCAGGGTGTATTTGTTGTCTTCGTACCCTTTGGCCTGGGCCCAGGTGAAAGCAGCCTGTCGCGGGTCTGTTTCGAAGGCCGTTTTCCCGAGGGAACTGGGTATTTCGGCCCGGTAGTCTATGTACTGGGCGAGCAGGTTCAGGTGGTGGCTTTCGCTTGCTTTCAACCCCAGGTTTACGAGCAACCCGTCTCGGTCAAAAGCGTTGTTTTCGCGGTACCCCTGGGTGGTGAGCCGGTTGTAGCGCACCTCTCCGCTCAGGGCGCTGTCGCGAAAGGCGAGGCTGAGGTTGTTTTTGAACAGGCCGTAAGACCCCACGCTGAGGCGGTTGCGGAGCAGGGCCCCGTTTTCGTTTTGCGGGTCAGACCGCAAGAGCAGGGCCCCGCCCAGGGCGGCCCCGTAAGAAGCCGATTTGGGCCCTTTGACCACCCGGATGGTTTCCAGGTCTTCCAGGTCAAAGGCTTCCAGGGTCGAAAATCCGGAACCGTCGGTTACCGGGATGTCGTTGTAGTACATGCGCAGCTTGTTGGTGCCGAAGGGCGTGCGAGCTCCCACACCCCGAATGCTGATGCGGTTCGTGTTCAGGGCGCCCGACTGAAAATAGAGCCCGGGGGCCTGGTTCAGGGCGCCTGCAAAATCAATCGGATTTTGAAGGGCCAGGGCCTGCTCGGTAACCAGTTCGGAGGGCACCAGCCCCAGGGGTGATACACCTGCCCGCTGGGCCTGCAGCACCACCTCGTCGAGGCCCACCACCGAATCGAGGGCCTGGCCGGGTTGCTGGGCCGCACATAAGAGGGAAACGAAAAACGAGAGAAGCAACAATTTTTTCATGGGAGTGTCCTTGCCAGACAAAGATACTGGCCAGAATTGAATTCCGGAGCCTTGCCGGGCAGATCGCCCACTTCCCGGTTTCAGCAGCTGGATCGCATTCCCTATTTTTGAACCAAAATGGCATCTTGAGAATTGCATCGTACAACGTAAACGGCATTCGCGCCGCCCTGGGCAAGGGGTTTTTGACCTGGCTCAAACAGGCCGACCCCGACCTGATCTGCCTGCAGGAAATCAAGGCACAGGAAGACCAGCTCGACCTGACCCTCTTTGAGAAGGCGGGCTACCCCTACCATTACTGGTTCCCGGCTGATAAGAAGGGTTACAGCGGCGTGGCCATCTTGTCGCGCCAAAAGCCAGATCATATTGCCTACGGTACGGGCATCGGCTATATGGATACCGAAGGCCGCAACCTGCGGGCCGATTTCAACGGGGTTTCGGTGATGAGCCTTTACCTGCCTTCGGGTACCAATATCGAACGCCTCGACCACAAACTGCAGTACATGGCCGACTTCCAGGAGTATGTGAATAAGCTGCGGCTCGAAAAGCCGGAATTGGTCATCTGCGGCGATTACAACATCTGCCACCGCCCCATCGACATCCACGACCCGGTGCGCAACAAAAACGTGTCGGGCTTTCTGCCTGTGGAACGGGAATGGCTCGGCCGTTTTATAGACAGTGGCTTTATAGACAGCTTCCGGCATTTTAATCCAGACCCCCACCACTATACCTGGTGGACCTACCGGGCCGGCGCCCGCGCCAAGAACAAGGGCTGGCGGCTCGATTACGGCATGGTAAGCGAGCCCTTGGAAAATCGCCTGAGGCGTGCCGTGATCTTGCCCGAAGCCAAACACAGCGACCATTGTCCCATCTTGCTCGAACTGAGCGAATAGTTTTTGAAACCGACCGAAGCACCATGAAATACACCACCCTGCCCCATACAGACCTCCAAGTGAGCAAGATCTGCCTGGGTACCATGACCTGGGGTCGCCAGAACACCGAAGAAGAGGGGCATGCCCAGATGGACTACGCGGTGGAACAGGGCATAAATTTTTTTGACACGGCCGAGTTGTACCCCATCCCGGCCCATCCCGATTTCCATTCCCATACCGAGAAGATTATCGGCAACTGGTTCCGCCAAACCGGGAAGCGGGAAGACATCATCCTGGCTTCAAAGATCGTGGGCCCGGCGGCCTTTACCAAATTTATCCGCACAGAGGGGTATCGGCCCGAATCGCTGAAGCAGGCCGTGGATGCAAGCCTGAGCCGGCTTCAGACCGATTACATCGACCTGTACCAGCTCCACTGGCCCGAGCGTTCCACCAATTACTTCGGGAAGCGGGGCTACCAGCCAGACCCCAAAGACCATTGGGAAGACAATATCCACCAGGTGCTGGAGACCCTGAGCGAGCTGATACAGCAGGGAAAAATACGCCATGTGGGGCTTTCCAATGAAACCCCCTGGGGGGTGATG
>JBNKGM010000006.1:0-87418 GCA_050289825.1 Robiginitalea sp.
AAAACAGTAAGTAAACGGTATTTCATGATTCGTCTTTTGATTTTGGATGATTGCCAGTAAGCGCAAAGTGGAAAAGGTTATGGCTTATCCGCCGGTCTCTTCATCTTCGCCTTTTTTGATGGGTTCGGTTTTGTTCCAGACTTTAACCTTGTCGTCTTTGGTCAACCCGGAGACGATTTCCACATTCACCCCGTCGGAGATGCCGATCTCGATGTCGCGACGCTCGAATTGCTGTTCGCCGGTGGCCACTTCCACATAAGGCTTGTCGGTCTTTTTGTCGAATTGGAGCAGGGCCTCGGGAATCACCGTGATGCTGTCTTTCTTTTCCAGGGTCAGGGAAGCGTTGGCGCTGTACCCGGCCCGAATCATAATGCTGTCGTTTACCTCAACTTCGCCTTCGATCTTGAACTGGACGGCCCCGGCCTCTTCTATACCCTTGGGGGCAATAAAACGTAGCTTGGCGCCGAATTTCTGGTCTTCCATGGCGCCCAGGCTAATTTCGAGCGGCATGCCGATCTGGAGTTTCCCGACTTCCCCCTCGTCTACCTGGCCTTCAAAAATCATCTTGCCCAGGTCGGCGATGGTGGCAATCGTGGTTCCGTCGTTGAAGTTGTTGCTCTGGATTACCTGGTCGCCTTCCTCCACGGGAATTTCCAGGATGGTACCGTTCACGGTGGCCCTGATGTTGGTGTTGGCGCTCGACGAGCCGCCGGCAGATCCCAGACGGATAATCCGGTAATCGGCCCGGGCATTTTCCAGCTCCTGAACGGCTTGTTCATATTGCCGCTGTTGGTTGTTGAACTCCTGATTCGAGATCACCCCTTTGTCGTGCAGTACCTTGTTGCGGTCAAATTCCAATTTGATGGTATTCAGGGCAATTTCAGCGTTTTTTACGCGGCCCTGGGCCTGGTTGAGGGCCTGCTCGTTGGGCACTACCCTGATAACGGCAATCAGGTCGCCGGCTTTGACCGGGTCGCCCTCTACCATATATATCTTATCGATAATTCCGGAAATCTGCGGCTTGATTTCGATCTCGTCTTCCGGAACGACCTTCCCGGTAGCCACCGTTTTGCGCTCAATGTTTGCGGTAAACGGGTTCTGGGTATCATAGGTGATGGCCGACTTGCTATTCGTTTTGATAAAATAGGCTGCCGCCCACATGGCTCCAAGGGCTAAGACTGCTATCAGGCCGTATTTCACATATTTATTCATGACAATTGGTAGTATTTAGTTTTTCTTTCTGGGTTATTCTTCACGCAGGGCGTCGATGGGTTTTATGCTAACTGCCCGCTGGGCCGGTATCAGGCCGATTAGGGTGCCGAGCAAGACCATGACCAGCAAAGCGCCTATTACCAGCGGAATGGGCACCGTCGGGTTCGTATAGGGGAAATCGGTGGTGTCTTTCGTCATGTTGTTGATCAGGTTCAAGACCCCGGCCCCAAGCACGATGCCGATAATGCCGGCAAGCATGGTCAGGAACACCGATTCCAGGATAATGAGGGTGCGCACCTCGCCCGGGGTTGCCCCCAGGGCGCGCCGGATACCGAGCTCCTTGGTGCGCTCCTTCACGGAAATCAGCAAAATGTTGCCGATGCCGATAACCCCGGCCAGGATGGTGGCCAGCCCCACGATGAGCGACAAAAAGGTAATGCCCTGGGCAAAGCCCATGATGCGGCCAAAAATTTCGCCCAGATTAAAGGAGCCGATGGCCCGCTCGTCGTCGGGGTGCACCCGGTGGATGCTCTTCAGCACCCGCTTCACGTCTTTCTCGACCTGCACCACGTCGGCGTCATCATAGGCCGAAATGGTAAAGAACTGGGCCGAATCGCCCGTATTGTACAATTTTTTGAAGGTGTTGAAGGGGATAAAGATGTCCCCGTCGCCTCCGAAGGGGGTGGTCTGGGTGAATTTCACCACTCCGATTACCTCAAAATAGACATTGTCTATTCGTATGTACTGGCCTACCGGGTTTTCGTCTTTCTCGAACAATTCCTGTTGCGTGCGCTCACCAATGACACATACCTTGCGGGCAGAGGTCATATCTTTTTCATTGATGAAACGTCCGCCGTCATAAATTTTCTGGGTAGCCATTTTCGCGATTTCCGGAAAGTAACCATAAACCGGGTACGAGTTGGATTTGAGCCCGCGCACGGTCAGTGCGGCGGAATCTCCGAAAACCCCCTTGGTATTTACAGGGGCGATGTACTGTATGTCGGGGATCCGGTTGTGCAGCACGTCGGCATCGCCTACCCGCAAGGGTACCGCCCGGCCGATCTTGTACCCCCCATAAGGGATACTGGTTCTATTGGTCCAGGTCCAGAGGCTGTTTTTGGCAACAGTCTCAAAGTTGCGTTCAAACCCGTTGTCGAGGCCTTTGGCCGCCCCGGCCAGGGCGATGTAAATGAAAATCCCCCAGAGTACACCCACCACCGTAATGATGGTACGCGTTTTGTTTTTTCCGATAGAACCGAAAATTTCCTGCCAGGTATTTTTATCGAATAACAGCTTCATCTTATTCGTCTCTAAGGGCTACAATGGGTTTGATTCGGGCGGCCCGGCGCGCCGGCACATAGCCCGCCACCCCACCGAATACAATGAGGAGAACCGTGGCGAATACGGCCACGCCAATACTGATGTAGGGGTTGGTGATGAAATAATCGTCGGCAAGGTTGTCGCCCAGCGATCGCAACAGGCCAACACCTATAAGCATGCCTACGAAGCCCGAGATGGTGGTGATAAAGACCGATTCAAGCAAAATGGTGCTGATCACGGTTCTCGGGGTGGCCCCGATAGCCTTGCGGATACCGATCTCCTTGGTGCGCTCTTGCACCACGTACACCATAATGTTGCTGATGCCGATAATACCCGCAATGATAGTGCCGAATGCCACCACGGTTACGATGAGCTGCAAAGCCCCGGCAAATTCCTGGTTCTGCTTCAGGTTATCGGTCACGTTGCGGATAAAAAAGGCATTGCGGTCGTCGGGGTGAATGTACTTTTTGTCCTTCATAAAGCGGCGCAGGTTGCTCTCCAGGGCCATGGCCCCGGTATAGCCGAGTTCGGGCTTGAACTGCACCACGATCTGGTCTACCTCATCGCGGTTCTTTTCGATAAGCTGGCGCGTGGTGTAAGGGATAAAAATCTGACGCTCTTCGTTATCGCCTCCTTCGTCTTGAAAAACGCCGATAACCTTGAACACCGAGCCGCCCACATCAATGTATTTGCCCAGAGCGTTTTCGGCTCCGAAAAGGTCTATCTCCACCAGTCTGCCGATTACGGCGTTCCGGGTTTTTTCGGCAATGTCGCGGTGGTTCAGGTAGCGCCCCTTCATAATGACGGTCTTCTCGGCAAACTGCTGCCCCCAATCTACCCCCATGGTAGTATACGAGTTGGATTCCTGCTTGTATTTCACCAGGGCGCTACGGCGGATGATAGGCGAAATATACTGCACAAACATGGGGAAATTGGTCTCGATGTCGGCCAGGTCGGTATTGTCGAACTCAATGGTGCGGTTCGATTTGTACCCCTTGTACGGCATGGAGGTACGGCCGGGAAACAGGTAGATGACGTTTGTGGCATCCTGGGAAAAGAACTTGTCGAAGGTGTTGATGAGCCCGTTACCCATCCCGTATAGGGTAATGAATATCAGGATGCCAAGGGCCACCGTAAAACCCGAGAGGAAGGTACGGAGCTTGTTTTTGCCGATGGTGGCAAATATTTCACGCCAGGTGTCCCTACTGAACATACTCGGAAGCCCTTTTCTGCTTGATCTTTTTGTCTTCCACGATTACTCCGTCGCGCAGGTGAATGATGCGTTTGCACATGTGTGCGATGTCTTCTTCGTGGGTTACCACCAGAATGGTGTTGCCCAGGTCGTTGATTTGCTGGATGAGCTCCATAACCTCGTAAGAGGTGGTACTGTCGAGGGCCCCGGTGGGCTCGTCGGCCAGCAGCACTTTGGGCTCAGAGGCCATGGCGCGGGCAATGGCCACCCGTTGCTTTTGCCCCCCGGAAAGCTCGCTGGGCAAGTGGTTGGCCCACTCTTTCAAGCCCACCTGCTCCAGGTATTTCATGGCTTTGACCTCGCGTTCCTTGCGCGGCATTTTCTGGTAATACAGGGGCAGGGCTACATTTTCGAGCGCTGTCTTATAGTTGATCAGGTTGAAAGACTGGAATACAAAGCCGAGGAATTTATTGCGGTACTGGGCGGCCTTGGTCTCGTTCAGGTTCTTGATCGGCACCCCGTCCAGGATGTATTCGCCTGAATTGGCTTCGTCCAGCATGCCCAAAATATTGAGCAGGGTAGACTTCCCCGATCCGGAAGACCCCATGATTGCCACCAATTCGCCTGCCTCGGCCTTGAAATTAATCCCTTTGAGTACGTGCAGGGAATTGCTCCCCATCTGATAGGACTTGTGTAAATCTTTGATTTCGATCATGGTTGGCATAAAAGTTTGTACCGGTCCGCTGGTTAGACCGCGAAGTTGTGAATTTGTTACAAGGAGGGTTCTAAATTTTATGTTAAAAGGTCTAGGCGCCGGCTTCCGGTTTAACCAGGGCATTCCAGACCTTGATGGCGTCCTGCTCCTGCAAGCCCGATTTCACCTCCACATAAATGCCGTCGCTGATGCCCAGCTCCAGGTCGCGGCGCTCGAATTGCTGGGGGGCCACCTCAACCTCCACATAGGGCTTGCGCGTATCCGCGTCGAACTGCACCAGAGCCTCCTTCACCGCCAATACGCCGTCTGCCTTACCCAGAATGATAGAGGCATTCGCGCTCAGGCCGGCCCTGATAAAGACGCTGTCTTGTTTTTTCAGGGAACCTTTGATCTCGAACTGTATGGCCCCGTTCTCTTCCTTGCCCTTGGGGGCGATGTAATCAAGCACAGCGTCGAAAACCTGGTCTTCAATAGCTCCCACAGTAATCTCCAGGGGCAGGTCTTCGTGGATTTTCCCCACCTCCGATTCGTCTACCTTCCCTTCGAAAATCATTTTCCCGATATCGGCAATGGCCGCTATGGTGGTCCCTTCGTTAAAGGTATTGGCCTCGATTACCTGGTTGCCCACCTCTACGGGCACTTCCAGCACCATGCCGCTAACCGTGGCACGGATCAGCGTATTGGCCGAACCGCTCAGCCCCTGGGTTGTGCCGGTACGAACAATGTCGTAGCGCTTGTTGGCGGCCGAATACCCCTGTTTGGCCTGGTCGTAGCTCACCTGGGCCCGGTCCATGTCGGCCTGGGAGATGACGCCCCGCGAGAAGAGGGTCTGTTGCCGTTCGTAGTTGCGCCTTTGGTCGTTCAGGGTAATCTTGGCATCTTCAATGGCGTTTTTGGCATCGTTAAGGGCGCTCAGGTTAGGCACCACCTTCAGTTTGGCCAGCAGGTCGCCCGACTTCACAAAGTCGCCCCCCTCTACATAAATCTCTTCGATTACACCCGAGATATTGGGCTTGATCAGCACTTCTTCAAGGGGCAATATACTCCCGGTAGCCACCGTCTTTTTCACGATGTTCTGGCGCGATGGCTTTTCGGTCTGGTACACCACAGGATCCTCTGCATTTTTTTGGTAGAGGTAGTACATCGAACCTGTGAAGGTGACTACGATGAGTACAAGAATGAGAATGGTCAGTGACTTTTTCATGGGTTGTATGTTGAATCTTTCCTATTTATTCGTCTCTCAGTGCGTCAATGGGTTTTACGCGCAGGGCGCTCTGGGCGGGTATAAAGCCCGCCAACAGGCCCGAAATGGTCAGAATGGCCAGGGCCGCCATTACCACGCCCAGGCTCACGCTGGGGTTGGCAAACATGTCGACCGGGCCGCTGGCATCGAGCAGGGAATTCACCCCGAAAATAAAGAGGGCCCCGAAGGCGATCCCGGTCATGCCCGACAAGATGGTAAGCACCAGCGATTCCATAAGTACCTGCAGGCGGATGCTCCAGGGCTGTTCGCCCAAAGCGCGGCGGATGCCAATTTCCTTGGTGCGTTCCTTCACCACGATCAGCATGATGTTGCTTACCCCGATAATACCCGAGAGCAGTACAAGTATCCCCACGAAATAGGCGATAAAGCGCATGGCGCCAAAGAGGCTTTGAATACGGTTAAACTGCTCGTAAAGGTCAAAATAACCGATGGCCCGGGTGTCTTCGGGGTGCACCTTGTGCTTTTCCTTAAGGGTGCCAACAATGTTTTCCTTGAGGTCTGAAATGGAAGTGCCATCTTTGGCGGTTATAGCCATCCAACCCACATTGTCGGCCTGGTTAAAGGCCTGTGAGAAGGTTGTAAAAGGCACAAAAACCTGCTTCTGCCCTTCCTCCCCGTCTCCGTCGTTCGACCTTTTCTTGTAGGTGCCCACCACCATAAAGTTCACCCCGTTAATCTTGATATAAGTGCCCAGCACTTCTTCCCCGGCATCGTACAATTCGCTGACCACCCCTTCCCCGATTACCGCCACTTTGCTTTTTTCGCGAATGTCGTTGTGGTTGACAAAGCGGCCGGCCGTAATGCCCATGGGGTCCTGGTTTATGATCTCGGGGTAGTCGCCATATATGTTATAGGCCCCCGTTTTGATGCCTCGAATCACGTTGTTTCCGCCCCGGAACCCACCCAGCTGGTTGCGGGCCGAGATAAACCGGAGTTCGGGGAAGCGCTCGCGCAGCATGGGTACATCTTCGAGTTTGAAATCGAAAGACCGGTCTTTCGGCAAGCCCTTGTAGGCCTTGGTGGTGCGCCTTGTCCAGATAAACATGGAATTGGTGGCAATATCGCCAAAATCGGCCATGATGCCGTTTTCGAGTCCGCGCCCAGCGGCCAGCAGGATGATCAAAATCAAAATCCCCCAGAACACGCCAAAGGCGGTAAGCACCGTGCGGAACCAGTTGCTGCTGAGCACTTCCAGGATTTCTTTCCAGCGGTCTTTGCTAAACATGGCTTTGCGGGGTTACTATGTTAATGCAGGGCTTACTCATCGCGCAGGGCATTAATAACCTGTATGTTGGCGGCCCGCCAGGCTGGGAAAAAGCCGGCGATTGTACCGGCGGCGATCAGCACCAACACGGTAGATAGGGCCACATTCAGGTTTACCGAGGGATTCATGATATAGTCTACTTCGATATGTGGGCCCAGCAGTTCCAGCAGGCCCATGCTGAAGATCAGCCCCAAAAATCCCGATATGGCAGTCACGAAAATGGCCTCGTGGAGGATCATCCCCACAATCGACCAGGGCTTGGCCCCCAGGGCCTTGCGGATGCCGATCTCGCGAGTGCGCTCTTTCACCACGATGAGCATGATGTTGCTTACCCCCACTACTCCGGCAATGATGGTACAGATGCCGACAAACCAGAAGAAAAGCTTGATATTCCCCGTGAGGCTGTAGTAGCGCCGGGCCTCTTCCAGGGCGCTCCACACCTGTATGGCACTGGTATCGTCGGGCGCCACGCTATGCACCTGTTGGAGGTAGGTGCGCAGCTCGTCTTTGAAAGCCACGGCCTCGGCCACGGCCTGGTCAAAGGTCTCGGCCGGCGGGAGGGTATAGGCCATGTTGTTGATGCGGTCACCCCCGTTAAAGACCTTTTGGGCGGTATTCAGCGGGATGTAGATGCGCTCTTCTTCTCGTTCTTCCTGCTCTTTGTAAACCCCGACTATCTTGAAGGGGATGCCCGAAATATCGATAAACGTACCCACCGGGCTGTCGAGGGCCCCAAAGACGTCTTTACGGATCTTCTGGCCGATTACCGCAACCTTTGCCGTACCGGCCAGGTCGCTGTGGTTGATGAAGCGACCTTCGGTCATCCGGGCGTTCTCAATGAACTGGAAATCGTCATTGACCCCCTGTATGCCGTAAACCAGGGCCTCATTGCCGTAGGTGACATTTACCCCGTTTATAAAATTGCGTGTAGAGCCGTATTCGATGCGCGCCCCGCCGATCTGACCCCAGTTCTCGTAATTTTCGTTGCGCAGCTGGATGTTGCGCCCCGGGTTCATCCCTTTGTATTCCTTAGTGGTCATACCCGGCCAGACCCAAACCGAGGTGGAGGCGTTCTGTTCAAATTCGTGGGCGATGCCATTGCGCATGCCCTGCCCGAAACCGAGCAGGATTACCAGGATAAAGATCCCGGAAGCCACAGAAAGGCCGGTGAGAAAGGTGCGGAGTTTGTTTTTTCGAAGGGTGTCGAAAATCTCCTGCCATCGCTCGAGATCGAACATGCGGTTGGTGATTTGATTGATGAATAACCCGAAGGCCCATCCATAGGACGGAATCAACCCGCAATTGTTACAGTATTGAGGCCGGATAAATGTTAAATCAGTTCTTAATTTTTTTGTAAACGAAGTAAAGGAGCACCCCGATCAACACATATGGGATGGCCATCAGGTAAACGATGCCGTTGTTGATGCCCTCGGCCACGGGGTTGTCGCCCCCGCTTTCGAGCACGGCCCGGCACATGGCGCATTGGGCCTGCAGGCTTGCCGGGAACAGCAGGGCGACCAATAGCGAAAGGATTAGCAGGCGGGCGGCTCTCATAGCGTCAGGAGGCGTAGTAAGGTGCAATCATCAGGTAAACGACCACCCCGGAAACGGCCACGTAAAGCCAGACCGGGAAGGTGATGCGGGCCAGTTTGCGGTGCCCCTGGAAGTCTTTCAGATAGGCCTTCGCATAGGTCTTGAGCACCAATGGGATTACCACGATCGAGAGGAAAATATGGGAAATCAATATAAAAAAATACAGTACGCGCAGGGCACCCGAACCGCCATAAGGGGTCGAGTCAGAAGTCATGTGGTAGGCCACGTACATAACCAGGAACAGGAGCGATAGCACAATGCTGCTCAGCATAAGGCGCTGGTGGAGCTCCTGCCGGCCGTTCTTGATGGCCCACAGGGCCAGCAACAGCAGCAGGGCCGTAAAACCGTTGATGCCCGCATAAATGGGTGGCAGAAAGCTCAGGGGTTCCACACCCGGAAGGCGGATGCCGAAAAGCAGGGCCACTACCACCGGGATGACGATAGAAACCCCTGTAATCCAGCGGTTGAACTTTTTCTCCTTCGTTGCAGTGTCAGTTTTCATGGGGTTCGTCCAGTAATTTGCGTATGTCTTCTCGCAGCAGGCTTATCTGCTCGGTTTCTCCCTGGGTATTCGTGCCACGGCCTTCCAAAATGGCCCCGCGGTAATAAACCAATGGGTTGCCATACTCGTCTTTGCGGCTGCGGATATAGCCCTTCCGGTCGATGAGGGCGAACAAGCCGGAATGTTCAAAGCCCCCCGCCACATCTGGCATTTCGGCCGCAAAGATATTGAATCCGGCATTGGCCAGCTCGTAAATGGTGTCGCGGGGGCCGGTGAGTAGGTGCCAGTCCATGTCGGTAATGCCGTGGCTCTCGGCGTATTGCTTGAGTACCCCGGGGGTGTCGTTATGCGGGTTGATGGTAAAGGAGGCTACCCCAAAGTCGGGCTCATCTGCAAAGGCGTCTTGCAGAGCCACCAGGTTTTGGGTCATTACCGGGCAGATGGTGGGGCATGTCGTGAAAAAGAATTCGGCCACATACACCTTTCCCAGGTAATCCGTGTCGGTTATGAGCAGACTGTCCTGGTCGAGCAGGGCAAAGGAAGGCACCCTGCGCCTCTCCCCGTTGAGCAGTATATACGATAGCGGTTGGGCATCGTTGTCACGGCTGATGCGGTCGTGGTCCACCACCCGGCCTTCGGCCAGGCGCTCCACGATCTTGGGGATAAAGAGGATGCCGAACAGCAGGATAACAGCCCCGATCCAGATGTAATTGTATTTTCCCTTTTTCATACCCGTTGGTTGAATGACGCGCAAGGCTTCAGGGCCGCTCCGCCTGGTTCTTTTTCAGGGCAAGGCGGTATTCGGCCAGGATAATCTTCACGTCGTCTTTCATCTTGTTGTTCAGGTCGGCCACCGAGGTGGCGTCGAACCCGAATTTGGTGCCTTCGTCTTCGTCCCGGGTTCGACCCCGCAGCATCCGGTCTTTATCGACGATAAATACATAAGGCGAACTCCCGTCTGCATCCAGGCTCAGGTCGGTCTGCATACCCTTGAAAAAGGCCCTGATGTCGGCTTCAGACCCGTAGACAAAACGCCAGTTGCGGGTATCGGTAAACCCCGACAATTCCCGGACCACCTCGGCCACCTGGGCCTGGGTTCCGTCGGGCACCAGCATAACCACCTGAAAATCGTGGAATTCGTAGAAGGGCTTGTAGATTTTCTGGTTCAGGTTGAATACCTGCCCCTTTTTATGGCTTACGTCTGCGCCTAAAAAACCGAGGATGGTGATGCGGCCCTGTAATTGCTCGCCCGGTTCGAAGCGGGTAAGTTCTTCCACCGGCCCGGCCAGCACCGCAAGCTTGCCGAAATTCGTAACCCCCGAGGCAAAGAACATATACACCACCAGGGGCAGGACAAACAGTACGACGAGGACAAATGTTTTCTTCATGATCTCGGGGCCGTTACAAAAATAAAAAAGACGGTTCGAAGACCGTCTTTCATAAGCGTTAAATCGTTTCAGAAGTTCCAGGCCATATAGCCGTCCTTCCATACATTGTAGATATAATCGGCTTCAAAAAGCAGGATGAACAACAGGTACGACACCAGGAAGATGGGCGTCCAGACCACGGCCCGGCGCAGGGAGGGCCGCTCGTCGCGCATGTGCATGAAGTCCCAGGTAATGTAATATGCCTTTACCAGGGTCAGGGTGATAAAGATCCAGTTCAGGAGCTTCATCCCCAGAAAGTAGGAATGGGTTAGCGCGTGGGGCTTTATAATGCCCAGGACCACTTCGACGGTGGTCACTATCGACAGGAAAACCAGTACTCCCCAAATTTTCTGGGTATTGGTTTTGAATTTGATGAGGCCTCTGAATATTTCGAGTTTATGATCGTGTGCCATAAAGCGTTACAGTTTTCTAATTTGAATTAAACCAGGTAGAAGAAGGTAAATACGAATACCCACACCAAATCCACAAAGTGCCAGTACAACCCTATTTTCTCTACCATTTCGTAGTGGCCCCTGCGCTCATAAGTGCCCAGAATCACGTTAAAGAAAATGATGATGTTGATTACCACTCCCGAGAATACGTGGAAGCCGTGAAAACCGGTGATGAAGAAAAAGAAGTCTGCAAACAGCCGGCTGCCGTATTCATTATGGATCAGGTTGGCCCCTTCGACCACCTGCCTGGCATCTTTGATGCGCTCAAGGGATTGTTCCCGGTTCAGCACGGTTTTTTCGTCGTCTACGATCGATTCGGTGCGGATCAGTATATTCGGGTTGGCGCGCAGGCCCTCGGCAACTTCCTCTACGGTAAAGCTGGGCAGGCTCGTTTCGCTCCCAAACCAAAAGGCCTTGTCGCGGGTCAGTTGCTGCCGCTCTCCGTGCAGGGGTGCCGCAAAGTCAGACAGGGCAGCCCGCTCGCCGGTATCGGCGTTGACAAATTGCAGTATGCGCCCACCACGGGTTTCAACGGCCCCATAGTCTCCCCGAATAAAGGTAGACCATTCCCAGGCCTGTGACCCGACGAAGATGAGTCCGCCGATGATGGTCAGGAACAGGTAAAGGATAACCCCTTTCTGCTTCATTTTATGGCCGGCATCTACGGCGAGTACCATGGTAACCGACGACATGATGAGGATAAAGGTCATGAAGGCCACATAGTACAGCGGGTAATTCCCGTGGAAGAAAGGCACGTGGGTAAAAACCTCCTCGGCAATCGGCCAGGTTTCGATAAACTTGAACCGGGTAAAGCCGTACGAGGCCAAAAAGCCGGAAAAGGTAAGGGCATCGGATACGATGAAGAACCACATCATGAGCTTCCCGTAACTGGCCCCCAGCGGGCGGGTGCCGCCCCCCCAGAGTTTGCCTTCGGTACCGGTTGTTGCCGTTGTATCCATAGATCTGTAATAGGGTTTAAGAGAATTTTAGCAAAAATACATTTTTTTATCTGTTACCAAAGCCAAATTACGGCTACTTGGCAGGGTGTTGCCTCAGCGGTATAAATAGAAAAAAAGGATGAGGTACACCCACAGCAAATCCAGGAAATGCCAGAAGGTGATGCCCAGTTCCATGCCCAGCATCCGGCCCGGCCCGTATTTACCGCGCAACTGCTGTACCCCTACCGTAATAAGGGAAATAAGGCCGGCGGCCACGTGGGCGATATGCACCGCGGCGATCAGGAAAACGTACGACAGGGTAATGCTGCTGGTGGGGCCGGTAAAGTAATACCCGTAACCGATCATCTGGGAAAAGCCCCGGAACTGGGAAACGATAAAGACAATGCCCAGGGTCAGGGTAGCTGCCAGCAGCAGGGTGCCTGCCTTGTTATTCCCCCCTTTGACCGCCTTGTAAGCCAACCAGTAAGTGAGGCTGCTCAGCACAATCACCCCGGTACTGAACCAGAAGGCCGGGGGCAGCTGGAAATCTTGCAGCCAGTCTGCGCGCGTGCTGCTCACAATATAAGCGCTGGTCCATCCGGCAAAGGTCATGATCAGGCTCACGATGCCGAACCAGAGCATCATTTTCTTGGCGCGGTCTTGCTTGGTTTCGCCGGCTTCGCGGGTCAGGTTTTCATTCATGGCAATAAGGTATCGACAACGTAAACGATTTGCATCAGGCTTATATAGGTAACGCTGCTCAGCATCAGGCTGCGGGCCGATTGACGGTCGCGCTTTTCGTAGAGCCGCAGGGCGAACCAGAGCATAACCAGGCCCATCAAAAACACCAGGCCGGCCGCCGGCACCGAGAGGGTAAGCCGGCCGGTAATGCCAAAGGCCGGCAAGATGGAGACCACGATCATCCAGATGGTATACATAATAATAAGAACGGCTGTACCCGTGTCTTTTTTACCGGTGGGCAGCATTTTGAACCCGCCCCGGGCATAGTCTTCGTCGAGCATCCAGCCCAGGGCCCAGAAATGCGGGAACTGCCAGAAAAACTGGATCATGAACAGGGTGCCCGGTTCAATGCCGAATTCGCCCGTTGCCGCCACCCAGCCGAGCATAAAGGGAATGGCACCCGGGAATGCCCCGGCAAAGACGGATAGGGGGGTCATGGTTTTCAGGGGGGTGTACACACAGGTGTACAAAAAGATCGAGAGGGCCCCGAACAGGGCCGTCTTTGGGTTGAGCATGTACAGCAAGACCACCCCGAAAAGGGTCATGGCTATGGCAATGGCCAGGGCGGTGGAAACGCGCATACGCCCCGAGGGAATGGGCCGGTTTCGGGTGCGGTGCATTTTGGCATCGAGCTCCCGTTCAATAACCTGGTTATAGGCGTTGGAAGCCCCCACCATGGCGTAACCGCCCAACACCAGCAACAACAGGGACAGGGGGTCGAATTCGCGAACGCCCAGGAAATAGCCGGCGACAGCCGAGAAAACCACGCTAACGGCCAGTTTGGCCTTGGTGATCTCCTTGAAGTCGTGGAAGGCCAGTTGCAGGGAACTGGCCGGGACGGTACCGGTTGCGGATTTCATGCGCGCTTTCAGTCGGGCTGCAAAGATAGGGTGCAACATCCACCTATCCAACGCACTGTACTGAATTCACCAGAACCCTCTTTGAACAAATAAAAACCCCGGCTAATGGCCGGGGTTTCTGATTCTATGGTGCGGTATCTTACTGCAATTTGAACATGATCGGAATGCTGAAGGGCACCCGTACCGGACGACCACGCTGCTTACCAGGGGTCATCTTGGGCAGTCTTTCTATGATACGACGCGCTTCCTCTTCCAGGTTTTTGTCCGGACCACGCAGGCGGATGTTGCCTATGCTACCGTCTTTCTGGATGGTAAACAGAACGGAAACACGTCCTTGAATACCCATTTCCTGGGCGATTTCAGGATAGCGGAAATTCTTCCGGATGTGTTCTTGCATTTTTTCGTTAAAGCAATCGCGCAACTGTGATTTGGCTACGCTCTCACAACCCGGGAAAACGGGTACGTCTTCAATTACGGCGAAGGGAACGTCAATATCTTCGTCCATTTCTTCCACCTCAACATCTTCAACTTCGATGATCTCCTGTTCCTGGCTGGTTTCAGTAGACTCGATAACGGTTTCTTCCACTTCTTCCTCGTCCTCAACCACCTCGATTACCTCAGGGGCGGCAGGGGGCGGGGGCGGGGGCGGGGTTTTCAGCTGCTCGGTCATGGGCACCTCCTCGTCCAGCAATTCCTCTACGTCCATGGAGATATCGTAATTGCTTGCTTCGTCGTAGGTTTTCCATTCGAAAGCGACATAAACCAACGCCATTACCACGACCAACCCGAGCACAAAGTACAGACTGCTGTTCTTTCTCAGATCGGCTTTGGGACTCTTTTTCAATTCCATGCTTTCAACATTTTAAAGGTTCGCTAATTTAACGATTCTTTCGACAAATATGCAATTAATCCCTCCATTTTAAAAACTCCGTTTCGTGAAATAGCCATTTCAGTGAGGCAACTGCAACCAACAGGCCCAGGGTGTTCGCCCCGGCATCGCGCCATTCGGCACTCCGGCCGGTAGGAAGCACCGCCTGAATCCCTTCAATCAGCAGGCCGTAAATCAGCAAAAAAGCGAAAAGGAGGGCCAGCGGTTTCGCGGGGCCAAACCGGGTGGCCAATCGCTCGCGGGCGGCAAGCCCGCCGAGCAACATCCCGACCAGGTAAAAGGCAAAGTGGGCGATTTTGTCTGCGTGCGGAATTTCAAATCCCGAATCTCCACCGAAATCGAGCGGGAGCAGGCAGGCTGCGGTTACGACCGCCATCCAACATGCGAACAGCAGGCCGAAACGCCGGTTTTTACCCACCGATAAGCTCCTTGTACTCTGAATCGCTGAGCAGGTCTTCCAGTTGCGAGAGGTCGCTCATCTCTACCCGGATCATCCACCCTTCCCCATACGGGTCGGTGTTCACTTTCTCGGGTTCGTCTTCGAGGCTCTCGTTGAATTCCACGATGGTCCCGCTAACCGGTAAAAACAGGTCAGACACGGTCTTTACCGCCTCGACTGTTCCGAAAACTTCTTCCTGATCGAGGGTTTCATCTACCGTTTCCACTTCGACGTATACGATATCGCCGAGCTCGCCCTGGGCGAAGTCGGTGATCCCGATGGTGGCGGTTTTCCCTTCTACGCGAACCCATTCGTGATCGCGGGTGTATTTCAGGTCAGACGGAATATTCATCGGCTTGAGATTTAGCAATGCCGCAAATGTAACTTTTTCCTGCCGGACCTGTCAAGGGGGAGCGGAAAAAAAGCCGGTTTGCCCAGGCGGTTAGTTGCCGAAGTTGTACCGCAGCGTAAAGCCGGTGTTGATGGTGGTTTGCGGGAAGGCCGTGGATACCGCAAACTGGGAGAAGGAATGGTCGTAGAAAAACAGGGCGTTCAGGTTCTTGCTCAGGGCGTAATCGGCTGTGAATTTTACCGAGAACATATTCTGGCCCGAGGTAATCTGGTTGTTGTCGATATCGAGGTTGCGAATAATGGTAATGTTGTCGCGCAGGCTGAAATCGGCCTTCAGGTTGAGGTCGCCTTTCAGGCGGGTGCGCTCGCCCCCGATACGGGTTACGAACTGTACATCCTTGAAGCGGTACCCCAGGCCCAGGGTGTATTCCTTCCCGTTGATCTCAGTGAGCAGGTTGTTGTCGAAGCTCAGCGAAAGGGCCCTGTCGCGGCGTATCTCGGCCAGCAGGCTCAGCGAACTCTGCATCTCGAAATCGACCCGGATTAGGGGGTTGAACTGGTCGCTAAGCACCACATTGTTCACGATCTGCTCGGGCATCAGATTCTGGGTTTCCTGCTCTATCGGCGGAAGCCCCTCCTGGACAAGCTGGTACCGCTCCAGATTGGTCTGGAACGAGTTCACGGTATAGGCGGCCCGGTACCCGTGGCTCAGGGAGAAGCGCTTGAATTTCTTCTTGAACCACTTGTTTTTCATGAGCCCGGTATACTTCACATTCCAGTTCGGGATGGGGATCTGCCTGAAGATATCCAGGTTTACCCGGTCTACGTTTTGCCCGGAATAGGCTGCGAAGAAGGCAGGCAAGAGCACCTCCTGGTGCGTTTTGCCGTAGCGGATGGGGAAGCCGTCTTCATCCACGCCAATGTCGGCCCCACCCCGGTCGGAAAGCAGGCGGTTGGCGATCGTAAGCCGGTTTTCCTTGAAGGTTTCAAAATTGTCGGAGCGCTGCTCGTCGCTCTGGCTGAAAGCCGTGCCCAGCATCAGGGTAGAGATGCTGAAATTCCCGTAGGTGTTTGGCGCCTGGGGCTCGTACACCCCGTCGGTGATGCTGAAATTCTCCTGCAGGGTCTCGGAGTACTGCCGGTCGGCGATCAGGTCGATGGTAAGCTCCTGCACGGGCTGGGCCGTGGCGGTGAGGTTAAGCTGGTCGTTCAGGCGGCTAACGAACTGTTGGTTAAACTCGTTGTAGTCGGTCAGCCATCCGTTGCCCGCGGCCCGCTGGCGGATATCGGCCTGGCTGCCCAGCACAAAGCCCAGGGTGGGTTTGCTCGTGCCCAAAAAGCCGATAGACCGCGTATAGCCCGGGAGCAGGGTACCGCTGTTGCGGCTGTAGTTCACATTCACACGTTTGACCATGGTAACCAAATCGATTAAGGCACCGCCCAGGGAACTGGTCTTTTTCGATAACCCCTGCTCGGCTCCTGCACGCGCATTGCCCGCCTTGTCGGTGCGTGGCCCGGCCGGGGCAGCCTTGCCCCCCGACTTGACCAGCCCAAGGCGGTCGTATAGCCGCTGCATGCTCAGGGTGGAGCTAAGCACATGGGTATTGGCATTCTGGATGGTGTTGATCGAAGGCAAATCGAGTTGGTCTTCGGGTACACCGGGGTTCTGGCCCTTGGCTACAGCGAGGTTCAGGGCGTCGCCCCCGCGTTGCCAGTCAAAATCGCCCGTATAGGTATACTGTGCATTCACAAAGTCGAGGACCGGTATTTTAGACAGGGGCAGCTCGTAGTTCAGGGTCATTTGCTGGGCGTGCCGGTTGGGTTCACCAATATCGAAGAACCCGTTCCAGAGGGTCTGTTCATCGAGGATGGTCGAGAACGGGTTGCCCTCCTCCTCGTAATAATTCCGGATGATGTTGTTGTTGGAACCCGTGAATTGCAGGCGCAGCGACTTGGTGAGCGAATAGTTCAGGTTGTACTGCCAGTTAAGCATGTAGTTGCGCTGCTGCAACAGGGGCAGTTGCAGGGTTTCCACCCCTGGCTCGAGCACATCGCGGAACCGCTGTTGGTTAAACTGGCGGTTGATGTCTGACTGCACCGAGATGCTGGTGGGCAGCAGGTTAAAATTGAGGTCTTTGAGCCACTTCCAGTACGCCCCGGTAAAGAGGGAGTCATTCTTGGCAAAGGGCTCCACGGTGGACGGCTTGAAATTGTAGTTGTACAAAAAGCCGGTCTGCACGCTCTGGTTTTTGAGGTCGGCGATTTCGAAATCGCGGTGGTTGGTCTCGTTGTACGAATAGTTGAAAGTGAAGTTTTCGATGTCGAAAAAGTTGGCCTCCGCTTCCTCGCTCCGGTTCTTGCGCACGCCGATAAAGTTGATGCTGGTTCGTTTGGTGTAATCTTCGGCCTGTTCCTGGATCTGGGCAGCTTCGTCGGAAGTGTTGGCGGCATCGAGGCGATCTTGCAGTTTGAGGTCGTCGTAAACCGGGTCGAATTCAGGAGTAATGAGTTGTTCGGCTATACCGTAGTTGAATGGCACCTGAATGCCCCAGTTCTCGGGCAGCAGTTTGCCGAGTTCCACATTGGTAACCAGGTTGTAGGAAATGGCGTCTTCCCGGGCCCGTTCGTTGGGCATCTGGTCGAGCGAACCGAATCCTGAGGTGCTCGTGTTCGCCGTGGCAGAAACGTTTGCGAAGTCGGCCATGTTGGCGTCAAGGGCCGCCACGGCAGCCCACCCGCCCTTGTTGTCTAGTCCGGCCAGCCGCAACTCGTTAAACCAGGTCTCGGCCCGCAGCGGAATATTGTCGATGTTCTTCACCCCTACCATCATGCTGCGGATGCTTCCAAGGGAGGGGTTTCCGCGAATCCCGATCCGCATGCGGCCGGCCTCGCGAGGGGCGAATTCGTCTACCACCACCACCTGTCCGTCGATTACCTCGTAGTAGGTTATCTGGCCCAGAGACTGGTCGGCAATGCCTTGCGACTTCACCTTGTTCAGGTCTGAAAGGGCCACGTTGAGTTCGTTGGTGGCGGGCCAAACCTGTTCGGGGGTGGTTGCCGAATAATCGGTAAAGGAAAGCGGCACCTCGATTTGGTAAAAATTTTCCGAAAAATCGGTCCCCATGCGTAAAAAGCCCACCAGCGACTGGTGGTCCTGGTAGGGGTCTGAGGCGTTTACCTTCTCGGCGTGCAGGAACATCTTGATGCGCTGGTACTGCCGCATGTCCATATTCACGTTTTTGAAAACGCCCCTTGAATCCTGGGATTCCAGGTTGTTGACCACCAGGGAGAGGGATTGCTCGTTCTGGCGCACAATGGTGTTGTTGTTGTTGAGCTGTTCACGGAAAACCCCAGGGGGCAGCACATACGGAATCGGGACCCGCGCCTCGTTCTCTTCGATGTTTACGGTATTTACATCGAGGGTGGTACCGTCGTCTGCCGGGTTATCCTGCCCGGTCTGCAACGACTTGGTGTAGGTACGCCAGTCGCCCCGCACCAGGTCGAGGGTGGCAAAGCGCAGCACCACCGGAGTGGTAAAGCCGGTAACGTACATCCGCATAAAGCTGATGGAGCGAAAATCGGCAATCCCCCCTATGGCATTGCTGAAATCGCTCAACGGGATTTTAAACTGGATCCACCGGCGGTTGAGCTGGGAGCCGTTCGGCAGCACGGGGGTTACCCCTTCCTTTACATCGGTTACATAGGGGTCGTCTACCGTGAGCCCGGGCCTGATCGGGATGCGGTACTCGTAGTAGCTGTTTACCGTATTCATGGTAAGGTCGCGGTCTACGTCTTCGGTATCGGGCAGGGTGGTATTGCCCCGGTTGGTATTGGTCACCGACACAGGGGAGTTCCCATCCGGGTTGTTGAAATCGAGGTAACGCTCCAGGAGGGTCCCTTCCCGGTTCAGGTAATAGGTGTAGTTGTCCAGGGCGGGGTCTTCGGCAGGCCCGTTGTACCCCTTGGCAGCTTCCTGGGCATCGGGCAGGCCGTCGTAGCCGATATCCTGCAAACCGCGGTTGGTGGCGTTGGCGTCGAAGGCGTACACCAGGGCCTGGGTAGCGGGTACCTGTCCCCAGACAGTCTGGGCCACCAGGTCGCTGGAATTTTGGCCGGGCAGGCCGTTTTCGTACTGTTTGCGTCCGTCTTGCAGAATGTCCTCGCTGATGTTCCCCAGGTTGAATACCAGTTCGCCGGGCCCGGTGGCCTCCCCGTCAACATAAGGGTCAAGCATCCAGAACTGCACAAACTCCACATTAGACTGCTCGAAGTTGGTGCTCGAAAGCGAGCGCATGATACCGGCCCATTTGTCGGTGGCGGGTTCGCTGGCAAAGTTCGGGTTGGCGTTATAGGGACCTTTCTGGTTGGGGTAGTAGGCCAGGTCGAGGGTATTTTGCACGGTGGTCTGCCCCTGGGCAACATCGATTCGCGGAAACACCTCGTCGATGTAGATGCGGCGGGTCGCGTTCAAAGACACGTCGTTGTCTGACACCCCAGAGGGGCGTTGGTTCGTATAGAAGATCGGGTCGATCGTGTACCAGGCCATCTTGGCTCGTTCGAATCCGGTGGCCAGGTCGTCTTCCCCTTCATTCAGGAATTCCAGGGGGGTGCTCGCCAGGCTCCACCCCAGGGAGGCGCGGATGTCGATCAGGGCCTGCGCCCCCTCAAAGTCGTCAATATAGGAGGTGGTTTCGCCCTGGAAATTGGCATTCTTGGGCGAATTCGGGCTCAGGAAGGCCACCTCGCCCCGCAGGGAAACATTCGAGGGCACGTCGGTGTCGACATTGGGCAGCATATTGGCCAGGCGGGTCAAAAATGGCACCTCGGTTGAAAAGTTGCCATTCAGCCCAAAGATGGTATTGTTTACAGGTTCTACCCCGAAATTGGCCTTCTGGGTAAGGGGTCGCTCGTTCAGGTTGAGCAGGGTACCGCCCAGCACGAATTTCTCACTGAAGCGGTGCTCTACGTTCACCCCGGTAAACCGACGGGTTTGCTGCCCGAAAACAGCGTTGTTTTCGACCGAAATATTGATGGGCACGTTAGAAGCCTGCAGGCTGGGGTCGAGGATTTGCACCGTCCCGGCCTGGTAGTTTACCGTATAGTCGATGCCTTCCTGCAGCTGCCGCCCCCCGGCCGTAACCCGTACCGAGCCCCGGGGCACGTTGTAGGCGCCGATGGGGATGCCGTTCCCGCTTTCCGATTTGTAGCGACCCTTCAGGCGGAACCGGTTCTTCTCGGCATCCTGCAAAGAAGCCGCCTTGGTCTGGGTATACATGTTGCGGAACACGTACTTCTGCTGGTTGGCATTGTAGCCCTGGTCGTTTGGCAGGTCGTAAGTGCCGCCGCCCAACAGGTCAAAGAGGAACTCCCCGAAAGGCTCCACTTTGGTAAAGATGATGAGCCCGTTGGTGGTATTCACCGTAAGGCCCGGCACAAAATCGAAGAAACCGTCTCCCCCGGGTTGCACGTCGTTGTACATGTTCAGGCGGTCGAGGTTGAACACGTCGAGCAAGATTCGTTCCTGCAACGGCTTGGGCGTATTGGGCCAGCCCGTATTCGGGTCTACCGGAGTAATGTAGTTGCGCGGGGTCGGGTCAGAATACAGGATGTTCAGCTTGAAATCTTCCTGGCTGAGCTGGTAGGCTCCCGTGGCGTAGATGTTTTTCATCATCAGGTCCCAGATCGGGTCGCCCACGTTGGTGATATTGCTCTTGAGCAATTTCAGCACCAGGGTGTTGTTGTTGATCTCGACCTGGGCGCCCGGGCTTACCGTGGTGGCGTCGAGCCCGCCATTGGCAAATTCCCCCACCTGGTAGATCTGGCCGTTGTAGGTATACTGGAAGGCTACAGCCAGCACCTCATCGTTGCTCAGGCGCTGGTTCAGGGAAATGTATCCCAGTTGCGAGTTAAAGGCATAGTCGCGGCCCGGTTCCAACTTGCGCGCATTCTCCAAAATGGCGTAGTCGAACCCCTGGTTGGCCACATAGCCCCCCGGGATCTGGAAGGCATCGTCTACCGTGGCGATATCGCGAACCGCATCGGTGAGCACGCCCCCGGCCCCGATCAGGTTGGGGTCGAAATCGTTGGCGCCGTTGCGCGGCAGCTCCGGGTTGGCCCCGCCAATGTTGAAAAAGCCGGGAGGGGCGCCCCCGGCCCGCCCGATGCGCGTCTGGTCTTCGAGGGATTCCCCGAGATCCTGGATGGCTACCAGGTTGCGCACATTCAGGGTTTGCTGGCTCCGGTTGGTAACCCATACCTCGAGGCGGGTAAGTTGCACCTGGCTGCTGATGTAGGGGTAGTCTGCCAGGGCCTTGTCGTACTGATCGCGGAAGTACTGCGACAGGAAAAAGTGGCGGTCTTCGTCGTAATCGAGGGCCGTAAGTTCAAAGTCGTTAATGGTTCCGCCTCCCTGGGCCACCACGGTATTGTTCTGGGAGCGCTGTTCGGAGAATACGGCGGTTACCGTGGTTTTGCCGAACTGCAGCTGGGTTTTTACCCCGAAAAGGCTCTGGGCCCCTGTAATCAGGGAACTGTTCAGGGGCATGTTTACGTTCCCGATTTCGATCTTGCGGATAATGTCGTCTTCGGTGGGCGTGTAATCGAGCTTGATCAGGTTCTGGAAGTCAAAGGTGGCTTCGGTATCGTACTGGGCGGTAACCTGCAGGCGCTCCCCGATTTTCCCCAGCATACTCAGGCTAATGCGCTGGTCAAAATCGAATGCCAGGTTGCTGCGGTTGCGGGGCGAGAGGGCGGGGTTGTCGTTTTTCTGCCAGATTATACCCAGGTCCATGGCCACAGATCCCTGGGGTACCACCTCAATGGAGTTCCCGCCGAAAATGCTTTCGAAAAAGCTGTTGTTCACATAAAAGTTAGGCAGGAGGTTTTTCCGCGCCTCTTCGCTGCCTTCCTTTTTCCCGCTATAGGCGTCGATCTTCTCCTTGAAGTACGATTTCATCTCTTCGCGGCGAACCAGTTGCAGGTACTGCTCGGGGGTGAGGATAATGGGATAGGAAATATCGTAGTCGCCTACCTTTTCAGAGTAGATGTAGCGGTCGAGAAGGGGGTCGTAGGTATAACGGGAAATGATGCTTTCCGGGTTTTCCATCCTGAGCCGGCCCAGGGAGAAGCCGGTCTGTACCGTGTCGATTTCCTGGATTGTGTCCTGCGCGTTGGCCCCCTGAAGGGATGCAAGCAGGAAAATGAGGAAAATAAGAAACGGTATCCGGTACGGAATGTAAAATGCCGATGCCCCTGTTTTCAAACTTTTTACAAATTTTTAAGCGCCAACTTGATAATGCCCTCGACGCTTAGAGAAGGGTCCTGCTTCAGCACGGCTTCCACCGCCTTCTCGGACTGCTTGATGCCGAAGCCGAGAACCTCTAATGCTGATAACGCTTCTTCTTTATTTGTATTGTTTGGTTTGTGGGAAACTTCGTCCAGTTCGTAAATTTTCAGAATCTTGTCCTTCAAATCAAGGATAACCCGCTGGGCGGTCTTGGCCCCAACCCCCTTCACAGCCTGTATGGCGGGCACGTTTCCGGAGCCAATGGCTTCGCAAACCTGCTCGGGGGTCATTGCCGAAAGCATGGTGCGGGCAATGCTTGACCCAATGCCCGAAACCGAGATCAGCAACCGAAACACCTCGCGCTCGGCCTGGGTCCAGAAACCGAAAAGGGTGTGGGCATCTTCCTTGATTTGCAGGTAGGTGTGAATGCGCAGTTGTTCCTGGTCGGGAAGGGCCGCAAAGGTATTCAGGGAAATGTTGACGAAATAGCCCACTCCTCCGCACTCAATCACCAAGTGGGTGGGGTGTTTTTCGATGAGTTTGCCGCTAAGGTGATGAATCATGGTGTTGGTTATTTTAAGCCCGGCGGCTACTCCGTGGGGGGTAGCTTGGACAGGCGGCGTTGCTCCCGTACCTGGGCGTCTACCACCGCCACTGCGGTCATGTTTACCATTTCCTCCACGCTGGCGCCCATCTGCAAAACGTGCACAGGCATTCCCAGGCCCAGCATAATGGGGCCAATGGTATCGGAGGCGTTCAGTTCCTTGATGAGCTTATAGGTGATGTTGGCCGATTCCAGGTTGGGGAAAATAAGCGTATTCACCTCCTTGCCGGCCAGTTTACAAAACGGGAAACGGCTTTGGCGCAGGCGCTGGTTCAGTGCAAAATCGGTCTGGATCTCCCCGTCTACCGTCAGGTCGGGATCTTTGGAATGCAGCAGGCGGATGGCTTCCCGAACCTTCAGTGCCCGCCTGTCGTCAGACGAGCCGAAGTTGGCGTACGACAACAGGGCGATAACCGGTTCTATGTTAAAGGCACGGGCCAGGCGGGCCGTCATGCGGGTAATCTCGGCCAGTTCCTCTGCCGTGGGGTCAATATTGATGGAGGTATCGGCCAGCAAAAGCGGCCCCCGGGAAGTAATCATCACGTGTACGGTGGCAGCCCTGGAAACACCACTCCCCCGCCCGATCGATTCGAAGATGGGCTTCACCACCGAGGGGAAGGCCCGGGAGTATCCGGAGATCATACCGTCGGCCTCGCCCTGGCGCACCATCATGGCGCCGAAATAATTGCGGGAATGCATGCGGCTGCGCGCCCCGTACAGGGTGCACCCCCGGCGCTGCCTGATCTCCCAGAACCGCTGGGCGTATTCTTCCCGCTTTTTCAGGGAAGCCTTCTCGTTCTGGTCAATAATGGGCACATCGGCGTCGAATTCGAGCTCCTTCATGAGCTGTTTGATTATGGCCCGGTTGCCCAGCAATACCGGAAAGGCAATGCCCTCTTCATAGGCGATCTGGGCCGCCTTAAGCACATCCAGTTCGTCGGCCTCTGCAAAGACGATTTTTTTGGGGGCCGACTTGGCGCGGGTCATGAGCCAGCGCACGATTTTCTTATTGTCGCCCGAACGCTGCAGCAGGTCTTCCCGGTACCGGTCCCAATCGGCAATCGGGGCGCCGGCCACCCCGCTTGCCATGGCGGCCCGTGCCACCGCGGGGGGCACTTCCGCGATCAGGCGCGGGTCAAAGGGCTTGGGGATGATATAGTCGCGCCCGAAGGTGAGGCGGGTTTCCCCGTAGGCGATATTTACCTGCTCGGGTACGGGCTGCTTGGCCAGGTCGGCCAGGGCCTTCACGGCCGCCATTTTCATGGCCTCGTTGATTTTGGTGGCCCGTACGTCTAGGGCTCCCCTGAAAATGAATGGGAAACCGAGCACATTGTTCACCTGGTTCGGATGGTCAGAACGGCCGGTGGCCATAATGATGTCTTTCCGGGTTTTCATCGCCAGGGTGTAGTCGATCTCCGGGTCTGGGTTGGCCATGGCAAACACGATGGGGTTCGGGGCCATGCCCTTGAGCATGGCCGGGGTCACGATGTTCGCTATGGAGAGGCCGATAAACACATCGGCGTTTTTCATGGCCTGCGAGAGAGTGTCAATTTTCCGCTCCGTGGCGAATTCCAGTTTCTCGGCAGAAAGGTTCTCACGGTCGCTGCGGATAACCCCTTTGCTGTCGAGCATCACCATATTCTCCCGGCGGGCACCAAAGGCCCGGTACAACCGGCTGCACGAGATGGCGGCCGCCCCCGCCCCGCTGATCACGATGCGTACCTCTTCAATCTTTTTCCCGGTAATTTCCAGGGCATTCAAAAGGGCGGCCGACGAGATAATGGCCGTGCCATGCTGGTCGTCGTGCATCACGGGGATGTCGAGTTCTTCCTTCAGCCGCCGCTCGATCTCGAAGGCCTCCGGAGCCTTGATGTCTTCCAGGTTTATCCCGCCGAAGGTGGGGGCCATAATCTTGACCGTGTTTACGAAGGTGTCTACGTCCTTGGTATCGAGCTCGATATCGATCCCGTCGATATCGGCAAAAATCTTGAATAGGAGGCATTTCCCCTCCATGACCGGCTTGGCAGCCTCCGGGCCGATATCGCCCAGCCCCAGTACGGCAGTCCCATTGGAGATCACGGCCACGATGTTCCCCTTGGCCGTGTATTTATACACATTCTCCCGGTCCTTTTCAATTTCCAGGCAGGGCTCTGCCACCCCCGGCGAATAGGCCAGGGCCAGGTCGCGCTGGGTCGAATACGGTTTGGTAGGGACGATCTTGATCTTACCGGGTGTCGGTTTGGCGTGATAAATGAGGGCTTCACGCCTTTTCTTCTCCTTGCTCATACGGGTAGGCTTGTCTGACAAAGGTACGTGTGACGGATTAAATGGGGTATGGGAATCTCCAGAAATTTATGAAAGGGCAGGCGCGGGAAGATGGCCCCCGGCCTGACAGGGGTTTGCGGCGATGCGGGGTAACTTGTCGCGGGGGTGGGTGGGGGAACACTAAAAATTCAAAAACTCCGCTTCACGCCCCTTGCAGGTCAGCTGCCTTCTGCCACCTCGGCCTGGGCCTTTTTCAGGTTCAGCCTGAGGGCCAGCACACTCGCAATGGCAAAAAAGGTGCCTGCAAACAGCATGGCATTCACCGAGCTCTCGCCCAACAGGTTTTTATAGATGGGGCCGAACGACAGCGTTTCCAGCCCCATGGGGATAACGATCATCATATTGAGAATACCCATATACACCCCGCGTCTTTCCTGGGGCACGATCCTGGAAACCATGCTGTAGGGAATGCCCATCATGGCTGCCCAGCCAATGCCGAAAAATACCATGGGGAAGAGGACGTAAACCGGGTCTGTGATATGCGGGATAATGAAAAGCGCCAGAGCGGTGCCCAGCAAGCTGAGCGCATAGACCTTTTTACCCCCGAAACGCATGGTGAGCGGCACCAGCACGAGCGCCACCACGGTGGTGACGATGTTGTACGTGGTGCTCATTTTGGCCGCCTGTGCTGCCGCTTGGGAGGTATCAAAGCCCATAGTGGTGCGAAAAAGCGGGGTGATGAATTGCCAATATATAAACAGGGCGTACCACTGGAATAGGTAGACCCCGGCCAGCTTCCACATGAATTTAGGCATCTCCTTAACCGCGTGGCTGATCTCGATGAACGGAATCTTGAACCGCTCCGAAAAGGGCAGGGAACGGTGTCTGCGAATGACCTCCATCTCACCCTGACTGGGCGGAATCTCCGGCGTTTTGAGCACCGACCACAAAATGGTAGCCAATGAGAGGAAGGAGCCTATAAAAAACGAGTAATACAGCCATTTGGGCACCTGACCGGAAATTTCCTCTCCCCCGCCAAACCAATCCTGGAACAAAAAAATGGACGCATTGGCCAGCAAGATGCCTCCGCCCACAAAGAGGCTCTGCATCTGGTAACCCAGGCTCATCTGCTGGTCGGGAAGCTTATCCCCCACAAAGGCGCGGTAGGGTTCCATGGCCATGTTGTTGCCCACGTCCAGAATCCAGAGCAGGCCCACGGCAAACCAGAGGGCCGGGCTCATGGGAAACAGGAAAAGGCAGATGCTGCCCAGCAGGGCCCCGATCAGGAAAAAGGGCTTTCTTCGCCCCCACCGCGGCGACCAGGTTTTGTCGGAAATGGCGCCGATGAGGGGTTGTACGACAAGGCCTGTAACCGGTCCTGCTATATTTAAAATGGGCAGGATCTCTTCTTTGGCACCCAGGAATAGAAAAATGGGGTTGATCGCGCTCTGCTGCAGCCCAAAACTATATTGTATCCCCAGGAAGCCGACATTCATGTTGAATATCTGCCAAAAGCTCAGTTTTGGTTTTGGTATGCCCATACGTTTGGTTGGTTAGGATTCCCAATATAGGAGATTCTGCGTTTTATTGCCCCAGACCGGAACAAAAAGTGCCCTGGAAGGGCCACGCAAACGTTGTAGTCTGAAGCGTTTATTCCTTCAAAAAGCGAATGTTGCGCGTTAACCCCTCGAATTTGGTGCGCATGACTGCCGATTTCGGAAACAGCCCTGCGAAGACCTCGGCTGTTAATTCCTCCCAGTCGCCCCGGCTCATTTCCAGCAATGCTTGTTTGGGTTTAAAGCGGGGTTCCTGGTGCGGCTTTGAGAAGCGGTTCCAAGGACAGACGTCCTGGCATACATCGCATCCGAAGACCCAGTCTTCCCATCCCCCTTTGAATTCAGTTGGAATCTGATTTTTAAGCTCGATGGTGAAATAGGATATGCAACGGCTCCCGTCCACAACGTAGGGCTGCACAATGGCCTGGGTCGGGCATGCGTCGAGGCATGCCGTGCAGGTGCCGCAATGGTCGGTCACAGGGCCGTCGGCCTCCAGTTCCAGGTCGATAATAAGCTCGGCGATAAAATAGAACGATCCTACCTCCTTGGTGAGCAGGTTCGAGTTCTTGCCGATCCATCCCAGCCCGCTCCGGGCTGCCCAGGCCTTGTCGAGCACGGGGGCCGAATCGACAAAGGCCCGCCCGTGCACCTGGCCGATTTCGGTGGTAATAAAGGCGAGTAGTTCCTTTAGTTTGTCTTTGATTACCCGGTGGTAATCTTCCCCATAGGCGTATTTGGAAACCTGGTAGGTATCGGCCTGCTGCCGCTGCCCAGGGAAATAATTCAGCAGTAGGGAAACCACCGAACGTGCCCCCGGAACGAGCTTGCGCGGGTCCAGGCGCAGGTCGAAATGGTTCTCCATGTACCCCATCTCCCCGTGCATGCCCTTTCGGAGCCATTGCTCCAGACGCGGGGCTTCTTCTTCCAGAAACTCCGCCTTCGAGATCCCACAGGCCAGGAACCCCAGGCGTTGTGCCTCGGCTTTGATCATCCGGCTGTAGGTGGAAGGGCCCATGTCCCGAAGGTACGCCTTCCCGGCCATTCACAAAAACCCGACCCGGCCCGGGGCAGGCAACAGGCAGTGCCCCGGTCAGGAGGTCGGTGGCCGGTAGGCTGGTACCACGTTGTCGATGGGCTTGAGTGTTTTCAGGTACAGAAAGATCGCCTCCAGATCCTGGTCGGAGTAATTCCTGAAATTCTGCCAGGGCATGGGCGGCATCAACGGGCGGCTGTTCTCGAGTCCCTTGTACTTTCCTTCCCGCAAGGCCCGCTTGAATTGTTCGAGGGTCCAGGTGCCCAGACCAGAGGCATGCGGAGTCAGGTTGGCCGCAAAGGAAGTTCCCCAGGGGCCCACCGTAGCTGTGAGATCCGGGTTAAAGAGGATCCAGGGGGCGTTGGCCATTGCTTCGGGGACCGGAGGCAGGGAATCGGTGGCCGGGAACCCCATGAGGTAGCGGTCCATATCCGGCACCGGGCCCTGATCGGTCATAATTTTGGGCGAGTGGCAATCGGCACATCCCGTGGAGGTAACCAGGTACTCGCCCCGGCTGACCAGTTCTTCCGGGGTCATTGCCCCGGCTTCCGCAGATTCTTTGGCCTCCGGACCGTTACAGGCCAATCCGAGCAGGGCAACGGAAATCAGCAATTCAATTCCTTTGATTTTCATAGTGGTATGGTATTGTCGGTTGTTTTTAATATAAATGTAGCATTTTGGTGTCAATCCTTTATGTAGGAAAAAGATGTCAAGATCCATGGTTTGAATTCGTTATTTGACCCGGAGGTATCCCGCTCAGGCCCCGGAAATAAAAATGCCCTGAGGTCCGTTTGGCCTCAGGGCATTCTCAGGGTTTGGAACGCAAAGGTCAGGCCACTGCTACCGGACTTCCTTTACATACCCCCACCCCTGCTGCTGTCTGATGACGATCTCATAAATGCCGTCAGGGACGGTGGTGACCCCCGGTATCAGGTCATCCACAGTCAGGTTGTGGCGCTTGAGGGATTGTTCACATACCACGACCGACACATTGGGCAATTTGACCACCTGCGCCAGGGTTTCTCCGGCGGCGGATTCCTTCTTGTCGACCATCTTGTAAGCCGCACTGTATATGACCATCTCGAACTGCGAATCGGGATAGGCCTCCGACATCAGCCGTAGGTGCCGGGCTGCGGTGCGGTGCACCTCCGGGCTTTCGCTGCTCACGTCCAGGACGAGCTTGATCGGCGTTTGCTGAGCGCTCAGACCCCATGCCAGCAAGCATCCAAGCAGTGACAATACGATTTTCTTCATCTTCTTAGGTTTAATGGTTCCGAATCAGCCCCCTGCGTATATATAGCCGCAGCCGTGTTCCTGGGCACGCCCCAAAGCCCATACCCCTGAGGGTACAACCTGTATGTCTGGCAAGACGGAGGCCACCCATTCTTCATAGACTTCCTTGGGGTCGAGCCCCATTTGCTGGGCTGCTGCGCCGCTGTACACGCTCAGTGCCAGGTTGCAAACGCAGAACAGGGCGCCGCGCCCCTGCATTTCCTTGATGCCCTGGATTATCGGCAGCGGAAAATCGCCTTCCTGCGGTTCGTAGTACGGGTTCCGCTCGGCCGGGGCCTGGGTCTTGTTGTCGTCTACATGAAACATGGCGCCCAACTTGTACTTCTTCCAAAGATCAGAATGAAGTGCCAGGGGAATGGCATCGTGCCGCAGCACGGTCATGGCGGTAATATCATCATCCGCGGAGCCCGTTTCGTTGTTGGTCAGGTAAAAGGCAAAGTTCCAGATAACCGGGAAACCGTGGTAGGCACTCGAGCCGTCGTAAACGACACGGTGCGAACCCTTGATCTTGTTAAACCAGTCGTCGCTGTCGTTCATCATGCCTGGGCCTGGTTCGGCCATGCCCGCATAGAGCGGGTTGGTAAAGGCCGAGAGGGTACCGGCCGTGGCGCCCATCATTACGGCGCCCATAAATTTGCGTCTTGAATTCAGATTTGATTCCATAGTTGCTTGATTGAATTAATTGGACTTAGTGATATTGAATTGGTTCTTGTAATAGGCTAAAAGGGATTGATATGGCCCCTTATGGGGTTGTTCGGCCGGGAAGGGGATGGCCGTGGGTCCTAATGATGCCACAAAGCTCCTAATGACAGATATGACCTGGAGAGCTGATGCTCAAGTCGGCTTTCCATGGATTGCAATTTGATGGGTTGATAGGCAGATACCTGCTTATGTTTTCAAGCTACATCTGAGATTACCTCCCCTTGAAAAACGCCCATCCTTTTTGGACTAAAGGGGATACCTGATCGGTTGCAGACCTGAAAGTATACCAGGGTTTGCAAGGGATCTGGAGATCTGAAGAATCGGGATAATGAAATATAGCAAAAACGCCGTGAATCGACAAGAGATTCCGGGTTAATTCCTTATATATCAAGATTTTTGACCTGAGCTTTGGCCTGATCGGCATCTATACAACCTACCCCAGAATTACGATAGGAATGCTGGGGGATTACAGCGAAAAGGGGTACATTTTGGGTCGTGGGTGGGGGCCAGGGTCGTTATCCCGATCAGAACAATCCTTGCTGTTGGCTCCCGGGCAACCGGCCCAGGTGCTTATACGCAAGTTCTGTTACTTCCCGCCCGCGCGGGGTGCGCATAATAAAGCCCTGCTGGATCAGGAAGGGCTCGTACACCTCTTCGATGGTCTCGGCATTTTCCGAAACCGCCGTGGCCAGGGTCGAAATCCCCACCGGGCCGCCTTTGAATTTATCGATGATGGTGGCGAGGATCTTGTTATCCATCTCGTCGAGGCCATAGGCATCAACATTCAGGGCTTTCAGGCTAAAGCGCGAAATAGCCATGTCGATTTCCCCATTGCCTTTGATCTGTGCAAAATCGCGCACCCGCCGAAGCAGGGCGTTGCTGATGCGAGGGGTGCCCCGGCTGCGGCCGGCGATCTCAATGGCCGCGTCTTCCGAAATCTGCACTTTCAGGATTTCGGCCGAGCGCTGTACAATGGTAGACAGGAGTTCGGTATGGTAGTATTCCAGGCGGCAGGCAATCCCGAAACGGGCACGCATGGGGGCTGTAAGCAGCCCCGAACGGGTGGTGGCCCCTACCAGGGTAAATGGGTTCAGGTTTATTTGTACCGACCGGGCATTGGGCCCGCTCTCGATCATGATGTCGATCTTGAAGTCTTCCATGGCCGAATACAGGTATTCCTCCACCACCGGGCTCAGCCGGTGTATCTCATCGATAAAGAGCACGTCGCGCGGCTCCAGGTTGGTAAGCAGCCCGGCCAGGTCTCCGGGTTTATCCAGCACAGGGCCCGAAGTTACCTTGAGGCCCACCCCCAACTCATTGGCCAAGATGTGGGCCAGGGTTGTTTTCCCGAGCCCCGGCGGGCCGTGCAGCAGCGTGTGGTCCAGGGCGTCCTGCCTCAGGTTGGCTGCCTGTACGAAGATTTTCAGATTGTCGAGCACCTGGGCTTGCCCGGTAAAATCGTCAAACGATACCGGCCTGAGGGCCCGTTCTATGTCGAGGTCCTCTGAAGACAAATGATCGGCTGACGGGTCAAGGTGTTCGTTCATGGTTAAACAAAGATAACAAACCGGCCGGTTCTGGAAGGTGCGGGTCTTAAACTTTGGCGGTCCTTGATTTTTATCATATTTTAAACATGAAAAGTACTGAATCTTTGTTCCAGAGGGGTTCCGGCTCCCCCCGGCCCGTAAAGCAAGCAACTATCATAAATCCTAATTTCAATACATGACCTCATTCGACCTCTCCCGGTATGGCATCCGGGTTACCGACGTTCACAGAAACACAGCCGTTCCCGTGCTGTATGAAATTGGCCTGCGCAAAGAGGCCGGCACCGCCATTTCAGACACCGGCGCCTTGCTGGTCTATTCCGGCGACAAAACCGGGCGCAGCCCGAAAGACAAACGCATTGTCCGGAATCCGGAATCGGAGGCGAATATAGACTGGGGGCCGATCAATATAGGCCTCGATAAACATACTTACCGGGTTAACCACGAGCGGGCCATCGACTACCTGAATATCTGCGACCGCCTCTTCGTGGTCGATGCCTTTGCCGGCTGGGACCCTAAATACCGTCTCAAGGTGCGCATCATCTGCACCCGGGCCTACCATGCCCTCTTTATGCAGAACATGCTCATCATGCCCACAGCCAAAGAACTGGCCGAATTCGGCGAGCCCGATTACGTAATCTTTAACGCCGGCGGTTTCCCGGCCAACATCTACACTTCCGAGATGACCTCCAAAACCTCTATAGACCTGCACCTGGAACGCAGGGAAGTGGTTATTCTGGGTACCCAGTATGCGGGTGAGATGAAGAAAGGCATATTCTCCATCATGAATTACCTGATGCCCCTGGAAGGGGTACTTCCCATGCACTGCTCAGCAAACGTGGGGAAATCGGGAGACGTAAGCATCCTCTTCGGCCTGTCGGGCACGGGCAAAACCACCCTCAGCGCCGACCCCAAACGGAAGCTGATCGGCGACGACGAACATTGCTGGACCGACGATGGCACTTTCAACATCGAAGGCGGCTGTTATGCCAAGGCCATCAACCTTTCGGCTGAGAATGAACCGGATATCTTTAACGCCATCCGCTTTGGTACGGTTCTCGAAAATGTGGTCTACGACAAAGTATCGCGTCAGGTCGATTACACCGACACCTCCATTACCGAGAATACCAGGGCCTCCTACCCCATCTCCTTTATTGATAACGTGCAGATGCCCTGTGTGGCCGGGCACCCGAAAAATATCATCTTCCTCACGGCAGACGCTTTCGGTGTGCTTCCCCCAGTGAGCAAGCTCACCCCAGAACAGGCCAGCTACCACTTCATATCCGGATATACGGCCAAGGTGGCCGGTACCGAGATGGGGGTAACCGAGCCCCAGGCCACCTTCAGTGCCTGTTTCGGGGCCGCCTTTATGATGTGGCACCCGAACAAGTATGCCGAACTCCTGGCCGAAAAGATCAAAAAACATGAGGTTACTGCCTGGCTGGTGAACACCGGTTGGACCGGTGGTTCCTACGGGGTGGGATCGCGTATTAAACTGAAGTATACGCGTGCCATGATCGACGCCATCCACGGAGGCGATTTCGAGGGCGTGAAGTTTTCCCGCGATGAGGCCTTTGGTTTCCAGATCCCGGAAGCCTGTCCGGGCGTGCCCCCGGCCCTGCTGATCCCTAAAAATACCTGGGATGACAAAAAGGCCTACGACACCACCAAAGCCAAGCTCATTGCCTTGTTCAACCAAAATTTCAAAAAGTACGCAGCCGGGGTCAATGTAGAAATCAGCGCTGCCGGCCCCAGGGAAAGCTAACCGGCCCTATTCGGGTTCTTTGTGCAGTTCGGCCCGGTCTGCAAACCGGATGATGCGGATATTCGGCTGGCTGTACAGGTAGGTGCGCGACCCACCGGAAAGGTCAAGCTCCAGTTCGGAATCGGCGCGGAGGCGGCCCACGGCCGAAGCCTCCAGCTGTGCCCGCAGCCGGGTAGCCACCAGGCCCTCGGCTTTCAGGTTCCCGTAATCGGTTAGTTTTACGCTGGCCGATGCACTTACCCCTTCAAGCACCAGGGAGGCATGCCCGCTCAATTCCAGGTCCATGCCCTGATTTGCCGTATACACACTGGCATCTGCCTGGTCGCCCATTTCAAGGTGCAGGGAGTCTGCCTCCACATTCAGGTCGGCCCGGCTGTTTCCCTCCATGTGCAGGTTTAGCAGGGAAGCCTGCAACCGCAGTTGCAGCCTGGCCGCATCGGTGGCGGTAACCTTTAAGAGATCGCTCTTTACTAGTTCGTCAGAAACCAGAGACCCTGCTTCCGCATGTACGGCGTTGAGCTCCCGGTAACGGACCGTGATAGCCAGTTTCCTGCTGCCGGTAATGGCGTAAAACGAGGCAATGGTAAGGGTGTTGTCTGCCACCTCGAAACGAAGTACGTCAACCAGGTTGTCGTCTATTTCCAGGTCATACCCTTCGGTGTCGCCTTGTTTCAGGTGCACTTCCAGGTCGTCGGAGAGGCGCAGGCTACTGAAAGGGGGCAGGTTTTGCGAAACTTCGGTTACCTGGCGGTTTCCCTTGATTTTCGGCTTGCGCTGCCCCTGTGCCACCGGGCCCAAAAGCAATAGGGCGGTGAACAGCAGCATCCAGCCCGGGTTCAGAGACTTCATACAATTCCGGTTTTGGTTTCCTAAAGATATTACAATTCCGCAGAACCCGCTCCAAACAAAAAGCCCGTCAAATGACGGGCTTTGCTGGATTGGCTGTTAGTGTTGCAGCTCCTCTTCGTTGGGCTGCAAGGGTACGTTTTGCGGGACGAAATCCTGGCCGGGGATAATATACTCCCCGTTTTCGTAGGTCTTGCTGTAATCGTAAGACCAGCGGTGTACCTCAGGGATAGCGCCGGGCCAGTTGCCATGCATGTGTTCCTGGGGGGCCGTCCACTCCAGGGTGGTGGCATTCCAGGGGTTCTGCGGGCCGCGCACCCCATAGAAGATGCTCCGGATAAAGTTATAGAGGAAAATCAGCTGGGCCCCGGCGGTAATGATCGCAAAAACGGTCATCAGCACCTGTATGTCGACCAGTTCGTCAAACATGGGGAAAGCCGTGTTCTGGTAATAACGGCGGGGCACCCCGGCCATGCCGATAAAGTGCATCGGGAAAAACACCCCGTAGGAGCCTATGGCGGTGATCCAGAAATGCACAAACCCAAGGTTCTTGCTCATCATACGGCCCTGGAACATTTTCGGGAACCAGTGGTATACCCCGGCAAACAGGCCGTAGAGCGCAGAGATACCCATTACCAGGTGGAAGTGGGCCACTACGAAATAGGTGTCGTGCACGTTGATGTCGAGGGTGCTGTCGCCCAGGATAATCCCGGTAAGGCCCCCTGTAATGAAGGTCGAAACCATGCCGATGGAAAAGAGCATGCCCGGGTTGAGCTGCAGGTTTCCTTTCCACAGGGTGGTAATCCAGTTAAACGCTTTAACCGCCGACGGAATGGCGATCAGCAGGGTGGTAAAGGTGAAAACCGAGCCCAAGAACGGGTTCATGCCCGAAATGAACATGTGGTGCCCCCATACGATGGTCGATAAAAAGGCGATGGCCAAAATGGAGGCGATCATGGCGCGGTAACCGAAGATGGGCTTGCGCGCATTAACCGACATCACCTCAGAAACAATACCCATAGCCGGCAGGATTACGATGTAAACCTCCGGGTGGCCGAGGAACCAGAACAGGTGCTCGTAGAGTACGGGCGATCCTCCCTGGTAGTGCAGTACTTCGCCCTGGATAAAGATATCAGACAGGAAGAAGGAGGTGCCGAAGCTGCGGTCCATGAGCAGCAGCAGGGCAGCCGAAAGGAGTACGGGGAACGAAATTACCCCGATAACAGCTGTTACGAAAAAGGCCCAGATGGTCAGCGGCAGGCGGGTCATCGACATGCCTTTGGTACGCAGGTTCAGTACGGTAACAATGTAGTTGAGCGAACCCAGCAGGGACGATGCGATGAAGATGGCCATGGAAACCAGCCAAAGGGTCATCCCCATGCCCGAACCGGCCTGTGCCATGGGCAGGGCGCTAAGGGGCGGGTATATCGTCCATCCGGCTGAGGCAGGACCGGCTTCCACAAAGAGGGAAATGGTCATGATCACGCTCGAGATAAAGAACATCCAGTACGAGAGCATGTTCAAAAAGCCCGATGCCATGTCGCGTGCCCCGATCTGCAACGGAATAAGCAGGTTGCTGAAGGTACCGCTAAGGCCGGCAGTAAGCACAAAGAATACCATGATGGTCCCGTGGATGGTCACCAACGCCAGGTAGATGTCGGCGTCCATAACCCCTTCGGGGGCCCATTTGCCGAGCAGCGCCTGGAAAATGGGGAAGGACTCTCCCGGCCAGGCCAGTTGCATCCGGAACATGAGCGACATCGCAATCCCGATGGTCCCCATGATGAGGCCGGTAATCAGGTATTGCTTGGAGATCATTTTATGATCCTGGCTGAATATGTATTTGGTAACAAAGGTCTCTTTGTGGTGATGGCCGTGATCGTGGGCGTGATCGTCGGCGATGGCATGTGCATGTCCTGACATAGTCCTTTTTTTTAAATCTCCTTGTTAGGTGTTTGGTTACTCGGCACCGGCCGACATCATTTGCCCGAAGGTTTGCTGGGTAGCCAGCCAGCTCCGGTATTCATCTTCCGTTTCCACAATGATTTTCATCTGCATATTGTAGTGCGACTTGCCGCAAATCTTGTTGCAAAGCAGCAGGTAATCGAACTCCCAGGGGTCGTTATTGGGCTCTCCGGCAGCCGCGCGCTGGGCACGCAGGGCATTGGTGCGCTCTACCTTGGCGATAATATCGGGGTTCTGGCGCATCTCTGCGGTCGTAACCGTCGGGGTGAAGGAGAATTGGGTGATCATCCCCGGCACGCAGTTCATCTGTGCCCGGAAATGGGGCATAAAGGCCGAGTGCAGTACGTCTTGCGAACGCATCCTGAAATTTACTTTCCGGCCCACAGGCAGGTGCAGTTCCTTCACGATAATATCGTCTCCAGAGTTCGGGTCGGATTCATCCAGGCCGAGTACATTGGCCCTGTCGATGTCGATCATCCGAACGTTGGCATCGCCCAGTACGTTGTCGGCCCCGGCATAGCGCGCAGTCCAGTTAAACTGTTGGGCGTAGAGCTCCACCACAAGCGGATCGTCTTCGTCGTTGATGTCCATGATGTTGGTCCAGGTATACAGCCCCCAGAGGATGAGGCCGGCCAGGACAATTACCGGGATGATGGTCCAGATAAATTCCAGGCGGTCGTTATCGGCAAAGAACAACGCCTTTCCACCGTCCTTTCCGCGGTATTTGAAGGCGAAGTAGTGCAACAGGGCCTGGGTAAGGATCTGTACGATAAAAATAATCACAAAGCTCCACAAGAGGAGGGAATCGTACTCGCCCCCATGGGCACTGGCCGCTTCGGGGAGCAGGAATTTGCCGTACTTGGCAAAGCTGAAGATAGTAATCCCGTAAATGAATACGAGAAAGGCGAACATCAGGTAGCCGTTGTACTTGTTATCCTCTTCATTGGCTATTTCCGAACGTCCTGCCTTAGCCTTGATTTGCGACAATTCGAAGATCTTGGTCATCTGCCAGATGGCGATGGCTACCAGGACTAAAACAGTGATCGTCATTAATGCTGTCATTGTTGGATCAGATATAATTGGCTAATTCTATTTCTAATAGTGAAACTGTCGGCTCTCTTCTACAAAAGGGTTCCGAGTGGGCTGCAACGGCGCCTTGGTCAGGGCACGGAACACCCAGAAAATAAAGGCTCCTGCAAAAAAGAGGATGCCTCCGATCTCAGGGATGCCGATGTACCACTGGTCTCCGACAGTCGCCGGGGTAATCATCATGTATACGTCGAGGTAGTGCCCCAAAAGCACAACAATACCGGTCATGACCACAAACCAGTTTACCCGCTTGTAGTCGCTGTTCATCAGCACCAACAAGGGGAAAATAAAGTTCATTACCAGCAGGGTAAAGAACGGCAGCTTGAAGCCTTCGATCCGGGTAACGAAATAGGTTACCTCTTCGGGGATGTCGGCATACCAGATAAGCATGAACTGGCTAAACCACAGGTAGGTCCAGAATATGCTGATCCCGAACATGAATTTGGCCAGGTCGTGGATGTGGCTGTTGTTCACATCTGGCAGGTAGCCTTTCGACTTCAGGTAAATGGTAACCATGGCGATGGTGGTAATACCCGACACGAACATGCTGGCAAACACATACCAGCCGAACAGGGTGCTGAACCAGTGCGGGTCTACGCTCATGATCCAGTCCCAAGACATCATCGATTCGGTAACCAGGTAAAATACCAGGAAAGCCGCGGACCATTTGAAATTCTTCTTGAAGTTCGAGTTGTTGTCAGAGGAGTCCTGCGCCAGGGAAAGCCTCCGGGAAATTTCGCGGTAGCCGATCCAACCGCCCAGGAAAATGGCGGCCCGCACCAAAAAGAATACCGGGTTCAGATAACCGGCCTTGTTCTGCAGCAATTCATCGTGGGCCACGGTTTCAGGGTCCATCCAGACAAAGAGGTGGTTCATGTGCATGACTGAGAGCACCAGAATCACAAAGACGATAATGCCTCCGGGTACGAGGTAGGCGGTAATGGCTTCCATCACGCGGAACAGCAGGGGCGACCAGCCTGCCTGGGCGGCCCGCTGAATAGCGTAAAAGGCCAGGGTGCCAAGCGACAACATGAAAAAGAAGAAAGCGGCGATATAGACGGCTGCCCAGGGACGGTTCTGCAATTGGTGCAGCAGGTGCACATCGTGCTCTGATTCGTGGGCCTGGTCTGCATGGGCCGCAGGTTCGTGCGCTGCAGCGGCAGCGGCCTCCCCGTGTCCTCCGCCATGCCCGTCTTCCTGGGCGGCTACCAGGGCCTTGGCCTCATCTACCGTAGAGGGAGCAGAGACGAATCCAATTCCCATCCCCAACAACCCGAGGGCCATCAAGATCAGGGATCCTATCTTTAGTTTGTTCGAGAAGGTATACATCTGCAATGCGCTGTTATTTTGTTAGGTCTGCTTTGAGTTTCATGACGTATTCGGCCACCTGCCAACGCTCGGTTTCGTTGAGCTGGTTGGCGTAGGAGCCCATGGCGTTCTGCCCGTAGTAGATCACGTGGTAGGTGCTCCCCACACTGATGTTTCGTCCGGCATCGGCATAGGTTGGAACCCCGAGAATCTTCTCGCGTTTTACCAGGTTGCCCTGCCCGTCGCCCCGGTTTCCGTGGCATATGGCGCAATAGATGCCGTACAGCTCTCCGCCCCTGGCCAGGTTTTCATCCATGGCGAGGGAGTCGAGGGGGCTGCTCATGCCCCGCGATAATTCCTTGCCTTCAGGGGTGTTTTCGAAGCGGTAAGGCTTCTTGCCACGGGCAATGGTGTTGTCGGCAGGCAGCATAGCCGAGGAGCCTTCGGGAAGCCATTCGACCTTCTGATAGGTTTCATAGCTTACCGGCTCGTACATATTGGGCATATACTGGTAATTGGGCTGAGCGTTGTCCTGGCAGGACGACAACCCAAGCACGGCGGCGCCGATAAATGCGATAACAAGCGATTTCTTCATCATTCCCTATTACTTTTCTACGGTGTTGATTTCCACGGCGCCTGTCTCCCGGAGCAGGGCAGTCAGGTCTGAGGCGTCTCCGTGTACTTCAATTTCCATGATAAAATGATCGTCGGTGCTGCGCACATCGGGGTTTTCGGCCTTCTTAAAGGGCCATAACCGGCTGCGCAGGTAAAAGGTGATCACCATAAGGTGGGCAGCAAAAAACACCGTCATTTCGAACATGACCGGCACAAAAGCAGGCATGTTGGCGATGTAGCTGAAACTGGGCTTGCCCCCGATGTCTTGCGGCCAGTCTTTGATCATGATGAAGTTCATCATCACGATGGCTACCGTAAGGCCTGTAAGACCGTACAGGAAAGAGGTGATGGCAATGCGCGTAGGCGCCAGCCCCATGGCCTTGTCGAGCCCGTGAACCGGGAAGGGGCAATACACTTCCTCGATATGATGCTTGGCGGCTTTCACCTTCTTGACTGCGTGCATGAGCACGTCGTCGTCGTCGTAAAATGCCCGAATAACTTTAGATGCCATCTCTGTTATTTATTATCGTTTAAACGTTTTGCCTGGCCAGCCCAATCGTCGCGTTGGGCCCTGCCCGGGAAGGAACCGGTAATGGAGTCGAGCAGGTCGTACTCCCGCTGGGTCATACGGCTTACCTGGGCAAACGTGAATATTCCCAATTGGTTCAGTGCCTTTTCCATCTGCGGACCGATGCCTTTTACCTTTTTAAGGTCGTCGGCTTTCTGGGTGGCAGCGTCGAAGGTGCCCAGGGTTTCGAGCAGGCTGCTTACCTGTGCTTGCTTGTCTGCCGGTGCAGGCGATTCTTTTTTGGCTGCTTTCGGGGCGGCTGTGGCGTGAACCTGGTAAAGCGGTTTGCCGGCGTCGCGCAATTTCTTGAAGCGCTCGCCCGAAGACTTCAGGATCGATTTCACCTCGGCCTGGGCAATAACCGGGAAGGTACGCGCATAGAGCAGGAAGAGGACGAAGAAAAACCCGATGGTACCGATAAAGATCCCGATATCCACAAAGGTGGGCGAGAACATGGTCCATGACGAAGGCAGGTAGTCGCGGTGCAGGGAGGTGACGATGATCACGAAACGCTCGAACCACATCCCCACGTTCACTACGATTGAGATAATGAAAGACACCAGGATGCTGGTGCGCACCTTTTTGAACCACATAACCTGGGGAGAGACCACGTTACAGGTCATCATCAGGGTATAGGCCCACCAGTAAGGCCCGGTGGCTCGGTTCAGGAAGGCGTACTGCTCGTATTCCACCCCGGAGTACCAGGCAATGAACAGCTCAGTGATATAGGCGCAGCCCACAATAGAACCGGTAATCATGATTACAATGTTCATCAGCTCGATGTGCTGCACGGTAATATAGGCTTCCAGGTGGCTCACCTTCCGCATGATGATCAGCAGGGTCTGCACCATGGCAAAGCCCGAGAAGATCGCCCCGGCAACAAAGTAGGGCGGGAAGATGGTGGTGTGCCAGCCCGGGATTACCGAAGTGGCAAAGTCGAAGGATACGATGGTGTGAACCGAAAGTACCAGGGGGGTGGCCAAACCGGCCAGGACCAGCGATACTTCCTCGAACCGCTGCCAGTCTTTGGCCCGGCCTGTCCAGCCGAAGCTCACCAGACTGTAGATCTTTTTCTGGAAGGGTTTAACGGCCCGGTCGCGGATCATGGCGAAATCGGGCAACAGCCCCGTCCACCAGAACACCAGCGATACAGAGAGGTAGGTCGAGATGGCAAACACGTCCCAAAGCAGGGGGGAGTTGAAGTTCACCCAGAGGGAACCAAACTGGTTCGGGATGGGGAGCACCCAATACCCGAGCCAGGGGCGACCCATGTGGATGATCGGAAAAAGCCCTGCCTGAACAACCGAAAAGATGGTCATGGCCTCGGCCGAGCGGTTTACGGCCATTCTCCATTTCTGGCGGAACAGCAACAGTACGGCAGAGATCAGGGTCCCGGCGTGCCCGATACCCACCCACCAGACGAAGTTGGTGATGTCCCAAGCCCAGTTGACGGTTTTGTTCAGACCCCAGGTACCGATCCCGGTCGAAATCGTATAGATGATACAGCCGATGCCCCAAAGAAAAGCGGCCAGGGCTATGGAAAAGACTATCCACCACTGCTTGTTGGCCCTCCCCTCTACCGGGGCGGCGATGTCCACGGAAACATCGTGGTAGCCCTTATCGCCCAGAACCAGGGGTTTGCGTATCGGTGCTTCGTAATGCGACGCCATAGAATCTCTTTTTACTTACTGTAATTGGTTATGCTTCGTTGGTATTGCGGACCTTAACCTGATAGAACACATTAGGCTGCGTACCTACATGCTCGAGCAGGTGGTACATGCGCGCATCGGCCTTCAGTTTTGATACCGCACTCTCCGGGTCGTTGATGTCTCCGAAAACGATAGCCCCGCTGTTGCAGGCGTTGGAGCAGGCGGTCTGGAATTCGTCGTCGGAAACAGGACGGCCTTCGCGCTTGGCGTCGAGGATGGCCTTCTGGGTCAATTGGATACACCAGGAGCACTTCTCCATAACCCCGCGTGAGCGTACGACCACATCGGGATTGAGCACCATTTTGCCCAGATCGTTATTCATGTTGTAATCGAACTCGTCGTTGTCGCTGTAGAGGAACCAGTTAAAGCGGCGCACCTTGTAGGGGCAGTTGTTGGCACAGTAACGGGTACCCACGCAGCGGTTGTAAGCCATCTGGTTGTGGCCCTGACGGCTGTGGATGGTGGCAGCCACGGGGCATACCGTTTCACAGGGGGCGTGGTTACAGTGCTGGCACATAACCGGCTGGAAAGCCACCTGCGGGTTGGCTGAGGGGTCTTCCATCTCCTCGAAGCCCGATTTGGATTCCAGGGCTCCAGAAAATTCGTCCTTCTTGATGTCGTCGGCCGCGAAGGTCTCCTCAGAAGAATAGTAGCGGTCGATGCGCAGCCAGTGCATGTCGCGTGAACGGCGTATCTCGCTTTTACCTACCACCGGTACGTTGTTTTCGGCGTGGCAGGCGATAACGCAGGCCCCGCAACCCGTACAGGCATTCAGGTCAATCGACATATTGAAGTGGTGGCCGATGGAACGGTCAAAGCTGTCCCAAAGGTCTACGGTGGTGGCAGGCACTTCGTTGTGGTCCAGAGAAACCATGGGCACCGGGTTCCAGTGGGCGGCGTCTTCGGTGTTGAAGATCTCCAGGGTGGTTTCCTTGATGATATCGCCACGGCCCATCAGCGTATTGTGCAGCTGTATGGAGGCAAACTCATGCATGCCTGCGGCTTTTTCAATAGTAACAGCCTGTTGGCGGCTGAAATCCTGGTACAGCACATAGGCATTCACCCCGGTCTGCATTTCCGATTTCATGCCGGCTTTCTTGCCATAACCCAGGGCAAGCCCCAGGGTTCCCTGAGCCTGTCCGGGTTGGATTATAACCGGAACCTGCGAGAGGGTAACACCCCCTACGGTCAGGTTTACATAGCTGCCGTCGAGGCCCCCGTTGGCAACGTGCTCGTTTACCAGGCCGAGGTCGGCGGCATCTTTCTTGGAAACGGTTACATAGTTGTCCCATGACACCCGGGTAATGGGGTCGGGGAACTCCTGCAGCCAGGGGTTGCTCGCCTGACGCCCGTCTCCCATACCAGTCTTGGAATACAACACCAGGCTCATCCCCGACTCGGTGGCTCCGGCCAGACGGCGCACGGCTTCAGCAATGGCGGGAACTGCGGGAGCATCTGCCGGGGCAGCGCCTGCCGTGGCTTCTTTATCTGAAGCTGGGGCCGCTACCGTTTCGGGGTCGCTCATCGCCATTGCGCCGGGTACATAAACCCCATCGTGCAGGGCCTGGTTCCAGTCGCCTCCGGCCAAAATGCCGGTATTCCAGGTTTCGCGTATATAATCGTACCAGCTCTGCTCAGAACCCATCCAGGCCAGCAGGCTTTGCTGCAGCTGACGGGTATCGAAAAGCTGACGGATCACCGGCTGGGTAAGGCCGAAGTGTCCTTTTTTAATCTGGGTGTCGCCCCACGACTCGAGGTAATGGGAAGCAGCCCCTGTAAAGTTGCACAGCTCGGTGGTCTCGTTCCGGTTGGTCGAGAAGGCCACGGTAAGGTCTACGCTGGCCAGGGCTTCGGCAAATGCCGCGGCATTGGGCAGGGTATAGGCGGGGTTTACCCCGTCCATGATCAGGGCCCCTACCCGACCGGCCTGCATATCGGCGAGCAGTTGGGATACAGCCTGTTGGTTGCCCTGCCGCACGTAGCGGGGGGCCGCCGGATCAAAGGCCTCACTGCCCAGCATTTCATTGATGGCCAGCACTACGGCCTGGGCATCGACATCGTCGAGGCCCGACACCACAACGGCCTTGCCGCGTTTGGCGCCGATGGCACTCACCACCGAGTCGAGGGCCCGGGCAGCCGCTTCGGGCAATTCGCCTGAGGTACTGCTGCCATTCAAACGGGCGTACAAATGCGCCAGGGCTACTTTCTGGCCGGCCGGAGAAAGGGGAATGCGCTTATCGGCATTGGCCCCGGCGAGGCTCATGGTTGATTCAAACTGGATGTGGCGCGACATGGCGCCGTTTTTGGGCACGCGGCCTTTGGCATAGCCACTGTCGTAGCCGCCGCCCTGCCAGTCGCCCAGAATATCGGCCCCGAAAGACACGATGAGTTCGGCTTTGGCAAAATCGTAATCGGCCAGGGCGCGTTCGCCGTATTTGGCGGCATAGGCAGCCAGTGCCGCCTCTTCGCCAATGGCGTCGTAGGTAACGTGCTCAGTTCCCGGGAAAGCTTCCTGGAATTGGGCGATCAGGCGAGCCGTAGAAGGGCTGGCGTAGGTCTGCGTAAGCAATACGGCTTTCTTGCCCCCGCCCTGCAGGCTTGACAGTTTTGCTTTAACGGTGGCGTCGAGGGTGTCCCACTCCACATCGCCTTCGGCGCTGCGGGGCCCCTGGAGGCGGGTGCTGTCGTAGAGGGAAAGCACCGAGGCCTGTACCCGGGCGTTGGTCCCGCCCAGCACGCCGGCCTGCCGGTTTGCTTCTATCTTGATGGGCCGTCCTTCGCGGGTCTTCACCAGGATGCTGGCAAAGTCGAAGCCGTCGGCCATGGTCGAGGCGTAATAGTTGGCTACACCCGGTACGATGCGCTCAGGCTGCATCACATAGGGGATGGATTTACGAACCGGCCCCTCGCAGGCTGCCAGGGATGCGGCTGCAGTACTAAAGCCCACGTACTTGAGGAAGTCGCGACGGCTGGTCTGGCTCGAACCGAGCTGCTCCTTATCCCCGAGAAAGGCGTCGACCGGGATTTCTTCCGGGAATTCGTTTTGTCTCAGCTTCTCAACAATGGAATCGTTCGGGGAGAGTTCCGCCTCGCTTTTCCAATATTTCTTGTTTGATGCCATATGCATTCTGTCTAATTAGCTGCTTTGGTTGATTAGTAGTGGCACTTGCCGCATTCCAGGCCTCCCATCTGGGCAGCCGTTACTTTTTCTACTCCGTATTTCTTGGCCAGTTCTTCGTGGATCTTCTCGTAGTAGGCATTGCCTTCCATCTGTACGTTGGTTGTACGGTGGCAATTGACGCACCAGCCCATGGTAAGGGGCGAGAACTGATACATGATTTCCATTTCCTGTACCGGCCCGTGGCAGGTCTGGCACTCAATCTTGCCCACGGTTACGTGCTGGGCGTGGTTGAAATAGGCAAAATCGGGCAGGTTGTGGATGCGCACCCACTCCACCGGCTTGGAATCGCCAGTATAGCGCTGGTTTTGCTCGTCCCAGCCCACGGCGGCGTACAATTTTTTGATCTCGCCGGTATAGAATTCGTTGGTGTACCCTTTGGCCAGGTCTTCGGCAGAGGGCCCTTCGGGGTTCCCCTTGTATTCGTAGATCGACTTGTGGCAGTTCATACACACATTGAGCGACGGAATTCCCGAAGTTTTGGAAACACGGGCCGAAGAGTGGCAGTACTTGCAATCGATGCCGTTGTCGCCAGCGTGGATTTTGTGCGAGTAGTGGATGGGCTGTATGGGCATATAACCCTGGTCAACGCCTATCTGCATCATCCAGCCATAGGCGAAGTAAGCGCCGGCAAGCAACATGAAGATGGCAGTGACCAGCACCAGAAACTGGTTCTGGGCAAAAGCCTTCCAGAGGGGCAGGCCTTTCTCGGCCTTCTCCTTTTCCACCGCGACCCCGTTGGCCTCGGCAATGCGCCTCAGAGTCTTGTTGACCAGGAAGAGCATCATCACCAGCAGGGCGAATACCAGGGCGAGGGCGCCTAAAATCAATTCGTTGGAAATGCCCTGGGAACCACCGGCCGCAACCTCTCCGGCTGCAGGGGCTGCCGCGGCCACCGGCGCGGGTGGCGGGGCTTCGGCATACGCCAAAATATCGTTGATATCCTGGTTGCTCAGGGTCGGGAAGGGCGTCATGGCAGCCTGGTTGTATTCCCCGTAGATGCGGTTTGCATAGGCATCCCCAGAAGCAATTACACCTGGGCTGTTCTTGACCCAGGCGTAAATCCACTCACAATCGAGGCCTTCCTGCTCCGAAAGCCGGGTGGCCACCCCGCCAAGAGCGGGGCCGGTCATTTTCCGGTCGAGTGCGTGGCAGGCCGCACAGTTCTGGTTGAACAATTGCTTTCCCTTGACCGGATCCCCAGGGCCGCAAAGGCTACCCGAGCCGCCGTCGGCAGCAGCCTGATCTTGAGCAGAAAGGGTCGGGGTAAACAGAAGGGAAACGACTAGACAAAAACCAGTAATCGCGATAAACGGTTGGCGGTTCTGAACCTTTTTCATGTGTTGGCGTTCAATATTTCTGGAGCTCTGTCTACCGGCCTACAAGCTTGGCACGCTTTTCGCAACCCTTACTCATACGGCCCGTCAGGCAGGCTATTTAGTCCTGTTTTTTGGCTAAAAACGGCGCAAAACAGCGAGATTTCGGGCCCCTTTTTTTGCGCTAAATTGTCAGCAAAAATAAGACTTTGACTTTATTCTGAAAATCTTAAAGGTTTTATAATTTATAATTTATAAACGTTCTAAATAATGGGTGTGAATGCCGTGAAAAGCCCCAAAAAAGGTACATTTAGCACCTGTGATACTCAAGAGAAATACCCTATGAAAAAGGTAGTTTTTACGATGGTTTTACTGGTGGTCGCCAGCTCGGCAGGCCTGGCACAGGATGGCCGCGTTACTGTCGAACAGGATCCGGCCATCGGCAAACTGCTCGCGATCTATACCAAGGGCAATTCCGACACCCAATACTATACTATTCAGATAGGATTTGGCTCCTTTTCCATGGCCGAGCAACTCAAGGCCGAAGCTGAAATCGATTTCCCCGACTGGCCTGCCAAGATCGTCTTCGATTCGCCTACCTACCGGGTGCAGGTGGGCCGCTTCCGCAACCGCCTCGATGCCGAGCGCGAATTCGCGGAGGTGCGCAAGAAATACCCGGGGGCCCTGCTGCTAAGGCCCGGAGACCGGTAGGAAGCACCCAATTCCAATACCTTTTGCCCACTGAGTTCTTGACGCATGTCATCCGCTACCTCCAGTCTTCAGACTGGTGTTTCTTGAAACCCCATCCAGCCGGTTAAACCCAAAAAAAAGCCGCCAATCCGAAGACTGGCGGCAGTTTATGATTAGCATATTTACTAATTGCCAAATTAGCACATTAGCACATTAGCACATTAGCACATTAATTAAAGCGTCTTTTTGACGGCTACTTCCTGGAAGGCTTCTATGATATCGCCCTCGTGAATGTCGTTGTAGTTCTTGACCTGCATCCCGCAGTCGTACCCCTTGGAAACTTCCTTCACATCGTCTTTGAAACGCTTCAGAGAGGCCAGCTCGCCGGTGTAGATTACTACCCCGTCGCGAATCAGGCGCACCTGCGAATTGCGGAACACCTTTCCTGAGGTGACCATACATCCTGCGATGGTACCTACTTTGGAGACTTTGAAGATTTCGCGGATCTCGGCCGTACCGGTAACCTCTTCCTTCATCTCGGGCGAAAGCATCCCTTCCATGGCGTCTTTAACGTCATTGATGGCGTCGTAGATGATGGAGTACATGCGGATGTCGATCTCCTCCTTGTCGGCCAAGTCACGGGCGTTGCCCATGGGCCGTACGTTAAAGCCGATGATGATGGCGTCGGAGGCCGAGGCCAAGAGCACGTCCGATTCGGTAATGGCGCCCACCCCTTTGTGGATGATGTTCACCTGTATCTCTTCTGTGGAAAGCTTCTGGAACGAGTCGGATAGGGCTTCCACAGAACCGTCCACGTCTCCTTTCAGGATAATGTTGAGCTCCTTGAATTCGCCCAGGGCGATACGGCGGCCAATCTCGTCGAGGGTGATGTGGCGCTGGGTGCGAACCGATTGTTCGCGCTGCAGCTGGGACCGTCTGGCCGCGATTTGCTTGGCCTCGCGCTCGTCTTCGAGCACGTTAAATTTATCACCCGCCTGGGGTGCGCCGTCTAACCCGAGCACCGAGATGGGGGTGGCCGGACCGGCTTTCTTTATTACTTTACCGCGCTCGTCGTGCATGGCACGCACCTTACCGCTGCAGGTACCGGCCAACATATAGTCACCTATCTGAAGGGTACCGTTTTCTACCAGTACGGTGGCCACATACCCCCGGCCTTTGTCGAGGAAGGCTTCCACAACAGTGCCCGAAGCCAGCCTGTCAGGGTTGGCCTTCAGTTCGAGCAGTTCGGCTTCAAGAAGTACTTTCTCGAGCAATTCGGCCACCCCTTTGCCGGTTTTGGCAGAGATGTCGTGCGACTGGATTTTTCCACCCCAGTCTTCTACGAGCAGGTTCATATTGGCCAGCCCCTCCTTGATCTTTTCAGGGTTGGCGGTGGGCTTATCTATCTTGTTGATGGCAAAGACCAGGGGTACGCCGGCTGCCTGGGCGTGGCTGATGGCCTCCTTGGTCTGCGGCATGATGTCGTCGTCGGCTGCCACCACGATAATGGCGATGTCGGTTACCTGGGCACCCCTCGCCCGCATGGCGGTAAAGGCCTCGTGGCCCGGGGTATCGAGGAAGGTGATTTTCTGCCCATTTTCCAGGGTTACCCCGTAGGCACCGATGTGCTGGGTAATACCCCCACTCTCCCCGGCAATAACGTTCTCTTTGCGGATGTAGTCGAGCAGGGAGGTTTTACCGTGGTCTACGTGACCCATTACGGTAACAATGGGCGCTCTTGCCTTGAGATCTTCTGGGGCATCGGGTTCTTCCTCGATGGCCTGTTCGATATCGGCGGTTACAAACTCCACTTCAAAGCCGAACTCATCGGCCACGATGCTCAGGGTTTCGGCGTCGAGGCGCTGGTTCATGGTAACCATGATACCCAGCGACATACAGGCCGAGATAATCTCTGTGGTAGGCACGCCCATCATGGTGGCCACCTCGCCCGCGGTAACGAATTCGGTTACCTTTAGGATTTTACTTTCCAGTTCCTGCTGCTCCAGATCCTTCTCGGTCTGCTGGCGGTGCAGGTCTCGCTTGTCTCTGCGGTATTTGGCGCCTTTGCCCTTCTTGGTTTTGCCCTGGAGTTTTTCAAGGGTTTCCCGCACCTGCTTTTGCACTTCTTCTTCGGTAGGCTCAACCTTGGGAGCGGCAAAACGTTGCTTCTTGGCACCGGGCTTTCCGCGGCCTCCCGGTTCAGCCTTGCTGGCAATACGGCGGCGGCGGCGTTTGCGGTCGCTGTCGTCCTTGGCGTCTTCCTTTTTCTTTTTGGCGGTCTCGAACTTCGAAAGATCGATCTTATCCTTGATCTTGGGTCCGGAGAGCTTCTGGTATTCGGTCTCGTGTTTCTCTGGCTCTGCCGGTGCTTCGGGCTTCGCCGCCACTGGTGCAGGGGCCGGGGCCTTAGGCGGGGCCGGGGCCGGAGCCGGAGCCGGAGCTGGTTCCTGCTTTTTAACGGCAGGCTTTTTGACTTCTTCTTGCTTGACTTCCGCCTTTTCGGCTTCGGCCTTCTTTACTTCCGGCTTGGGCGCTTCCACTTCAGCCTTCTTGGGGGCAGGGGCGTCCAGATCAATTTTACCAACGGTCTTGGGGCCGGCCAGTTCCACACGGGCCTTTACCACCTCCGTTTCGACCTGCCGCTTCTCGCGGGCAACGCGCCGTTCTTCCTGCTCCTGTTCGAGCTGTATCCGGATGGCTTCCTTCTCCTTCCGCTTCTCCTCCCCTATCTCTTTGGAGGCAACCTTTCTGCTTTTGTCCGAACGGAACTCATCCAGTAAAACCTGGTATACCTCATCGGAAATTTTAGTGGTAGGACGTGCCTCTACCTGGTGGCCTTTGGAGGCCAGGTAGTCTACCGCCCTGTCCAATGAGATGTTGAGTTCCCTGAGGACTTTGTTAAGCCTTATGGTTGCATTATCTGCCATAAAATGAAATCCTTCGTGCTTCTAAATAAAAGTGCTAATATATAGCTTAATCTTCAAATTCTTCTTTCAGGATGCGCATCACATCCAAAATGGTTTCCTCTTCCAGATCGGTGCGTTTCACCAGGTCGTCGACGTCTTGCTCGAGTACGGCACGGGCCGTATCGAGGCCGATCTTGCGCAGCTCTTCGATGATCCATTCCTCGATTTCGTCGCGGAATTCGGTGAGCTCCACATCTTCTTCAACCCCTTCGCGGAACACGTCTATCTCATAGCCGGTGAGCTGCCCTGCCAGGCGGATATTGTGCCCGCCGCGGCCAATGGCCTTGGAAACCTCTTCGGGCTTCAGGTACACCTGGGCCGTTTTGTTTTCTTCATCCAGTTTTACCTGGGTAACACGGGCCGGGCTCAGGGCGCGGGTAACCATAAGCTGGGTGTTGTTGGTCCAGTTGATCACGTCGATGTTCTCATTGCCCAGTTCGCGTACAATCCCGTGGATGCGCGAGCCCTTCATACCCACACAAGCCCCAACCGGGTCTATGCGGTCGTCGTAGGAATCCACGGCCACCTTGGCCTTTTCGCCCGGAATGCGAACGGCTTTCTTGATGGTGATAAGACCGTCGAACACCTCGGGGATTTCCTGATGGAACAGTTGCTCCAGGAATACCGGGGAAGTCCGCGACATGATGATAAGGGGCTTGTTCCCCTTCAGCTCCACGCTTTCGATGATGCCCCGCACGTTGTCTCCCTTGCGGAAGAAATCGGAAGGGATCTGTTTTTCCTTCGGCAAAATAATCTCATTGCCCTCATCGTCGAGCAGGATGATGGCCTTGTGGCGGATGTGATGCACCTCGGCGGTGTAGATCTCGCCTTCCAGGTCTTTGAACTGCTTGTAGATAGTGGTATTGTCGTGCTCGTGGATCTTGGCGATCAGGTTCTGGCGCAGGGCCAGGATGGAGCGGCGGCCCAGGTCGATGAGCTTCACTTCCTCAGACACGTCTTCACCCACCTCGAAATCGGGTTCGATCTTGCGGGCTGCAGACAGGGAAATCTCCTCATTGGGTTCTTCTACCTCCCCGTCGGGCACCACCACCCGGTTCCTCCAAATCTCAAGGTCACCCTTGTCGGGGTTGATGATGATGTCAAAATTGTCGTCGGAGCCGAATTTGCGTTTCAGCGCTGCCCGGAAAACTTCCTCCAGGATGGCCATAAGGGTCACGCGGTCAATGAACTTGTCGTCCTTGAACTCGGAGAAAGATTCGATTAATGCGAGATTTTCCATTCTTAAACTAAAATACCGTTAGAATTTTAAAACAACTTTTGCCTGTTCGATGTCGGAGAAGGGAATATGGGCCTCCTTCCGAACCGTATGTTTCCCCTTGCCTACCGGCTTGGGTTCCCGGGCCTTCCAGCCCAGGGTGATCTGTTTTTCATCTGCCGCCAGCAAAGTCCCTTCGGTTGTAACGCCTCCGTGGACCACCTCAAGGGTGCGTCCCACATGCTGGCCGTATTGCCTGGGCAATTGCAGGGGAGCCGAAGCGCCTGCAGAACCTACTTCGAGCGAGAAATCGAATTCTTCCCGGTCGAGGGAGTGCTCTACAGCCCGGCTGATATCCATGCAATCGTGCAGGTTTACCCCCTTGTCGCCGTCGAGGGTAACCCTGATAACCTGACCGGGGCTCACCTTGAGCTCGAGCAGGAAAAGGTCGGGCCTTCCTGCCAGGGCCTCTTCCAGAAGGGCGCTAACGCGCTGCTGCAACCGATTGCCTTCCATAGAACTTGTCACTTTAAAAATATCGGTAATAAAAGAGGGGACTCCGGGTCCCCTCATCGAATAACCAATTATTCTATAAGTGCCGCAAATATACGACTTTTTTCTGGAAAAGCTAATACAGAACGCCTTAAGAATTTTTTTGGCCCGGCAACCCCCGGCCTGGCAGCGCATCGGAAGATACAGGCCGTGAGGGTGGTTTTTGAAGGCTTCGCTAGTTGGCGAATTTACTAATTTGCCTATCGGATTAAGTCACCATAAAACATATGCAAATCACCTATATCCTATTCGATGATTTTGAGACCCTGGATGTTTTCGGCCCTGCGGAAATCTTCGGGCGACTGACAGATCTGTATCCCCAACGGTTTTACTCCCAGGATGGAGGCCTGGTAGGTAACCGGCATGGGGTTTCCGTGATGACGGAGCATTTGACGCAGGCTGAAAAGGAACCGGGCATCCTGCTTATACCCGGAGGGTACGGGACGCGAAAGGAGGTGGAAAATCATGCGCTGCTCGAAAGTATACGCGACTTCGCCCGGCGGAGTGACTATATCATGAGCGTTTGTACCGGGAGTGCCCTTTTGGCCCGGGCCGGCCTTTTGAACGGGAAGAGGGCCACCTCGAACAAACGGGCCTTTACCTGGGTGGCGTCCCAGGGCGATACCGTACTTTGGGACCGCAACGCCCGCTGGACGAAAGACGGCAAATACTATACTTCCGCAGGGGTCAGTGCCGGCATGGATATGGCCTTGGGGTTCCTCTCCGACCGGCACGGGTTGGACTTCGCCCGAAACGTGGCCAACGAAATCGAATACCACTGGGCGGAAGAAAAGGACCACGACACTTTTACGGCCCAATAAAATACCCGATTCACACATTGGCGGAAAAGGTCTCAATTTTTCATCCGGTCGGGCAACCGGAATCCCTATCTTTAGGGCGCAAAACCAACTACCCTGATGAAACGCATTCTGACCCTGCTCCTGTGTTGCCCGCTGTTTGTTTTGCAGGCGCAGCAGGACAAGCACCCCATTACCATTGAAGACCTGCTCTCCCTCAAAAACATACGCGATGTCGAAATCAGCCCCGACGGGAAATGGCTTGCCTACACGGTGAGCGCCATCGACACGGCCAAAGACAAATCAACCACCCGCATCTGGATGATTCCCGCAGCAGGGGGCGACGCCATTCCCATGACGGGCGACTCCTACTCGGCCGGGAGCCCCCGCTGGAGCCCGGACGGGAAATACCTTTCCTTTACGGCGGCCAAGGGGGAAGATGCCAAAACCCAGGTCTGGACCCTGAACCGATTGGGTGGGGAAGCCGAGCAACTCACCAAGGTCAAACAAGGCGTATCGGGCTATGAATGGTCTCCTGACGGCAAGCGGCTGCTCCTGCTGATCCGCGACCCCAAACCGGAAGAGCTCACCAAAGACAAAGAAGACGACAAAAAACCGAAGCCGCATGTTATAGACCGCCTCCAGTTCAAACAAGACTACACCGGGTACCTCGACCGCTACCGCACCCACCTGTACACCTTTGTGCCGGGTGATTCGACCGCCGTGCAAATCACCTCCGGCGACTACGACGACAGCAGCCCCGTCTGGCGACCCGACGGCAAGGCCATTGCCTTTGTGAGCAACCGCACCGACAACCCCGACGGCAACGACAATTCGGATATCTGGGTCGTGCAGGCCGACAATACCGACAAGGGCCAGCACCTGCATCAGGTAACCACCAACGAAAACGCAGATACTTCGCCCCGCTGGAGCCCCGACGGGAAGCAACTGGCCTATAATACAGTAACCAACAAGGCCGCCATGTGGTATGCCACCCAAAAGCTTGCGGTAATTCCGGCCAGCGGGGGGCAACCCAGGCTGCTGGCCGAAAACCTCGACCGCAATATCAGCATGCCCCGGTTCGCCCCCGACGGCAAATCGATCTATTTTTTGCTGGAAGAAAACGGCCGGCAAGTGCTGGCCTCGATCAGCCCCACAGGCGAAAACTTCAAACGGGTTGTTAACGGGGATATAAGCATCAATGACTACGCCCTGCATCCCAATTTAACCGGGCTGTTGCTGGGGCGGAGCCTGGAACCGGCTGAAATATACAGCTTCCAGAACGGGGCCCTGAAAAAACTGACCACCACCAACGACGCACGGTTGGCCCAACTGCAACGGCCAACGGTAGAGCGCATCACCTTTAACAGTGCTGACGGCACACCCGTGGAAGGCTTTGTGGTAAAACCCGCGGGTTTCACCCCCGGGGTCAGGTACCCGACCATCCTTTGGCTGCACGGGGGGCCGGTAAGCCAGTACGATCATTCGTTCCACCCGCCCAGCGAGTGGTTCGCGGCCAACGGGTATGTGACCCTGCTGCTGAACCCGCGTGGCTCTTCGGGCTACGGGCAGGCCTTTTGCCTGGCCCTCTTTGCCGACTGGGGCAACAAGGACTTCCAGGATGTAATGGCCGGGGTCGATTACGCCATACAGGCCGGCTATGCCGACCCCGACCGCCTGGGCGTGGGGGGCTGGTCGTACGGGGGTATCCTCACCAACTACGTCATCACCAAATCGGAACGATTCAAGGCCGCTGTATCAGGGGCAAGCGAAGCGCTGTACCGGGCGAACTACGGCCACGACCACTACCAGCGTACCTGGGAGGAGGAACTGGGCCTGCCCTGGGAAAACGCCGCCGCCTGGGAACGCATCTCGCCCTTCAACGACGTGGCGAAAATAACCACCCCCACCCTCTGGATGGGGGGTAGCGTCGACTGGAACGTCCCCATCCTGAACTCCGAACAGATGTATCAGGCCATGAAACGCCTGGGACGGGAAACCCAGTTGGTAGTCTACCCGGGCGAGCACCACGGCATTCGCCGGCCTACCTTCCAGAAAGACCGCATGCAGCGGTGGCTCGACTGGTTTGGGAAGTATTTGAAGTAGAGGATTTGAAGAGGTGAACATGAAACAGTTCCGCAACTCGGGCCGCATCGTCATCGTTATTGTGCTGGTGCTGATGATGCTGTTGTTTATTTTGAGGAAGCTTCTTTAGGGAGCCCCCTCCCCTCGGGAACAAGATACAGCCTATCGCTGCTCTTGCCTTGCAGCATCAATAGGACGCCAGGGTTTGGAACATCAGACGGCTTGTACGTAACTTTGCACCCGTCTACCAGTAGTACCACCATGAAACTTACCTGGGTTTTATTGGCCTGCCTCTTGCCGTCTCTCCTGCCGGCACAGCCCACAGCAGCAGAAAACAACACCCCGCTTCCCGAGGATTCCCTGCACATGCTCGTCGACTCCCTTGCTGCGGTGAATGAATTGCACGGCCCCTACGTGGGTTTCTCAGGCACGGTTACCAGGCAGTACCTTAACTTTCAGGAACTGGTCGAAAAAGCAGAGGCGCCAACGCTGCTGGAATTCACCCAACATCAGAATGCCGTGGTGCGCGGTTATGCCTTTTGGGGGCTGGCCCGCAAGCAATATGAAAGCCTGGATTCGGTGTTGCTCGCCCATGCCCGAGATGAGGATCTGATCCGGGTACTGCAGGGGGGCATGGTCACAGAACTGCCGCTTGTCGATTTTTTGCAGTGGGTGGTGAACCCTGAATTGATGGACGGGGATTCCAAGAAATTGGACAACAGCGTCCTTGAAAAAGTGGCGGAGCTCCGGTTTTCAGATCGGTAGACCATTCCATTCCCCACCCCCGCCCATAACCAAAATAACCCTCCAGTCTGCAAGCGCCCAGCACGCCCTTCCGCGACCAAAAACTTATGATTTAGGCAGCCCACCCCCGGGGATTGGTTGCTGGCCCCGACGGGCCATCTCCTCCCCTCTCCTGCAACATCAAATCATTGCAGATTCAGGAGCTGCGAACTTCCAAAAATATGCAGCAAAATAAGCGCTTACCGCACCGGGATACGGAGGGTGATTAACCCAGCCAGCAAGGTGGGAATGGCAAAGAGCAAAAAGTTGGTGGTCAGCAAAAGGCCCAGGCCGATAAGCCACCCCCCGATCAAGGGGCCTGCGATGCCGCCGAAGCGCCCGGCCCCCATGGCCCAGCCCACCCCGGTGGTTCGGATGCGGGTGGGGTAAATGCGCGCAGCCACGGCATAAAGCCCCACAAAACCGCCCTGTATGCCAAAGCCCAGCAGCCCCAGGATAAGCAACACCCAATTGGTGCCGGTAAACCAGCCGAAAGCGGCCATTAGGGCCGAGGTGGCCAGAAAGATGATGCCAATGGTTCGTCTCAGGCCAAAGCGGGACGAAATATACCCCTGCACCAAAATGCCGACAAAGGCCCCGGCATTGAAGACGGTGCCGGCATAAATAGCCAGTTCCATAGAGAGGCCGGCGTCACTGGCCAGCTTCGGAATCCAGCTGATCAGGAAGTACAGGGCCGAAAAGGCAAGGAATAACGCCCCCCACAACAGCCCGGTGGCCCGCCGGAATTCTGGTTTGAAAAGCGCCCCTGCAGGGATCTTGGCCCGGGGGGCGTTTTTTTCAGGCAGATGTTCCAACAGGTCGCTCCCGAGGCGTAACAGGATGCGGTTTGCCCGGTGCAGGGCGCCCCTGGGCTGGGTGCTGAGCAGGTACTGCACCGATTCGGAGAGCAAAAGAAACGCCAGGGGAAAAGCCGCCATGGAAGCCATCCCTGCAAGGCGAAACAGTTGTCTCCATCCTTCGGCCGGCACGATCTCGGCCGCCGCAATCCCCGAGACGATGGCGCCAATCGGATAGCCGGCCACCACGAAACTCACCCAGAAATCCCGGTTTTTATCGGGGGTAAACTCGGCAGTGAGAGCCGTGGTGCTGGCCAGCATGCTGCCGATGCCCAGCCCGCTCAGAAAACGGTACAAAAGCAATTCGGGAACTGAACCTGCATAGGCCGACACGTAGATACAAGTTCCCATAATTATGGCACTGACCAGCACAATGGTTTTCCGGCCGAACCGGTCAGCCAGGGGGGCGATAAAAAAGGTGCCCAGGGTCATGCCGGCCAAACCGGCGCTGAAAACCACGCCAAGGGCTTCCGGGGAAATGGACCAATCGCGGGAAATGGCCGGTGCCGCATAGGAAATGATCAGCACGTCCATCCCGTCGAGCATGTTCATGGCAAAGCACACCAGCACTGTGGCGTATTGCAGGGGCGACATGGGTTTTTCGGAAAACAGGTCTTTGGTGGCTGTCATGAGATGCGAGGGGTTCGGCCCGTCAGTTTACTTTCCACACCTGTATAAGTACATGGTCGGGTTCCTTTATGCCGCGGCAGATAAACAGGGCATTGTTCATCCAGCCGTATTTGCCTTCGGGGGCCGAAAACTGGGGAGCGGCCCGAAAGTAGTACTCCGAGTCGGGCACCGTCTCACCCCGCCCGATACGGGCCGCCACCTCCGGACTGGCCACGCGAAGTCCGGTATTTTTGATGTAGATGGTAACCCCGTCATCGGTCACAAACTGGTAATGCGCCTCGAGCTCGGCCACACCGTCGCTGCGTACCACCTGCCAGTCGGCCCCGCCGTTCACTATTTTACCATGGATCAGGGGGCCTTCCACCGTGCCTCCCGTAATGGGGATTATCCGGCGCAGCCCGTGGGGGGTGGGCCCTACCACCATGGGGGTGTCAAGAAGCACCCGCAGCTGGCAGACAAATTCCAGCCCGGGGGCCTGGGGGGTATCTTGTGCCTGTGTTGTCATCACTGCAGCTAAAAGTAGGCATTTCGCCAGTATGCTATAAAATCGTCTCATCCCTTTGCGTTTAAGGATTCCTTGTCAAAGCCGGCGATCTTCTTGTACCGGCTCATTATGCCCGCCAATTCCTGATGGGGTATTTGGTCGGGGGTAAAGCCATTGGGGAAGCGGTCTTCCATCATGTCCATCACCTCGTCGGGGCCTTTGGCCCGGTTTTGTTGCACTACCCGGCTGGTGGCGGGAAGCCGGTCTGCCTCATAAGCCTTCAGGGCTGCGGCGTTTGCCCCGTACTTGAATAGGCATTCCACAAGGCATTCCCCATCGAGTACGGCCTGGGAGGCCCCGTTGGAGCCGATGGGATACATGGGGTGGGCGGCGTCTCCCAGCAGGGTAACCCTCCCGAAACTCCACTGCCCGAGTGGGTCGCGGTCAGACATGGGAAATTCGTAAACCGCCTCTGCCCCGGAGATCATGGTGGGTACATCAAGCCAGTCGAATTGCCACCCGGCGTAAAGTTTTACAAGACGGGCTTTGTCGGCCCGGCGGTTCCAATCCCTCTCGGTAAGGGACGAGGCGCCTTCCCTCAGGTTGGCTACCCAGTTGGTCAGGGAGCAGCCCGAAGCGTCTGGCAGGCCGATGGGGTATACCACCATTTTCTGGCGCATACTGCCGATCATCACCATGGTGCGCCCGTCCAGGAAGGGCGGCATGTGGGTGGTGCCCCGGTACAACACGTTCTGGGAATACACAGGCGGGCCTTCATCGGGATACAACCGGCTCCTTACGGCCGAACTGATGCCGTCGGCCCCGATTAGCAAACTGCCCCTTGCGGTTTCGGTTTCGGCCCCGGTCTCTTTATCTGTAAAATAGGCCGTAACCCCGTCGGCATCCTGCTCAAATCGGTGCAGGTGGCAGTTCATGCGAATGGCATCGGCCCCGAGCCTTTCCCGGGCAGCACCCAGCAAAGCCATTTGTAAGCCTCCCCGGTGGATCGAAAACTGGGGCCATTTGTAGCCCGCGGCCAGGCCCCTGGGTTCTGTCCAGTACGATTGACCCTGCCGGTTGTAATAGGCCAGGTTGGAAGTCTCGACGGCAATACCTGCCAGGGTCTTTTGCAGGCCCAGGTCGGTGAGCACGCGCACGCAGTGGGGCAGCAGGTTTATGCCGACCCCAAGGGGCTTGAGTTCCCGTACGGATTCATAAACAACCACCTCAAAACCTGCCTTATGAAGGGCCAGGGCCGTGGTGAGGCCGCCGATTCCGCCTCCGGCAATCAGGATTTTCATAGGGGTTGGCTTTGGTTCCGGGCAGGCCCCGGGGTGGGTTTTCCCAAAGCTATTAAAAAGATTTGATTGGAGTTTGACGGAAAGAACCCTCCGGTACAAGCCATAAAAAAACCCCCGACCTCGCGGTCGGGGGCTTCCCCAGTTGGCCCACTAGGACTCGAACCTAGAATGACTGAACCAAAATCAGTAGTGTTACCATTACACCATGGGCCAATGGCTCAAGAGCGTGCAAATTTAAAATAAACTTTTATTACGCCAAACAAAATTTGCGGCATTTCACAGCACCTGCCGGGCCGTTTGCTGTTAAACCTTTATCAATTTAACGGGAGGGTCTGAACCCTTTTTACTAAATTCGCCCCAACCCTGAAAAAGGAAGCGTTCATGTTTGCGAAAAACTTCGAGAAGTGGGACACCCGCACAGGGTGGTTTGTTTTTTTTATAACCCTTGTAGTATACGGAATCACTACCGAACCCACGGGAAGTTTCTGGGATGCCGGGGAGTACATCTCCACCTCGGCCAAGCTGCAAGTAGCCCACCCGCCCGGAGCGCCGTTCCTGCAGATGATGGGGGCCCTGTTTGCCCTCTTTGCCCCGGGGCCGGAATACGTGGCCCTGATGGTGAATTACATGTCGGGGGTTTCCTCGGCTTTCGCCATCCTCTTCATGTTCTGGACCATTACCAACCTGGCGCGCAAACTAACCGGAGGGGAAGAAGGGATGAGCAATCCGAAGGCCATTGCCATTTTGGGCAGCGGCCTGGTGGGCTGCCTGGCCCTGACCTTTTCTGACAGTTTCTGGTTCAACGCCGTTGAAACCGAAGTGTACTCCATGGCCAGCCTCATCATGTCGCTGCTGCTTTGGCTGGGCCTGAAATGGACCGACAACCTCGACCACCCGCGCGGCAACCGGTACCTGATTTTGATCGCCTTTGTGGTGGGCCTCACCTTCGGGATCCAGTTTATGGGCTTTTTGGCCATTCCCTCCATTGGCCTGCTCTATTTTTTCAAGCGGTATCCGCAGATCACCCCTTTGAAATTTATCCTGGCCAATGCCGCGGTTATCGGCATCCTGATCCTGGTCTATAAATTTTCCCTCACCTATGTACTCATGCTCTTCGGCTGGGGCGAGGTGTTTTTCATCAACGAGGTGGGCCTGCCCTTTAACTCGGGAACCATCTTAATCGGCCTGCTGTTTGCCGCCGCCTTTTACTGGGGCCTGCGCTATACCAGCAGGAACAATTTTATCAATGCCAACACCCTGATCCTCTGCGGGCTGTTTATGTTCCTGGGCTTTTCGTCCTGGCTCATGCTGCCCATCCGGGCCAACGCCAACGTGGTGATAAACGAAAACAACCCCACCGATGCCCGGGCCCTGCTGGCTTACTACAACCGGGAACAATACCCGGGGGTAGACAGCCCTTTTTACGGTGCCTATTACTCCGACCGCTTTGCCCCGGCCGGGCCAAACCGCGACGACAAACCGAAATACGAACGCGATGAGGCCCTGGGCAAATACGTGATCGTAAACAAATACAAAGATGCCATGCCCGGGCCCAACCCGGAGCACGTGGGCCTGATGCCCCGCATGTGGAGCGACCAGAACACCGAGAACTACATGAAGTATTTCGGGCCCCTGGACTTTACCCTTACCGAGAACAATGCCGAACTCCGGGAGGCTGCCGATAAGCTGCGGCAGGGGCTTGCTGCCGGGGAGATCGACGAGGCCCAGTACATCAGCTTCCTGAGCCGTTTTGGCGACTACCTGAAGGTGCACCCGCCCACCCTTTGGCAAAACATCGACTACATGCTGCGCTTCCAGTTCGGCTATATGTACGCCCGTTATTTTATGTGGAATTTCGTGGGCAAGCAAGACGACAAACAGGGGCGGTACAACGGCAGCGGGGAATGGCTCAGCGGCATCGGCTTTATTGACGCCCTGCGCCTGGGCAGCCAAAACAACCTGCCCCAGGACAAACTCGACAACAGAGGCCGGAACACCTATTATTTCCTGCCCTTGCTGCTGGGCATTATCGGCCTGATTTTCCAGCTCGGCCGCAACCCGAAGCAGTTCTGGGTGCTGCTTGTGTTTTTCCTGTTCACGGGCCTCGCCATCCAGTTTTACACCAACCCATACATCTTCCAGCCCCGCGAGCGCGACTACTCCCTGGTGGGCTCGTTCTACATCTTTGCCATCTGGATCGGCCTGGGTGTGCTGGCACTTTTTGAAGAGTTCCGCAAATGGGTGCCGGGCAAGGTACTGGCCCCACTGGTTACGGTGGTTTCCCTGCTTGCGGTGCCCGTCTTGATGGCCCAGCAGAACTGGGACGACCACGACCGTTCGGGCCGCTACACCGCCAAGTCGACCGCCATGGCCTACCTCGACAGTTGCCAGGAAGATGCGGGCGCCATGCTGTTCACCATTGGAGACAACGACACCTTCCCGCTCTGGTATGCCCAGGAAATCGAAAATTACCGCACCGACGTGCGAATTATCTGCACGGCCCTGTTCGCCACCGACTGGTACGTAGACCAGATGAAGCGGAAGGCCTACAGCTCAGACCCCATCCCATCTCAGCTCACGCACGAGCTGTACCGCTATGGCAGCCGAGATGTGATCTACCACCAGAAGCTCACCGAGAACCGCTGGGACATCAAGGATTTCATGAACTGGATTGCCAGCGACCGGCCTGAAACCAAACTGAAGTCATACCTCGAGCGCATGGGCGCCGAACTTTCGGAGTACCCGGAGAGCACCCTGGAAACGGTGTTCTACCCGACCAACAAGATACGGGTGCCGGTAAACAAGGAAAATGTGCTGAAATCGGGCCTGGTCAAGGAAAAAGACTCGGCACTGATCGTCGACTACATCGACATTGACCTGCCCGGCGTGCTGCCGAAAAACCGCATCCTGATGCTCGACATCCTGGCGAACAACGACTGGAAGCGGCCCATCTACTTTTCGGGGGGCAGCTTTGAGCGGGCCGAATACCTGTGGATGAAAGAATACCTGCAACTCGACGGCCTTACCTACAAACTGGTGCCCATCCGCACCGAGAACCGGAATGGCTATGAAATGGGCCGTATCGATACAGACCTGATGTACGACATCGTGATGAAATGGGACTGGGGCAACTCGGGCAACCCCGACATTTACATCGACCCCCAGACGCGCTCTCAGGGGTTGTCGTTCCGCGCCAACCTGGCCCGCCTGGTGGAGACCCTCATCGACGAGGGCAAAATTGACAAGGCCAAGGCCGTAATCGACCTGGCCATGACCAACCTTCCTGTGCAGCAATTTGAATTCTACGCCTTTGTGGAACCCTTTATCGACGGGTATTTCAAGGTCGGGGAATCGGCCAAGGCACAGGCCCTGTTCCAGGAACTGAAGGCTATTTATAAAGACCGGATCGACTACTATGCCGGCATACCGCTGGAAGAACAATACACCATGGCCGACCAGATCCTTTCAGACCTGGAGGCGTACAAGCGCATTATCGACATCCTCATTACCAACGACGACCGGGAACTGGCCGAATCGGAGACGCTGATCTTCAATGAACAGATCGAGCGCATCGCCTTTATGAACCGGGCCAACCTGCTCGAAGACCTGGCCGAACCCGGCCTGGGGGCAGACCCCGACCTGGGCGATACGGTGCCGGCATCAGACAGCACGGCGGTTGACACCTCGGGGGCGGCTACTACAGACAGTGTGCCCCAGCCCGAAGGGGAGCGTTAATACCAGGCCCGCAAAAGGACGCTGATCAAATGTATTCGTTGAGGATCCCTATCAGGGTATTGGCGTCTTGTTCCCCACTCTGGCGCCACACCATTTCCCCCTTCTTGTAGATCATAAGGGTCGGAAGGCCTTTGATGCGCAAGGCCTGGGAGAGCTCTTTGTTTTTGTCTACGTCTATCTTGATGACTTTCCCCTTCCCGCCAAGGGCCGCCGCCACGTCGCGCAACACGGGGTGCATGGAGGTGGACTGCTCATTCCACTCAGCGTAGAAATCAAGCAAAATCGGGATGTTCTGGTCTATGAGCTCACCGAATTTAGACATACAGATGGCGTTGGGTTACCTTCCAAAAGTAAAAAAAATTGTGAAACGCCCTGAAACCGAACTTGTAATTGACCCCGCAGCACAAAAACGGCCTTAAGCCATGCCGGCCTTTTTCAGGGTTATAACGGTTACCTCGGGCCAGATTCCCACCCGCCCCGGGTAGCCCAGGAAGCCGAAGCCCCGGTTCACGTTAATGTACTGGCCCATCTCTTCGTAAATGCCGGCCCAGTACTTGTACCGCCATTTTACCGGGCTCCATTTTACCCAGCCGGGAATCTCGATCCCGAACTGCATGCCGTGGGTATGGCCGCTCAAGGTAAGGTGGAAGTGCATGGGGTGGTGAATGACCTGGTCTTCCCAATGCGACGGGTCGTGGCTGAGCAGGATTTTGAAATCGGCCGGGTCGATGGCCCCGGTAGCCTTTTCGAGGTCGCCGGCCTTTTTGAAACCGCCCCGCCCCCAGTTTTCGACACCGATCAGGGCCAGGCGATCGCCTCCCCGTTCCAGGTAGCGGTGCTCGTTCAGCAGCAGGTCAAAACCCATCTGCCGTTGCAGGGCCTTGAGGTCTTCGAGGTTCTGGGCTTTTTCCTCTTCCGTATTCCAGGCGATATAATCGCCGTAGTCGTGGTTCCCCAAAATGGAATAAACCCCATCCGGGGCCTTCAGGGTCGAAAAGAGCCCTGTCCAGGGGAGCATCTCAGCAGTCTTGTTGTTTACCAGGTCGCCCGTGAAGAAGATCACATCGCTTTCCTGCCGGTTAATCAGGTCTACCCCGTATTCGATTTTTTTGCGGTTGTCGAAACTGCCGCTGTGCACATCCGAAATCTGGGTGATCGTATAGTTGTGAAAACTTGCGGGCAGGTCTTTGAATTCCAGGTTGTAGCGCAAGACCCTGAAATTGTACTTGCCCCGGTACATGCCGTAGAGCAGGGCCCCGAACGGCAGGGAAGCAATTCCCAGGGCAATCAGGCTCAGGAACCTTCGGCGGGCCGGGATGCTGAATTCCTCACTCCCCCCGAACAGCTTATGGTAGGAGGCCACCAACAGCCGGTAAATATCTTCGGAAAACAGGAAAAAGATGGTGATCAGGTTAAAGGTAAGCACCGCTAGCAGGAAGCCGAAAGCATAGCTTTTGGGCCGGCTCAGCACACGGCCGGGGTCTTCCCCCCAGGTGAACTGGTACACAAAATTGCCCAAAACCAGCAGGGCTATGGCTATGTAGAGGTAATGCACCCAGGGGAAACGCGTGCCCGAACGAAGGGCCTGCAGGGTGTAGAGGCCCATGGCCAGGTAAACGACTATAAAGAGCAGCCAACGCAGCATGGCGATTTTTTACAAATATACCCCTTTTTCAGGCGCCGTGTATCACCTCGTCCCCTGGTTCAGGCTGCGTATCACGGCCGTTACCCGGGCCGGGTCGGTGTGCAGCGGGCGGCCTTCCCGAAGCAGGGACAGGCTGTTCATGGGCAGGCCTGCGTCGGGCTCTGGGCCGGTAGGTTTGGGGACCCCGGAGAGATGTATGGCGGCAAAACCCGCTGCTTTGAAAAAAGGCGCATTGTCAGGATTGATACCCCCTCCCGGCATGAGCTGGCAGGTGCGGGCCTGGCCGTGGAGCCGCTTGAGCAAGGGCAGCCCTGCAAAGGCATCGGGGGACTGTCCACTGCTCAGAATGGTGTTTACCCCAAGCTGCTCGAGGGTCTGGAGTGCCAACTCGGGGGCTGTGCAACGGTCGAAAGCGCGGTGAAAGGTAAAATGGCAGGGCCCGGCTGCTTCTTTGAGGCGCTTGGTTGCCTTGGTGTCGATGTGCCGGTCGGCCAGTAGGGCGCCGCTCACCACCCCGGCGAAACCCATTGCAACGCAGGTGCGAATATCGCGGAGCATGCAGTCGAGCTCTGCATCGGAATAGTTGAAATCGCCGCTGCGGGGCCTGATGAGTACGTGCACGGGAATGCCGATGTTCTGGCGTACCCATTCCAGCAAACCCTGGGAGGGGGTCAGGCCTCCCACGGCCAGTTCGCTGCAAAGCTCAATCCGGTCGGCCCCCGCCAGCTCTGCGGCCCGGGCCGATTCGGGCGAATTGGCACAAACTTCTACCAGCATTATGTGTATCTTTAGGACCCTAAAATAAACGCTTCCCCTCATGCACCGAAGAAAATTCCTGAGAAATTCCTCCCTGGGCTCGGCCGGCCTGCTCGGGGCCACCGCCCTGAGCGCCTGCCGGGATACCACCCCACAGGGCCAGCCCGCAGCGTCTTCGGGCACTACGATTAAGCCCGTTGTTGTCTGTACCTGGGATTTCGGCAACGCCACCGAAAAGGCCTGGTCGGTGCTGGAACCCGGGGGCAGTGCCCTCGACGCCGTGGAAGCCGGGGTAATGGTTGAAGAGGCCGACCCGAACAACCAAACCGTGGGCCTGGGCGGGCGGCCCGACCGCGACGGCCATGTAACGCTCGACGCCTGCATCATGGACCCCGAGGGCCGTTGTGGTGCGGTGATGGCCCTGGAGGGCTTTGTTCACCCGGTATCGGTAGCGCGCAAGGTCATGGAAGAAACTCCCCACGTTATCCTGGTAGGCGAAGGGGCGGCCAGCTTCGCCCTGGAACAGGGCTTTGAAAAGACAAACCTGCTCACCGAGGCATCGCGCCTGGAGTGGGAAGAATGGAAAAAGGAGGCTGAATACAAGCCCATCATAAACATCGAGAACCACGACACCATCGGCATGATTACCCTCGACGCCGAAGGCCGTATGGCCGGGGCCTGCACCACCAGCGGCATGGCCTATAAAATGAGGGGGCGGGTTGGCGACTCACCCGTCATAGGGGCGGGCCTTTACGTAGACGACGAGGTGGGCGGAGCAGCCGCCACCGGCGTGGGCGAAGAGGTGGTTCGCACGGTGGGTAGCTTTTTGATCGTGGAACTCATGCGCCAGGGGATGAGCCCGCAAAAGGCCTGTGAGGAGGGCGTCCGCCGCATCATGAAGAAAAACGAGGGCCGTACCGATTTCCAGATCGGCTTTGTGGCCCTGAACAAACAGGGCGAAAGCGGCGCCTATTGCATCCATGAGGGTTTCAGCTACCGGCGATTTGACGCTGAGGGTCACCGGAACATCGCTTCTGAGAGTTACCTGAAATCGTGAGAATCTTTCTAGTTTTGAAAGCTAGCTAATACACTGCCATGTCTGAAAAAAAACGACTCTTCCTGCTGGATGCCTACGCCCTGATATTCCGCGGATATTACGCCCTGATTAAAAACCCGCGCATCAACTCCAAGGGCATGGACACCTCGGCCATCATGGGGTTTATGAATTCCCTTTTCGATGTGATCAGGCGTGAAAAACCCGACCACCTGGCCGTGTGTTTCGACAAAGACGGCAGCGCCGAGCGCACCGAGCTTTTCCCGGAATACAAAGCCAACCGCGACGAGACCCCCGATGCCATCAGGGTGGCCGTGCCCTGGATACAGCAGCTGCTCAAAGCCATGCACATTCCGGTGATCGAACTCTCGGGGCTGGAGGCCGACGACATAATCGGCACCCTGGCGCGCCAGGCCGAAGACCAGGGATACCTGGTGTATATGGTAACCCCCGACAAAGACTTCGGGCAACTGGTTACCGAACACACCTTTATGTACCGCCCCTCCCGCATGGGCAACGGGATTGAAATCTGGGGCATACCCGAAATTCAGAAGCGCTTCGGGGTTGAGCGGCCCGAGCAGGTAATCGACTACCTGGGGATGATGGGCGACAGCAGCGACAACATTCCCGGCTTTCCGGGCGTGGGCGAAAAAACGGCCCAGAAGCTGATCGCACAGTTCGGCACCCTGGAGAACCTGCTGGCCAACACCGACCAACTCAAGGGCAAACTGAAAGAAATTATCGAGAACAATGCCGAACTCGGCAAACTTTCGAAGAAGCTGGCCACCATCTGCACCGATTGCGAGGTCACCTTTGACGAGCACGATTTTGAGCTGAGCATGCCCGACACCCAGAAAGTGCAGGAAATCTTTGAGGAGCTCGAATTCAGGAGGCTTAAGGAACAGTTCCTGAGGCTTTTTTCAGGAGAAGCCACCCCGGCTGCCCCGGTAACCAGCACCGAGACGGCCCGGCAACAGGCCCCACGCATGGCAGGCAGCGGGCAGTTTTCTCTCTTCGGGGACGAGGGGCAAGACACGCCCGAAGTCGTGGCCTATACCGGCCGGCAGACCATCAAGGAGGTTTCGCACCACTACCAGGCCCTGACCACCCCCATGGCCCGCCAGCTCTTCCTGAAAAACCTGCAGGGACGCCCCCGCGTTTGCTTCGACACCGAAACCACTTCCCTGGACCCCCTGCAAGCCGAACTGGTGGGCATTGCCTTTAGCTGGGAAGCCCACAAGGGGTATTACCTGCCCTTCCCGGAAGGCCGTGAGGCGTCCCGGGAACTCCTGGAAGAATTGCGGCCTTTTTTCGAATCGGAGACCACCGAGAAAGTGGGGCAGAACCTGAAATACGACATCAAGGTATTGCGGAAGTACGGCATGGAGGTGAAAGGGCCCCTTTTCGACACCATGCTGGCCCATTACCTGATCAACCCCGACATGCGCCACAACATGGACGTGCTGGCCGAGACCTACCTGAATTACACCCCGGTGCCGATTAGCGACCTCATCGGCAAAAAAGGCAAGAACCAGCTCAGCATGCGCGAGGTGCCCCTGGAAGAACAAACCGAGTACGCCGTGGAAGATGCCGATATCACCTTACAGCTGGCCGGGCATTTCGAGCCCGAACTCAGGGAAAGCGGCACGGAATCGCTTTTTACGGAATTGGAAATCCCGTTGCTGCGGGTGCTGGCCGATATGGAACTGGAGGGGATTAACCTCGACACCGATTTCCTGAAAGGCCTATCCGTGGAAATGGAAGGCGACATCCGCAAGCTGGAAGGCGAAATTTATGAGCAGGCGGGCGAAACCTTTAACATCGGTTCGCCCAAACAGCTGGGCGACATTTTATACGAAAAGCTCAAGCTGGTGAACAAACCCAAGAAGACGCGCACCGGGCAGTACTCCACGGCCGAAGATGTGCTCTCGGGCCTGGCCAAGGAGCACCCCATTGTGCGCATGGTGCTCGACTACCGCGGGCTCACCAAGCTCAAGAGCACCTATGTAGACGCCCTTCCCGAACAGGTGGCCCCCACCACCGGGCGGGTGCATACCGACTACATGCAGACGGTGGCCGCCACCGGGCGGCTGAGCAGCAACAACCCCAACCTGCAGAACATCCCCATCCGCACCACGCGGGGCCGGGAAATCCGCAGGGCCTTTATCCCCCGCAGCGAGGAATACCGCCTGCTCTCAGCCGACTACTCCCAGATCGAGCTTCGCATTATCGCCGCCCTGAGCCAGGAAGACACCATGATCGAATCGTTCAAAAGGGGCGAAGACATTCACGCCTCCACGGCGGCCAAGGTGTTCCAGGTGCCTTTGGAAGAGGTAACCCGCGAACAGCGATCGAATGCCAAAACGGTGAACTTCGGCATCATTTATGGGGTTTCGGCCTTCGGCCTGAGCAACCAGACCGACCTGAGCCGCAGCGAGGCCAAGGAGCTTATCGACACCTATTACAAAACGTATCCGAAGCTGCGCAGCTACATAGACGGGCAAATCGATTTCGCCCGCGAAAACGGCTACGTTCAGACGGTGCTGGGGCGCAGGCGCTACCTGAAAGACATCAATGCCGGCAATGCCGTGGTGCGGGGCGCGGCCGAACGAAACGCGGTAAACGCGCCCATTCAGGGCAGCGCGGCCGACATCATCAAGATCGCCATGATCCGCATCCACCGCAAACTAAACCAGGGCAACTTCCGCACCCGTATGCTGCTGCAGGTGCATGACGAATTGGTCTTCGACGTTTACAAGCCCGAACTGGAAGCCGTAAGCGAGCTTATCAAGCACGAAATGGAGGGCGCCTACCAGCTGGCCGTGCCCCTGGTGGTCGAGATGGGCGTGGGCGATAACTGGCTCGAGGCCCATTAACCTGTGCCGAACCCGGCTTAATTCCCGCTAGCCGCTTACAGGGCAAACCGGTAGGTGGCCTTGAGCAGGAAGATGTTGGTGGGTTGCTGCTTCCCAAAAATATTCGATTCCAGGCTGCCCAAGAGGTTGTCGGCAGGGTCGCCCGAGGTGGTGAGGTCTTGCGACCACACCAGGTAGAGTTCCGAGCCGGGCACGTATTCCCAGCGCAGTACCAGGTTTGATCGGAACTGGATAAAGGAGAAGTCGGGGTTGCCGAAGCTGAAATCGGGGGTTCCGTCTTGCTGTTCGTCTACCGTGTACATTCCATCTGAAAAGCTGATCTGACCCGGGCCGTAAGGCGTAATCCGTTCGCTGAAGCGCGAGGCCAGCGGGTCGGAGACATGCTTGAATTCGGAATAATTGCCCCTGGAAATAAAGGGCTGCCCCCAGTACTGAATGGTCAGGTTCGGGTTAATGGTGTAATTCAGCCTGAGCGAAAGGCCCAGGGTATGCTGCTTTATGGTGCCGTTCAGGTATCGCGCCTCCCCGTTGGCTACCAGGTTGTCTATATACTGCAGTTTGTCGTTGTTGATCTCGAGGTTGGGGTTGGCCGAAATTCGCAGCGCATTCACGGGTTGGTAGGTGAGCCCACCCTCCAGAAAGTAACTGTCTCGTGAACCGTCAAGGGCCGAAGTGCCGTTCTGGAAAATACTGAAGCGCAACTTTTTCCGGTTGTCGGTGTTCACCCCGTTCCAGAAGCTTACGGTGGGCGAAACGCGGAGGCGGGGCCCGCCCCTCAGGGCCGAATTGGAATACTGTATGGGCCTTACGGTAAGCCCCAGGTTGGTAAACCAGTTGCCGGCCCAGTTTTGCCAGCTGTTGGTGTTGAACATCAGCAAATTGTGGTTGCCACCAAAATCCCAGGCACTCCAGTGGTTGTAGTTTACCCCGATTTGGCGGAACGTCTTGTCGGGCTTCAGGGTCTGGTACCCTACCCAGGCATAGTGCCTGAAGTCGTCGGCCTGCCGCTGAAAGCCGATATCGTTCAGTTCCAGTTCGGGCGAGCGCCAGGTGGCCCCGGTTTCGAACCTCCAGTGTCCGTCGCCCTGTTTTCCGAATTGCAGGTTACCCCCAGTTCCCGTCAGGGAGGTGCGGGAAGGGTCTACATCCAGGTAGTCGGCACCTTCCCGCTGGAAGAGGTGAGCAATAGCGCGCTGCGTGGCCTCAATGGCCTGCTCGCTGCCGCTTACATGGCTCCACACCAGGCTACCCCCCACAAACCAGTCGCGGTTTTTCCATTGGTGCTTGAAATCGAACCCGCCCGTATAGGCCGCCTGGTGCAGCCAGGCCAGGCTTTCGGGCAGGCTTTCCCGGTTGGTAGCCGTAACGATGGTACCTATATAGGTGTCTCCGTTGTGGAAGTCTTTCTGCAGGCGCCCCACCAGGTAATTGGTCAGGGGCTCGACCACTTCCTTGCGACGGTCGCCTGCCAGGTCTATTTCGGCAGAGCGGCGGGCCGTAACGCTCTCCAAAAGGCCCACCGACCAGCCGCCCTGGGTCTTGCCGCTGAATTTAGCAGCACCCAGAATGGGCGTGGTAGCCGGCTGGTCTACATACTCGCCCTCAGCAGTTGCCGGGTAACCCTGGGGACGGCGGCCAATACGGCGGGAGTAGAACACATTGTCAGAATTGAAGGTATTGCCCGATTCCGAAGGGGACACCGGGTAATTGAAGATGTTCTTGTTTTCAACGAAGAAGGGCCGTTGCTCCTGAAAGAAGATCTGATAACCATCCAGAGCAATGGCCGAAGGGTCGGCCTCGACTTGCCCGAAATCGGGATTCAGGGTCAGGTCGAGGGTCAGGTCGTTGGTCACGCCTATCTTGGCATCGAGGCCCCCGGTGAGTTCCATGTCGTTTCCATCCCGAAATGGGTTGCCGGCTTCGGGCTCATAGGTTTTTTCTTTGGCCACTGTATAGGGCTGGATCTCAAGCTGGCCCTGGGGCTCCAGGTCGCGTAACCCGTCCAATTCCCCAAATTCACTTATAAAACCGGGGGCGTCTACCGGCAGGCGCTGCCAGACCGAGCGCTCCTCTTCCCGGAACAGCCGCCGCATGACTTGCAACCCCCAGACCTGGTTCTGGCCGTTCCCGAATTTCAGCTGGCTTAAAGGAATTCGCATCTCGGCTGTCCAGCCAAGCTCATCCATACTGGTCTTTAAAAACCAGATCGGGTTCCAGCTGTCGTCTTCGTTCCCTCCGTTATTCGATTCAAAAATGTCACCCTTTACCCCGGCTGCCGTGGCCACAAAGCCAAAGGCGGTTCGCCTGTCGTGGTAACTGTCTATAAAGATGCCCACCCAGTCCCCGTCGAAGCCATCCCTTCGGGAAAGGCGTTTGACAATGTGTTCGGGCTCGCTGTCAAAACAGCGTATGCCCACATACAGGTTCTTGGCGTCGTAGAGGATTTTAAATTGGGTCTGATGGTCGGGCGGGGTATTTTCATCGGGACGCTGCTCGATAAAACCCCCACCCCAGCCAACCCGGTCCCAGGCCGCCTCATTCAGCACCCCGTCGATGCTGACCGGCTGATCGGATAAAAGGGGGGCCGTGGTATATGTTTTCCGAACCCCCTCTGGCTCGGCCTCCTTGACAGGCCGGCCTCCCAGGGCCGTATCGGCGGCAGGGATTTCGGCCCCGGCCTGCGATTGAACCATCGTGCCAGCCAGCAGGAACAAACCCGTTACGATTAGGCGTATCATGATTTCGGTTGATTGATGAAGAATCTCTGCCAATAAAGACCCTTCATCTCGGGAAGTGTTACACGCTTTTCACGCTTCGGGGAAATTTTAACACCCTCGGGGCGAGGGTGCAAAAAGATGGGGCAGTCAAAAAAATATTGCCCTGCAGCCATTTGTAATTCAACTTAATAATTGTACATTTGCAGCCCATTATTCGGGATTGAAGTGTTTAATGCAATAAATAATAGGTAGTGGATACACTGAGCTACAAGACAATATCTGCCAACAGAAACACCGTGAAAAAGGAGTGGTTGCTGGTAGACGCCGATGGTCAGCCCCTGGGCCGGCTCGCTTCCAAAGTGGCCAAGATTCTTCGCGGGAAATACAAGCCGGATTTCACCCCCCACGTAGACTGCGGCGACAACGTGGTAATCATCAATGCAGCCAAAGTTGCCCTGAGCGGCAACAAAATGGACGATAAAAAGTACATCCGGTACACCGGGTACCCGGGTGGTCAGCGCGTTCAGACTGCGCGCGAGCTGCTCGATAAAAAACCGGAAGCCCTGGTTGAAAAAGCCGTGAAAGGGATGCTTCCCAAGAACAAGCTGGGTGCAGACCTGTTCCGCAACCTGCGGGTTTACGCCGGAACCGAGCACGATCAGGAAGCTCAGAAACCGAAGGCCATCAACTTAAACGACCTCAAATAATGGACGTAGTACACAAAATCGGAAGACGGAAAAAAGCGATTGCCCGGGTTTACCTTACCCCTGGCAAAGGTGCCTTTACTATTAACAAGCGCGACATTGCCAATTATTTTCCGACTGCCACACTTCAATATAAGGTGAAACAACCTTTCACCCTTACCGATACAGTTGACGCATACGACGTAAATGTGAATGTTTACGGAGGCGGGATTACCGGTCAGGCCGAAGCCGTTCGCCTGGCGCTTTCCAGAGCCCTTTGCGAAATCGACGCAGAAAACCGCGGTACTCTGAAGCCGGAAGGCCTGCTGACCCGCGACCCGAGAATGGTGGAACGCAAGAAATTCGGACAGAAAAAAGCCCGTAAGAAGTTCCAGTTCTCAAAACGTTAAGAAGGATCTTTCCCCTGCCTCAGGGCAGGGGAACCCTTTTCTTGATTATAAAAAGCCGCCTGAAGCGGCAATTCGTTAACCAAGTTCCTTGAAACGATCTCTTCGGAGAGACTAGTTCCCGATCGCGTAAAGCCTGTAAAAAGGCCTTTTCGATCACATTTAGTTTAGCATCTAAATGGCAGAGGCATGCTGCGGCACTACCGCTTGCGGCTACCACTTTGTCATTGCTCATTCAAAGAACGTAAACTAAGTTAAAAATGGCTGCAAAAGCTGAAGTTAAAAACCTCCTTGAGGCCGGGGTGCATTTTGGCCACCTCACCCGCAAATGGAATCCCAACATGGCTCCCTACATCTACATGGAGCGCAACGGGATTCACGTTATCAACCTGTACAAAACCGTCGCCAAGCTCGACGAAGCCTGCGAGGCGCTGAAAAAGATCTCAGCCTCAGGCCGCAAAATTCTCTTTGTTGCTACCAAGAAGCAAGCCAAAGACATTGTGGCTAAAAAGGTATCTGAAGTAAACATGCCTTACATTACCGAGCGCTGGCCCGGTGGGATGCTCACCAACTTTGTGACCATCCGTAAAGCGGTGAAGAAGATGACCTCCATCGACCGCATGAAGAAAGATGGCACCTTCAACACCCTTTCCAAGAAGGAACGCCTTCAGGTAGAACGTCTGCGCGCCAAGCTCGAGAAAAACCTGGGGTCCATCGCCGACATGACCCGTCTGCCGGGCGCCCTCTTTATCGTCGACACCATGCGCGAGCACATTGCCGTGAAAGAGGCCCAGAAACTGAATATCCCGATTTTCGCCATGGTCGATACCAACTCCGACCCCCGGCCTATTGATTTCGTGATCCCGGCCAACGACGACGCATCGAAGTCTATCGAAATCATCATGGAAATCGTAGCCAACGCCGTTGCCGAAGGTCTGGCTGAGCGCAAGTCTGACAAGGCTTCTGACCGCGATGAAGAGGAAGAAGACATCCTGGTAGAAGAAGACACCGATGCCGGTTACGACGAGGATGAGTCTGATGAGGAGGAAACCCCCGAAGTTGCCGAAGTCGAAGAGGACGAAGACGTGGAGCCTGTGAAAATACCGGCCCCCAAAGCCAAAAAAGTTTCAGCCCAGGACCTGACCAAGATCGAAGGGATTGGCCCCAAGGCCGCTGAGGCCCTGATCAAAGCCGGAATTGGCACCTATGCTGCCCTGGCCGACGCCACCCCTGAACAAATCAAGGAAATCCTGACCGAAGCCAGCTCACGCATGGCCCACCTCGACCCGACTTCCTGGCCGAAGCAAGCCGTAATGGCTGCCAGCGGAGAGTGGGAGGCCCTGAAGGAGTGGCAAGACAATGCCAAAGGAGGCGTAGAGTAATCGCGCCCCGCAAACATCTTTTATAAACGGGATGCCCAGGCATCTCACAAAACCATTCAGAAATGGCAAATATTACCGCCGCAGATGTCAATAAATTAAGAAAAATGACCGGTGCAGGAATGATGGACTGCAAGAAAGCCCTGGTGGAAGCCGCTGGCGATTTTGAGAAAGCCATCGAAATCCTCCGGAAGAAAGGCCAGAAAGTTGCTGCCAACCGCGCCGACCGCGAGTCGTCAGAAGGGGCTGCAATCGCTAAGGTGAATGCCGGCCATACCGAAGGGGTCATTATTTCCCTGAACTGTGAAACAGATTTCGTGGCCAAGAACGAGAGCTTTGTAACACTGGCCAACGACCTGGCCGAACTGGCCCTCTCTTGCGACACCCTTGACAAATTCCTGGCGGCCAATTTCAAAGGCCTGAGCGTGCAGGAGAAACTCATGGAGCAGACCGGAGTAATCGGCGAGAAAATCGAGATCGGAGGCTTCAGCAAACTCAGCGCTCCTTTCGTGGGCTCCTACATCCATGCCGGAAATAAGATCGCTACCCTGGTAGGTCTTTCTGCCGCCGTTAACGGGGCCGAAGTGGCAGCCAAGGATGTGGCCATGCAGGCAGCAGCTATGAACCCGGTAGCCCTCGATGAGAAATCGGTAGACCCTTCTATCATCGAAAAGGAGATCGAGATCGCCAAAGACCAGCTGCGCCAGGAAGGCAAGCCTGAGGCCATGCTCGACCAGATCGCCAAAGGCAAGCTCAACCGCTTCTTTAAAGACAATACCCTGGTGAACCAGGATTTCATCAAAGACAGCAAGATGAGCGTAGACCAGTACGTAAAATCGGTAGACAAGAACTTGTCGGTTACCGGTTTTGCCCGGGTTGCCCTGGGTTAAGAATCCGCTTAAACACTCAAAAAAAAGCCACCCGCAAGCAGGTGGCTTTTTTTATGCAGCCGGCTCAACCCTATCCCTTCAGCCAGGCCTGGCGCAGCTGCAGCTGGGCTCCGGTGGCGTTGGGGTCGGGGGTGATGCGCGTCTCAATATAGGTGGGCGTCCCGGCCTTGCCCCTGAGGGTCAGGGTCTCCCCGTTTCGTTCCACCACCATGGTAACATCTGTATCAGGGGTCCAGGCAAAGCTCTGCCCAATAACGGCCCGAATGCCGTCGAGGTTTATCGCGGTGCCGTTGATTTCCCTGATCACATCCCCTCCCTGGGCACCGAGGCCCTCGAAAAAGGTGTTCAGGGCAATGCCCTCGCGCACGAAGATGACATCCGTATTGGCCGGGTCTACGTCAATAAAGGGAATCTGGCTTGACATATCGGTCAGGAAATAACTACTCTCTACCTGAGATTCGCCCAGGGTGAGGCCTGCCTTTTCCAAAAGGGAAACATAGTCAATCGGGGTATCGCCGATAACATAGGTGTCGAAAAAGGCCCGGATTTCAGGGTAGGTCATGGCCACGATCTCATCGAACAGGGCATCGTCTTTAAAAGGCGTGTTGGTGTCGTATTTGGCCGACAGCCGGCGCATCAGATCGAGCACGCCATTACTGCCCCCGCTGAGTTCGCGCAGTCGCAGGTCGAGGGCCATGTTGATCAGGGCCCCTTTTTCGTAGACGTTTGCGTATTCGTCTTTGTAGGGTTCTTCAAGCACATGCCGGCTCATTTCAGTAAAGGACAGGCTGTCGTTGAACCGGCGCGAATTCATGATTTTGCCAAACATGCGACGGTAGAATTCCGTCTCGTCTATTAGCCCCTCCCGCACCTGAAAGAGGTTGGCAAAGTACTCGGTGGTGCCCTCGTACATCCAGAGGTGCTGTGACATTTTGGGGTTGTTGTAGTCGAAGTACTGGATTTCCTCCGAATGCACATTGAGCGGGGTAACGGTGTGGAAAAATTCGTGGGAAACCACGTCGATCATAGCCTCTTCGAGCTGGGGGCCCGGCATTTGTTCGGGCATCACCACCACGGTAGAGGTATGGTGCTCCAGAGCCCCAAAGCCCAGGGCATCTTCGTCCATGGTGGAGAGGTACAGCAAGATGTTGTACTTCTTGGTGCCGCTGATCGGGCCCAGGAAGGCCTTCTGTGCCTGCATCATACGTTCCATGGCCGGCTTCAGGTCGCTGGCCGAGTAAACCATGTTGGGCGAATACACGCTCAGGTACACGGTGATGTCGCCCACCTGGAATGAGGCCGGGGCCGTACCCGAAAACTGGATGGGGTTATCGATAACCTCGAAATACCGGGAGGCGTGGAACTGGTAGTTCCCGTCGGCGCCCTGGTTCCACGACAGGGAGGTGGCCGGGTACAGGTTGGCAGGTGCCGACATGCTGATTTCGTAGGGCCGCTCTTTGAGCCCCTGGAAATAACCGATAAAGCCGTGCAGGTTCAGCATGTAGTTCTGACCGGCCAGTATGTTAGTGCCGGCCGGGGAAAATGGTGCATCCTCTCCCCCACCCTCGGTATCAAAGGAGTCGTTTATAGCGTAGCTCACCCGGTCGAGGCTGGCGCCCTGGGCGATTAGCCAGGTGTTGTCGTCCTCGCGCACTACGGTAAGTTCGCCTCCCTTGTAGTCGTAGGCCTTCAGGTCTTGCACATACCGGCCGTAACTGTCTTCGCTATAAGTGCCGGGCACTGTTTTGGGGATGAAAAACCGCACGGGCCCTTCGGGAAAGGCTCCCGGGTTTACGGCAACCTGCACCCGGTCGTCGGGTACATGCACCAGGTCTATTGTTACCTGCACAGGGGAATCCGCTGCGGAAGGAAGGCTGCGGGAAGCGCCACAACCAAACAGGAGCCCGGCAAGGAGCAGGGCTGCATAAACATGTTTCATGCTGGGAAAAATTTTGACAAGATTACCGAATTTAGGCGTTATGAAGCGTCAATTTTGGATTTATTTGACAGTTTGCCCATCTGGAAGTCGCCGTTAACATCTCATTATTTTGCTTATTTTTGTGCCTAAATAAACCGATTTCATGCAATACAAGCGGATCCTTCTGAAACTGAGTGGGGAAGCCCTGATGGGCGACCGGAATTACGGAATTGACCCGGGTCGCCTGGAGGCTTATGCCAGCGAGATCAAAGCCGTAGTTGGGAAAGGAGTCGAGGTAGCCATTGTAATCGGAGGGGGCAACATCTTTAGAGGTGTAGCCGGCGCCAGCAATGGCATGGACCGGGTACAGGGCGACCACATGGGGATGCTGGCCACCATCATAAACGGCCTGGCGCTTCAATCGGCCCTGGAAAACATCGGGCTGGACACCCGCCTGCAATCGGCCATCAAAATCAACGAAGTGGCGGAGCCCTTCATTCGCCGGCGCGCCATGCGGCACCTCGAAAAAGGCCGGGTGGTCATTTTCGGGGGAGGAACCGGCAACCCCTATTTCACGACCGATTCGGCTGCCGTGCTGCGCGCCATTGAAATCGAGGCAGACGTTATTCTGAAAGGCACCCGGGTAGACGGCATCTACAGCAGCGACCCCGAGAAAGACAAGTCTGCCATCAAATTCGACACCATCAGCTTTAAGGATGTGCTGAGCCGGGGCCTGAAGGTAATGGATACCACGGCCTTCACCCTGAGCCAGGAAAACGAGCTGCCCATTGTTGTATTCGATATGAACAAGCAGGGCAATCTGCTCAAAATTGTTTCCGGCGAGCCGATAGGTACTGTTGTAAACCTGTAACTAAAAGAATAATAATAACCCTGCCACCGACAAAGCCAGACAGGTATGAACGAAGAAGTAAGTTTTATCATTGAAGCCACACAAGACAGTATGGAAAAGGCCCTCCTCCACCTGGAGAAGGAACTGGTAAAGATTCGCGCCGGCAAAGCCAGCCCGGCCATGCTGGCTTCAGTAATGGTAGAGTATTACGGCAGCATGACGCCCCTCTCGCAGGTCTCCAACGTTAACACTCCCGATGCGCGCACCATCTCGGTACAGCCCTGGGAAAAGAACCTGATCCCCGAGATAGAGACGGCCATCATGAACGCCAACCTGGGCTTCAACCCCATGAACAACGGGGAAATGGTAATTATCAATGTGCCGCCCCTTACCGAAGAACGCCGCAAGCAACTGGTAAAACAAGCCAAGGCCGAAGCCGAAGAGGCCAAGGTAAGCGTGCGGTCGGCGCGTCAGGAAGCCAACAAGGAGATCAAAAACCTGGGCGTATCAGAAGACCTGGCCAAGAATGCCGAGATCGACATTCAGGAACTCACCGACAGCTACACCAAGAAAGTCGACAAAATTCTGGAGGTCAAGGAAGCCGAAATCATGAAGGTTTAATCCCAACGCCTTTTTTAAAAGAACGCCTCCCACCGGGAGGCTTTGTTTTTTTGGGAACACTGGCCTTGAATTCCTACCTTTGCCGCCGTATCCAGCAGGATGGTAGCAAAACTTACACAGGGATTTTGGGCCAGGACGGCGCGGGTTATTCTCCGCAACCGCATCCTGATCTTGCTGGGCATCGTGGCGGTTACCGCCCTGCTCGCCACCCAGTGGCAGTACATGCAATTTTCAAATACGGAAGCTAACCTGCTCCCCGACGACCACCCTGCCAACCTGCAATACAAGGCCTTTCTGGACGAATTCGGAGAAGAAGGCAATACCATAGTGCTGGCCGTGCGCGACACCGCCCTGCTCGGCCTTGAAAACTTCGAGCGCTGGAACGTACTGAACGAACAGCTGGGGGCAGCCCCGGAGGTGTCTTTTGTGCTCTCTACCGACAACCTGCGCAAACTGGTCAAAAACGATTCCCTCCAGGAATTCGAGCTCCTACCCTGGCTCCCCGAGCATGTACAGCGCCAGGGGCAACTCGACACCCTGTTTGGCGAGTTGTTTACGCGCATGCCGTTTTACAATAAGCTCCTTTTTAACAAAGACAGCAAAACCCTGCAAACCGTGGTGTACCTTGACCAGGACCTGGTTAACACCACCGTGCGCAAAGATTTTGTGCTGAACGACCTCCAGAACCTGGTGGCCGACTTTGAGCGGGATACGGGCCTGGATGTCCACGTTTCGGGCATGCCCTACATACGCACCATGAACGCCCAGAACATCATAGACGAAATCGGGATGTTCATTACGGCGGCCCTGGTGGTAACTTCCCTGATCTTCTTTTTCTTTTTCCGATCGTTCCGGGCCACCTTTATCTCGATCTGCGTGGTAATAATCGGGGTGATGTGGGCCTTTGGCACCCTGGGCCTGCTCCGGTACGAGATTACCGTCCTTACGGCCCTGATCCCGCCGGCCATCATTGTCATCGGCATCCCAAACTGCATTTTCCTGATCAACAAGTACCAGCAAGAGGTAAACAAGCACGGGAACCAGGCCCTGTCGCTGCAACGCGTCATCTCCCGCGTCGGCAACGCCACCCTTATGACGAACCTGACCACGGCCTCGGGCTTTGCCACCTTCATTATTACCGACAGCAAGCTGCTCACCGAATTCGGGGTGGTGGCTTCACTGAACATTCTGGGAATCTTTGTGCTCTCCCTGCTGATTATCCCCATCGTTTACAGCTTTATGCCCATCCCCAAGACCAAGCACCTGAAGCACCTGAACAAACGCTGGATCGGCACCTTTGTAAACTGGATGGAACGCATTGTGCGCAACCACCGCATTGCGGTGTACATTACCGCGATTGGGTTGCTGGTGGCCAGCATCATTGGCATGTACCAAATTCGCATTTCGGGCAGCCCCATCGAAGACATGCCCAAAAAGGCGGGGTTCTTTCAAGACATCCGCTTTTTTGAATCTGAATTCGACGGCATTATGCCGGTAGAGATCGTCATCGATACACGCCAGCGCAACGGGGTTATGAAATTGCCCACCCTGAGGCGTATGGACGAATTGGGCCATTTTATCGAAGAAACCCGCGAACTTTCGAAACCCATCTCGGTTGTGAACCTGGTGAAATACGCCAAACAAGCCTATTACAATGGCCTGCCGAAATACTACCAGTTGCCCACCAGCCAGGAGAGCAGTTTTATCCTGGGCCTGGCCGGCAAATCTGACGGGGACGCCAACCTGCTGAGCAGTTTTGTAGACTCCACCGGGCAGGTGGCCCGCATTACCACCTATATGCGCGACATGCCCACAGAGCGCATGGAAGAGATCGAAGCAGACTTACTGGCAGAAATCACGAAAATATTCCCGGAAGAGCGTTACGATGTGTCTGTGACCGGGAAGGCCCTGCTTTTCCTGAAAGGGACCAAGTACCTGGTGGTAAACCTGATCCTGTCCCTGGCCCTGGCCATCGGCCTGATCGCCCTGTTGATGGCCTATCTGTTCCGCTCGTTCCGCATGATTGTCATCTCCCTGGTCCCCAACCTGCTGCCCCTGGTAATCACGGCAGGGGTAATGGGCTACCTGGGGGTCCCCATCAAGCCTTCCACCATTTTGGTCTTCAGCATCGCCTTCGGGATTTCGGTAGACGACACCATTCACTTCCTGGCCAAATACAGGCAAGAGCTGGCTTCCCACGGCTGGCGGATCAGGCAATCGGTGTACGCCTCGCTTCGCGAAACCGGCGTAAGTATGTTCTATACCTCCATTGTCCTGTTCTTCGGTTTCTCGGTTTTCACCATCTCGAGCTTCGGCGGAACAGTTGCCCTGGGCGCCCTGGTTTCGGCCACCCTGCTCTTCGCCATGCTGTCGAACCTGATCTTGCTGCCCTCCCTGCTGCTGTCTCTGGAGCGCAACATCGCCAACAAAGAGGTGCTCAAAGAGCCCCAGATCGATATCCTGACCGAGGGTGAAGCGGGCGATAAGCCCGAAGAAGACCCGGAGTAAGCACTGTTTTTGCTGCCGCTTTACGCGCCAAAACCGTATCTTTGCCACCTGAAAAACACACCTTTCAAGCCGAACCCATGACGAGCATCGATTCCCTTTTGAAAGCACCCAGGCTATTGCAAGACGTAACGGTTTCCGGATGGGTCCGTACCTTTCGTTCTAACCGCTTTATTGCCCTGAACGACGGATCGACCCTGAACAACCTGCAATGCGTGGTCGATTTTGAACAAATGGGCGAAGACACCCTAAAGCGCATCACCACCGGGGCCGCCCTGCGGGTCACCGGCACCCTGGTAGAAAGCCAGGGGCGCGGGCAATCTATGGAAATCCAGGTAAAGGTATTGGAGGTGCTGGGCGACTCAGATCCTGAGAAATACCCCATCCAGCCCAAAAAGCACTCCATGGAATTCCTGCGCGAGCAGGCCCACCTGCGTATACGCACCAATACCTTCAGCGCCGTGATGCGGGTGCGATCGGCCCTGGCCTTTGCCGTGCACCGTTATTTCACCTCACGCGGGTTTTACTATTTCCACGCCCCTATCATTACCGGCTCCGATGCCGAAGGGGCCGGCGAGATGTTCAGGGTGAGTACCCTCGACGCCAAAAAACCGCCCCTTACCCCCGAGGGCCAGGTAGACTATAAACAAGACTTTTTCGGGAAGGAGACCAACCTGACCGTTTCGGGCCAGCTTGAAGCCGAGGCCTACGCCATGGCCCTGGGCAAGGTGTACACCTTCGGCCCCACCTTCAGGGCCGAGAATTCGAACACCTCGCGCCACCTGGCCGAATTCTGGATGATCGAACCCGAAATGGCTTTCTACGACCTCGACGCCAACATGGACCTGGCCGAGGAATTCATACAGGAAGTGCTGCGCTACATCCTGGAAAATTGCAAAGAAGACCTGGAATTCCTTGAAAACCGGTTGCTCGACGAGGAGAAGACCAAACCCCAGGCAGAGCGCTCTGCCATGAAGCTAACCGACAAGCTCCGCTTTGTGACCGATCAGCCCTTCAGGCGGGTAACCTACACGGAAGCCATCGACATCCTGAAACAGAGCGCCCCGAACCGGAAAAAGAAATTCCAGTACCCCATCGAGGGATGGGGCACCGACCTGCAAAGCGAGCACGAGCGCTACCTGGTCGAAAAACATTTCGAGAGCCCGGTAATCCTCTTTAACTACCCGGCCGAGATCAAGGCCTTTTACATGCGCCTGAACGAAGACGGCAAAACCGTGCGCGCCATGGACATCCTCTTCCCCGGCATAGGCGAGATTGTAGGCGGCTCGCAACGGGAAGAACGGCTGGAGGTATTGCAGCAGAAAATGCAGCAGATGGGGATTGACGAGAAGGAACTCTGGTGGTACCTCGACCTGCGCCGCTTCGGCACGGCCGTACACAGCGGTTTTGGCCTGGGCTTTGAGCGTCTGGTGCAATTCGCCACGGGGATGGGAAATATCCGCGACGTGATCCCCTTCCCCCGCACGCCCCAGAACGCCGAGTTTTAAGACGAATTCCGTACTTTTAGGTAAACCGACCGGACTTAAGGCCCGACCCACAGGATGCTGAAACAACACCTCCAACTGAAGCTCTCCCAAAAGCTGTCGCCGCAGCAGATCCAGCTTATGAAGCTGATCCAGCTGCCGACGCAGGCTTTTGAACAGCGCCTCAAGCAGGAGTTGGAAGAAAACCCGGCCCTGGAGCCCGGCAAGGAAGAACTGGCAGGGGCCGAGGATGAATATCAGGAAGCCTTTGAAGGGGAAGACGACAGCGAGCACATCGACGCCGAAGACATAAACCTCGACGAGTACCTGGGCGACGATGAAATTCCCGATTACCTGACCCGCACCCAGAATTACTCCGAAGACGACGAAGAAAGGCAAATACCCTACGCCGCCGGCATCTCCTTTACGCAATCCTTGCTGAGCCAGCTCAATACCGAATACCTCGACGACGAGGAGTGGGCCATAGCCGAATACCTGATCGGCAGTGTGGATGAAAGCGGCTACATCAGGCGGTCGGTGCCCGACATCACAGACGACCTGGCTTTTACCCAGAATATCTACACCGACGCAGACGCCATCGCAAAGGTGCTGCGAAAGGTTCAGCAACTCGACCCCCCCGGGGTGGGGGCCCGCTCCCTCGACGAGTGCCTGCTGCTCCAGCTCGAGCGCAAGGAACCCACCCCCGCGGTAGAGCTGGCCATGGAAATTCTGCGAAAGTCATTCGAGCAATTCACCAAAAAGCACTACAAGAAGCTGCAGCAGAAGTTCAACATCGATGAAGAACAGCTTAAAGCGGCCATCACCGAAATTGAAAAACTGAACCCGAAACCGGGTGGCTCCTATTCGGGGGGCAACAAACTGGTAGAACACGTGGTGCCCGATTTTACCATCCGCATCACAGAAGGCGAGCTAGAGCTTTCCCTGAACAGCCGAAATGCCCCCGAACTGCATGTTTCCCGCGATTACTCAAACATGCTGGCCGGGTACAAGAATGCGCGCGAAAAATCGAAGGAGCAAAAAGACGCCGTTCTTTTCATCAAGCAAAAGCTCGATGCAGCCAAATGGTTCATAGACGCCATCAAGCAGCGGCAGCAGACCCTGTATGTGACCATGAACGCGATTATGAACTACCAGCGGGAGTATTTCCTGACCGGGGACGAGCGAAACCTCAAGCCCATGATCTTGAAAGACATCGCCGAACAGATCGGGATGGACGTTTCCACGGTTTCGCGTGTGGCCAACAGCAAGTATGTAGACACCCCCTATGGTACCCGCCTTATCAAGGATTATTTTTCCGAAGCCGTCAAGAACGTGGAGGGCGAAGACGTCTCGACCAAGGAAATCAAGAAAATCCTGGAAACCGTGATCGGGGAAGAAAACAAACGCAAGCCCCTTACCGACGACAGACTGGCCAAGATCTTGAAAGAGCAGGGCTACCCCATTGCCCGCAGGACCGTGGCCAAGTACCGTGAACAACTGGGCATCCCCGTAGCCCGACTTCGGAAGGAAATATGATGCGGCCCTTCAGCAAGATCTTCACCGTCCTGTTCCATCCGTTGCTGATGCCGCTGTACGGCACCTTGTTCTACTTCCAGGTTACCCCCAAATACAGCCCGCTCGAAATGCAGAGCGGCAATGTGCTTCCCGTATTTATCCTGACGGTTATCATCCCCATTTTCAGCCTGCTGATCCTCCGCAACCTGAAAATGATGCGCTCGGCCCTGATGCTGCGAGCCGAAGAGCGGGTCTATCCGTTACTCATCTTCCTGGCTCTGCTGCTGATGATCCTCTTCCGGGTTATCCCCAACAACTACAGCGAAGAGCTGTATTATTACTTCCTGGGTATGATAGTAGCCACCACTGCCAGCCTCATTCTGGCGCTTTTCGGAAAGGTTATTAGCCTGCATATGGTAGGCATGGGCAGCCTGCTCATGTACCTGATCGCCCTGAGCATCCATTTTGAAAAAAACATCATTGTGGCCATAAGCGTCTGTACGCTGTGTTCGGGCCTGGTAGGCACTGCCCGCCTCTACCTGCGTGCGCACGGGAGGGCTGCCATCCTTACAGGCTGGCTGGCCGGGTTGGTTTCCCAGCTGCTGATGGTGCGGTTTTGGCTGTGAGGGGCTATGGGCGGGTCCGACCTGCACCCCTCCAAGATCAGAGGATATAATAAATAAGCCCGATACGCAAAGGCGGCATGTCGAGAGACACACCCTCGGGGCCAATGGTCCCGTCTTTAAACAGGCCGTTTAACCCGTAATACATATGGATGTTCAGGGCGTTGTAGCCCAGGCTGAGGGTAAGCCCGTAGTGGAATCTTTCGGCATCCGGATTATAAAAAGTGTCTTTGAAGTCGGCCGTTACGTATTTGGAACGGGCCCCTACCACATAAGCGAACTTCATGCCCCCATAGATGCGCCAGAACGAAAAATCGGTGGGCGTTGAAGTACGCCAGCGCAGCTCTATGGGCAGTTCTACCAGGTGGGTCTCCAACTTGTTGCGCTTATAGGATACCCCTTCAGTGGGAATGATGTACTGAATATCGGAGCCATTCTGGATAGCCCGCAAATTGGAGTAATATGAATGCAGGGCGTACCCCAGGCCAACACCGATTGCCACGGTGCGCGCCTTGTTTATTGGCATATCCCGGATAAAGCCCAATTGCAAGCCGTAGGAAAGGTTATTTTGGGTAACCCCGGGCGGGCGGTTTAGCAGCACATTATACGAAAACCCGAGGTAGACCTGGTCTTCCCGGTAGAGCGAATCAACCTCTCGGCTTTCCGTTGGCTGTTCCGTATTTTGCTGGGCCAGAAGCCCGGATGAACAGAACAGCATCCCCAGTAAAAGGTGCTTTGCCTTCATGACTGCAACCTACAAAAAAACGCTTCATTTCTGAAGCGTTTTTCTGAATCCAATTCGGTTTGAAAAATTACCTCAGGTTTTGGAATGCATCTCCCTCGTAGGTGGTGTAGTTCACCTTAAGGGCATTCACTTTCCTGAGTTCTTGTTTGATGTCGGATATCAACCCCATATTGGCGTACTTGTCTACCTTAAGGGAAGTTGTAAGTACGTTTTGGAGTTCCTGCGGCTTTTTGGCACGCTCCTGCAGGATAAAGGACCCGATCTCAGAGACATCAGCAAATTTATCATTCAACTGAATTTTCGGCTCTGTTCCGAACGTCTTCTGATATTGGCTGGTAGGTTTTCCGACGTAGATATAGATCACGCGGTCTTTCTTTTCCAGCTTTTTGGTTTCGGTAGCATTCGGCAGGGTGTTGTCTACCATCAGCGAGCTGTCTTTCATGGTGGTAACCGTCATGAAGAAGAACAGCAGCATGAACACGATATCAGGCAGCGAGGCTGTGGATACCGCGGGTACATCCCCGCTTTTTTTCTTATTAAACTTAGCCATTTTTCTGTCTGATTAATTCGTGGTTGTCTCGGCCTCGGAAAATTTCTGCGGGAACAATTCCTGAATCTTCTCAACCTTCGGCTTTAACTCATCGCGTACTTCGCTCGGAGTCTCGGGATTCAGGTATTTGGCCTCCAATTCAGTGAACTTTTGGCCGAAAAGCCGCTGGGCTTCCCGGTTTCGCAAATCGTTATATGCCCCTACGATCTCGTTCTGAACGGTAATGTAAGTTCCATACTTTGTTTCGCGGTCGTTCTTCAGGGAAATGATCGCCTTGGTCGGGTTGTCGGACGAACTCTCGTCCTTACGGCCCTTGCAGTAATTACAGGTACCGTCCCCGCCATTATCCAGAAACGCCATGGCAGCTTCCCGGAGGTTTTTCAGATCCATCAACTCCTCTTCAACGAGCAACTGACCATTCTTGTTGATGTTCACCGTGAAGATGTTCTTCTGCTTGATTACCACATCGGTATCCGGCGGCTCAATGGGCGGCAACATACGGTCGAGCCCGGCGTCGGTTTCAATGGTGGTGGTAACCAGGAAAAAGATCAACAGCAGGAAGGCAATGTCTGCCATGGAACCTGCGTTCACTTCCGGTGGTGCTCCTCTTCTAGGCATAATTTAATCGGTTTATTTATTTGTGACCTTCTTTAATCCTCCCCATATCATGGCTCCCACAGCAATGAGCAGGAGGATCCAGAACATGTTAAGTCCGGCTCCGATGTTCTTAACGGTACCTTCGGTAGTGGGAACTCCGCGCTTGGCCATCTCTTCAACTGTTCCGTCAGAACCATCGGAGATGACATATGAAAAGCCAACAACTACGATCAGTCCGAGCAACACAAGGACTGTTTTTTTCAGGTTTTCCGGGTTTGTGAACAGGTTTTTCATGGCGAACACCAGGCTGAAGAGCACGGCTACCGCCAAAAGCAGGTACGTGATCATGAACATCCAGTGCATGCTACCGCTTTCTACGGCCTCAGACGCTGGCACGCTGGTACTCGGCAGCTGCAACCAGAGTATAACTCCGATAGCACCCAGTACTATTAATCCTATTTTAACTATCTTATGCATAATCCAGGTATTTGGAAATGTGACTTATTTCTTGTGATCTACCAGCATATCGATCAGGGAGATCGATGAATCTTCCATATCATTGACAATGCTGTCGATCTTGGCAATGATGTAGTTGTAGAAGATTTGCAGGATGATCGCAACGATAAGTCCGAATACCGTGGTAAGCAGTGCCACCTGGATATCGCCCGCAATCAGCGAAGCACTCAGGTTACCAACCGCAGCGATTTTCTGGAAGGCCTGGATCATACCAATTACCGTTCCCATGAACCCAAGCATGGGCGCAGTAGCGATAAAGAGGGAAAGCCAGGATACGTTTTTCTCAAGCTGCCCCATCTGAACACCACCGTAGGCAACAACAGCCTTTTCGGCCGATTCGATGCTCTCACCGGCACGGTCAAGTCCCTGATAGTAGATAGAAGCAACCGGGCCTTTGGTGTTGCGGCATACTTCCTTGGCAGCCTCAATACCGCCTGAAGACAGAGCGTCTTCTACTTGTTGTTTCAGTTTATTGGTGTTGGTGCTTGACATATTGAGGTAAATGATACGCTCAATGGCAACAGCCAGACCCAGGATGAGACAGAGCAGTACGATGCCCATGAAGCCGGCACCCCCCTGAATAAATTGTTCTTTAAGAACCTGTGTGAACCCTCTGTCAGCTTCGGCGGCAACAGCCTCATCTTGAAGCATAACAGTCGCAGTGGCCAGGGTGGAGGACACATTTGAAACGAGTGCAGACGCCTTGGCGCTTACCGTATTTGTACCGAGGACAAATAGCCCAGCCACAGCCAGGTATGAGAATAATTTTTTCATTTTTTCAAACTTGAATTTAGATTAGTTATTAGGGCTAAAGATAAAAAAAAATTAGAACTAAAAAATTAAAAATTAGCGGGGCAAAGTCTTGAAAATACTAAAAAATCTAGGCGTTTACGAAGCATTTTAAGATGCAGTCCGAAAAAACTTGCGGATGTCGTAAAATCGGTACGCGGATTAGCTGCCACCTCTCTATTCACCTCCACTACGGTGCCGGTCAAGCATGGGAATCACAAACCGGCGTTGCCCTTGCTTCTTCCCAAACCAACTTTTCAACCCGACCAGGATTAGCGCTTCCTCCGCTTCGCGCGGAAGCTGCTGATCCCTTGCTCCTCGTTTCCGGTGCCGGTCAAGCATGGGAATCACAAACCGGCGTTGCCCTTGCTTCTTCCCAAACCAACTTTTCAGCCCGACCAG